>CAWEZA010000047.1:0-76379 GCA_963813125.1 uncultured delta proteobacterium | reverse complement strand
ACGACGTACGAAGAAGGTGTTGTCACAGACAAAGAAGGAGAAGATCGAAGCAGACGAGAAAGGAATACGACGATCTATGCACTTGTGGCTTTCTTCTCTTTTCTTATAATTTTATACGTATACATACTGCACAGTTTTTACGCTCCCACGGGCAACAGAACCGAATTAAAGAGTTACGCCTCCCGAGACTCGTCGGTTCGTGGTGGTGTCGCATCTTCTCCCATATCCAAATCAAAGAATTTAGAAGCGCCAATTCCATCAGAGCCCTTCCATTCCAGAGTATCGCCCGCTCCTTTGCCCACTTTCGAGCCATATCCAGACGATTCGGCCAGCGCACAAGGTGCCGTGCTGGCGCCTCGATGGCCCACTTTGGAGACGTATCCAGCCAATAGCCTCAGTCTAGAAGCGCCAGATAAAGGGGAACCTATCCATCCCAAACGTCTAAGAACCGGCTTCGCCCCTTGCTCTGGCGAAATTCAGTCGGGCCATTCAGACTTGACCATAGACAACGGGACAGACACTGATGCGCTGGTAATAGCGCTTCGTTTTAAGAAAGATGGTCACCAGATAGTTCGGAACTTCTATATACGCGCTCATGACGATTTTACTGCAAAACATATCCCACCCGGAGAATATGTTTTGCGAGTTGCATTCGGGATTGATTGGAATCCCAAAACCTCGAAGTTCAACTTTTCCAGATCCTTCTCGGAGACCCAAAGGTTCCCAGTCGATGAAACTTCATGGACAGAAAACATTGGAGACCGTAAGTTCTTACGCACCAGATCGTCGAGTATCTCAATAACGCTGAATAAGGTACCCTATGGGAACTTCCAGAGCCATCTAATTAATGAAGATGAGTTTTTTGCATCGCTGTCAGAGGCAAGACTCATGGGATCACCCCAAAATACCCCCCTCCACGCCAACCCTACGTCCGGGCCTTAGAACGTCGTTCACCGGTGACGAGGGCTGTTTCCCGGCGTGGTTTTTTGTCCACTGATTACATAGCATGAATTATCGGATGGCCCGCCAAGGTGGGAGGGGTGATTTTTTCCAGGATTTCCAAAGACCTCCGTGGACATTCGTTTTCAAGGCGGGGAAAATTGAAGCGCGGGCAAGGTTTCGAAAGATCGTGTTTCCGGATTATCAAGGCTTCTTAAACCGTTTCCACGTTTTCCACCAAGCCCGCGCAGGCGTTGGAGCCTCAGGGCAAGGAGTTTCACCCGCTCCAAGAGCTGAAACCGCTCCGAGCCGGCCTAAGCGCATCAAGGCCCCCTCATACTTTTTCATTGTTTTTTCGTGTCATACGATCAAGCACGATCCGGTTTTCCTGGTTGTAGACATGAATGAAAATCGGGTCCCATGCTTTTCCGCTGAAAAGTATAATGACTTCGGGGTCAAAACGGTTTCGTCCTTTTTTTGAGACAAAAAGGTCTGACGTGATGCAGCCAGGAGATCGGCTTGTGAAAGCGGGAGCTGGACCCCCTCTGGAATGGACCCCAATCGATTTTTTCAGGCAGAGCGCCAGCCACAAAAGGGACTAGCTTTGAAGCCGGAGACTCTTTACTTTGAGAGATATCTGTAATACAACAATATCACATTCAAACGCAAAGGAGAAATTCCATGAGCTCTGTATCCGTTCGTTTGCCCGACGATGTTTCCGAGCGCTTGCACCGACTGGCTAAACTCACCGGACGCAGCAAAACCTACTACATTATCGAGGCTATCCGAGATCATCTGGACGACCTCGAAGACCTCTACTTTGCCGAACTCGAGCTTGAAGCTATCCATTCGGGCAAATCCCGAACCGTACCGCTTGAAGAGGTCATGAAACGCTATGGCATGGAAAGTTGAGCTTTCCACTCGGGCGCAAAAGACTCTCGACGGGCTAGACCCGCGGATTGCCTGGCGTATTCTTGCTTTTCTGCATGGCCGTGTCGCCAAGCTGGACGATCCGCGCAGCGTCGGAGAAGCCCTCAAGGGTTCCAGACTGGGCGAATTCTGGAAATATCGCATGGGCGATTACCGGATCATCTGTAAGATCGAGGATGGTTCAATACGCATTCTTGTTGTTGGAATCGGCAATCGGAAGGAAGTGTACCGCTGAGTTTCGGTTTATTCAGCTCAAGACCCGGTCAAGCACAATCTTTAGAGCTTCAAGATCATAAGGTTTTTTGAGGATCTCGCAAAAGCCGCAGTCGACGCAGTCATTCATTATCGTATCCGCCGAGTAGCCGCTCGACACTATCGCCTTGACTTTTGGATCGAGGTATTTGATCTTCCGGATGGCGTCTCTGCCGTCCATACCGACCTTTACCGCCAGGTCGAGAATCACCACGTCATAAAGGAGGCCGGTCTCCAGGGACTCGGCATAAAGTTCGACGGCCTCCCGGCCTTCCAGAGCCGTGTCGACTTCGTAGCCAAGGTGCTCGAGCATGGTCTGGATCAGCTCGCGCGGCATCTCTTCGTCTTCCATTATCAGTATGCGTTTTCTGGGAGAGGTAAAATACCCGCGGGCCGATGGAAGAGAACCGCGCTTTCGATCCGCGGCGGGAATAAGTACGGAAACAATCGTTCCCTTACCTGGAACCGACTCCACTTTTATGCTTCCGTTGTGTTTTTTTATGACCGAATGCGCAATGGCCAGCCCGAGCCCCATTCCTTTCTGGCTTCCGCGATACTTGGTGGAAAAATAGGGATCGAATATACTGGGCATATTTTGTTCAGGAATTCCGGCGCCTTCATCAGCAATAGAAACTCTGACATAGCGGCCCGCACCCAAGTCGCCCCATTCAGGCCCCGGCCCGTCGATTTCAATATTTTCAGAGTTGATACAAATCAGACCGCCCCTGGACATAGCTTCCCGGGCGTTTTCGATAAGACTTGTAAAAACCTGGCGCATCTGATTCTCATCGACATCGACGTCCCACAATTCCGAAGCCCTCTCGATACGCGAGGTTATCATCGAGCCTCTCAATACAAGGTCGCCAATGCTCTGGACCAGCTCATGCAACGAGATGCGGCATTTGACCGGACCGCCGCCCGAAGAAAACGTTATGAACTTCTGGGTCAGGTCTTTAGCCCTGAGGCAAGCCTTTTCAGCTTCGACAAGATGCCGCTGCGCCTCGTGATCCTTCTCGATTTTGAGCTGCGCCATATTGATATTGCCCATTATGACGAACAACAGATTGTTGAAGTCATGGGCGATACCACCGGCAAGCACCCCGATGGCCTCGAGCTTCTTGGCGTTAAACAGCTCATCCACGAGCTTCTCGCGATCGTCTTTTCTCATTCGTTATGTCCGAGTCGACTCAGGAATTCCCCTTTTATCCGCCCGATGGTCGACTCGATCAGATCGCTTATTTTCTTCAGCCGGTCGTATGTTTCGGCTTCAAACCGCAGGACAAGAGCCGGCTGGGTGTTGGAGGCCCGCACGAGACCCCAACCGTCCGGAAAATTGATCCTTGCGCCGTCTATTTCTATTACTTCAAGATTACTCTCTTTGAATTCCTTCTTTGCGCTCTCTACGACCGCGAACTTTATTTCGTCAGGGCACTCGACCCTTATCTCAGGCGTGGAGTGCATGGCGGGGATACCGAAAAGAAGCTCGGGGATACGTTTCCCACTGCTGGAGAGCACTTCGAGCAACCGGCACGAGGCGAATATGCCGTCATCGAAGCCGAAGTATCCGTCCTTGAAAAAGATATGGCCACTCATTTCGCCGGCAAGCTGGGCGTTTACCTCTTTCATTTTCCCCTTTATGAGCGAATGCCCGGTCTTCCACATGATAGCCTTTCCCCCATGCCGTTCGATATCGTCATAGAGGGTTTTCGAACATTTGACCTCGGAGATGAAAACCGATCCGGGACGCCTGGACAAAATTTCCCGGGCAAAAATGACCATGAGCATGTCACCGAAGACGACCTCGCCAAGGTGATCGATCACCCCGAGCCTGTCGGCGTCCCCATCGTATGCGATGCCAAGATCGAGTTTTTCCCGAAGAACCAGTTCTCGCAGGTCAACCATGTTTTCCATCACTGTGGGGTCAGGCTCATGATTGGGGAAAGTGCCGTCCATGTCGCAGTAGATCGGATGCACCTCACAACCCAGCCTTTCAAGAATGTCTGTCGCCACAGGGCCTCCGGTCCCGTTTCCGGCATCGACCCCGACTCTTAGCTTCCGGTCGAGCTTGACATTTCCGGTAACAAACTCAACGTAGGGGGTGACGATATCGAAATGTTCGAGGCTTCCGTCCGCTTCGCTAAATTTTTCTTCCCGCATGATTGCGGCCAGCTTCTGGATTTCAGCTCCGGCGATGGTGTCAAAACCGTTGCAGACTTTGAAGCCGTTATACTCGGGAGGGTTATGGCTGGCGGTAATCATCATGCCGCCTTCACGGTCTAAATGTCGTATGGCGAAGTAGAGCAGCGGCGTCGGACAGACCCCTATATCGACAATGTCCATGCCTGAGCCGAGCAACCCTTCCACGAGCAGGTCGCGGTACCGATCGGAAGTAAGCCGGCAGTCCCTGCCGACGACAATCCGCCTTTTGCCCTCCATCGCCATGTATGTTCCAAACGCCCTGCCAAGGTTTGTTACATCAGAATCGGTAATTTCAGAACCGGCGATCCCACGAATGTCATATTCCCGAAAAACCTTTGAAAGCATAATCCAGCACCCATAAATAGTTGTCAGGAAAGAACCGCGACGATAACGCAAAAAACCTCAATGCGGATATCGAGACGGAAAAAGGCGCAAAACTCCGCTCATTTTAATATCAAATTAATCGATCCACCAGACCCCGTGCGAAATTAGCACTTAGATGTAACAGGGTCAATTGAAAAGACCGGAAAACCCAGGCGGGGACAGGTGGGGAAACCTCGGTGCCGAGCCATTCTTCACCCCGATGAATCGGATGCGGCGATCAGACAGGTTTGCCTGGCGGAAGGTTTTTTGAAGCAAGAAAAAGAAAGCGGTGCGCCGTCCCCGAAAGGCGGGGGCCGACGGCAGTGATCCCTCGATTCAGGACCTGGCCAGTCAGGGAAAGCGACACCGGTCTTCAGTTTTTGGGGAATTTAAGATTAGGTTTCTTTTTCAAAGTCTTCCCTGGGCGCCCCGCAAACAGGGCAAACCCAATCGGACGGCAGGTCCTCGAATTTCGTTCCAGCAGCCACCCCGTTGTCGGGGTCCCCGGCGGCCGGGTCATAGACGTAGCCGCAGACCGAACATACGTATCGATCCATTTCTCCTCCTTTTGAAATTGTAAGTGGTGTCATCTACCCCCAAAGCAGAGGCATAATATAAAGACAGCCCGGGAAAATGCAAGCACAGGCAAGACTCACCCACCCGGCCGGAAACTCTTTCTCCAGACCCTTCTCAGGCGCAACGCGTTCGATACGACCGAAACCGAACTCATAGCCATGGCGGCAGCGGCAAACATCGGGTTTAGTAAAATGCCGAAAAAGGGATACAGCACCCCGGCGGCCACAGGTATACCAATTGAATTGTAAAAAAATGCCCAGAAAAGGTTTTGTTTGATCACCCGCATGGTTAGAGAAGAAAGCTTGACGGCGGAGGCAACCAGCAGGAGTTCATCCCGCATCAGGGTGATGTCGCTCGCCTCGACGGCTATGTCGGTACCTGCGCCGATCGCAATTCCGATGTCCGCTGCCGCAAGGGCTGGAGCGTCATTTATGCCGTCACCGACCATCGCGGTGATTCTGCCCTCCGACTGGAGCCGCCGAATCTGGCCGGCCTTCTCGCCCGGGAGGACCTCTGAGAGCACCTGTTCGATTCCCGCCTGGCGAGCGATCGCCCGGGCAGCCTCGAGCCTGTCGCCGGTAAGCATTATCACATCGAGGCCCATTTTTTTGAGAAGAGATACCGCCTCGGCGGCAGTGGGCCTGATTGTATCGGCAAGGGCGATGATCCCTGCCGGCAATCCATCCTTTGCTACAAACACGCAGGTTTTCCCCGATGCTTCGAGCAACCCGGCGCCCTCCTCCAGCGCACGCGTGTCTATACCCTCGGAGTCGACAAATTTCCTGCTCCCTACGGCAACCCTGCTCTCACCAACCAAGGCACGCGAGCCAAGGCCCGAAACGGACACAAAATTCATAGTCGCGGCCTGAGCAGTCTCAAGGCCGACACTTCCATTAGATGCCGCCCTCACTATGGCCTTTGCCAGCGGATGTTCGGAGAGAGCCTCGACCGGCGCGGCAATGGAGAGGACATCCTTTTGCGAAAACCCGGCGGCCGCGACGACATCCGTCACTTCAGGCTCGCCCCTGGTCAAGGTGCCGGTCTTGTCGAAGACCACGGTATCGAGGTGATGCGCGCGCTCAAGGCTTTCACCTCCCTTTATGAGTATGCCGTTTTCGGCCCCAAGACCTGTGCCGACCATAACCGCGGTCGGTGTCGCCAATCCCATCGCGCAGGGGCAGGAGATTATCAGTACGGACACAAAATTGAGGATAGCGCGGCTTAGCACGTGGCCGGGCACGGCGAAATACCAGATGATGAATGTAGCCAAGGCGATCGAGACGACCGCTGGGACAAAAATTGAAGCAACCTTATCCGCCAGGCGCTGAATGGGCGCCTTGGAACCCTGGGCCTCCTCCACGAGGGCTATTATGCGCGCCAGGGCGGTCTCAGCCCCTACTCTTGTGGCCCTGAAAACAAAACTGCCGCCCTGATTGATCGTCCCCGCGAAAACATCATCTTCAGGCTTTTTGGAAACCGGCATGCTTTCGCCCGTCAGCATCGATTCGTTTACGGACGATTCTCCCGAGACGACCGTCCCGTCAGTGGGAATGCGCTCGCCCGGGCGAACAACGACGGAATCCCCGCGAAAAACCTCTTCGACGGGAATGTCCATCTCGGCCCCCTCGCGGATGACACGAGCGGTTTTGGGGGTGAGTGTGACCAGTTTCTTGATCGCTTCGGAAGTCCTCCCCCTGGCTTTTAGTTCGAGAAGCCTCCCGACAAGAACCAGGGTCACGATCATCGCGGCCCCGTCGAAATAGACGAACGGCTCATGCCCTGGCGCAGAGAAAAGACGCGGGAAAAAGGTCGCAAGGGCTGAATAAAAATAGGAGGAAAGAGCGCCCATGGCGACCAGGGTGTTCATATCGGCCGACTTTTGACGCGTGGCCTTGAGCGCTCCCGTCATAAAACGGCTGCCGACCCAAAAGACGACAGGCGTCGTAAGAACCAGGAGGACATATTGCATCAGCGGACGCGGGACTTTACCTAGAAACGGGAAAAGATGCTGCATGGTGCCGGCCATCACAAGGACGCTTAAGACCGCGCCCGCCGCCACCTTGCGTTTCATTTCGGCAACATCTTCAGCCTGTGCGGCCTCAGCCCGGTCCTCAGCCTCCTCCCGATAGACGCCAAGATACTCATACCCGGCCTCTTCGATAGCCGTCCTTAGCGAGGCCCAGTCCGAAAGCTGTGAGGAGTACTTGACCGTTGCCCTGGATGTGGCCAGATTTACCGCTGCGTCCTCTACGCCGGGAACCGATTTGAGCACATTTTCGACCCGCCTGACGCACGCGGCGCAACTCATGCCCCCGACGAGAACATCGGTTTTTCTATGACCATTCGCCCCCCTGGCTTCAAGCTGAGCGCCATATCCAAGCTCCTCTATCCTGTCTCGAATCGATCCTTCGTCCAGAACCTCCTCGTCGAATTCGACCAATGCCCTGGAAGTAGCGAAATTGACCGAAGCCGAGGCAACTCCGGGCAAAGATTTCAATCCTTCTTCAACCCTTCTGACACATGCGGCGCAACTCAACCCATGGACACGAAGGGTTCGTTTAGCCAAGCTCATATCCGGCTTTCTTGATCTTCTCCCGTAAGAGGTCGTTATCCACCGGATGGGTCTCCTCGAACGTCGCCTCTCCTTTGCCAAGGTCCACGGCGACATTGGCTATCCCATCAATTTCTTCCAGGGTCTTTTTGACACTCTTTACGCAGTGTTGACAGGACATTCCCTTGATTTTGACAGTTTTCATCCCTACCCCTTTTGCGGAGGTTGACTCCCAAAAATAGTTACCCGATTCCGAGAAAACAGGCTCAGGGGAGTGAGTTTACTTTCAAAACTATGTACAGATCGGCTACGCGGTCGTTTTGACCTGGAAGCATATTTCCAATGTCTTTTAGTCTAAGCCTGGTTCCCGTTCTTACGCCGGGCGGAATGCGCACGGAAATCAGCTTCCCGCCGCCCTGATGAGGCAAATTGACCTGCACTGTGTCGCCAAACTGCGCCTGGGCGGTCGTGATGTTGAGGCTATAAGTCAGGTTCGGGCCCGAAGTTGTCCCCCTCCGCCCTTCCACCTGCCGGCGCGAGCGCTCCACGCCGAAAACTTTTCGCAGGAAATATCCGCCTGCGGCCTTTCCCGCTTTTCCGAGCAAAGAAAGGCCGGGAAATAGCGATTTCCCCGACTTTAGTATTTCAGGCTTCGAATGGGCGTCCGTACGAAACCCATTTTGCCGCATGGTCGGCGGTCTGCCGAAGCGCACCACGCGCACTTTTCCCGGACCGAAGAAAAAATTCTGGACAGAAACATTCCTGCCGCCAAAAAAGAAAGTGTTGATGAACGCGGGATCAAACCTTATTCCCATGCGTGAGAACTCTTTTTCCATTTCCCGGAAAATATCCTGGGTGTGGCCGCCCCTGAAAAAATCTTTGAATATATCGTCCTGTGAATATCCAAACCCCATTCCCGGGCCGGTTCCCGGTTGAGAACCCACATGACGGTATTGATCGTACTGGGACCGCTTTGCGCTGTCGGAAAGCACTCCGTAGGCCTCGTTTATTTTCTTGAAGCGCTCCTCGGCTGTGACATTACCAGGATTTCTGTCGGGATGAGTCTCGAGGGCAAGTTTTCGATATGCTCTCTTTATCTCTTCCGCGGATGCGTCATGGGAAACGCTAAGTATCTTATAGTAGTCAGAATTTGACATCCAAATCTCAATCCGTTTCCGATTTTTCCACACTCTTTTAACTTTTATCTCATAAAATATAGAACTAAAAGGTCAGAATATCAACAAGTAGAACCCGGCTGCCCACCATGCGAGCCGATAATCGCCGGGGAGGGAGAAATAAGCCAAAGAAGCCCTTTTCGACGGTTTAGCATCGATTGGGTTTCAACGAACCCCTTTTCCTCTCAGAAAAATCGGCGGACCTCAACAAGAAGGTTGCCAAAACCGGGATCGTTCTCTATAATCTCCAAATATTGCCGAAGTGGTGGAACTTGGTAGACACGCCATCTTGAGGGGGTGGTGGGGAAACTCGTGCCGGTTCGAGTCCGGCCTTCGGCACTACAAAAACTTCGTGAAGATCTCCTGGTTACTGAGCGTCGATACTTCTTGGTCAGTTCCTGAAATATCAACTACCCACGAAACTTGCGCCGAAAAAAGTCCTGCCTAATCAGCGGCGATAAACTATCTTAGATAGCCGAGCCAGGCATGCCTGCGGCAAGGACACGAAAAATCACCCTGACCACCGATTAAACTGCCGTTTCCTTAGCGCCTCTCCAAAAATCGTGTAGTCAGAAGGACGACCAATTTGTTGCTTCCGGTCTTCCCAAACAAGAAGCTTAGGTTGGACTTCAGTAACAACTATTACACTTTCCTCAAGTAGGTCGACAATCAAATCAAAAATATCACCTGCAAAGAGGCCTTTTTGTCTCGCTGTCTGTCTAGCCCTCCTATCAACTGAGATGAAAAATGGGCGGCAATCTCTGTCTTGATCCAGAGCCCAGACGACAGCCTCCGCTTCACCCTTGTGTGCTCCTTCTTTAATCAAACTGCGGATCTGGGATCTCTCCATTCTTCCCTGGACACTGCAAACACGCAAAAGGCTTTGTTTCTCGAGGTTTGACAATTCATCGCACAACGAGGAAAGCTCGTGGCGTGCAGCATATTCACACATGAGTAATGGATCGGCGAGTTTCCCGGCAGTTATCATCAGACCGAGAACGGACAATTTTCGAAGGGCGAGCCAAGCGTCCGAATCAATCAAGTACTTTGACATTAGGCAGCATCAGGCAAATCGAAGCCCAAGAAATCAAGCACAACCTCAATTTCCTCTGCAGGAGTCACCCCTAGCAGTTCTGCGAATCGGTCCCTGCCGATCAGCCCTTGAGAGTACAAGCTGCAGGCAAGTTCTGCAATTAAGGTACGTCGTTGGGGAGGCACAGATTGTAGAGGAAACCCATCGATACCAATTGGTTCTTCAGCAGCCGTCCAGCGGGGATGGACGCTGAAATCCCTGAGATCCGGAGGCGGTTGAACTGGTAGTTCTTTTTTCAGAACATTTAAAATGTACAAACGAGCAGCCCCATAATGAATTCCGTACCGTTCGGTCAGATTTCTCACGAGATTCAAAGGATCTTGGGTAGCCGTAAGGTTTGATTCGGGGCAAAGAAACCGAACTGCAAAAGAATTGGCTCTCCGTTCTCGCTCAAGCCCCTGTTTTTCTAAATAGCCGGAGACAACCGCCAGAGGCTCTGTTCGCCAATCGTACAGAATATGGCACAATTCATGGGCAATACTAAATCGTCTGACACAAGGATTCGCATTTTTCCCGTCCAAATTAATGACGATACACCGGCCCCTCAGTTCGTCAGCAAAAGTGATACCTGCTGGACCTTCTCGCCCTAATCGCGCATAAAGAAGGGATACTTCCGGGAAGCCGTTGATCACAAGATCTCGCATTGAAGTAATTTCGATTGTCCCGAGTGCAAGCTTGGATCGAAGTAACACGGCGAACTCTGCACCCTGCTCCCATGGTTCAGGGTGCAGAGCAGTGGATACGAACCCATCTTTGGCAGCAGTTCCAGAGGCTTGAGCGCCAATGATCGCTCTAAGTGTCGCAAGATCCTTTGCAGCGTTAGCAGCCTCCACGACTCTCAAGCGAATCGCATCGTCGAGGTCTTTAAATTCCTCCTGACTCGCCAGAACTCTGACACCATCCCCCACCTTGAGGTCAATTTGAGTTTGATCCAATGTCTCTGAATCGATACCATAGACACGTGCCAACTCCTCCATCTCGTAAAAGCTGGGCTCCTCTCCATTCTCGATTTCATTGAGTCGCTCGACCGAAATGCCTGCATAACGTGCTGCAGAAGCCAGCTTGTAGCCAATCACGTTTTCTCTGATCTGTCGAATGGTATAAGGCATTTTCACCTCACAAGCTCACAAGGACCGACAATTTAAGTTTGCAATATATATTCTCTTTCGGAATCCGTCCATCGAATCACACAGAAAAACTGCAACAACCGCGACTTAGGTAGACAATTGATCGTTTGCCGGTGCGCACCATCCAAACCGCAACAACATGATATCGGATATTTGACCAGATGTTCGAGGGCTAACAGCAACTGCGCTGTTCAATGGCTGAGAAATCCTCGGCCTAATCCGGCCCCCGACAAATCCTTCTAAAAGCAACCGCAAAAATCTAATTTATCTGCCGGCGTTTCAGGTATTTGAAATCGATCGAGGATCGAAGCTAAAGTTTTAAACCCGGTTTACCGACTCTGATATCGTCATGAAAGCAATAAGAAAGAGGCATGAAATATGGGAAGGCAGGTAAAAGGTCCCCACCCCCACTAGAATTGGGCGTGCTGGGGGTAATATTGACGCTCCTTTTTTTTCGCCGCCGGAGCAGGTTTTTCCGCCCGCGCTCAGACACTCAATGCAGTTGAGCCGCTCATCTCACATGCCTCGCGTCTTATGGTCTTTTGCCACACCCCGATGACGAGACCCTTGGAACCGGCGGCCTGATTCAGCGCGTCTTGAAAAGCGGCGGGAAAGTCCACGTGGTATTCATGACTAGCTGTGAAGGTTACGCAAGAGGCGTGGAAGAAGAGGATCACATCTCGACTCCCACCCCAAAAGACTACCGGGGATATGGTGCATTGCGCCGGCACGAGGCGTTAAAAGCCGATGCCACGCTTGGGATACCGGCGCACGATGTCATCTTCCTGGGTTTTCCCGACGACGGGTTATCATACCTTCGTTCGACGCCTGTCTCATCGGCGCCTCCGTACCTGTCTCCAGCGACGATGGAAAATCGCCCCCCAAAATCCGAGCAAATAATCCATGAAGCGGACTACACCCGCCGCGACCTGACAAAAGAGATGGAAAGGGTGATAGCTGAATTTCGCCCCACCATAATCGCCACGACCCCGGCCGAAGACTGGCACCCCGACCACAATGCCACATATTTTTTCGTTAAGAGGGCGCTAAACCGTTGCGAAA
Organism: uncultured delta proteobacterium; assembly: GCA_963813125.1. Classification (GTDB taxonomy): domain Bacteria; phylum Desulfobacterota; class Syntrophobacteria; order Syntrophobacterales; family Syntrophobacteraceae; genus SbD1. Next base: position 64,112 of record CAWEZA010000047.1, on the reverse strand, counting down.
AGAAACATCCGAGGCTAAAACCCACGGTGCTCACTTTCCTTATCCATTTCGAGCATTGGCCGGTTGGTGGCGCCGATTCGCCCCTCAAGCCTCCCATATATTTTCCCGGTAACGGTATACGGTGGGTCTCATTTACACTGAAGCCCGATGAAGCGGCGACAAAACGAAAAGCCATCCTCGAATATCGTTTTCAGATGCTCGTAATGGACAGGTACCTTATGAGCTTCGTCAGGCCCAACGAGCTATATATCCTGGATAAATAAAGACGGAGAGCAGCGCCTGAACATCCCTGCGGTTTTCAGGCCGACAGGACCAATTATCAGTAATCCATAATGCTGGTTCCAACACAATCCCAATAGGTAACGAGGCCGGCTTTCCATTTGACAAAACGCACCGCCCGATCTTGAGAAACAACGATTCCAATCGCGCCATGCACGACGTTGCAAAAACGGAATACCGAGCGGTGGCGGGCGCCGAAGCTTCCGGAGCAGACCTGTTCAGTTTCAACCCCCTCGATGTCCAACGCCCGGGCCACTGTCCTCACCCCTTTTAGCCCCCCCGATATCATGGCCCCGAAACCCAGCAATTCGAATCCCTCGCCGAATACCACGGCCCCATCCACAGCAGCCAGATCGGCAAAAAAATGAGCAAGGTCGAAGACAGCCTCATCGCAGAGCGAAAGAGACTCTTCGCTGCTTTCCACATATTCCCTCCAGCCCACGGTCTTGCCCGTGCCCGCCTTCTGCCCATAGACTTCGGCAAGCGTGTTCATGAGGTCCACCATGAGCGTCTGGAACCTTTTTCGTACAGCCTCATCGCTCACCTTGAATTCGATGCTCAAAAACGAATTGTCCTCGAACAGACGGGCTGCTGTTTTCGGGGGCACAACCAGGATCGTGCCGCCATGTCCTGAATTTCTTACAGAACTGGTGATACGCCTTACCACCTGTTGGGCAATGGTCCCTACTATACCCGGGTTCAAGTCCGCCCAGGGCTTTTTGGCCGCTTGCCTTGCCTCCAGGTGCAACCCCCACATTCTGAAACGAACCGGAGCGAAATTAGCGGAAAGCCAGGTCGAATCGAAGACCTCGTACGCGGGGGAAACGACACTGCCGCGATTTAATGTCGCGATAGTGAGAGCTCCCCTGCAGACGGTTACACGACCCGGATCGGTAGCGTAAACAACCAGTGACGCGGGCAGAGCCGGTGCTATCACTTTTCCGCCGTATATCTTCTGCACCCACCTGGACCCGGAATGAACAATACCCCAGATGCAGAGACGCTCCTGTGCGCCACGGCCCACTGCGATCATCGATCGATAAAAGTTGACGGCAGGGGACAGCCTTTGAAGTTCAAACTCGTCAAAGGTCCTCGGCTCATCGAACAGAAGCCGATGCAGACCCCTGGGGGGCCCGTCGCCTTCGACGAAACAGCCGGGCTCTCTTAGAATGAGTCGAAACCGCACGGGTCTACCCTCTTCCCTCATAAGACTTGCCTGGTAGCAGCAGGAAAGAATTTTCTCCAGGGTATCCGGCTCGGGAAGAGAATCCGTGGGATCGCATTCAGTTGTCTTGAAAAAATCGGATGAATGGGCATCGTTCCAGTGGTCGGCAACATAGCGTGCGAGATCCCGTACATTTGCATGCGGCATGGTTAATCCTCGAGGTCGCTCCATCGGGGAGCAAAATCTCTGATGTTCGTGTTTTAGAATTTTGGGCAGGCTAAAATTTTTCCATCCATCGTTCTTGCCGGCCAATTGAGAGAACTCCCCCACAACCGGATGCAATCAACCGCCTCAACATCTATACGAGAAATTCGACTCCCCGATTGTTTTGGCGATTTTCCAGGCCGCCTATGACCTGGAGATTTCGACGTAGAGCTAAGCGCCTTTCATTAAGGCATCCGGTCTAGTAGGTAAATACAGCCTATGCCGTAGATCGGGGTGATTTCAGGAGTAATCACGCTTGCAATGGACCATCGCCAAAAACGTCAAAGGAGGCCCCGTTTTCTTTTCAATCGAGGAATTTCTCGATGGCCCGGGCTGTCTCCTTCGGCTTTTCCCAGTGAGGACAGTGACCGGTATCGAACTCCTCGAGCCTTGAACCGGCTATTGCAGACAAAAGCGCTTCCTGATCCCTCCGGGTAAAAAGCTGATCCTGGTTTCCCCACAAGAGCAGCGTCGGAGCGCTAATCTGCCGCAGGACCGGCTCATGGTTCACCCGGGCAAGCCCCGAGAATGCCGAGCGCCACACGTGGGCTGGAACCTTCATGGTTTCCGAGACGATCATTTCCATAAAACTTGTCGAAACGGGATTGGAGGGCATCTGAAACTCGGCCGCAAAGCTCCTTTGGACTGGGTCCTCGAGCGCATCGATAAGAGGCTTGATTTCCTGGATGGAGGAGTTGCCCTCGAGGGAGGGCGCGGAACTGACGAGTATCAGCCGCCCTACCCGGCCCGGAAAGCGCGCGGCAAAAGACTGGGCGACAAAGCTCCCCATCGAATGGCCCACGAGGTCGGCCTTATCCAATCCCAGTCCGTCCATCAAAAGCAGCAGGTCCTCTACATAATCCTCCACTCCATAGAGGCTGCGAGGCTTGTCGGAATCCCCATGGCCCCGAAGGTCGGGAGCAACTATCCGGCGGGTCTTTGAGAGGAACCCGTACACGCCGGTAAAAGAACGCCAGGAATCGACGTAGCCGTGCAAAAAAACCACGGTCCGTTGGTCGCTCTCACCTCTTTGTGCGTAATGGATCGTAACTCCGGTCGCAAGCGCCAACCTGCCGAAACGAAACTCTTCACCCCGCGGCGGCGAGGAAGTCTTCATATTGGACACCGTATACTCCTCATTGAGGTTAAGTCCTGTCTTTCAGGCAAATGATGATACCGCGCAAGCCTGCGGGCGGCAAGGAGGGAGCGGTCCGTACAAGTGAGATTTACGGTCGCTTGAAACCATTTGTTACGTTTGTGTTAAATTCAAGAAGGTTTCCAGAAAATGCGGCCCTAAACGGTCGTCACTAAACCGGCAAGGGGTTCACACCGGACCGTTCCGACCGGGTTTAACAGCGGGTGATCAACACACCTGTCACAATGATGTCACATACTCGTAACATTCTTCCTGTATTTTCTTCCAATCGACGTTTGGGACGTCGCTATCGAATTGACGAACAGGCTTTAATTTTTATTAAGGAGGAGAGTAAAAATGAAAATGGTTGGTTTGGCCCGTACCTTATTAACTTCAACGGCGGTGCTGCTTTGTGTCAGTGCGGCAACTCCGGCTTTTGCCATGGACATCACCGGAGCCGGCGCCACATTCCCTTACCCGATTTACTCCAAATGGGCGGAAGCCTACAAGGCCAGTACGGGAATCGGCCTGAATTACCAATCCATTGGGTCCGGCGCGGGCATTAAGCAGATAGAAGCAAAGACGGTCGATTTCGGCGCCTCCGACATGCCGCTGACGGTCGAAGAGCTTGCAAAGGACGATCTTCAGCAGTTCCCCACGGTTATGGGCGGAGAAGTGCTCGCGCTAAACGTCAAGGGGATCAAGCAAGGGCAACTGAAGTTAAACGGCCAGTTGATCGCCGACATCTACCTTGGCAAGCTCACAAAGTGGGACGATCCGGCCATCAAGAAGCTGAACCCCGGCTTGAAGCTTCCCGATGCCAAAATCACCGTCGTACACAGGTCGGACGGCTCCGGCACGACCTTCATCTTCACCAACTATCTTTGCAAAGTCAGCCCCGAATGGAAAACGAAGGTCGGCAACTCCGTATCGGTATCGTGGCCTGTCGGGCTTGGAGGCAAAGGAAACGCGGGCGTTGCAAGCTACGTTCAGCAGGTGCCCAACTCCATCGGTTATGTCGAGTACGCCTACGCCCTCAACAATAAGATGCCCTACGCCCTGCTCTACAATCACGACGGCAAGCTCCTTCACCCCACCAACAAGACCTTCCAGGCGGCTGCCGCAGGTGCTGACTGGAAAAACGCCCCCGGCTTCTACATGATACTTACCGACGAACCCGGTGCGGAAAGCTGGCCGATCACCGGAGCCACGTTCATCCTGATGCACAAGGCGCAGGACCATCCCGAGCGCGCTCTCGAAGTTCTCAAATTCTTCGCCTGGGATTACGCCAACGGCGCCAGTATGGCCGAAAAGCTCGTATACGTGCCTTTTCCGAAAAATGTTGTCGGCATCATCGAGTCCTCCTGGTCCACGATAAAAGGAACTAACGGCGCCCCGGTATGGAAAACCTCCGAGGCAATGAAGTAGGACAGATTCCTTCCAATATAGTGTTTATCATCCGCCCGGATTTCGGATATAAGAGAAAATCTCAAGACGAGGGGGTACCGGGCCCCCTTTTCCTGCTCAAGGGTTTTTCCAATAGATGGCAAATGGAAGCGAGGTCTTAACAGAGGTAAGCATGGTAGTGCCCAACCGAATCTCCGTCCCTCCCCCGCGCGCGTATTCCCCGGGGGATTGGCTGTTTAAGAACGTAACCAGGTTTTTTGCCTTTTTGGTCCTTTTTCTCATGGCGGCCATAATCGTTTCGCTGTTCATCGGAGCGTTGCCCGCAATGAGAAAGTTCGGCTTTGGATTCATCGGCACCTCGACGTGGAATCCCGTGACCAACGTGTTTGGCGGGCTTGTCCCGATCGTCGGGACTCTCGTGACGTCTGCTATCGCTCTCATTATTGCCGTACCGGTAAGCTTTGGCATCGCCATGTTTCTTACCGAGATGTGCCCCGCGAAGCTTAGAAGGCCTCTTGGGACCACCATAGAGCTGCTTGCCGGCGTTCCGAGCATAATCTACGGCATGTGGGGCCTGTTCGTATTCGCCCCCGTTTTCAGCCAACACGCCGAACCGTGGATAGATTCCCATCTGGGCGCGCTGCCCCTGATCGGTCCTTTTTTTTCCGGCCCTCCCATCGGCATAGGGGTCTTAACCGCCGGGCTTATCCTTTCGATAATGGTGATCCCGTTTATTGCCGCCGTGATGCGGGACGTGTTCGAGGTAGTCCCTCCCATGCTCAAGGAATCCGCTTACGGCCTGGGCGCAACCACCTGGGAGGTTGTAAGGCACATAGTCCTTCCCTACGCCAAGGTCGGGGTGGTGGGCGGCATAATGCTTGGCCTCGGGCGCGCCATCGGAGAGACGATGGCCGTCACCTTCGTAATAGGAAACTCCCACCGGCTGCACACTTCGCTTCTCTTGCCGGGCAACAGCATTGCATCGACGCTGGCCAACGAATTCACCGAAGCGGTGGGCAAGATCTATACCTCATCGCTTATAGAGCTGGGGCTCTTTTTGTTTATCATTACCTTCATCGTACTCGCCCTCGCCAAGCTCCTTTTGATCAGGCTAACGAGGTTGGAGGGCAAGCGCTCCTGAGGGAAAGGAATAGCGAATTGATTTCTATCCAGGCCCGCCGGCGTTTCGTGAACTTTCTGAGCCAGGCCGGCGCTATGCTGACCGTGTGTTTTGGCCTTTTCTGGCTTGGCTGGATACTTTTGACGCTGTTGCAGTATGGTCTTCCCGCGGTTAGCCTGAAGCTGTTCACAGAGCTGACCCCGCCTCCGGGGAGCAGCGGGGGAATAATCAACGCGATTGTCGGCTCTTTCCAGATCGTCGTGCTGGCCACGCTGATCGGGACCCCGGTCGGGATCCTCGCCGGCACATACTTGGCGGAATACGGACAAACGGGCTGGCTCGCACCGGTCACGGGGTTTTTAAACGACATTTTGCTAAGCGCCCCTTCCATAGTGCTGGGGCTTTTCGTTTATGAAACCTACGTCGTAACTGTGGGTCACTTTTCCGGGATTGCCGGCTCTTTTGCTTTAGCGCTGCTGGTAATTCCGGTGGTCGTAAGGACCACGGACAACATACTGAGGCTTGTGCCCAACCGTTTGCGCGAGGCCGCCGCCGCTCTGGGCACGCCACAGTGGAAGATCATCACCATGATTACGCTCAAGGCCTCCCGGGCAGGCATAATCACGGGGGTTCTTCTCGCCGTCGCCAGGATAAGCGGAGAAACCGCGCCCTTGCTGTTCACCTCGCTAAGCAATATGTTCTGGAGCAATATCAACCAGCCCACATCCAATCTTCCCGTGATGATTTTCGACTACGCGATGAGCCCCTACAAAGACTGGCACTCCCTGGCGTGGGCCGGCGCCCTGCTCATAACACTAGCCGTTCTGGGTCTTAACATCCTGGCCAGGTCGCTTTTCAAGCAAAAGCCACTTGGCCGCTAAACCTCTTTTAACGTGAATAATGAAATGACAACAAAGCAGCAGCCAACCCCAAAAATTGTCGTTCGGGACCTGGACTTTTTCTACGGTGAAGTCCAGGCACTAAAGAACATCGCCATGGATATCCCGGAATTTCACGTAACGGCCTTCATCGGCCCGTCGGGCTGCGGGAAGTCCACCCTGCTTCGCACCTTCAACAAGATATATAAAATCTACCCGCACCAGAGGGCGACCGGTCAAATCGTTATGGACGGCGCCGACATACTCCAGGACGGAAGCGATCTCAACAAGCTTCGAGCAAAGGTCGGCATGGTTTTTCAGCAGCCTACGCCTTTTCCCATGTCAATCTACGACAACATAGCCTTCGGGGTAAAACTCTACGAAAAACTCAGCAGAAGCGGCATGGACGAAAGAGTGGAATGGGCCCTGCACAAGGCCGCCCTCTGGGATGAAGTAAAAGACATTCTTCACCGCAGCGGCTACAGCCTTTCGGGAGGCCAGCAGCAGCGCCTTTGCATTGCCCGGGCGATAGCAGTAAAGCCCGAGGTCCTGCTTCTCGACGAACCCGCTTCCGCACTCGACCCCATCTCCACTGCGCGCATAGAAAACCTTGTCATCGAGCTGAAAAAAGACTACACGATAGTCATCGTGACCCACAATATGCAGCAGGCGGCCAGGGTTTCAGACTACACCGCGTACATGTACCTCGGGGAACTTATCGAACTCGCGGCAACGGAGCTGATCTTTACGCGCCCCTCCCGAAAGGAAACCGAGGACTACATTACCGGCAAATTCGGTTAGAGCGCTCATAAAAGACATGAAAGGCGCGGGGGGGCGTCTCCCCCGCGCCTTTCCATGGCCCCATATCTAACTTTCACGATCCACTATTTGACCGCCTCTTTCCCCCCCTCGCTGACGGTCGGCAGGGAAATCCCCAGCCTGACCGCAAGCTAGCTCACTGGACACCCGTCTGCACGACTTCGTATCAAAGCGTCTCTTTAAGGAGCAGATAACTCGGTGGCACAATGCCTATGACCATCGTGGGCCAGGGTCGGCACGGATCAGGGCTTATGAAGTAAAATCCATTTACGATGATGTCGCGCTTATACCCTGCGAAATCCCAAGTTCTGAGACTAATTGAGTTCTTGCATCTCATTCGGAAGCTACTTCGCGCTCGATGATGTCCTGCCTGACCAGTGACAATCAGTAAATTTGCGCTATATTCATGGGAAAAGGAGCAACTGTGATTATTCGCGGTGTTGATGGTTGTAAGGGTGGCTGGCTTTGCCTGACGGCCAATGTCAGCGGTGAGAAACCGATGGCGCAAGTATTTCCGGATGCAAAATCGCTTTTGGAAGCCGCTGCCGGAACTATCACGACAATAGATATCCCAATAGGTCTGCCTTCAGATAAATCGCGTGAATGCGACATTGAAGCACGTCGCCTTCTTGGTCCCCGCAAGAGCAGTGTATTCCCGGTTCCCGTTCGTGATGTCATTGAGACCGATTCCTATGACTTGGCCTGCACTGCATCGGAAAAGGCCTGCGGGAAAAAGCTAAGCCGACAGACTTATGACCTATTGCCCCGAATCCGTGACCTCGATTGTCAGCTACGTAAAAAACCGGAACTGGTGAACACGGTCTTGGAAGTGCATCCGGAAGTTTGCTTTTACTACTGGAACAATCAACGGCCTATGCGGTATTCGAAACATTCAGGATTTGGTTTTTTGGTACGTTTTCAGCTAACTGAGCAGGCTTTTTGCGGTATGGCTGAGAATATCCGGCAATCCGTATTGCCTAAATACGTTTCCGACGACGATATTCTTGATGCGCTAGCAGCCCTATGGACCGCTCAACGAATTCATTCCGGCACCGCTGTCGGTGTTTCGACTGAGCAAGAGCAAGACCAGTTCGGGTTTCCGATGCAGATGTGGGCGTAGTGAGCTTAACAGTGAATTTCATGCCTGACCTCCTCCTACGTGGTCTCCATGATGTCGAACCCTTTCGGGCTATCGGGCGGGTCCTGGATTTCGTGGACAATGAGGTTTGACACGAGCACTTGCGTCTCATCTCTGCCAGGCGGGCCGCATTTTGATGTCTTACGAATCCTTGACACTGATATCGATAGTGATACTATTGGGGTATGGGAAGAATTGACGACATCCTTGAAGAAATGGAGCGCAACCCGGCAGATATTCGTTTTACCGATTTGTGCAGGGTTTGTGATCACTATTTCGGCAAGCCCCGTCAGGAAGCTACCAGCCATCGCGTGTATAAGACGCCGTGGCAAGGCGATCCACGGGTAAACATACAAAACAGGAAAGGAAAGGCCAGAGCGTATCAGGTGAGGCAGGTGCTTAAGGCTGTCGAGAGGTTCAGATTGGAAAATGCCATTGAAAAATGATCGTTACACTTACCGTGTTATGTGGTCCGATGAAGATAAGGAGCACTTGGGCCTGTGTGCGGAATTCCCTGGTCTGAGCTGGTTGGCGCGCACTCCTGAGGCTGCTCTGCGAGGCATTCGCAAGGTCGTTGCAGAGGTCGTCAAGGACATGGAGGAAAACCACGAACCCCTGCCGGAGCCGATTTCATCCAAACAGTTCAGCGGTAAATTCGTAGTTCGTGTCCCTCCTGAAGTTCATCGTAAACTGGCGCTACAGGCTGCCGAGGCTGGGGTTAGCCTGAACCGGCTTGTCAGTTCCAAACTGGCGCAATAGTCCGTTCTGAGTTGAACAATAATGAAAATCAATTAAAAGCCAACCATCCTCTCAATCATGGAGTATGCCAGGGCGTGAAAACAGGTTCGTGCGAAGGGGGGGGCCGGCTGGAACCCGCCACGGTGAAAAAATGATCCGGGTATGTGGTTATGAAAGGTCTTTTGTCTTGAGGACAAAGCCCTCGCCTCTGGCTGAGACCAGCAGTTTGCGGTCAAAAGCGAGAAAGACCAATTCCGGGATTTGCTCCCGAAGACTTTTCGCCAAAGCGAGATGCCACAAATCAGCGCCTCGAAGATCCCACTTCTTGGAAAGCATCGCCATTTGATTCCATGCCGGTTGTGTATTCACTCTGCGCCACGGACCTCCGTTGAAAGCCTCCATGGCCGCATCGGCAAGAAGCTCCGCTACCTTCCGTTCCCTTCGCATCCTTACAGTAACGGCACAGGTTTCCGCATAGGTCAGGGAAGAAAGAAAATGGAAACCGTCACGATTTGCCCAATCCAAGGCTTGGGCGCTATGAACGTCGGAGAAAAGCGATGAGAGCACCGCCGAGGTATCCCAGTAAACGACGATTTCTTCGCCCTCGACTCTCATGAATCGATACCCCGGTCATTTTCGAGAAGCCTCTGAGCCATCCCGTTTTCGACCAATATCGCCGGAGGCAAGCGCCTGGGGCCTTTCCCAACCGGCGGATCAATGATGCCCGCCTCTTCCATTTCTTTTATTCTGGAGGCAAGCGGTAAAGCTTTCTTATCTATTGGAACCAGCTTTCCCACAGGCCTTCCGCGATCCGTTAAGACCACCTCTTTTCCCTTCTGCACAATTTTTAGGAGCCTGCTCAAGTTAGCCTTGGCTTCCCGGATTCCGACATTTAAATCCGCCATGCTGATTCCCTCAATATGGTCATAGTGGATACATTTAACTAAGACCTATTGTAGTCACATCAAAGCTCGGAGTCAAACATCCATCTCGCAGTCCTGTGCGTGTTGCCGTGCGGAATAAATCCCCGGACTTAATGTCCCCCCCCTGCTCTTCCCGCTTGCCACAAGCGACAGGATAAACGTGATGAGTTTGGATAGGGGCACGGAATTCGGCTCCCGGCCGAAAGCGAGCCGCTCGGGCAAGAATTGCCAATCGCGCCGTCAATTCCTCCGGAAGCCTCACAGTATGCGTGTTTGGCATATTGTATCCTTTCGTATTTATTGTAATACAATTTATACAAAGCTTCACGTACCATCAAGGAGCAATTGTGCAAGCCATTTCATGCGTGATATCGGGATAAAGATCTCTTGCCACAGCTTCCGCGCCACAGGGATCACGGAATACCTGCGTAACGGCGCAAAGCTGGAGGTGGCACAACAGATGGCCAACCATGAATCCGCCCGCACCACCGGCTTATATGACCGTCGAAACGACCGGGGCTCCCTCGATGGAGTCGAGCGCATCCTGATTTGAGGGATCATTTGAATTGATTTTTGAAAAGGAGTGCAATGAAGGATATTGGGGTAGTTCATTCTTCATTTGGATTTTAGGCGGAAAACCCAGGTCCTCACCACGACCCCGGCGAACCTGTCATCATCATTCATGCACCTTGGTTATTATTTTTGTGTGCCTTCATATAGAACCGGAGAATTGCGTTGATCCTCGTCTGATAACCCGGTTGCCGCCTGAACCATTCAAGCACGTCCGCATCGATCCGCATGGTCACAACCTGCTTGCGCTGCGGTAAAACCACCTCAGCATCCTTCCAGAACTCTTCGTCAGTCGGGTGTGCGTCGGGATCGGACTCGATGGCGGCGTGTACCTCAGCATCGCTCATAGCACGCAATTTGTCCCAATCCGTCTCGCATTCAGCGACCCTCGATTTTTTCCCAGTAGTAATGTCTTTCATGAGGCTCTGCTCTCCAAGCCGATATTAAGCGTCTTTCATCATCACCCGCATCGGTGTAGATCACCGTAATTTCCACCCCGTTTACCAGACCGATGGCATATATTCGATCCTCGCCATAGTCGAAACGGTCATCTATCCGCTCGACCGTAGGCCCGTCGAAAATTCGTTTCGCATCCTCAAAGGCAATCCCGTGCCGGCGGATGTTTTGGCTGTTTTTCTCTTCTTTTCAAGTGTATCGCATTACGCGTATTTACACAATGTAAATCACTTTCGCAAGATTTTCTACTCGTGTGCCGGCGCCGTTATCGCAAATATTAATTAACCTCGTGGTTTCCTTTTCCGGTCCATTGCACCAGCCCTTCGAAAGACTCCGGAGCATCGATCAAAAACTCCGGCAGGCGGGTGCATCTGCATAGCGAACACGAGTCCAATTTCACAAGCTTTCGATTCTGGAAATAGCCACCGACCGGATAGCCGCAGTCGGCGCATTGCGCCTCACCGAACTCGTAGTCCGCCACGTGAATTTGTCACTAAAACCAGCCCAAGTTACTGACACAATAGTCAAAAGATCAATATTTTTTACGCAGTATTTTGCGGATGCCCATAGACTTGGGGGAGGTATTTCGTTGCTTGTTTTTGTTTTTTTTGTATAATCACTAAGTTGCATCAGGTTTACAAAATCAGACTCAAGGTATCATCGATAATAATACTCTCACAAGAGAGAACCCTTGGCGCCGACATGAAAAAAGACAAGAAAAGTCTTGCGCGACCGGAACATGTCGATGGGGAAACAGCCCAAAACCCTCCGACAGAGAAGCTGCCCGTCAAGAGCAATAGGCGCAATTCCAAAAAAACCTTCCACATCGTCGGAATAGGCTCTTCGGCCGGCGGGATGGAAGCGTTGGAGCAGTTTTTTACCCATGTTTCGCCGAATTGCGGGTTGGCGTTCGTCGTTGTTTCTCATCTCGACCCGACCCAAAAGGGAATGATGCCCGAGCTTTTGCAACGCTTCACCACGATGAAGGTCCACCAGGCAGGGGACGGGTTGCAGGTCGCACCCAACTGTGTCTATGTGATTCCGCCAAACAAGGCTCTATCCATACTGCATGGAACCCTGCAGTTACTGGAGCCGACCGCCTCTCGCGGCTTGCGGCTGCCGATCGATTTCTTCTTCAATCACCTGGCTGAAGATCAGAAAGAAAGGAGTATCGCCATCATTCTTTCCGGGATGGGTTCGGACGGGACGTTGGGCGTGAGCGCGGTAAAGGAAAAGCTGGGCATGGTGATGGTGCAGGACATCAGGTCGGCCAAAGCTGACGGCATGCCCCGGAGCGCCATCGCTACCGGGCTCGTGGATTATATCGCCCCGGCGGAGCACCTGCCGGCAAGACTGATGGACTACGTGAAACACGCCAAAACGGCGGCAACCCTCCCCCGCAAAGCTGAGGTCCTGGCGGGAAAAACATCGGGGATGCTGCAGAAGATTTTTGTTCTTCTCCGGGCACAGACCGGTCACGACTTCTCCTTTTACAAGAAGAGCACCATTTACCGCCGTATCGAAAGGCGCATGACCGTCCATCAAATTGCCGACATGTCCCTCTACGTCCGCTATCTCCAGGAGAATACACAGGAGATCGATCTGCTCTTCTCGGAACTGTTGATAGGAGTCACCAGCTTCTTTAGAGATCCCGAATCGTTTGAAGCTCTCAGAAAAGAGGTGGAGGAGTACATCCTCGAAGGCAAAAAGCAAGGAGGCACATTACGAATCTGGGTCCCCGCCTGCTCCACGGGCGAAGAAGCCTACTCCATCGCTATCATGCTCATAGAGTGTCTTGGAGGACTGGGGCGAAAGGGCCGCTTCAAAATCCAGATTTTTGCTACGGACATACACAAAGAGGGTATCGAAAAGGCCCGCCAGGGCATGTACCTCCCTAACATTGCAGCCCAGGTATCTCCCGAGCGTCTCGATCTCTTTTTCACCAGGGAGGATTCGGACGGCTATCGGATCAAGAAGGAAATACGGGAGATGGTAGTCTTCGCCCCTCAGAACCTCATCATGGACCCGCCATTTACCAAGCTGGATATCCTCAGTTGCTGAAACCTCCTCATTTATTTGACCCCGGAGATCCAGAAGAAGCTGCTGCCCCTATTCCATTACTGTCTAAATCCAAGCGGCATCCTTTGCCTGGGGACAGCTGAAACCATCGGCAACTTCACCGATCTCTTCTCTGTTTCGGACAGCAAGTGGAAAACATTCAGGCGCAAGGAGTCCTCCTCCGCCATCACGAACCTGACGGATTTCTCGTCGGATTTGTCCTTTGCCGATGCCGAGAGGGTCACCACTCCACCCGAATCCCGGAAAAATGCGGAAAGGACCGTTCCTGACCTGGTTCAAGCCATTCTCCTCAAGGATTTTTCGCCTTCGGCGGTGCTCATCAATAACAAGGGCGACATTGTCTACGTTCATGGGCGAACGGGAAAATGCCTGGAGTTGGCTGCGGGAAAAGCCAACCTGAATATCTATGCATTGGCTCGCGAAGGGCTGAAACAACATTTGGGGGGCGCCATTCGAAGAGCGCTGGCGGAAAAGGCGGACGTAACCTTGAAGGGTTTGCGAGTTCGTACAAACGGCGACGATCAGGTCGTCCATCTTACCGTAAAGCCCCTGAGTGAACCGGATGCGATGCACGGATTGCTGCTGGTTGTATTTGACGACTCACAGAGTCCCCTCCCGGCCAAAAGCTCCCGAAGGCAAAAGAGAGGTCCGGCCGGTGAGAAGATTCCCCAGCGTCGAGGCATGCGAGACGGAACTTCTGCAGACCAAAGAGGTGCTTGAATCCACCGTCGAAGAGATGACGACCTCGCAGGAAGAACTCAAGTCGGCCAACGAGGAGCTTCAATCGGCCAATGAGGAACTCCAGAGTTCCAATGAAGAGTTGACCTCATCCAAGGAGGAGATGCAATCGCTCAACGAAGAGCTTATGACCGTCAACGCGGAACTGCAGCACAAGATCGACGAGTTGTCCAGATCAAGCAGCGACATGAAGAATCTCCTGAACAGCACCAATATCGCAACGCTTTTCCTGAACAATCATATGCAGGTCAAGCGTTTTACGACGTCTGTCGCCGACATCATAAGACTTATCCCCATAGACGTGGGACGTCGCGTCAGTGACATTTCATCCAATCTTAAGGGGGTGAACCTGACCGAATAAGTTATGAGCGTCATCGATTCACTGGTATTCAAGGAAGCGGAGGTTCAGACCACAGATGACCGCTCGTACCTCATGCGCATTTCACCTTATCGAACGATTGACAACGTCATCGACGGAGTGGTGGTCACGTTCACCGATATCGGCCGTTTAAAGCATATGGAAAGGTCTTTACGGGAGAGCCGGGACTTGATTCAGCGGGCACAGAAGTGCGCCGAGGGCATCGTGGCAACCGTGCGGACGCCGTTGCTGGTGCTGGATGCCCATTTGAAGGTCGTCTCCGCCAGCAGGTCTTTTTACCGTAATTTCGTGACCACGGCTGAAAGAACCGAAAAGGAGCACCTCTACGATCTGGGAAACCGGCAGTGGGACATCCCAGCCCTGCGACAAATGCTGGAGAGTGTTCTTTCGGAAAACAAGTTCTTCGAGGACTATCCGGTGGAACATGAATTCCCCCAGATAGGACACAGGAAAATGCTCCTCAATGCCCGTCAGATTGAGCAGGACGATCATAACCCGCAAGGTCCATTGATTCTGCTGGCAATAGAAGACATTACAGATCGACTTGGACGATGAAGAGTGGGAGATGAAAACCATGGCCAAGGACCGGTCGCGACAGGAACGGCCCGGCGACCTGCGCCGGCGGGCTGAAGAGGCCCTGAGCAGGAAAAAGACGGGAGCACCTCCCGCAATGCCTGAAGAAGATGTCCGTGCGCTGGTTCACCAACTCCAGGTGCACCAGATCGAGCTGGAAATGCAGAACGAAGAGCTTAAGAGCGCCAACTCTCTGGTTGAGGAGACACGGAACAGATATGTTGACCTCTATGAACTCGCTCCGGTCGGCTATCTTACCCTTGGTGAGAATGGAATTATATTGGAAACGAACCTTACTGCGGCGGCGCAACTGGGCATTGAGAGGAGCAGCCTCACCAAACGCCCATTTCAGGACTTCATCGTGCCGGCGGACAGGGACAAGTTTCGTTCTCATTTGAACGAGGTCTTTACGAGCAGGAAACGACGGAGTTGTGAAATAGGATTGATGACAAAATCGGAAGGAGATTTTTATGCACTTCTCGATACAGTATTTATACTGGATTCCGGCGCTAAGAAGTTATGCAGGACAACGGCAACCGATATCACCGAGCGCAAGAGAGCTGAGAACCTTGTAAATGTCCGTCTCGGTCTGCTGGAATTTGCCGCATCTCATCCTTCCGAGGAGGTGCTTCAGAAAACACTGGATGAAATCAGCCGACTTACCAACAGCCCCATAGGGTTCATCCATTTTGTGGAAAGCGATCAGAAAAACCTTTCACTCCAGGCATGGTCAACGAGGACCCTTAAGGAATTTTGCACAGCAGGGGGGAAAGGCGCACATTATCCAATAGAGAAGGCGGGGGTGTGGGTGGACTGTTTTCATGAAAAGCGTCCGGTAGTACACAATGAGTATTCTGCATTGCCTCACCGAAAAGGCCTGCCCGACGGACATCCCCCTGTTATCCGGGAACTGCTCGTACCCATCATGAGGTCCGGCCGGGTTGTAGCCATACTCGGCATCGGTAACAAACCCGTGGATTACACTCAACAAGACATCGGAGCGGCATCCTACCTGGCCGACGTGGCCTGGGAGATTGCCGAGCGCAAGCGGATTGAGGAAGAGCTACGCGACAACCGGTCTCGGCTCGATCTGGCGCTACGATCCGCCCACATGGGTGTGTGGCGCCTGGATTTAATCGAAAACAAACGCCATTTTGACGATCAGGTCTGTCATCTTTTGGGTATTGCCTGGGATAAATTCACCGGAACTGAGGAGGAGTTCTACAAGGCGTTACATTCTGACGACCGTGAGATGGTCGAGTCGGCATGGGCACAAACCATTGAAAGGGATGTGCCCTATGAAGCGGAATACCGGGCAGTCTGGCCGGATGGAAGCGTGCATTACGTCTGCGCACGTGGAAAATTGGTCCATGATGACAACGGCAAGCCTGTGTTGGTTAACGGTCTTATATGGGACACGACCGACCGGAAACTGATGGAGGAGGAACTTCGAAGATCTCGAAACGAACTGGAGCTTCGGGTGGATGAGCGTACTGCGGAACTCAGCGCCACCGTGACCAAGCTTGAACAACTAAACGAGGAGTTGCAGGAATTTGCTTTTATTGCTTCACACGACCTTCAGGAACCCCTGAGAGAGATCCAGACTTTTGGGGGCATTCTCTTGAGAAAGCATAAGGAATCCTTGAATCCCGAAGGTCAGGACTACATGGAACGTATTACGAAGGCGGCAAACCGCATGTCTGGGTTGCTGCGAGCCCTGCTCGATTACTCCAGGGCCGGCACGAGCCGGCTGGATTACCAACCTGTTTCCCTGACCGGAGTTGTTAAGGACGCCGCAAGCGACCTCGAGATTTTGATCAATAAAGCCAGAGGGAGTGTGGAGATTAGTGAGCTGCCAACAGTTGACGGCGACGCCGTGCTATTGCGCCAACTCTTTCAGAACATCATCGGAAATTCAATAAAGTACCGCAAAGAATCCGACCCCCCCATCGTGAAGATTTATGGACGCATTGACGATTCCGTATGCCATGTATTCATAGAGGACAACGGCATTGGTTTCGATGAATGCTATAGCCATAAGATCTTCAAGCCCTTTGAGCGGCTTCATGGAAGGAATGCCTCTTACAGCGGAACCGGAATGGGACTCACCATTTGCAAAAAAATCGTTGTCCGGCATGGTGGCCAGATTACGGTAAGGAGTATCCCGGAGCAAGGCACGACCTTCATTGTTGTTCTCCCGGTTGAACAAAAAACAGGGGCTTAATGGAAAGGCAAAATCCTACATTTGTAGTTCTCATAGCGGACGATGATGAAGATGATTGTCTTTTCGTGGGCGAAGTTTTTCAGAAAATGGGTATTGCCCATGATTTGCGCTATGTTGGGGATGGGCGGGAACTTTTGGATTACCTGTACAAGGAGGGGAGTTTTGTGGATTCTCAAAATTACCCCAGGCCCGACCTGATCCTCCTCGATCTAAACATGCCACGAATAGATGGCCGTGAAGCCCTGGCAAGAATAAAATCAGATCCACAACTGAGTGACATCCCGGTATTGGTACTGACAACCTCCAAAAATGAGGCTGACATAGCCTTGAGCAAGCAGGCCGGTGCTTCCTCCTTTATGTCAAAACCGGACGCCTTTGAGGATTTGACCGATATGCTGTCGAAGTTCTGCATGGCAATCCTGCATAATCCGGATATTCCCTTTGAGGTGATCGGATGTTGACCCGACCCTGGCGCCTTGCCGGGAATAAGCTTTCCCAGCGCGGCACTGACTCAATCCTTCCGCTGCAATGAACAAATTTTGAAAAGGACCACCAGGGGTCTACTCTCGAAACGGAAAAAATAGCACGCCGGCAGCAGGTCGGGATTCGAGATGCGGAAGCCGTGTTCCACCGCCAGGCTGACGCAGAGGTCCTTGAATTCATCGCGTCCGGAAATGCTGATACTGTCCCATTATTGCACCGCAAGTTGAGGTACCCCAAGAACCGGAACAAGAACACCCGCAGGGCCTAAGCGCGCGCAGCCGGCACGTTCGCCACCCGGTGCGATAGATCCGGCATAAAGGACCTGGCCCTGGTCCGGCCCCACACTCTTTGAGCTTGCAGTTTCACTCTGCTCGATTATTCCCGGCCCTGGCCATGATGAGTTCTGCAACGATACTTACCGCGATCTCCTCGGGGGTCTCGGCCTTTATTTCGATTCCGATGGGTGAGTGGACACGGTCGAAGTCGCTTTTCGAAAACCCTTCCCTGCCGAGCGTTTCGTAGGTCTGGTCGCGCTTCCTGCGGCTGCCGATCATGCCGATGTATCCCGCCTTTGTCCGCAGAGCCTGCCGCAGGAGGGTCTGGTCGTGGATATGGCCCCGAGTCACGAGCACGAGGTAGCTCCGTTCATCGATTGCCAGGCCGTCCATGACCCCCTCGAAAGAAGCCGGTACAATAATTTCATCGGCGGTGTCAAACCGCTCCCGTCTGGCGAACTCGCTTCTGTCGTCCAGCACAACCGTTCGAAACCCGACCATTCGGGTAAGAGGCGCAAGCTTTTGCGAAATGTGGCCTGCCCCGAAAATGAAGGCGGTTCCCTCATTACACAGCGGCTCTACCAGGAAAAACCCCTCTTCCCGGGAAACCAGCTCCGCGGAAACCGGGTATGGCAAGAGAGCCTCAGCGACCAGGCGGTCCAGTCCACCCTCATGCGTTCCGTCGTTTTTCACCAGGCACTGCTCGACAGCTTCGGACACCTTTTCACCCGAAGGAATCTTAGTGATCAGCCATGCGCGCTTCCTTGCCCCCAGAGCTTCGGCCACCTGCCGATAAAGAGCCCGCGCGGACCGGTCGGAAGCCTCCACGCGATGAATCAGGACATCGACCTCTCCCCCGCACGTCATGCTCATCTCGGCGGCTTCCTTCGCCGTAAGAGAGAATCGTCTAAAGACCGGCTTCCCGTCGCCGAAAACACCGGCAGCCAATCGCTGCACCTGCGCCTCGATCGGCCCCCCTCCAATGGTCCCTGCTATCGATCCGTTCCCGCGGACCACCATCCTGGCCCCGACGCCCCTGGGCGCGGACCCCGACCTTGCCGCTATCACCGCCAGCACGAGATTCTCACCATCAGACAGCAGCCCGGGTATGCAATTAAAAACGTCCATGAACCTGCCCTCCCGGTTTAGCTCTCACCTGTCGTTAGTTTCCTGCACGGAACAAGAGAGGCTCTGAAATGAGATTTAAGCCCCATGGAATCGAGCCTGAACGAATCGATTCCGCTAAACGGGCTTGCATGGGCTTGTCCCTCCGGCTTTCGCCCCATCATCTTCAGAAGAGCCGGTTTTACGAACTGTTCGAAAGAAATCATTGTAGCCGAAGGGTTGCCGGGAAACCCGAAAACCAATGTCCGGTTTATGGCGCCGAACACAGCCGGCTTGCCGGGTTTCAACGCAATATTTCGGAATTTGATTTCCACGCCCATGGACTGAAACGTCTCCCTCACAAAATCGTACTTGCCCCTGGAAATACCGCCGGAAGTTATGACGACATCGGCTCTTAGCCCTTGGGACAAAAGTGATTGCTGTTCCAGCGGGTTATCCGGGGCTATCCCCAGAAGAAGCGGAACGCCCCCCGTTTCGAGCACCTGCGCGGCAAGGCCGTAGAGGGTCGAGCACATGGTTTTTCCCGGGGAAGCGGGCTCGTGAAAATCGCTCAGTTCATCCCCGGTCGAAATAATGGCAACGACAGGTTTTTGAAATACATGAACGTGCGCGCGCCTGAGGCTTGCCAACTCGCACACCTCGACCGGGCCAACCACATTGCCCGCGGACAGAACCACCTCACCCTTTTTGAACGCCTCCCCCTTAAGGCGGATATTTCCGCCCGGGCCGGGACTCCTCCAGCAAAGCACGGTCCGCCCCTGGTCCTCGGCGTATTCCTTCTTCACCACTCCATCGGCCCCGTCGGGGAGAACCCCGCCGGTCATAATCCTTACAGCCTCTCCATGGCCGACAGTCGCACCGCACGGCCTTCCCGCCGGCGATTCCCCAACGACGCTCAACGCGACGGGGTTTTCCTTCGAAGCGCCGGCGACAGAGACGTGGAACACCGCAAAGCCGTCAACCGCGGAGATGTCGGCCGATGGGACGTCTTCGACGGCCGTTATATCGCAGGCCAGAACCCTGCCAAGGCTCTCGAGGATATCCGCCATCTCACGACCCAGAACGGGCGTCGATTCAAGGATCAGCGCCTGAATGCGTTCGAGCTCACTCATATTGAATTTTCCATGCTACTTGTCCTCGAGCAGCTTTTCCACCTCGGCCATCTTCCCCCCGGCCAGTTCCTCAGGCACGAAAACCTGCCCGCACTTCGGACACCTGTGGAGATCTACGGGAAAGACGCTCCCGAGATAACCCACGTCGACCTTTCCAACTTCAAGGGGAAGCCCGCATTTGGAGCAAAGCCACTCGGCCTGCGCGGGCGCAGCCTCTTTTTCGTTCACGACCTTGCTCCTTCCGTTATTTCCATCCTGTGGCTATAGGCATTATAAACGATGAATTCGCCCTCGGCGGCCTCATACTCGACCCAGTAGGTGACAGCGGAGGGCTTCCAGTGGGCGAGGAAATGGCCCGTACGGCTGCTGCGAAGCTTTGTGCCGCTGCTTTCGGCAAATTCGATCACCTTCTGGATATCCGAATCGAGAATCTGCCTTTGCTCCAGCGTCTCTCTTAGCTCATCTGAAATTTTTAGCCCAATCATGCCGTATTTTTCCTTCCCGACCGGTTCTTCCCCCCAAAGCTCTTCGAGTAGATCGTTTTTTAGCCGCGCCCTGTTCTCGCGGCGCATCGTATAGCCCGGGCCCTTACGATCGGCAAAGTCTTCCTCAGGCGCGCCAAACACCAGGTCCAAAAGATGCCAGGTTCTTTTTCCCCCTGACGCCAAGTAATCGCGGCACATCGCGCAATAGGCCACGTAGTCGGAGTCGCTCTCCGCGGCGCGCCTTTCGATTACGCTTCGGGCAAGTCGGGGGTTGGCGAAAAACATCAGCCCCCCGTAGCCGCAGCACTCGGTCAACTCGCCGGAAAGGGGCAATTCTTCGAGCTCAAAGCCCAGCCTGCGCAAAATGTTTCGCACACTCTCATGTATGTGCTTTTCGTGTCTCGTGCTGCACGCGTCATGGATTGCCAGCGGGGGGCGAGGGACCGAGCCCTGGACGGAGACATCCGGCAGACCCGTCCGGTCGAGTTCCTCCCACAGGGAGACAACGGAAGCTTGCGGAAGATGCGTTTTGAAAATCTCATAACACGTGGAACAGGCCAGGACGATCCGCGGCCTGCCCAGCTCCTCCCACTGCGCAGCGATGTCTTTAAAAGAATCGGCGAATAGCTCCACCCGGCCGGACCACTCGGCCGGAGCGCCGCAGCAGCGAAGCATGAGCCCCACTCCACCTTCGAGTTTTTCACACAGGAAATCGTAGGTTTTCCTGACGTGACCGGGGGATGAGGCGCCCAGTTGGCAACCGGGAAAAAACAGGTGGGCGCAACCGCTTTTACCAGGTTGCCTGCGGGTCAGGGCGAACTTTTCACCGTTGCTGAAGAGCATGTCCCGGATCGGGAACTCATGGGCCGAGGGTGGCATTCGTCCCTGCCCCACCATGATTTCACGGGCTTTTTTGCAGACCATGCCCATGTTGAGATCTTCCGGGCAGACCTCCCGGCAAAGCCCGCACAGGCTGCACGAATTGATCAGCTTGTTGGCGTGCCTGTGCCCCATGACGATTGAAAGGTTGTTGTACACCTGGCGGACGTATTTTTTGGGGTAGCCCTTGAAGCTGTTAAGATACTCGCAGACTTTCACGCACTCCATGCACTCGCACTGGATGCACCTTTTCGCCTCGAGCACGGCTTCTTCTTTCGAATAGCCCCGCGCGGGGTCCGACATGGCGGCGACCGGCAAAGGCACGACCCCTCCGGTATCGGTAAAAAGCCGCGTCTCTTGAGGCCCCTCGCCTGTTCGAGATCCGGAAAGCGAGACCTTCTGGAGAAAACGATCGATTGTGACCGCACCCCTTCTTCCGTCGGCGATCGACTCGATGGGCGAGCGATTCTCCGGGGAGCGGCGGACGGAGCCGCCGGCAAAAACCTTCGGGTTGGACGTGCCGAGGGTTAGAGGGTCTATTGCCCAGCGCCCGCCGGCATCCAGCCCCAGGCCCAACCCACCGGCCGGTTGTTCCCCGGGGGCGAGATAGACCCCATCGAAGTCGAAACAAAGCTCATCGAGCGATATATCCCGACCCGCCTCGACGCTAAGCCGGATGGTGACGCCGAACTTTTCGAGAGGTTTAAAATCGGCCAGGACCACGTCTTCCGGCAACTGATCCCCCGAAAACCGGAAAATCGACCCGCCCGGGCGGGCTTCCTTTTCGAACACCTCGACCGCGTACCCTTTTTTGGCGAGGTCAAACGCCGCCGTAAGCCCGCTAAGACCCGCTCCCACCACAGCTACACGCGTGTCCTTGGCGGGCGCGAGAAAAGCTGTATCCTTTCCCGCTTGGGCCCACTCGAGGCACGCTTTTTCGAGCGCTCTTACGGAAACCGGGTCCCCGGCCTCGCTCCGCTTGCAGGCGACCTGGCACGGATGATCGCAAATCCGGCTGATGATTCCTGGAAACGGGACGCTCTTTTTGAAAATCTTCGCAGCCGAGGCAAAATCCCCCGTGGCTATCGCCGCCGCCATGGCGCGGGCGTCAACGTGCACCGGGCAGGCGGCGGAGCAGGCGGGAGGCTGCTCCTGAATACACCTGGATTCGAGCTTGCCTAGTTCTTCCTGATCCATTGCGCTGAACTCTTCGTCGTAAGGCCGCCCGCCTAAAAGGCGGGCGGCGGATTCGTCAGCTTGTTGCCATGACCATCTACTTCCCGGCCTTAAGACCGGCCAGCACCTTTTCGGGCAGCGCGGGCAGCTTTGTGACCCGCACGCCGCAGGCATTGTAGATGGCATTTACGACGCAGGCGTGCGGAGAGGTGAGAGGAAGCTCCCCAACGCCCGCGGCTCCAAAGGGACCGTGCTCCCGCGGAGTTTCCACGTAGTAAATGTTGAAGTTATCGGGAATGTCCTTTGCGTAGGGGATACCGCAGGAAATCATGCTCGTGTGCTTTTTGAGGTCCTCGAAGTCTTCGGAGAGCGCGAGTCCGATCCCCTGCGCAATGCCTCCGTAAATCTGGCCGTCCACGACAAGCCTGTTGTTGATCTTGCCGACGTCGGCAATTATGGTGAACCCTTCGACCTTGACCTTTCCGGTCTTGACCTCCACTGCGACTTCGCTCATGAAAACCCCGTACATATAGACGGAAAAGGGTTTTCCCTGAGCATTTTCATCGCATGCCGTACAGATCGAAGCCGCCCATTTGCCGGCATAGCGAACGGGAATGTTTTCCGCGATCATTTCGTCATAAGTACGCAAACCTCCGCCCGGTTTTTTCATTGCCGCAAGCAGCAGCTCGCATCCGGCCTTGATGGCATTTCCGGTCACGACCTGCTGACGGCTTCCCCCGGAGGGGCCGCTGTTTGGAGTGATTGCCGTGTCGTTCATAACCAGCCTGATCTTATCGGGACCGATCCCCATGGGCCGCAGCGCCTCGTGGGCCGTTCCCAGAGCCCCCATGTCGGCGCCCTGGCCGTGGTCTTCCCAGCTGGAATAGACCGTCACGCCCTCTTTGGTAAGCTCTATGTCGGCCTCGGAGCCGTCAGGCCCGTCGAGACCGCAGCCGTAAATGCCTATCGATACGCCCACACCCTTTTTGATATCGCCACTCGATTGGGCCTTCGCCTTTTCTTTGGCCTTCTCGTAGAGCGGGCGCATCTTGTCGATCATTTCCTTGAAACTGTAGGCATCCGGCTCCTGGCCGGTCGGCGTTGTGTCGCCCTGGCGGTAGGCGTTAAGCGCGCGGATCTCCAGCGGATCGATTCCGGCTTTTTCCGCCAGTTCGTCCATCAGCACCTCGCTTGCGAGAAAACTCTGGGGAGAACCGTAAGCGCGGAAAGCCGATCCCCATGCATGATTGGTGCAAACGGTGCGTCCCAAGCCCCTGATGTTGGCAATCCCGTAGCCCGCGCCTATGAACTGCGCTCCGCGAAGCGTTAGGAGATCGCCAAACTCGGAGTAGGGACCATGGTCGACTATCCAATCGGATTCCATGGCCGTTATCTTGCCGCTCTTGTCCGCCCCGTATTTGAGTTTGAGGAAAAATGGCGAGCGTTTGCCGGTATAGGTGATGTGCTGATAGTAGTTGTACCGCAGGAATACGGGACGGCCCACGGCCATGGCGGCTGCGCCCACCAGGGCTTCCATGGTCGGGCTGAACTTGTAGCCGAAGGTCCCGCCGCTTGGGTTTTGCACCAGGCGAAGCTTATCTGGCTCAATTCCCAGGCCCGGGGCGATCATCGCGTGGTGGAGATGGATGGCTATGCTCTTCGAGTGAATGGTGAGGCGCCCTACTTCGTCGAAATAAGCAAAGCCGACGTCGGGTTCGATAGTAAGATGGGGCTGTCTCTGGAGGTAGAAATCGTCTTCCACGACGTAGGCCGCGGAATCCATGAACGCTTGCGTGTCTGCGCCCTTGGCGATCTTCTGCTCGAAGTAAACGTTCGGTGTGCCGGGATGGATCTCGATGGCGTCATCGGCCATGGCGGCCGGAGCGCTCATGTAGGCCGGAAGCTCCTCGAGGTTTACCACCACTTTTTCGGCCGCGGCCCTGGCGTTTGCCTCCGTATCCGCACAGACGATCGCAATCGCGTCGCCGAGCTGGAAAATCTTCTGATCGCAAAGGATCGGGCGGTCCCAGCCATCGCCCTTGTTGGTCGGGAAAGTGATCAGGCCCGTGATGCGGTTTTTGCCCTTGATGTCCTTGTGGGTCACAATTTTATAGACCCCGGTCATCTTTTCGGCTTCGGAGGTATCGATGGAAAGAATATTGGCATGGGAGACTTTGGCCTGGACAAGGGCAAGCTGCAAGGTATCTGGGGGCATCTTGAGGCCGAGGTCCGCCCCGTAGTCGAGAAGACCGGTTACCTTGGCCAGCGCGCTCGGGCGAGGATATTTTCCGCCCCAGATCCGTCCGTCCTCGGGAAGGGCGTATTCAAGCTCCTTTTTGGTGATTTCGCCTCGCAGCACGCGGGCGGCATCCATCACCGCATCCACGAGAGGCTTGTAGCCGGCGCAGCGGCATGCGTTCCGGTGTATCTGAAACCAGTCCCGGACCTCACCCCGGCTCGGACTCGCGTTTTGGTCGAGCAACCCCTTGGCCGATACTATGAAACCGGGGCTGCAAAAACCGCACTGCGCACCTCCATGAACCATCCACGCCACTTGGAGAGGATGAAGGTCATCGGGCGTCCCAACCCCCTCGATGGTCGTAATGTCAGCCCCATCTTCCACATTTTTCATCTTCGTAGAGCAGGAGCGAATCACCTTCCCGTTCATGATAACCGAACAGGCGCCGCACTGAGCCGCTCCGCAGCCGACTTTCGTGCCTGTCAACCCTAACTGCCCACGGATCACGTCCGCGAGGCTGGCTTCCGGGTCGACCACCATGGCCCTTGGAACTTCATTGACATTGATGGTCTTCTTTAGCATCATTACCTCCGTTGCCTGAGAGTAATTTGCAAAACTGCAGTCGGCAAAACCTTCCCCCTCCCCGCAAAAACTACATGGCGAAAGATGCGGGGTTTCAACGACATGCCCGGTAACGAAAATACCCTCGACGCCCCGTCACGCAAGCACCGGCAGGCCCATCGACGAGTCTGACCCGGCCGCACAAAAGCCTCCCCCCTAAAACCAGCCCCCTGGTCCCGGGGAGCCTACAAGCCCCGATGCGCCCATCGCAAACTTCGCCGCAACCGGATAGCTATCCCTGTTACCGCGCTACGGTCGCGTCGCCGCGTGGATACCACTTAGTTATGTATATCAGAAATTCAACCCGTCAACCCATATTTTTAGGGCAAAAGATAAGCCACCGGTCATATTGCCAGGAAAATCAATTCCGGCTTAAGCTTGTCCCGGCACGCTTTACCATGAAAATCGGGGGGATTTGGTCTGGAAACACCTGCCCGGGGCATCCTGAGTGATTTCAATCACGTAGGATCCCGCAGGATCGAACGCCAACCGGGAACCTCACTAAAAGCATTGTGGGAGACGATTATGACAGGTCGCCTCCCTGTTTAAGGCCAAAGCTGCCAAGGCCGGAACCGCTATGGCCGCTACTACCCAGGCCCGGCAGATCACCGGCGTTGAGGGTTCGCCCGACGCCGCCATGACTATTGACGGCAAACAACTCCTGACGCCCGATCCGAAGTTTGGCGGGGTGATAAAGGAAAACGCAGCACAATCAAAACCATGGTGGCCGCGGCTAATAATTTGAGCAGTAGGCGACGTCTGCCCCCTGAAAGCAGGGTTGATTGCCAGCGCTGCTCGCGGCTGCGCCAACCGCAGCCCCGGCTGCTGCAGCGCCCCAACCGCTTCCCATATAGGCGCCCCACCCCTGATTCACATTTACGGTGCCGCCGTGGTAATAACTGCCGCCGCCATAGGCGTTGGTATGATAGGCTCCCCCACCATACGAGCCGTACGTGCTGCCGCCAAAGGCGTTCTCGTGGCTCGTGGACCCGTAGCTGTGCTGCGTGCTGCCCCCACGGAAACTGCCGCCGCTAAACCCACCACCGCCATGGAAGCCGCCAAATCCGCCGCCGCCGTGGAAGCCCCCAAATCCCCTGGCCTGAGCCTTCTCGACAAGGCTCAGAGGGAACGCCACCAAAGCTGCGGTCAGAACAACCGTAATAAGGAACTTGAAATCAGACCGTTTCATGACTTCTCTCCTTTGTTTTTCTCAGGAGCAGCCGGTTGCTTCACCGGAACGAACCTTATCTTCTTGACCCCGGCGGGCGCAGTAAATTTGAACAGAGCACCAGACAGGCGTGGAGCTGTTTTCCAGCTCAGATACGCGGTCCATTGTGGTTCGCCTTCCGGTGTCTTGTGGACTAAGACTATTTTTAGCGGCAACGGCTTATTCCCGGAATCGACCCAGACCTGGATTTCGACGTCTTTGCCATCGAAAGCCAAGTGATGGCAGTAGACGCCGCGCACCTTGTGCAGGCCCACATAAAGCGAGTGCTCTATTTTGCTGGAGACATGCTCCCAAAGCTTAGGGCTGCCCAGGTCAGTCAAGGCCACCCGCAGACCGTAGTCTTTATTGGCTATGGCAAGCGCGCCTTCGATGTTGGCAGGAACCTGCAGGGTGGCGTAGACATCTTTGTCCTTGTCATACAGGGTGAGGGTCTCGCCGTTTAAAAAGAACTCCTTGTTCACCAGGTCTCCCACGGCATTGACGCGAATCATGTCGGGCCGCTTCACGTACGTTTCCATCTCGATGCCGTACTGGAGTTTTTTCCCGCCGAGGTAGACCTGGTCGTCGGCAACTTCGGCGTGAAAGGAAAACTCTTGAAGTGATTTCAGGTAGTCACACATTTGCCGCAGCACTACCTGCGGGTCAGGTTTTCTCGCTGTGGCCGGCGCTTGCGCGCTGGAGACCGCCGCCGTGCAAAAACCATGAGAAGGCCCAGGATGGCGCCCCTACACCCTCTGTTTGCTCGCATGAGAACACTCCTTTAGTAAGGTTTAAAGGCCTGCAGGCATCTGCGGGTAAACGATGAGACTTAATAGCGAATGACACACCGGCATTCTGTCTTCTTTATGCTTTAAGCATTGGCCATGGTCTTTACAACAGATTTAAAAACGTTGTCAGGGATTGAAGGAATTCCAATGCTACAGCCGCACGCAATGGCGTTTGCCACAGCGGGATGACTCCTGAAGATGGCCTCGAAACAGTCTCCCGGGAATGGACCGGCATCTTTCCCAATGCCTGGCTTTGAACCGGCCACATCCGGAACAAGGCCACGGTAAGGCCGATAGCCAGTTTGAGATGCGGAGGAGACAGTTTCATGGTAATTCCCGGTTCGTAGTCACTCTGCTCCATACCCTTTGATCAAAATCAGTAGGCCCCCGCATCAACCCGGCATCGCACCGGCCGGCTGTTTTGCCCTGTGTCCGATGTTCAAATGAGCCGCTCCGGAATTCGGCGCCCAACCTGCAACCGTGAATCACAAACTAAGTGAAACCTTGAACCATACGTAGTCGCCGCTGAGAGTGTAGCGGGTATCCATTTGAGGCAACCATTTCACCTCCGCCACGACTGTATGGCCTCCGCAAAACGGAGGAGATATATAAGAAATTACCGGCCCGACCCCGGTCATGAGGGTCTCAAAGGAGCCAAGTTTTGCGCCCGAGCCGCTATCGGCGGTAAACTGCTTCCAGTAGAAGGCATTGACGCCAACTCCGAAAATGCCGTAATTGCACAAAGGCAAATGCTCGGCAACAGTAGCATCAGCGTGGAACACCTCACCGCTCTGGTAGTCGGTTGCGTCGTTATTCGTATTAAAGTCGAGACCGGCTGTAGTCGTTATTTCAAGCCCGATCTTCTTGCTTATCCAACTAAACGACGCCATCGGCTCGAAAGTCCAGTAATTGAGACCTACATTGGCCAATTGGCCTACATCGTATTCGCCCGTTGGGGCATAGACGTTAAGCTGCGTACTCCATTTGAAATCGCCGCAGTTCCAGCTAAGCCAAAAAGGTATCATTATGATGTCACCTAAGCCGCTGGTCGTGTCAGTGCGAGTGAATGTCCTGCCAAACGGGCCGGTAATGGCGCCTGTCACATCCATCCAGACATAAGGGACAATCATGCCGACCGAGTACTTGGCGTCGAGAATACCGCAGGGAAACGTGTAGATTGCCCCGAGCATTTCCGCGTTGCTTGTGGCGCTAATGTTTGCCGCGACAACACCGCCGAATTCGACTTGCCGGCCTGCCCCGATACTGCCGTTATAGTGGTTGTACCAATTAAGTACGGCCCACCCGGCTGCCGGAGCCATGTCCCCGAAATCGGCAAGCGCACCCGGTATGTAATGACCGGTCCCCTCTTCCGCGGCAAAGACACTTGAAGGCTGAATGAGAAAAACGCCGAACGCGAAAACGGCGGTAACCAAGACAAACAGTTTCTTCATGGCTCAATCCTCCTTGCTCGAAAAACTTGGTCAACCTCACAAGACGGTGTTGATTCACACCGAAGCCCCGAGATGTAGCTCAGGTCGCGCTCGCCCACGGAATGCAGTTGCAGGCGGCGCCGTAGCCACACCCTTCATAGACGTTGTCGAATCTGCCTTTCACGGGCCGTGGGCCGGTTACCAATGCTCTCGCCTTCGAAGGCGCCTGGCGCATGCCCTCTTTCGTCCTTCATCCCATTGAGATAAAGATCAGATCTTACCGGCCGCCAGTTAGTAAATTGACGATCCCGACCTAGCAGCGTGGGGAAAGATAATCCTTGTTCAGCCTCATACACTGAATGAGAGGGGCTCCAGGGGGCACGCCGAGGCAGAGCATGAAAATATCTTCTTCGCAATCCTGATGTGTTTGGTTGATTGCTTCCTGTAGTTCCTGAAGCTGCGTCCGGCAGGGTGGCGACAGCTACGGTCCGTTCTGTCGCAAGCATTGTAATGTCTGTTTGGGACCCGCGGCGCCTGGACAGAATGCTTGGATGTCGCCCTGGCACGGTCCGGCAAACGCTGGACCCCGGGACGCCGCTCCCAGGCAAATTGACAGGGCAATCAGAGTGATCATTTGTAATGTTAGCCTGTTCAGTCTCATTTATCGTCTCCTTGCATGAAAGTACCACTGCGTCTGGAGTGCTTCGCCAAGAGTCCGCGCCGGCAGCGTATGGGGGTTGTCTCTTCTGTGCTTTTTCCACCATCGTGCTAATGTTTGCTCCGTACTTCCTGCGGGCGGCTTCGTTAAATCTAACGGTTCTTGGGCCATGCGCGGACCAGAAGAAACGTCAATATGGTGTGGATCGCCACCGCGGGCCACAACAGGGTGCCCACCCACTCACCGGCGAGGCCGAGGTAAATGAGATATAACGCGGCAGGCGCGCTGTAGGTCAACATGCCGCAGAGCGCGGTGCTGCCTGGCCAGCAGCCGACGCCCAACGCAATCAAGGCGATGCCGGCAATGCGGCTCATAACGATGCCGGCGCCGGCGATATCCGCGCCGAACAGCAGCCGCACGACGATCGGCGGATAGACCAGCAAAACCAAGCCCATGGCCGCCTCGCCGGTTGAAGCTAGAGCAAGTATCTTCTTCATCGCTGTTCCTCACTGACTCGCCCCGTCGTAATTGAAGTCAAATTTAAGGTGACGGAGGTAGACGGAGTCATTGCACTTTCCTTACCCGCGGATTCTTGTAGGTCCCGTTGAGCGCCTTTTCCTTCGGCCAGTAGTTGCGAATTGTGAGGTTGAACTTGCCCGGCGGAGTGGGCAGCCAGTTGGACTCCTTGTCCTTGCCCGGCGACTCGGCTTGCAGGTAGATGTCCAGCGACCCGTCCGGGTTGAACTTGAGCGGCATCCACGGGGCGATGGCATAGCGGTTGAGAACATTGCGCTCGTAGAAGTTGCCTTTGTACTGCGATATGGACCAGGTCGCGTTGGTGGGCGGCAACTGGCCCTTTTCGTAATGCATCACGTACTTGTTGGCACTGTCGAGGGCGTTGCCGTCGCCGTCCACATACGCCGTGGGATAGGTGGTGTCTTCCTGCATGTCCGCGCCGAGCCCGAGGTACGCGATGCCGGCCCGGGTGTTGTAGTCGGTACCGTAGCGTCCGAGGTTGTGCGGCTGCATCCAGCCGTTTACGTTCTTAATCTTGGTGACGTCTTTGGCCAGCTTGATCTGGACTTCCTTCACCGCCTTGTTCAGGCCCTTGGCTATCTCAGTGTCCACCTTGGTGATATCGAAGGGTTTGCCCGGCTCGATGCCAAGCTTCTTCAGTTTCTCAAGCGCCGCTCCATCCGCGCCGTTCGGCGGGTTGTCCTTCATCGCCAGGGCGAGCCGGTTGAAGAATGTCCCGGCATCCATGCGTGCCACCTGATCAGGAGGAATGGTCTTGACGTCGACCTTGCTGTCGACCGGAACGTTGCTGGGCGGATTGTAGGGCTTGCCCCAGGCGCTGAGCGGCGTCAGCTTGTACTGGGCCTGGATGGCATTTACAGCCGCAAAATCGTCCGGGCCGTTCGCTGGCGTCTGCCCCAGAATCCAGGCGTACCTTGTCGACGACCGGAAGGTCTGCTTGATACCCGAGGGCGCCGTACCCTTCCAGTGCGGCCCTGCAATGAGGAAGTTGCCGGGGCCCGCCCCGGTTGTGCGCTTGCCAACCGAGCCGAAGACGTCGGTCCACATGTTCATCATTGAGAATACGTAATAGCGACCTTGGGTGTCGGGGACAGAAAGGATTATCGGCTCTTTCTCGAGATCGACCCAGCCCGTGGTCCACAGCGAGTTGAGGCTGATCCGCACGACGTTTTTGAAGTCGGGGCTCACGTAATGCGGCATCTTAGCCAACTGGTTGATCGGCGCTGCCGTGCCCTCTGAGTTTGGCGCGGGGGCGGCCGTGAGCACCTTCCGGGTCACATCCATCAGCACCAACGGATAGCCGTAGACCCAGGACTCCATTCCGTAGATATAAGCCTTTTCTTCCTTGACCTTCCCGCAACCGCCCATGGCAATCACCAGGCTCAGGCAGAGCGCGACCGGAATCATTGGCCTTTCGGCCCTCCGGAAACCGAATAGGGCTCCCATAATGTGTCCTTTCATGACCTGAACGGGTTTCGACCATTCGAACACAATGATCTGTGATCGTTGCCGTGATCCGGGAGCGGTCGAGGAAGCCCGGGGCAGCGTCCTTTAGAATGTTGCCGATCCAGTCCCGTGTAGCTAAACACTCTGCGCCACGCCGGTCGCGCCATCGCCCGCAGCGGCAAGAATAAGCAGCCTCTTCATCGCGCCGTAACCCCTGGTCTTTCGCGACTGGCGACCGTGTCATTAATGGCCGAAGGTCGCTTGCGCCTGTCTTGCGCTAATTGCTCCTTACGAGTTTCTCGCGGGCGGGGGACTCTCCAGTTCACTCGGCGCACAACCCGCGAATGCACAAGCTTCAAGTCGGAGCTTACTCATGGCACTGGTTGACGGGTGGAGCTTTGCCGTTGAGAAGGACTGCTAGCGCCTGAGCCGTGCCGGTCGGAGCGCCGACATACATCGTAGAGCCGGTCTTGCTGTTGGCGGTGTGGCCTTTGCAGTACCGGAAAAAGGATCTGTCGCAGGGATACGGTCCCAGGATTTGATAGCTTTGCCCGTTGGACTTGGTGATGGGGCAGGAACAAATTATTTGTCCCTTCGGGACGGGCTTGTCGAAACCCGGGAACGTCGTCCCACCGGTGCTTTCGAAGCAGATTCCGCCGTCGCACTGAGCGTAGGCGCCACCGTCGTCACCCGAGCAGGTGTAAGTCGCGCCGCCTCCCTGCGGCGAAGCGATCGACTCGGGCAGACTATAGGTGCTGATCATGTATTTGTTGTCGGCGCCTGAAGCGTTGGTCGAGCATACGTCCGTGCCATTGCCCATCGGAAACGGCAGGCTGATGCTGTTGCCGTGCTTCACGTCGCACAGACAGTAGGCGACGCCGTCGTACACATTGCAGCGCGCCGCAGCGCAAAGCGCATAAGTCTGATTCTTGCAAACCTTGAATGTGCTGCCGGCCATTTTCTCAAGGAGCAGGTCGAGGCAACCCTTGGAAAGCCGGCCCATCTTGTTCTGAACACAGGCTTTAACGCGTCCGACATAGGGCAGCTCGTGCGAGCAGAGGTGCCATACATCTGCACCACACGCTCGGATAACGTCGAGATCCTTTTCCAAAGGTTCTTGTGCCATCGAGGGCGCCGCCATGCCCGCCATCACGACCAGCGCAACCGACAACGCTGCGCAGATCACTCGCGCCTTTGTTGTCCTCTTTAAACCGCCCGACATTGCCTTCTTCATTTGTGTTTTTCCTCCCCTCTCCGGGGCCTTTTCCTCGATCACCCCGCAGAACTTCGGATCGGGCGGCGGGAGTTGTTTCCCGTCAATAGTCATGGTGGCGTCGGGCGAACCCGGAACGCCGGTGATCTGCCGGGCTCGGGTAGTGGCGGCCTTGGCGGCTTCGGCAGGCGCCTCCGGCGCGACGATGGCCCCCGGCGTGCCGGCCCCAACTGCAATCCCGGTAAGTCCCACGGTCTTCACGAAATCCCGGCGGGTAACTCCTTTACCTTCCTTCTTAGCGCTCATGTTAGCCTCCTCATACACTTGTGGTTAATGATTATTAAAACTTAGCCCAATCTAAAGCCGGTTTTTAATAATTATCTGCATACAAGTTTCTGCGGCATCAAGGCTTTCAAACGCGCGGCATCGGGGAGAAACTCCGGCCGGAGTGGAATTCCGATGCCTTAGTTCCCGTAGATCTGTACTTTTGAGCCTTCCATACTGTCGAACTCTAAGGAATAGGGTGCAATGCCGGTGCTGGATAGTTCGGAAAAAACAAATAAGAGTCCTGGAAAAGCCGATCGATACAAGGGACAATGTCTCAAGACTTTAGAAATGCAGCGATTTCACGCGAATTTCGCTGTTTGGGAAAATGTATGTATTACGAACTGCCGGCGCAAGCGCCGCGGCTTAATTAGCTCTGCCGGCCCGGATCGTATGCCTGCCGATCGCGGTAGGGATGCCGGTCGCCCGGCACCCCCCGCACAGATCCGTACGTGAGGAATTACCGCAGCTTTCACAAAGGCCCGCTTTTAACGGTAAGCCAGAGAAGGAATCGATGAGATGAGGTTAACAAGTCCCATCTCGCCATAAAGCTTGAGCCTGGGCTGGGTTTTCCAACCCTGGCAGCGCCGACGCTTGAACCTGTGCGACCAAATTCGCCGCACGATCCAGGCATCGAGACGGTGGAAGAGCTTGCGGACATGAGCCTTGCAATAGTATAGACCCGGCGGTCCAGGTGATGGAGCATCCCTTGCGCGGATTAGAAAACAATTGGCATAGCGCCCCTATGAGAGATCGATGGCGGCTTTTATCCCACCTTCGATCTCCTTCATGGCCCCAGCTGAAAGAGAACCGATGTGTTCAGTGATTTTCCGACGATCCAACGTAGTAATTTGGTGACATAGCGCCACACTGTCTTTTCTTAGTCCGGCCGCTCCCCTCTCAAGGTAGACCGCTGTTGGACCACGTGTGTCCCGGGCTGTCGATGCGGATAAAGGAACGACTATGATCGAACCCCAACCGGGAACCTCATTAAAAGCATTGTGGGAGACGATTATGACAGACCGCCTCCCTGTTTGCTCAGAGCCGGAACGCGGTATAATATCAGCCCAATAAACATCACCGCGTCTCATTCAACCTCCTCTTGGCCGGCGCCCAAGTGCTCCAAGGATGCGGCCTCAAGTTCCTCGTCCAAATCAAGCCTTGTTCCAGCATGCCGCCTGGCATAATCATTTATGGCAGAATAAAGGACATGCCTTCGCCTTTTCTCCAAAAACTCCACAATGGCCTGTCTGGCGATTTCCGTGGCAGGCTCGGCGGATCGTTCGGCTTCCTTCCTAAGGCGATCGTAAAGCGCCTCAGGCAGGGGCACATGGAAATTACGTGGGGTAGCTTTGGGCATTACACATCCTCCATGGCACAGATCTATGGCATAATATTGGTATTAGCAAGGGTTACGCAGGAAAATATTCGGCGCGATTTTTTGGCGACTGCGCATACAGGATGCAATACCTTGAACAAAAAAATGACAATCCAGGTTTGCTGTTTATCTTGTTGGAGAGTTGGAGTTAAGGACGGTCGTATGTAGATAAGCAATAAAAAAGGAGGTGCGCAAAATGAGGTTCCTACTAAAGGCCAATATTCCCGCTGACGCAGGGAACGCAGCAGCGAAAGCCGGCAAACTTGGTGAAACGATTCAGTCTATCCTTGCCGACCTGAAGCCTGAGGCGGCGTATTTCACTGATGAGAAGGGACAAAGAACAGCTTTCATATTTCTGGATATAAAAGATGCCTCCCAAATCCCCGCGATTGCGGAGCCATGGTTCCTTGCATTCAATGCTCACATTGAAATCCATCCGGTTATGGTGCCCGACGACCTGGTGAAAGCGCGCCCGGCGATTGAACAAGCCGTAAGAAAGTACGCGTGATGTTAGCCCCTTTTCTTTGCTTCCTGTTCCAATTTGCCGGCTAGTCGACCGGACTGCACCTCAAGATCATAATGGGTCTGAAGGTTCATCCGGAACTCCGGCTCTGTTCCAGAGGGTCCAAGGCGCAGGGTTTGCGCGCTTTCCATGGACGATCACAGCGAATGGTTTATCGATCATCAACGCTTTTCATCGTATTTCGCTTTTCCGCCTGCCCACTCCCGGGAGTCGAGCGCAATAAATGGGTTGGCCTTCCTCAATGGGGAAATCCTCATCTGGCACGCTGCTTGCTTTCTTCCAAACATGCGTCAGAGGTCTTGGCGCGCCTTTTAAGCTTCTACAGATAAGACTCGACCTGATTTATGACATTTATGATCAGTATTCGAGAATTGTCTTCCAGATTGAACGCTTTTGAGCGAGCAATTGAGGAAAAGAGGCGTTTATGGCCGGAACAAATCTTACGGATGGCGAGCTGAAAAAGTACTACGAGCGTCATACCACCGGATACGGCAGGAGCGGCTTTCGTTCCGCGGCGTATACCCCGGAACTCAGTGACGCGGTATGTGAGGTCTGCCATGGACCTGTCAGTCTCCACGCCCTGAGCGCAAATCCTAAAGACATCAAAGATAAGCTGACAGAAGACGACTGCGAAAACTGCCACAATTCCGATAGAGTCACCGCGTTTAAATGCAGACCGGTGGTGTACGGAGGCGGGTACTGATGATGAGATTTTTAAAGCCGAGTTTTCAAGTCAAAGTAGTTGTGGGAGTTGCCCTACTCGTCCTCGTTGTGCTTGCATCCGTTATTTGCCTCAATATCGTTTACCAGAAACGACAGATGGTGGCGCAGTTCGACGCATCGGCCAATACTCTAGCCGAGGCGATCTATAGTAGCATAGTGTATCCCATGGCCATAGGTGACAGTGAAACAATAAAGCGACATATGGAGGAGTTTGCCAAAAACAACAAGGAGGTGAAGATATATGTTTTTGGTTTCGGTAAACTCGTGAGCTATGCCTCGGAAGCCGAAACAATCAATACCGATTTGTCGCAAAACATAAACTCTCACCAACTGGCTCAGGCTTTGAACCTTCTGCTCGCATCGGGGCAAGTTCCCACATCCAGCTACAATGATTACAAAGGCGGTATCCATTATATCACACTATTGCGCCCGCTTGTAAACGAAGGCCGCTGCCACCAATGCCACGGAACCAATCACGCCGTACTGGGCGGCCTGCTTGTGGAACAGGAGAGCGAGGGCATGCTCAGCGCTCTGCATGCGATGCGAGACAAAAGCGTCTTAATCGGCGTCTTGGGAAGCGTGCTGATAGTATTGTTCCTCGTTCTGACAATCTCCCAGTTAATTACGCGACGAGAATCAGAAAAACGGGTCTGTGAAATTTTTGACTTTCTACCTGATGCCACGTTTGGGATTGACCTGGAGGGGAAAGTCATTGCGTGGAACCGTGCAATCGAAGAGATGACTGGAATCAAAGCTGAATCTATTCTGGGAAAGGGGGAGTATGAATATGCCCTGCCCTTTTATGGGATTCGCAGGCCCATGCTGATCGATATGGCACTAAATTTCGATGAGGCATGTAGGGAATCAGAATAAACGGCCAAAATGAGGGGGATTTTTTCAGAATAGATTGACAGGCAGGCAGATGTTGTCGGAATAAATGGGCCTCACCAAAGAGGCCTTTTTTTATTGGAAGGGGCGGGAGTTTTGGCAGAACTCACCGCCCCGAAACATGGGTACGCGATGTACCCCCAAAAGGTGAACTGATGATACTGTCTGTCGTCGTCGGTCTCAAGGAGATTTACGAGAAAGGCCGCGATTATCTGTGGCCCAGGCCGGAGGTTTGTCCACGATGCAAGGCGCGGAGGCCTTGGGGACACGGATTTGTCATGGCCTATTTTGATGGATTCGCATCCGGCCTTTTACTACGCCGCTATCGCTGTCCTAATTGTGGTTGCGTTATTCGCTTCAAGCCTGTGGGCTACTTCGACCGATTCCAGTCTCCCATCGAAACGATCCGCGCCGTTATCTGCGGGCCGGCTGAGAAAAAACCTTCCTATTCCGATGTCTCGCGCGCACGTAAGGCCCACTGGTTAAGAGCACTTAAACGAAAGGTCCTGGCTTATTTTGGCGATCCTTTCCGGGATCATTTTCTTGCGGCCTTTGACCGGCTGATCGAGATGGGCAAAATACCGGTTAGCAGGTCCATCCAATTTTGATGGCCAACGACCTTTTACCCACCCCACCGAAGGGTGTCATGGAATAAGAGCCGCCAATGTCCTAGAAAGCCTCAAATAACCATAAAAGGAGGCGTTTTATGACAGAAGAGCAGAAAAAAGAGGTGGCTACGTTCAGGTTCGGGGTGATTCATGAACTGGTAAACACGAAGGAGCTTTCACGCGGGGAGCGGGAGCGCCTGATCCGGGAAAAATGCGAGCGGAGGTGGAATATTCCTTTCTCCGGCAGGACCCGGATCGGACGCACCACCATTTTGAGATGGGCTCGGCTCTATACGGCCGCAGGCGGCAGGCTTGAATCTCTTTTGACCACGGATCGTTCGGACCGTGGGGCAACCAGGGCCATGGATGAAGAGACCTGTCTATCCCTGCTCGCTTTAAGGCGCGAGTTTCCACGGGTGACGATCAAGGACTTGATCTCCAAGATGAGGGAGGCAAACCCGGAGGCGGTGCTAAATCACTCCGGCGTTTACAGGTTAATCAGGCGGGAAGGGATGATGAAGCAGGAGGGACAAAAGTGCGAAGACCGGCGCAGGTACGAGGCCGAGCTTGCAAACGAGATCTGGCAGTCGGATGTACTTCACGGCCCGATGGTGATGGCAGGGGAAAAAATGAGGAAGGCTTACCTCATAGCCTTTCTCGATGACCATTCCCGGCTTGTGCCTCACGGGGAGTTCTATTTATCGGAGGGAGTCGAATGCTTCATGGACGCACTCGAGAAGGCCCTTATGAAGCGGGGCTTGCCAAGAAAACTTTATACCGACAATGGCGCGGCATTCAGGAGCCATCATCTTGAGCAGGTCTGCGCATCCCTTGGCATAGCCTTGATTCATGCCCGGCCTTACAAGCCTCAGGGAAAGGGAAAAATTGAAAGGTTTTTCAGAACGGTCCGTGAGGGATTCCTTTCGGGTTTTAAGGGGGATAGCCTGTGCGGTCTCAACGAAGCTTTCGGTCTGTGGCTTGAGAATGCCTATCACCAAAGAAAGCATACATCTACGGCGCAAACGCCCCATGCTCGCTTCACCTCCAGGCTGGAGTGCCTCAGAGTCGCCCCCGCGGACCTCAGGGATCACTTCAGACAGCTTGCAAGACGGAGGGTAGCCAAAGACAGGACGATCACACTGAACGGCAAAATCTTCGAGGGGCCGGTCTGCCTGATCGGAAAGCAGGTTGAACTGCTCTACCATCAAAAGGACGATAGCCGTGTCGAAGTCCGCGCGGGCGGGCGCTCTTATGGCTTCCTGCCCGCTGTGGACATCCATGTCAACTGCCGGGTGAAGCGTGACAGCAACAACAATCCCCAGATGGTCGAGCCTGCTGTCCCAAGTCGCTATAGAGGAGGCAATCTTTGGTCGGGCGCAAAAGGTCCGGAGGGCAAGTCATGAATCCTGGCTACCGTAGCTTTTTCGGATTTGAGCGGGAGCCTTTCCCCTCTGATCCGGGGTTGAAGGACATCCTGGAGACCGAAGAGATCAAGGGGGTTTGCAGCCGGTTTGACTATGCGGTGGGCCTCGGGGCCATAGCTCTTTTAACCGGTGAGATCGGAAGCGGCAAATCGACCGCCCTCAGATACGCGGCAAGTCGCCTGCACCACTCCGAGTATCGAACCATATCGATTACAGCGGCCTGCGGATCCATCCTTGAGATGTACAGGATGCTTTTGGGACAACTGGGCGTGGAGACCTCAAGTTCGTCACGGGCTTTTCTTTTGGGACGCATAAGACACGAGATATGCGCCCTGGTGTGCGAAAAGAAGATGAAAATCGTGCTCATAGTCGATGAAGCCTCGCTTTTAAGGCTCGAAGTCTTTTCCGAACTCCACACCCTGTGTCAGTTCGAACTGGATTCCAAGCCGTGGCTGCCCGTCGTCCTGGCGGGTCAGTCACACCTTATCGATAAGCTGATGTATCCCGGCTCGCGCCCCTTGGCCTCAAGAATCGTTGCCAGGTCCCATCTTGAGGGTGCCGATCGCAGGCAAATGGAAGTCTATCTTGCGCATCATCTGAAGCTTGCAGGCATAAAGCGCGATCTTTTCGAGGAGGCTGCGGTTACGGCCATCTATCAGGGATCGGCAGGCCTGTTCAGGAAAGCCAATCACCTGGCCAGAGGCTCTCTTGTCGCCGCCGCTCAAGACCAATGCTTGAGTGTTAGCGCCGAGCACGTGAGAACAGCCTCCAGCGAGCTTTTCTGATGAGAAAAATTTTTGTCAAGCTCGCCGATTACTTTGGCTCGGCTTGGCGTCTGGCCGTCCTGGACATGGCCAAGGGGCGCTGGATCGTCGATCCCGCCCCATCCAGGATTGGCTACCTCAAGGCAGAAAACGCCAACGGCCGGCATATCCTGATGCAACCGGTCGATGAGTCCAGATATCTGCTTGCAGATGATCTTTGTTGGGAGCGCATCTGTCGTCAACACCGACACGCCGACAGGTCATGGAAGCCGGGGCGAATGGTGGTAGAGACCTCGCCGCGAAACTACCAGGTTTGGATTCGAAGCCAAAGACCATTATCGCTTGACGAAAAGCGCTACTGGTTAAAAAGGATGGGCAGCGATCCCGGAGCGGACCCGAACGACCGCTGGGGTCGTTGCCCCGGCTTCCGCAACCGCAAGGACAAGTATGGCAGCGAAAGCGGCAGATATCCCTTGGCCAGGCTAATCTGGATAGATTGGACCTCGCAGGCTCAAGTCCCTCACTTAATCGTAGAGGTGCCGACCTCTGATGAGATCCTTTCCCATCCACCCCCAAGGGGGGCTGTGTGTCGCATGAAGAAAATCTGCCGCTCAGACTATGACCGAGGAGGTGAGTCCGAGACCGACTTCGCTTATGCTTTGGCGCTGGCCCGCAGGGGGCATGAAGAAAATGAAATCCGCAGTCGCCTGCTATCGGAGAGAATAAGCTGGGGTAATCATGCCGGGCACAGAAGGATCGATCTTTATCTGGACAGATCAGTCAGGAATGCAAAGGCAACCATAGACAAAACGAGGCATCCGTCCAAATAATGCGGTTGTTCCATTTAATCAGAAAAAATCAGTCCATTTAATTTGAAATCCAACAAGGCAATTCAAAATGAGTATAGCTTTGTCAAAAAAGAAGGAGAGATCCTCGTAGCTGAGTCAGTTATAGCTGATAGAAGCGGCTGGGCGAAAGCCGGTCCTTTATATGATAATGTCGGCAACGTAATAGGCGCCATCGAATCTATACGTGAAATCACCGAGCGGAAGCGGGCAGAAGAGGCGCTGCGGGAGAGCGAGCAGAAGTTCCGCTCTCTGTTCGAGAGTTCGCGTGACGCGATCATGACCTTGTCTCCGCCTTCCTGGTGTTTCACGACCGGAAATCAGGCCACGATCGAGATGTTCGAGACCGTCAGCGAGGAGGCTTTTACCGCGCTGGGGCCCTGGGAACTCTCGCCCGAATTCCAGCCCGACGGACGACCCTCGTCAGAGAAGGCCGCCGAGATGATCCAAATGGCACTGGCGAATGGCTCTCACTTCTTCGAGTGGACACATCGACGTCTGGGAGGCGAGTCATTTCCCGCCACGGTCTTGCTCACCCGTATGGAGATCGGGGGGCAGACCCTGCTGCAATCCACGGTGCGCAACATCACCGCGGAAAAGCAGGTGGAAGCTGCGTTTGCGGAGTCGCGACGACAATTGGCGAACATCATTGAATTTCTTCCTGATGCAACGCTTGTCATCGACAAAGAAGGCAAAGTCATCGCATGGAACCTGGAGATGGAGAAGCTGACGGGAATTGCGGCCTCCGATATGCTGGGAAAAGGCGATTACGAGTACTCCATCCCCATTTACGGTGATCGCAGGCCTGTTCTGATCGACAGAATCCTCGATCCCCATAAGGAGGACGACGAAAAGTACGTCGGGCCCGGAGATCCGGACTCCGCAATTTTGACAGAAGTGCACGCAAAGGCCCTCGGGGATGTGTACTTGTCTGCGACTGCCAGCACATTGCGCAATTCGAAGGGAAATATTGTCGGAGCGATCGAATCAATGCGCGACGTTACCCAGCGCAGAAAGGCAGAGGAGGAAAAGTCCCAGTTGAAAGCCCAGCTTCTCCAGGCCCAGAAAATGGAAGCGTTCGGCGTCCTCGCCGGAGGCATCGCTCATGACTTCAATAATATCCTGGGGATCATCGTCGGTTATTCCGAACTGGTGAAGTTTGATCTGCCCGAGCACTTCAGGGAGAAAAATAACATCGAGCAGGTCTTGAAAGCATGCTCCAGGGCAAAGGATTTGATCAGGCAGATCCTTACCTTCAGCCGTCCCGATGACGGACAGCCGCGATGTCCCGTTGACATCCGTCCCACTGTAAAGGAATCGCTGAAATTCCTCAGAGCTTCTCTTCCCGCCACAATTGAGATACGTCAGACCATTTTGAGCGAGACCGCCTCGATTCTGGCTCATTCAACGCAGATCCACCAGGTGTTGACCAATCTTTGCATGAACGCAATGCACGCTATGGAAGAAATGGGCGGCATTCTGGAAGTGAGCCTGACCGACGTGGAACTGCGGCCTCACAACATGCCTCTTCATTCGGACCTCCAGCTGGGTCCGCACATAAGGCTAACCGTCAGCGACACGGGAAAGGGGATCGACGAGGCGACGCTGCCCCGCATCTTTGATCCTTATTTCACCACAAAAGAATTCGGCAAGGGTACCGGGCTGGGCCTGGCGACGGTTCAAGGAATCGTCAAAAACCACCAGGGGGCGGTCATCGTTTCCAGCAAAGAGGGCGAGGGGACGACCTTCGACGTTTATTTTCCCAAAATTAAGGCAGGGCAGACAACGCCAGAAGAATCAAAGTTGCCGATTCCACATGGGACCGAGCGTATCCTTTTTGTCGATGACGAGAAATCTCTG
Organism: uncultured delta proteobacterium; assembly: GCA_963813125.1. Classification (GTDB taxonomy): domain Bacteria; phylum Desulfobacterota; class Syntrophobacteria; order Syntrophobacterales; family Syntrophobacteraceae; genus SbD1. The sequence continues at coordinate 22,216 of CAWEZA010000047.1, read as the reverse complement.
TTGGACATATGGTGTAAATCCCTTGGGCGATTGGGCTATAAAATAACCATTGCCGAAAATGGTCTCGAGGCTTTGGATTTTTTCCGGGCCGTTCCATGGGATTTCGATCTCGTGATTACCGATTTCACCATGCCTCACATGACAGGCATAGATCTCGCCAGGGAAATTATGCTGATTCGACCGGATATTCCGGTCGCCCTGTGCTCCGGGACCAGAAAGATGACGGAAGCGCAGAAGCAACAGGCCGGTATTCGCGCTTTCCTGGCAAAACCGCTCGAATTACGCGAGGTCGCTTGCACGATACGGAAAGTCCTGAATAAGGGTTTGAAATAAGCCAGATTGGTGTTGCTCAGCGACCGGGATTGAATATCTGAAGCTTTTCCGCTTTTGCCGCTTTGATCAGTTCAAGATCGCAGGCAACGAAAACAACATCTTGTTTCATAACTTTCTTGAGCCACAATGCAGACGAAAGATGTACGCTGTCTGCGCCTTTCAAGGCATATTTAATAATGATTTCATCAATAAGTTGGAAAACGTCTATGTGAAATTCGACCACAACAAAGCAGGCCCAATCGAATTTAAAGGCCTTTTTGATTCGTTCGAAACCGTCGGTTTCGATCTCTTTAGCTTTATGTCTGCGTGTGATTGCCGCAAGTATCTCAGGGTAGGCCAGCCGTGAAGCGGCCGCATCCGATCTTTCTTCGAGCAATGCATTGACTTCGTCGCTTCCATCTTCTTCTATGTAACGCTTGACTAGTGCACTGCTGTCAAGATAGATCATCGGCGCTCCCTGATGATCGTCTCCGATACTGCCTCCCCTCTGGCCTCCGCCCTTTTCACCGGTGGGAATACCGGTTCATCAAGTGTCTTCGGCAAGGTGAGAAAACCCTGTGCGGCCAGGTGAGCCAAACGCTCTTCGTATCCGGCATTCTCTTCTATTTGATCGAGATTGTGCAAAACCGCCACGGGCGCTCCCCTGTCTGTGATGATAACTGCATGACCACTCTTGGCGATTTCGAGATAATGCGTCAGCTTGTTTTTTAAATCCCGTATGCCCACTCGCATCGTGTCACCTCCTGTAGCCATTGTAGCAACAATGTTCCGCAAGTCAAACCATTCCCGGGAAGTAACCGGTTGAACCCGTCTCATGATACACAACTGTCTCAATATCTATCATGATACACTTTAACAGCCTCACACCGATATTGAATCAAGAGAGACAATTCCAGCCTCAATTCCTCCAGATCGCGCTGGCCGGCGCGCCGCGCCACCCCGGCCGCAAGCCGGTTTCGTCCGGGACACCACTCGCCCGTACCGGTTTTGAGACTGTATCAAAAGTGTCTCACCTGCCGGAGCGCAGGAAGAGCCGGATTGTTTTTGATATATAAATCCTCAATTTCACAATCATATTTTAATCGATGCGGAAATCTTTCAATTGGTATGCTCATTGCTCTAATCCAGCTCAAACAGGATTTGGGGTACACAGATGAAAACAAGCAATGAAATCCTAGTAAAAACATTGCAGCTGACCGAAAAGATGGTTGAACTGGCCAATCTTGGTGATGAGGCCAGGGAAGATGTGGGGTGCGGAGTTCTCTATGGGCTTTTGAGGGATTCGGCATTCAAGATAAGAAAAGTCGCCGAGCATGAAAAGGAAGACCACATAAGGCGAGGCGCGTGGCCGGAAGAAAAAGAAATCCGCAAGGGAAAAAGTCACCGGTAATTCCGGCCATTATGCAATCATTGATTTTAATCATCATTTAAGGAGATCGGAATGCTCAAGGAAAACAGTGAAACGATGAATAACCTGGCCCAGGCTTTCGCCGGTGAATCGCAGGCAAACCGCAAGTATCTCGCTTTTGCGGAAAAAGCGGACAAGGAAGGCTTTTCACAGGCGGCCAAACTGTTTCGCGCCGCCGCCCACGCCGAAACCGTCCACGCCCTGGCGCACTTAAGGACCATGGGAAAAGTCGGCTCCACGATGGAAAACCTCAAGGCGGCAGTCGAAGGCGAGACCTTCGAATTTACAAAGATGTACCCCTCCATGATCGAAAAAGCAAAAGAAGAAGGGCAAAATGAGGCCCTCAAAAGCTTCTCCTATGCAAACTCGGTCGAAGTCCAGCACGCATCGCTCTACCAGAATGCGCTGGACAACCTCGGCAGCCTCGAGGCGACCGACTATCAGGTCTGTTCGGTTTGCGGATACACTTGCGCGGGCGGTCCCCCCGATGTTTGCCCTGTTTGCGGATCGGCGGCCAAGGCTTTCACCAAGATAGCCTGACGCGGTAACCCGGAGCTTTTGCGACCTAACATCGCGGCCCCCCCCTTCGCTCACAACGGGCAAGTGTGATCTGTTAGATCCGGTCCTTCGTGGGTGCGGGGCGGGCCGTGTGTGATTCACTCTACCTAAGGAGACCGCTTATGGATACCGTGATGCTATCCAGACTCCAGTTCGCGGCGGCTACGTTCTTTCATTTTCTGTTCGTGCCGCTCACGCTCGGGCTCTCCGTGCTTTTGGCGATTATGGAGACAGCCTATGTGAGGACGGGAGACGAGGAATACAGAAGGATCGCCCGATACTGGGGCAAGATTTTCCTTATCAACTTTGCAATAGGTATTGTCACCGGCATAACGCTTGAGTTTCAGTTCGGAACGAACTGGTCGCGTTATTCAGCCTATGTTGGCGACATCTTCGGTTCGCTTCTGGCAATCGAGGCGACGGTCGCCTTCTTCCTGGAGTCCACCTTTGTTGCCGTGTGGGCTCTGGGATGGAAGCGGCTTTCGCCCAAGGCGCACGCCATAACGATCTGGCTCGTTGCCGGCGCCTCAAACCTTTCGGCCATCTGGATACTTATCGCCAACGCCTGGATGCAAAACCCGGTGGGCTACGTCATAAGACACGGGCGGGCCGAACTCTACAGCTTCACTGACATAATCACCCAGCCCTTTGCATGGCACACGATCGTCCACACTATTTCAGGGGCCTACATTCTTGCATCATTTTTCGTAATGGGCATAAGCGCCTGGCACCTGCTGAACAAAAAGGATGTTTCCTTTTTCAAAAAATCTTTTCGTATTGCGGTAACTGTCGGCCTCATCTTTACACTCGTAGAAATCGTACAGGGGGATATGCACGCGGGGGAGGTGGCCAAGTATCAGCCGGCAAAACTGGCGGCCATGGAATCTTTGTGGAATACCACAAAATCGGCCCCCGAATACCTGCTGGCCATCCCGGACCCGGCCCACGAACGCAACAGTGTCGAGCTTGGCGCTTTGCCGGGTGTATTGAGCTTTCTCGCCTACCACCATTTCGATGCAGAGGTAAAGGGCCTCAAGGCTTTCCCGCCCGCCGAAAGGCCGCCGGTAACCATCCCCTATTTCTCCTTCCGACTCATGGTGGGGCTGGGGACGTTTTTCCTCGTGATGACGATTCTGGGATTTATCCGGCGCGATTCAATCGAGGCCCACCCCGGCCTGCTCAAGGTTTTCCTTTTTTCCATCCCCTTGCCTTATCTCGCCTGCGAGGCCGGTTGGATGCTGACCGAAGTCGGCAGACAGCCCTGGGTGGTATACGGGATCATGAAGACCTCAGACGCCGCATCCCCGATTGCCGCCTACCAGGTAGCAATCTCTCTTGCCGCGTTCGTGCTCGTCTATGCTTTCCTCGGGATCGTGGCTTTCTACCTGATGTGGGACCATGCGCGAAAAGGTCCGTCGGATGATTCCCTGCCCGGATCGACCGATGAGGAGGTGGGATATGCTTGAGACAATCTGGTTTGGACTCTGGGGGATTCTGTGGGCCGTCTACTTCATGCTTGACGGTTTCGATTTCGGCATCGGAACCCTGGCCCCTTTCATAGCGAAAGACGAAAAGGACAAGCGCGCCGTCTATAACGCCATGGGACCTTACTGGGACGGCAACGAAGTCTGGCTGATCACCGCCGGCGGGGTCACTTTCGCAGCATTTCCCAAGACCTACGCCGTCATGTTCAGCAGCCTCTATTCGGCGCTCCTGCTGATTCTTTTCTGCCTGATCGTCCGCGGGGTGGCAATGGAGTTCAGGTTCAAATTTTCTTCGGTAAAGTGGAGAAAATTCTGGGACACCCTCCTGTGGATAGGCACCTTCGGGCCGGGGTTGCTGTTCGGCGTAGCTTTCGCCAACCTGTTCCGCGGCATCCTCATCGATAATGCCGGAGTCTGCCACGGAACGCTTCTTTCGTTGTTAAACCCCTATGGACTGATGGGGGGCATTCTTTTTACGCTGATTTTCACCGTCCACGGGGCTCTTTGGATCGCCGTAAAAGACGGCGGAGACTTCGGGCAGCGCGCGGGCAAACTGGCGGGAAAGCTCTGGTTCGCCCTTGCCGCCGTCGCGGTGCTTTTTTTGGCCGCAACGTATTTCTCGACCCACCTCTATGACAACTACCTCAAATCTCCGGCCCTGTTCGTCCTTCCGCTGGCCGCGGTAGCGGGTCTTTTCGGCATAATGCTATACGCCAGGCAGGCCCAGTGGCTCAAAGCCTGGTTCAGTTCGGCGATCTTCATCGTCACCGTTACGCTCTTCGGGGTCGTCGGCATGTATCCCAATCTTCTCATATCGAGCATGGATCCCAAATTCAGCCTGACCGCGTTCAACTCATCGTCGAGTCCGCTGACCCTGGAAATCATGCTGGGAGTGGCCCTGGTATTCGTGCCGATTGTCATCGCTTACCAGGTGTGGGTCTACATGTTCTTCGGGACAAGCGCCAAAGCGGCTGCGGCAAAACCGCCGGCCGGCGCATAAAACACAGCCAAACGGCCTGAAAATGTGAACTGGCCGGACAAAAACAGCTCGGGAAGCGGAAGAAAGAGTGGGAACCCTCGCTCTTCTCCGCCTTCCGGGTTAAGAGTTTTGCGGGCTTATGCCGGTATCCTTCATCAACTGCTTATCCACAGGGAGGCTTTTTCAACAGCTTCGACCATTTTGATCGTTCTGGAGCCTACGAGCCATTCCTTAAAGCCTCCCTTTCGAATTCCAACCCTGCCCACGCCAATCGCGGCATAATTGCCCACAGCCACTCTCTCCAGGATCTTTTTTACAACCCCGGTTGGCGCCGAACGCACCACCACGCTTTCGATTCTGTCCTCGGAGACCCCGTTTACGACGAGTTTGCTCCTGGCTTCCTCCATGATGGCTTCCCTGTCATGGGTTTCCCCGGTATCAACGTGGAAAAGCGTTACGGAATGCTCGCTCTCCTCACCGAGAATAAAGCCCACATGATCGGCCATGCGCAGGGCGGCATCGGAGCCGTCGACGCAAACAAGCACGTTCCTTGAGTCCTCCTGCGGGTTTTTACAGATCCAGATCGGAAAATCGACATCCCGGGCCATTATTTCCTTTGTAACGCTCGAGGCGACAAACGACTCGAAAAAGATATAGCCGCGCCTGCCCAGAACCACCGCGTCGTATTTGCCCGACCGGGCCTTTCTCACAATGTCTTTGACCGTCCCAAACTCGTTGCAGGTAAAGCTGGTGTCCACGTTTTCAGCTGGAAACCCACGCTCCAGGAGCTTTTTCCTGGCGGCATCGAGCGCTGTTGAAGCCCGCTTCTTGATGGCCCGCTCGTTCCGCAGGTCGGAGCCGACCGGTCCGGTGTCCCCGAAACTCCCGCGCGGGGCAACATAGAAAAGTGTGGCGCCAACCGCCGATTTGTTCCTGAAAAAGGAACCGGCAAACCTGATGCCGTAAAGATGACTTATCTCGTCGCTCACTGTGATTAGGATTTTCTTTTGCACGGTTCATCACCTTTTAATGAGGTAATCTATGTGCGGATTTTGTAGTGGGCAAAAGCGCAAGCGTTGCCCACCATGAAGTTTCCGAATGAAAACTATTTAGCTTCCAGGATAATCGCTTTCAGCACTCCGGCCTGCAACTCGATGCTTTCCACAAGGCGGAACTGAACGAGCGCTCTTCGCAGGTTCTGCATGCGGTCGTTTACCCTGAAATAGACATCACCTTCCAGGAAGTCGGTAAAAAATCTCAACCCAAGCTCGAAGGCGATCAAGCGGACCGAATCGTAGACAAATTCGCGTTCGGACAAAGGCAGAAAGTCCCCGGCCGCTCCAAAATAGCCCGCAAGCAAGGCCCGGCAAAGCTCAGCGTCGAAGCGGACATCTTCCAGGTTTTGCGCCTCTTCCCCCGGGGGGTTGCAGCACGAGCGCAGAGCATCCCCGATATCGTAATGTACCAGGCCGGGCTTTACGGTATCGAGATCCACAATGCTTACGGCAAGCTTTGTCCCGGTGTCAATCATAACATTGCTGACTTTGGGGTCGCCGTGAATTATCCGCAGCACCAGTCTCCCGTCCCCCTTCGCGTCCTCGAGGACATTAGCGAGCTCTTCGCGTTTTTCTATGAAATCCATACAGTGGGCGATATCGGCCGAGAAGGGCAAACGCCCGCCCCCCACCACCTCCCGATAGCGGCGGAGATAAAGAGGCGTTATGTGGAAACCTTCGAGCGTGTCCTTCAAAGCCTGCGGAGAAAGATCGCTCACCAGGCTGTGAAAAAAACCGACGGCATACCCGACCTCCCTTGCGTGGTCAAGGCCTACAATCGATTCATAGGACTCGGCGTCCTCTATGAAACTCATCGCTCGCCAGAAGCCCCCGTCCGGGTCTATCCAAAAATCTTTCAAATCCGCGCCCGCAAGGAACCGGACCATTTCCCAGCGGCGTCCGGGAGGCGGCGCGATCTTAAGGCACCGCGAAACATGCGCCGACAACACGCGAAGGTTTTGCATTATCCATTCCGGCATGTTAAATACACGACCGTTAATGCGCTGGAGGATAAAGCTTTCGTTCCGACCGGAACCCGAGGCAACCAGAAAGGTGTCGTTCACGTTCCCGGCCCCGAATCGCTTGATTTGCGCAGTTCGGTCCCTTGCTCCGAAACGCTCGGCGGCCTCCCTGAGATGAATGGTTGTCCCGTTCCTTGTACTCTGTCTTTTTGGCACTATATTTTTCCAACCTCCAGGCGCATTTCAGCTCTCAGTTCTTAACCTTCAGAAAGGAGTAGAAGATGATTGGTAGAGCACTTTTGATCGCCCTTATATCCAGCACCGCCCTCATACTGCATGGGGTTTCCTTTGCAGCCGGCAATGAAAAAGAGGCCAAGCCCGATACCAAGCCTCCGAACCCGATCGTATTGATGAAGACCTCCCTTGGCCAGATCAAAATTGAACTCTGGCCCGACAAGGCTCCGGAATCGGTAAAAAACTTTCTAAGCTACGTGAACGAGGGCTTCTATAACGGCACGATCTTTCATCGTGTCATAAGCAACTTTATGATACAGGGGGGGGGCTTTACAACGGACATGGCCCAGAAGCCGACCCAGGCGCCCGTCAAAAACGAGGCCAAAACCGACGTTGGCAACCAGCGCGGCACCATCGCCATGGCCAGAACCATGGTCGTTGACAGCGCCACCTCGCAGTTTTTCATAAACGTCGTCGACAACCCCTCCCTCAACCACATGGACAATTCGCCGGCCGGCTTCGGCTACGCGGTTTTCGGCAAGGTTATAGACGGCATGGACGTAGTTGACAAGATAAAGGATGTTCAGACCGCAACTCGCGGACCGTTCCAGAACGTGCCGGTCACCCCCGTGGTGATCGAAAGCGTCACGGTTGAAAAATAGCCGGCAATCCCGTTGAGGCGCGCCGAAAATTTTCTTTGCGCCCTGCCGGCCCCTTTAGACCAAGTTGCGTTCAGGATGACACCAGTGCGAGGGGATGAGGCTTTCTCCTGCGATAGGGGCGGGGTTTATCCCCGCCCGATTTTGAATCGCAACCTGGTATAAAAGAAGAAGAACCGGGATGGGGGGTCCCGGCTCTTCACAGAGGAGAATAAAAGGGGCTATGGGGTTATATGGGAAACAACACGATCAAATGATAAGGCTTTTCTAAAAAACTTTAAATCAGGTCCAGGCAGTATTTTCGGCCGGGATTAACTGTACACGACGAAACCTCATTTCCCGAGCTTTTTGGCTTCCTGCTCGCTGATCGTGAAGCTGTGCTCAGGGCCGGGGAAAACGGACTGCTCGACTTCTTCCCTGTACCTTGTAAGAGCTTCGACAATGATATCGTCAAGTTTTGCGTATTTTTTGACAAAGCGGGGAACGAACCTGTCGAAAAGGCCCAGCAAATCGTGAATCACCAGCACCTGCCCGTCGCATCCCGGACCGGCGCCGATGCCTATGGTGGGCACATCCACCGCCTCTGTAACCATATCCGCTATAGATGAGGGAACAGCTTCGAGCACTATGCTGAAGCATCCGGCCTCGGCCAGGGCCTGCGCGTCTTCGATGAGCGCCTTGGCGGCCTCGGCCGTCTTGCCCTGCACCTTGAAGCCCCCGAATTGAGCGGCGCTCTGAGGAGTCAGGCCTATATGCCCCTGCACGGGAATGCCCGATTCGACCATCGCCCTGATCTGGGGAACGATCCTTTTGCCCCCCTCCAGTTTCACAGCGCCGGCCCTGGCTTCGCTCATGAATCTGCCGGCGTTTATGAGCGCCTGCTCCACACTCGCCTGGTATGACATGAAGGGCATGTCGCCGATTACCATCGCACGGCTTGCCCCCCTGCTGACCGCCCGCGTATGGTGGAGCATTTCCGTCATCCCGACGGAAAGCGTGTCTTCATGGCCCAAAACGACCATGGCAAGCGAATCGCCAACGAGCAGCATATCGATTCCGCTTTTGTCCGCAAGCAATGCGGTGGGGTAATCGTAGGCAGTCACCTCGCTTAGTTTGCGCTTGCCCTTGGAGCTAAGGATCTCGGGAACGGTAACCTTTTTGGTCATTTGGCTTCTCCTGTTAACTCGGGCGGCAAAACGCCTGCCCGGTTGGTGGATGCGCGGGATGTCCGGCCCCATCGCCGAACGTGTCCCTGAAACTGGAGACAAGAGCCGGGAAAACCTTCCGGTCTCCTATCCCTTGCCGCCGTAGGCGGCTTCGAGCACTTTTATAAGCGATGTCAGAGTCTCGTTTACCGGCGTCTCCACCCCGGCCTGCCTGCCGAAGCGGACTATCGCGCCGTTTATCGCGTCGATTTCCGTTCTTTTTTTCCTGTCCACATCCTGGCCCATCGAGGAGCGGTTTCTGGCCGTGGCCCTCGCCACCGAAAGAACCCGCTCGACGGTGTCCTCTCCCATGGGAAACCCCTTGGACAAAGCCACCGTCAAGGCCTCCCTGACAGCCGCCCCACACAGGCCGCAAGCCTCACCGATCTCGGCCACCGAGCCGTTTCGTATGCCGGTAAGCGCGGTTATGGCGTTTATTCCAACATTTACCATGAGTTTTTGCCAGATCAGTGTCTGCACCTGGTCGCTCGGTTCTGCCACAAGGCCTGCCTGCCGGAATAAATCAACCACCCCTTCGGCCCTTGCGGATATCGGCCCGCCCGGCTCCCCTATATAGGTTGGTCCGTTTCCTCCGTGACGAATGTGGCCCGGTCCAAGCATTGTCGAGCCCTGGGCGGTGCTGCCCGCAAGAACGGCCTCTTTACCGACGACTTCGGCAATTTGCTCCCAATTTCCTATCCCGTTTTGCAGAGTGAGAAAAACCGTTGAGGCGGAACAGACGCTGCGCACAAGGGAAAGCGCCTCCCTCGTGGCGTAAGACTTGACCACAACGACGGCAAGGTCGGGGTTGCGGGGAAGTTTGTCGATTTCAAAACAGGCGCTCAGCTCATAGCTGCGCACTGTCCCGTCAAGCTCCTCGATTTTGAGCCCGCCCTCGCGGACGGCCTCCATGTGCTGATGATCGGTGCTGAAAAGGACAACAGAGGCCTCCGTCCCGGACAGTCGCGCCCCGATGAGGCTGCCGATAGCCCCCGCGCCAACGATAAGAATGTTCATCGGTCACCTCAGTTTGAGCGTAGCCAACGAGATGAGGGCGAGGATGCCCGCAACGATCCACAACCGGATCACGACCTTGGTCTCCGCAATCCCCTTGTGTTGAAGATTGTGGTGCAGGGGCGCGCGGAAAAAAATTCGCCGCCCGATCCATTTCACGCCAATCTTGTCCTGAATCTGGCTGCTGAGGGCCTCCGCGATGAACAGCCCGCCAAGAAGGGGAAAAAGGAACTCCTGCTTGAGCAGCACGGACATAACGGCCATTGTTCCCCCGATGGCGAGGGAGCCGGTGTCTCCCATAATTATCTGGGCAGGGTAGGCATTATACCACAGAAACCCAAGGCCCGCGCCAACGAATGCCGCCCCGAAGATCATCAACTCCCCGGACCCGCGCAAAAAAGCATAATGAAGGTAGGCCGAGTATATCCGGTTGCCTTCCACGTAGGCAAAAACGCCCAGGATTGCCACGACGAAAATCGAAGGCGTAATGGCAAGCCCGTCGAGTCCGTCGGTTATGTTGACGGCATTGGATACGAAGACCACGAACAGGAAAATGAATAACCCGTAGAGTAGCGGACCGATGTCGCCGAGCGGGTATTTGTAGAAAGGAATGCAGACTTTAGTGGCCATGTAGCGTCCAAGGGGGGCGCAATGGCCTACGCAGACCCAGGCGAAAATGACGCTGAAAAGGCCCTGCAACAAGAGCTTGGATCGCTCCGAGAGTCCCTTGTCCCCGCTTTTTTGCTTCACCTTGGATATATCGTCCAAAAGCCCCAGCAGCCCGAACCAGACCATGCCGGCCACCGAACACAGAAGAAAAGGGTTTCGCCAGTCGCCCCACAGGGCCATCGAGACCAGAACGGCCCCGATTATCAGTACTCCGCCCATGGTCGGGGTGCCTTTTTTGTCGAACACCGAGGCGACCCCCGTTTGCCTGAGCTGATCGAGAAAACTGTGTCTGTGCACGAACAATATGAAACGCTTGCTGAAAATCAGGATGAAGATCACGGCCGTAAGCGCCGACATTATGGCCCGGAAGCTGATGTAGTTGACAAGCCGGAAAAATGACAAAGTCTCCGAGTAGGGCCCAAGGAATTTACAGAGTTCGTAGATCATATGACTTTCCTCACGACCTGGACAGAACCGGCCGCCGGTTGACGGCGACAGCTCTCCTGGTCATAGCCTTCCGTGCACCTTCGGATCTCCGCATAGGTTTCCTTGATCTGAAAATGCGGCCTGAAATCCGTCGACGTCAGGATAAATGAGGAGATAACGGCGATCAGTTCGCCGGAAGGCTTGAGCACCCCGCGCTCGATCATGCGCTTGATCCCCAAAAGGGCGGCGTTTCGCACCTGCCAGTAGTGCGATTCATTCATCGAAAGGAGCGCACTGGCGGCCCCCCACTCCGTTCCTATCTCCCCGAGCGCTTTTGCCGCTTCGATAACGACCTCGAAGCATCTATCTTTGAGGCAACCCAAAAGCCTGTCGACACATTCATGTTTTCCGGCGAGCGTTGGGCCGAAATGGGCAATGGTGCGACAGGCCAGGGCGCGCACCTCGAAATACGGGTCCTCGGTGGCCTCCAGGAGATGCTTTTGCACCTCGGGGTCGAATCGGTCCATAATCCTGAGGGCGTTCACTATGTTCCTGCGGATGAACCCGACCTGCTGGAAATCCCCGCCGAAAATTCTTTTAACAACCCCCACCCGGGTCCTGTCGGAGAGCATTTGAAGCAAGGTGGGTATTTTTTCCATGTACTTGGTATAGCCGATCAGCTTTACGCCAAGGTTTCGGTCCTGCCAGCCCCTGTGGCTCAGCAGTCCGGCGGCCCTGTGCCTGTAATAGGCAAGGTCGTCGGGGTCCTCGACCACTGAAGCCGGGTCGAAGGAGGGCCCGGAACGCGCATATGCTTCAGAGAGCATCTGAAGCAGGCGGCCGTTGCCGATCAGGTCCCTGAACGGCGCGACGTGGCCGTTGCCATCCTTGAAGCGCCCGTCGTCAAAAAGTTCACTGGTTATCCGCTCGATGGCCTCCCGCCTTAGAAAGCCCCTGCTCTTTTCAGCCATCTCGCTCAGGCGGGCACGGTCTTCGAGCAGGGACAACATCTTTTCGGCCAGCACCTGTCCATCGAGGTGTTCGAGGAGCCCCCCGTTTTCCATGACCGTGTCTTCGAAAAGAATTTCCGCGGCCCCGACGTTTCTCATCGCCCTGGCGTTCATCACCTGGTGATCGCCGGGGAGGTTGGCCTTCGGGACGAGCAGGACCGGCTTTCCGATCCTTGAAATTTCGTTCAGGCTGCCCGCGCCGCTCCTGCAGACTATGAGCGAACTCAATGAGTAGATTTCAGCAATATTGTGAAAATAGTCCTGCCGGTAGTAGAAGTCACCCAGTGAGCCGAGCTGTTCTTCGGTAAGGACCTTCTCGATCCGCCGCTGTGTGTCGTAGGCGGCATTATAGCCCGAAGAAGAAGAGGAGAGGCCGCTGCCGTGTATTATGAAAAGGCTTTCCCTGTGCCGGTAGAGAAAAGGCAGCGCATCGACGATGGCCCGGTTGATCGTGCGCGCCCCCTGTGAACCACCGAAGGCGAAGACGATCTGCCTGCCCTCCGGGATTTTGAACGAGAGCTGTTTCCTCGCCTCTTCCGGACTGATCGGAACGATAGAATGGCGTATCGGGTAGCCCACGACCGCCGCGTTCGGGAAAAAGGACAAAGTCTGGGGAAAGGTCAAAAGAACTCTATCCGCCCACTTTCCCATAAGTGCGTTCAATTGACCGGGAATGCTGTTTTGCTCATGGAGAAAAATCTTGACCCTGGCAATTTTCAGTTTTTTAAGCAAAACAGCGGCCATGATGACGGGCGCGCTCACGTAGCCGCCCGTCGCAACTATCCATCTCGGGGCGAACGCTATAAGGATGACTATCGATTGAGCTATTCCAAAGGCCAGTTTTAAAACAAAGCGCAAAGATTTAAAGGAAAGCCCGAGGCCGGGGTACCCTTCCGAACAGACATAGCGGAGCTCGTACCCAGCCTTGTTCACGATGACGCTTTCCGCTTTGTTCCTGACACCTATATATAGAAAGCGGGTACCCGGTTCCCGCGCTTTAATACCCTCGGCGATCGCCAGGGCCGGATTCACATGGCCTCCGGTTCCGCCTCCCGAGAGCACCACGCGAGCCTCTGCCCCATTTCGCCTTTTCCACCACCTGGCGGCAGCAAGAGGCGTTGCCGCGATCAATAACAATATCAGGAATATCGTCAATAACAGCACTTGTCGATTCTTCTCGATTTCAGGGATTTATTCGTGGTCAATCCGTGCAGCGAACGGCCCTGCCTTTATTACAGGCGCCATCGTTCCAGCGGCTCATAACGGTCGCGACAACCCGCCGGTCCCTACCCCGGCGCGATGCGCTCCAATCTTTTTCCGAGCGCCCTCGAAATCACTTCGGGCGAGATTTTCCCCTCCCTTACCAGCACAACAGAATGAGCCGAAACATCTACTATAGTCGAAGGAAAACCTCCAGGCAAATTTCCAGCATCGAGCATTGCCGCGACCGAGGCGAGCAATCCCGCGTCTATTGCGCCGGGACTCTCAGGCGCGGGTCCCCGGACAAATTTGCGCTGGTCGAAATTATTAGCCCTCCGCAGGCCCTGGCAAGAAGAGAAGCGACAGGGTGCGAGGAGATGCGAACCGCAATTTTTCCCGTTCCCGCATGGAGCGCGGAAGGCATGGACGCCGAAACCGGGACGATCAAGCTTAGAGGTCCCGGCCAGAAGAGGCGCGCAAGCTTATCGGCGGCTTCAGGCCAGCCGGAAGCTGCGCGCAGGACCGCTTGAAGGTCGGAGGCTATCAGCGGCAGGGCTTTTCCAAAGTCTCTGCCCTTCACTTCAAAAACCCTTTCCACCGCCTCCTCAATCGCCGCAACGGCCCCCAGAGCATAGAAAGTCTCCGTGGGATATATGACAACACCCCCGGACCGCATAATCGCCGCCGCTTCCCGGATTTCTTCGCCGCGGGTCCCGGCGGGGTCAACGCTAAAAATTTTCGGGCCGGAGCCAATTTCTGAAAACATTTTACACCTTCCCTGGAACTCGCAGGCTAACATATACCAGCGGCGCCGGGAATTCCATCCCCCTAAAACGTACGCCACGCCCGGCCAAGGATAAGCTGTAAATATACCCCCGATTGTTTTATAAAGCTTAAACTTCGAACTCGATTTCGCGAAAGGCTCCCGTTTCATGTGGATCGTCAGATTAGCTCTTGCAAGGCCGTATACGTTCATCGTAATGGCGCTGGCAGTAATACTGGTTGCCCTTGTCGTGATACCCAACACGCCCACCGATATCTTCCCCGAGATAAATATTCCCGTTATTGCGCTCAATTGGAACTACGATGGCCTCGAAGCGCGGGAAATGGAGCGGCGCATCACCACGATAGCCGAGCGCGCCATAACGGTCCTGGTAAACGACGTCGAACACATCGAATCGCAATCCCTTAACGGGAAATCCATAATCAAAATTTACTTTCAGCCCAGGGTAAACGTGGCAACAGCGGTGGCACAGACTACCGCGATTTCACAGACCCTTTTGCGCAGCCTTCCGCCAGGCACCACCCCACCGCTTGTGACCATTTATTCGGCCTCCACCGTGCCGGTCCTCCAAATCGGCCTTACCAGCAACGTTCTCAGCCAGCAGCGGATATACGACTACGGCAATAATTTCATCCGCACCCAGCTCGCCACGGTGCAGGGCGCCTCGGTGCCCTTTCCGTACGGCGGTATGCCGCGCCAGATATGCGTGGACATCGATTCGGCCGCGCTGCAGGCCAAGGGGTTGTCCCCGGTGGACATAGTCGCGGCCGTAAACAGCCAGAACCTGATCGTGCCCACAGGCACGGCCAAACTTGGCGCCCTCGAATATAACGTGGAACTAAACGGCAGCCCGGATACCGTGGCGGAACTTAACGGCCTGCCGGTAAAAACCGTAAATGGCTCCACGGTCTACATGCGCGATGTTGCCCATGTGCGCGACGGTTTTTCCCCCCAGACAAACGTGGTGCTTGTAAACGGCCGCCGCGGCGTGTTTATGAGCGTCTATAAGACCGGCAACGCCTCGACGCTTTCAATCGTTGACCGGGTAAAAGAAAAGCTTAAGGATTTAGAGCCGACGCTGCCCGAAGGTCTAAAGGTCAGCACCCTTTTCGATCAATCCCTCTTTGTCCGCGCGGCAATCGGCGGGGTTGTGCGGGAAGCGATCACCGCGGCCGTTCTAACCGCGATCATGATCCTGCTCTTCCTTGGCAACTGGAAAAGCACCTTCATTATCGCAACCTCCATTCCGCTTTCCATTCTCGTCAGCCTTTTGTGCCTCAGCGCGCTCGGGGAAACCATAAACATCATGACCCTCGGGGGGCTCGCGCTTGCTGTCGGCATCCTCGTCGACGACGCGACAGTCGAAATCGAAAACATCAATCGCAACCTTGCCATGGGCAAGGAGACCGTGCGGGCGATTCTCGATGGCGCGCAGCAGATCGCCGTCCCGGCATTCGTATCGACCCTGTGCATTTGCATCGTTTTCATCCCGATGTTTTTCCTCTCGGGTGTTGCAAAGTATTTGTTCGTGCCCATGGCCGAGGCGCTCATTTTCGCCATGCTGGCTTCATACATGTGGTCGCGGACCATTGTACCGACGATGTCCATGTATCTTTTGAGCGCGGAAGACGAATACGTTGCGCGGCCTGGCGTGAGGATGGGGTTTTTTCGCCGCTGCCAGCAAGCTTTCGAACGCGGTTTCGAGCGATTTCGCGCGGGCTACCTCCTCGCCCTGGCTTCCGCCCTGGAGCGGCCTCGGCTCTTTGTCGCCTGCTTTTTTATATTTTGCGTGCTCTCGGCCGGTCTTTCGCTCGTGCTCGGGCGTGATTTTTTCCCCACTGTCGACGCCGGCCAGATTCGTCTGCACCTTCGCGCCAGAACCGGCCTTCGCATAGAGGAGACCGCACGGCTTGCCGACCAGGTCGACCAGCTGATCAGGCGGACAATCCCCGAACACGATCTGGGCATAGTGCTCGACAACATCGGCCTGCCATACTCCAGCATCAACATGACCTACAGCAACTCGGGGACCGTCGGGACCGCCGACAGCGAAATACTCGTGCAGCTAAAGCCCAACCGGCTAAAACTCACCAGGGTTTATATAGAGGATTTGCGCCGCCTGCTGCCCCGCGAGTTTCCGGGCGTGCAGTTTTTCTTTCAGCCCGCCGACATCGTCACACAAATTCTCAACTTCGGGACCCCGGCGCCAATCGACATTCAAATTCTTGGCCAGAACCAGGAGGCCGATTATGAGATCGGCCAAAAACTGGTAAATGAAATTCGCCACATTCCGGGAGCAACCGACGTGCACGTGCAGCAGGCCTTCGATTCGCCCACCCTTCACATGGATATCGACCGCACGCGCGCTCAATATGTGGGACTTCAGGCCGGAAACATCGCTCAAAACCTTTTGGTAGCTCTTTCTTCGAGCTTTCAAACCGCACCAGGCTTCTGGCTCGACCCCAAAAACGGCGTTAGCTACAACGTGGCTGTCCAGTCCCCGCAATACCGTATCGACAGCTTCCAGGCGCTGGAAAACATCCCGGTCGCAGCCCCGGGCAATACCGTCGCGCCGCAAATTCTCGGAAACCTCGTTTCCACCTCCACCCTGGCCCGCCCGGCGGTTATCGCCCACTACAACGTGGCTCCGATGATAAACGTATATGCGGCGGTTTCCGGACGCGACCTGGGTTCGGTGGCCGGGGAAATCGCAAAGCGTATCGAAAAAATCAGCCATGAATTGCCTCGCGGAAGCCGCATCCGCGTCCGCGGGCAGGTGCAGACCATGATATCCTCTTTCTGGGGGCTGGGCGTGGGACTGATCGGCGCCATAGTGCTGGCTTACCTTTTGATCGTCGTAAACTTCCAGTCGTGGCTCGACCCGTTTATCATCATCACCGCTCTTCCCGGAGCCCTCGCCGGCATTTGCTGGATGCTCCTGATTACACACACCACGTTGAACGTACCTTCACTGACGGGGGCCATCATGTGCATGGGTGTTGCCACAGCCAACAGCATCCTGGTGGTTTCCTTTGCGCGCGAACAATTGCAAGAGGGCAAAAGCGCGCTGGAATCCGCAATGCTGGCGTGCCGGGTCCGCATTCGCCCCGTGATTATGACCGCCCTCGCAATGATGATCGGCATGGCGCCCATGGCCGTCGGTCTTGGCGAAGGCGGCGAACAGAACGCTCCTTTGGGCCGGGCAGTGATCGGGGGGTTATTGTTTGCCACCATTGCCACATTGTTTTTCGTGCCCTCGGTCTTTTCCATAATTCACGGGCGGCTGGAGACCCGGCAAGCCCAAAAAAAGATTCGAGCAAACCTTGATACCTGATCAAATCGAAATTACGCTGCAAGAGGCCCTGAATAATGAATGAAGTTGAAAATTCACAAGTCCGCCCGGAAGTTGGAACACACCGGAAGAGCCTGCTTTTTCCGGTGTTCTTTACCGCGGTTTTTGCGCTCGCCGCAGTTGGCGCGCTACTGATGTTCCAGCGTCATGAGCAATACTGGGCACTGGCAAAAAAAACTGAAGCCCTGTCGATACCAACAGTCGCTGTCATTCACCCCGCCAGGGAAACAGGGGTCGAAGACCTGATTTTGCCAGGCACGCTGCAGGCCTACGTGGAATCCCCCATTTATGCGAGAACCAACGGCTATTTGAAAAAGTGGTGCCACGACATCGGGACCCGCGTAAAAAAAGGCGAACTCCTGGCGGAGATCGACACTCCGGAAGTTGACCAGCAACTCGCGCAGGCCAGGGCGGACCTTGCTACCGCGCAGGCGAACCTGCGGTTGTCAAAGATCACCGCGGCGCGCTACAGCGAGTTGTTGAAAACCGACGCGGTCTCAAAGCAGGAGGTCGATAACACCACAGGGGATCTCGCGGCAAAGGGCGCAATCGTTGAGTCGTCAAAAGCAAACGTCCGCCGTCTTGAGGAAATGAAATCCTTTCAGAGAATATACGCTCCCTTTGCCGGTGTGATCACACACCGAAACGTGGACACAGGCTGGCTGATCAATGCCGGGAACGGAGGAGCCTCCCAGCAGCTTTTTTCGCTCCAGAAGACCGATCCCGTTCGAGTCTACGTGAATGTTCCAGAAACCTATGCGCCTTCGATCCGTCGCGGCCTCAACGCCTATCTCGAGCTGGCGGAGTTCCCCGGCCTCAGATTCCAGGGAAAAGTCGTGCGAACGGCCGAAGCAATCGGTACGAGTACCCGCACGCTTCTTACCGAGGTGGACGTGCCAAACAAGTCAGACCAGCTGCTTCCCGGGAGCTTTGCCTCGGTTGATTTAAAAATCCACGTGCGGGACCCGCGCTTAAAAGTCCCCGTAAACGCACTGCTATTCCGCTCGGAGGGGTTGCGGGCAGTAGTCGTCGGCTCAAATCACAGGGTCCGTCTGCAGGCCCTTAAAATCGGGCGCGATTATGGGACCTCGCTTGAAGTTTTGAACGGCCTTAAACCCGATGACTGGATAGTGTTAAATCCCCCGGATTCGATTGAAGAAAACGAGCAAGTGCGCGTCAAAAAGCCGGGTGCGGTTTCAGCCGGATCCAGGTCATCCGCCTCATGAAAAAAGAGAACTCGATGGACGGACGTTTTTTTCCCTTCGGTTTTCGACTGGTGATGTTCTGCGCCTTGGCGGCGCTGCCGCTTTGCGCCGGATGCACAGTCGGTCCGAACTATATACGGCCCGCGGCTTCCGCGCCCCAAAAGTGGCGGATCGAAAAGCCGTGGCGTGAAGCCGCCCCAAAGGACGCCGTCCCCAGGACCGGCTGGTGGACGCTTTTTCACGACAGTGATTTGCAGCGGTTGGAAACCGAACTACTTTCCGCCAATCAGACCCTAAAATCCGCGCTCGCTCACTTCGAACAGGCGCGGGCTTCGGCGCAGCTAAAGAACGCTTCGCTTTTTCCGACCCTGCAAATCGATCCGGCGGCCGGGCGCGAACTCTACTCCGGCAACCGGGCGACCGGCTCGAGTACTCCCCTCAGTGGTTCGGTAACCCAGAACAGCTACGTCCTTCCCTTTACCGCGAGCTATGAAGTGGACCTTTTCGGGAAGGTCCGCCGCACCATCGAGGCGGCGCAGGCCTCCTACCAGGCAAATAGAGCCGATCTTGAAAATGTGCGGCTCGTGCTGACGGCCGAACTGGCCGCCGACTACTTCACGATCCGGCAGCTGGACACCGAAATCGCACTGCTGACCAGCACGATCGGAGCCCTCGGAAAGGGCCTGGAGCTCGTGAAATCGCGCCACTCATGGGGCCTTGCCTCAGGACTCGATGTCGCGCAGGAAGAGACGCTCTTAAACACTACGCGCACGCAGGCGACGCTTCTCGAGCAACAGAGAAAACAGTACGAAGACGCTTTAGCCGTGCTTGTCGGAAAACCGGCCCCAGATTTTAACCTCGCCCGCCGGGAAATTTCCAGCATGCCGCCCAAAATAGACACCGCCCTGCCCTCCGATCTACTGGAGCGCCGCCCCGACATTTCGGAAGCCGAGCGCGAGATGGCCGTCGCCAACGCACAAATCGGCGTGGCCAAAGCCGCCTGTTACCCCTCCCTGGTTCTTTATGGCCAGGGCGGCTGGAATTCCATGAACGTAGCGCAGCTGATGAGTTTCGGAAGCGGTTTTTGGGCACTTGGGGCCAACGTCTCGCAGGAAATTTTCACCGGGGGCGCGCGCCGCGCGCAAGTGCGGTTTTCCGAAGCCGGTTGGGACGGAGCGGTGGCAAAGTACCGGGACACGGTCCTGAATGCTTTCCGTGAAGTTCAAGACGACATCACCGGCCTTCAAGTGCTCGATTCGGCAAGCAAATCACAAGCGGAAGCTGTCGGCTCGGCACGCCGGCAGCTCGATATCGCAACGGCAAGATATGTCCGGGGTCTTGTCAACTACCTGGATGTGGTGAGCGCTCAGCAAAATCTTTTGACCAACGAGCAGGAAGCAGCGGTCATAAGGGGACAGCAGCTGGTTACCTCGGTGCTTCTCGTAAAAGCCCTCGGAGGCGGGTGGGATGGAGCGAGCCTCGCGAAGGTTCATGTCAGACCGCAACCCATAGACGCCTTTTCGCCCTGAAGCCGGTGGATGTAATGATCCCCATACATCAGCTACTTAACAGGATTCGCTGAGACAAAGAATTCGGAACCGGTTATTTTGAAATCGGCTACGAGGACCACTCTCAAAAAAAGATCATCCGCATTCCCTTCGCCAACATCCATTTCGAGGCGGCGGAAAAATCCTCGTTCCGGTTCGAAGATGAAGACGGCGACATGCGAACGATCCCGTTCCACCGTATTCGACAGGTTTTCCGGGATGGAACCCTGATTTGGAGCAGGCGGGATCATCGAAGGATTACATGCTTTCTTCCTTGAATCGATAGACTTTGACAGTCCCCGCGCGTTCTTCTCCGACCCAGGCTTCGATCACGTCTTTATCCTGAACCACGGTTATAGCGACGGGGTGCCCACTGCAGTCCCAGGACCCCAGCAGTGCAAGGCTTTTGGCGTCGTACGCCTGCAGGGCGTCCCCCCTGTAGCAGGTCACGAAAATAATCCTGCCGTCGGGGGATGCGGCGATCGTGCGAGGCGACTCGGCGGTGGGAACGGATTTGAGCACCTTCCCGGCCGCAAGGTCCAATTTTTCAAACCGCGAGGAAATATTGATGGAACAATAACCGAATCCATTGTCGAAAATGAGATGGCGGGGATTGACTCCCACCTCGATCGACGAGACTTCTTCGAAGTCGGCCAGGTCGATGACGACGATGGAGTCACCGCCCATTTTGGCAATGTAAAGATACTTGGAATCGGGCGAAACCAAAAGCCCCCTGGGGATCCGGACAGGCGCGATATCTCTTATTTTTACCCATTTTGCGGGATATGGCGAATCGATGGATAGCACACTTACCGAATTTGAATGCCAGTTGGAGACGAACAGGTAACGGCCGTCCGGGGAACCGGCGATGACTTTGGGAGTGACCCCGGTCTTTATCCATAAGAGCCGGATTTTCTTCTTCACCGGTTTGGGGCCTGAATTATCGGTCAGCCAGGCTTCCTTGTACGGCCTGCCTGCAACATAGGTGTCCACGCCGGATAAATCCCACACGACGACCCCGCCGGCGTTGTGAAGCGAAATCCACAGGTAGCGATCCTTGTGCGAAAAGCACATCTCTACAGGTTTTTCCTGGCTGGAGCCTGCGAACCATTGATGCGTGTCATAATCGTAGCCTTCCCCCGGACTGGGGACGAAAGCCACAACGCGGAGCACTTTCCGGGAAGCCCTGTCGAATTCATAGACCGTCATCGCCTCGAGGTTGGCGGCATAAATCCGCGAACGGTCGGAGTTTGCAACAAGCGACTTTACGCTGCAGCAGGTTGAGTTAACGATCCCGGAGTCGATCTTTTCGAGTTTCACCCCATGCCCCGCATTGTCGGCATCGCCGGCATGGCCGATTCCGCCGAAGGCAAACAAAACAAACGCTGCAAGCAGCAGTCCCGCACATCTTTTGGCTCTTCCAGGTGAAAATACCTTCAAAAACAACCTCCCTGTCCAATGACCCCAGTTGGATCGCCTCCAGCGGGCAGCCTGAATCGGATATGCTCCTTTGAATCCAGGTCCGCAATGGTCCGACAAAATTCGATTTTGAAACGGCGAGTCGTCCGCTCCGATCCTTAAGAATCGACTTAAACATCAATCCCGACCGGACGCAGTCTATCCTTGATAGAATCGAGGATTTTAGTTACCTATGCCGGTCGCAAGACACTTATCACTAGCCTTTTCGAGTATCCAGCAAATGTTCGTAAAAGTAAAGGCAACCATTCATATCGCCAGGTGAACAGTTGCACGGGGCATTGAAGAGGTTTCAAAAGTAAAGCGCGAACAGGGGCGGCCTCAATGCCGCTATGCTTGTCGATGTGCCGGGGATAAAACCGTTTATCATCCAGGCGGCCATCCGGTTTCTATCGATTATCGTCACGGCAGACTCGATTGCATGGTATCATTGCCTGCGGTAAAGCAGAACGAGTGATCGCCAAGCAGGGGGAGGAGCAAATGAAACGAGAAAACCGTCAATGATTGCAGGTTGATCGGGAAAAAGGCAGTGGTAGGGAATGCTCGATTTTCTGTATGTCATCGAAGGATAAACCATATGACTACGCTTGTTGATGCACAAGAAAGACCGACACAAAATGTCTTCTTGAGGATTTTGTTCGGTATTCTGTGGTTAA
>CAWEZA010000046.1:0-77135 GCA_963813125.1 uncultured delta proteobacterium | reverse complement strand
GATATTGCTAGTCACTGTAATCCGAGGAATCTTTTCCAAAGAGCGTCATACAGTAAAAAGCGTACACGGATTTGTTGGGTTCTAATTGGGGATGTACTTTAATAAAGTCGTCGAGAATACTCGTTGCTTCATCGTGCCCCTGATTTTGGATGATCTTCTTCTTGAGGGATTGAAAGTATCCATCGTCCAATGATGAGATGTAATCTAGTACCAGATCTACAAGGCCAGAGTTGGCACTGCTCCAAACCTCTATGATCTTCTCATAAAGCGATGGAACCCGGTCAAGCTTTGGGATCAATAACTGAGCCTGAATTTTTACAACTGCAAGATCAAATGAACGAAAGCCTGGAACGACCTTGAATGCACGGTTCAAGACTGCGATCAAGGTTCTGACACTGGAGTCGTTCTTTGACTTCTTACAGTATTCGAGAACCTCTCTCAGAAATTCCTTCCTACGGAGGATGTCTTCGGAAAGACCGCATGCTTTAAGAAAGATTTGCACTTTGCTTTTTTCCATTTTTAAACTCCAGGCTCAGGATTATCTTAGCCGTAGTCTTTGCTTTATGGGGAACTTCTTGGATGCAGTCCCAGATTTGTGATCGGCAATTATTTGTATAGGGTCCTTTCAAATTTGTCAAACCTGAATCCGTGAGCCTGAATTGAAGACAATGCCGCAATGGGTTTTTGGGGTTCAGTTTCTGGAAAAGCATCATGCCAAAATCAACAAGTTGCTAGGGCAAAATCGGTTTGGTACATTTTTCTATCCCCTCCGGCAAAAGGTCAAAGCATTGGAGTTAATTGGAGAAGAGTTTTCCTCGGCAAATCACTCGCTTTAGATAAATATCCGCATCGCAGTCTGCTTTCTCGGCGTTTATGCGCTAGCGGCGGCCCCTTGACGCGGGATTTACGCATGTCACAACGAGATGTGGGAATGAGAATCGGAAGTAGAAGCGGCAATGGGGTCGGCAGAAAGTAAAAAGGGACAGAAGCATGGGGCGGTTGTGGATTCCGGCTTAAAGCCTGCCGGAATGACGGTGTGGGGGTGCTGCGGGAATTGACGAGGGGGGTTGTGGATTCCGGCTGGGAGCCCCGGATTAGACATTTCAGGGGCAGGCTCTGCCGGAAGGACGGGCTGACGTGCTGGAATGATGAACGCGAGGAGGTAGGCGAGACGAATGCGGATTCGGCGTCTGTCATGTTCTTGCGAAGCGCTCCGGCAGAGGGTTTGAGGATTGTGTTGAATGGGAGCGCAATCAAAATCCCCCCTGTCCCTCTTTGGAAAAGGGGGGGGGATTTTGGCCCCCTTTAGAAACTGACTATTACCCGCACTTGCAGCGGGGGTGAGATGCGGGCTGAGGTTTGTCTTCTCTGTTTCCGTCTGGTTTCCCGGCGGTGGTTCCAGCGTCGGATAGCAAGTAACCGGGCTACCCGCTTCAAGTCGTTCCGTGAGGAAATTGTCGAATTCCTCGAAAAGGCGGGGGGCGATATGATCAGAGATATCGAGATAACTTGATTGATGCTTCCGATCTGCGACCCCTCACGAGGTCGTCTCTTTCTTTTTCGTTCCTTTCCGGGGGTGTCGGCCTGACGGCCTCAACCCCCGGCTAATGGCTTTGATCCCTGCGGGATCAGGATTGTCGCTCCGATATCTTCTGCAACGGACGGTTAGGATTGAAATTGTTGCTTTAACCCAGCTTTGCGCTGCGCGCCCGGATAGCAAGTGTCCGGGCCACCCGCTATCCGCTACTGCCGGAATGACGAAGCGGCGGGATTCGGCCATACGCGTGTGGCCGAGCGCCATAGAGAGCCGCGAAGCGGCGAGGGGGTGTGGGGGCCAATGGCCCCCGCAGTCTTTAAGCTTGTCGCTTTTCCTTTGCCGGGATGCGGCGGAGGTGATCCACGCTTAGAGACGCCACGCCGAATTCGCTTTCGACCAGGCCGTAGAGCAGGTAGGCGTGGTGCATGTCGAGGTCCTGGCAAAATCTTCTGAACGGGTTGGGGAAAAAGACGGTTTCAAAAATTCCGGTCTGGTCTTCGAAGGTGAAAAACTCCATTTCTTCCCCCTGCTTCGTGTAGACTTCTTTCCTGGTGACAGGCCAGCCCTTCATGCGGATTTTTTTGCCGACATGCCCGGCCATGGCGGAGGCCGGAACGGTTGTTTGGGGGAAAGGGCGGGCAAGATCCAGGGGGTGGACCGAGAGGGGAAAGCCGATGGTTTCGGACTCGTGCGCCAGTTTTATGCCGGGGGAAAAGTCCGGGAGGCGGGGAACCTTTATGGCCGGGGGGCGGAAAAGGGAGGTCTGAGGGCCGGGCGGCGCATTGAACCGGTTAAACCATGCCTCGATCAGCCAGAGGAGCTGAGGGCGGTTAAAAGGCCCGGCGATCGAGTCGAGGGTGCCGCTTTTGGCCAGTATCACAGCGTCTGAAAGAGTGATTCGGCCCCGCAGTCTATCGAGGAGTTGTTCTATGGATGAGTAGGGGCCGTTTTGGTTTTTTTCGCAGACGATGGCTTCCAGGGCGGTTTTTCTCATCCCCTGAAGCTGCTGCAAACCGGTTCTCATCGTTTTGCCAACTCCTGTGAAGGGCAGGCCGCTTTCGTTTATGTCCGGCGAAAGGACCTCCAGTCCCATCCGCCGGCTTTCCGAAATATAGGCGAAAGTACTGTAATAGCCGCCCCCGTTGGATATCACCGCTGCCATGAATTCCGCCGGGTGGTGCGCTTTGAGGTATGCGGACTTGTAGCTCACAAGCGCATAGGAAGCCGAGTGGGGTTTACAGAAAGAATAGCCGGCAAAAGAGGTGAACATGTCCCAGACCTTTTCCACGACTTCGGCCGAGATGGAGTTTGCGGCGCACCCCCGCTCAAACCGCGCCCTGTAGTCCAGGAGTTTCTCCGGGCTCTTTTTGCTTATGACCTTTCTTAGAGCGTCCGCCTCGCCCCACGAAAAGCCTGCCAGCGCCATTGCCGACAGCACCACGTCTTCCTGGTAGACCAGAATCCCGTAGTTTTCGGCAAGGATTTTTTCAAGACTTGGGTGGAGCGGCTCGAAGGGCTCCCCGTGAAGGCGCGCCAGGTACTGGCGAATGAACCGGTTTGCCGCCGGGCGAATGATCGAGGAATGGATTACGGCATGCTCGAAATCGCCCCTTCCCGCCTTTGCCTGCAGAAGCCTCATCGCCGGGGATTCGAGGTAGAAGACGCCCATGGTGGTCCCCCGGCTGATGATTTTTTGGGTTTCGGGGTCGTCGACCGGGTTAAAGGACGCATAATCGATTTGTATACCCGTATTTTGACGAACAGCTTTAAGGGCGTCGCGGATAACGGCAAGCGAGCGGTTTCCGAGAAGGTCTATCTTTACGAGGCCGGCCTTTTCGGCCTGGTCCTTTTCCCATTGAATTATCCGGACCCCCTTCGCGCTTACCTGGACCGGAACGTATCGAGACACCCTGTCCGGAACGATCACCACGCCTCCGCAGTGCGTCCCGAGGTTTCTCGGTATCGATTCGAGGCGCAAAGCCCGGTCTACGATTTCCGGCCAGGGCGGCTTGAGGTGAAAATCGCGGGAACTCGAATAACTCAGTCTGCGGGAAACCTCCTTTATCTCGGCGGCCGGAATGCCGAACACCTTGGCCACTTCGCGCAGCGAGGCCCTGGCCCTAAATCCCGTGTGGTTGGCGATAAAAGCCAGCCTTTGGGTGCCGTAGCGGGCCGTTATCTCGTCAAAAAGTCCGCTCCGCTCGTCCCAGGGAAAATCGACGTCGATATCCGGAAGGTCCTTTCTTTCGGGGTTGAGAAAGCGTCCGAACTGGAGGTTGTGCCGAAGGGGGTCGACGTGGGTTATGCCCAGAAGGTAGCTGACAAGGCTTGCCGCGCCGCTGCCCCGGCCGCAGTGAATCGTGCGTCCGCGCACGATGTCTTCCACGACGAGGAAATAATCCACAAAGCCTTTTGCCTCGATGAGTTCGAGTTCATCAGAGAGCCGCTTTTCGATCTCCGGGGAGGTTTTTCCGTAGCGAAGGCCGATGGACTTGCGGCATTTGGAGACAAGGAGGGCCAGGTGGTCTTCGTTTTTGTCGAGATAATCGGGGAAAACGGTTTGAAACCGGTTTACGGGGCCGCGGCAGGTTTTGGCGATCTCGATCGTGTTGGCCAAAGCTTCCGGGCAGTCGGGAAAGCATGCCGACATCTCTTTTGCCGATTTTAGCCACTGGCGAGCGGTCGCGGTATCTTCGGGGGTAAGCGAGCCCAAGGTCTTGTTAAGGTCTATGGCCCGAAGGAGCCTGTGGAGGGGGAAGTCGTTTTCTGCCGCGAAATGGACCGCGTTTGTGGCGGCAACCGCTATTCCCATCTCCTTTGCGATACGGAGAAGCTTTCGGTCGGAAGGGCCGGGCACGATTTCAAAAAAGCATTCCAGGCGGCCGCGCAAGTCTTTTAGCAGTTCGGGGTCGGGGCTCAAGAGCACAAGGTCGCCGCTTTTTTCCGGCAAGCTTTCAGGAAGCGAAAAGTCATTTTCGGTATGGCGCCGGGTAATGAGCTCCGAGAGGATTTCATACCCCAGAGGAGTCCGGGCAAGAATTACCGCGGAAGTTTCCCCCGTTTTCACCTGCGCGCCCACTATGGGTTCGATCCCGGCCGCCGAGGCCGCTTCGAGGAAATTGACCAGGCCGTAGAAGCCGTTTAAATCCGTCAGGGCGAGGTGGGAAAAACCGGCCTTTTTAGCTTCCCTGCAAAGCGCTTCGGGCGAATTTACCCCGTGCATCATGGAATAGAAGGAATGGACATGGAGGTGGACAAAACCCTGGTCCATTTTCAAGCTACCCTTGCCCAGGCGATGATGTGTTTTCCGAATTTGGTGCGGATCAAATCCAGGGCTTCCTGGAGGTCGCGCTCTTTTGAGGTTTTCCTGTTTTCCCACGTAAAGAGCGGAAGCTGTGTGAAGGGCATTACGAGGTCGGAAAACTCGAGCGCGAGCCTGCGCACGGCCACACGCCTGCGGAAAAGCCGGTGGAAGGCGGGCAGAACCGATTGGAAAAGAGACCGGTCGGCCTGTATGGACCACGATGGGACGCGCTTTTTGGTATCGACCGATACCCCGTCGGCATAGCGGATTTCCAGCCGGAAGCTCCCGGGGCAGCGATTGTGGCGGCGCAGGTTCCACCCCGCATCTTCGACCTGCCGGAACAAAGCGGATTCCAGGCGTACAGGGTCGATTTCATCCCTTTCCATGATTTTTACGACGGATACCCTCGGGGCCTGGTTGGAGACAAACACGGGAGCGGTATCCACGCCTTTTGCAATTTTAAGAAGACGCTCGGCGGTCCTGCCGAAAACCGCCGCGAGCATGTCCAGGGGAAAAGATGCCAATTGGCCTACCCGCAAGATGTTGAAGCCGGCAAGCTTTGAAGCCGTAACCTCGCCCACGCCCGGAAGAAAATCAACGGGCAGAGGCGCCAGAAACGATTCTTCATTTCCCTGGAAAATAAAACCCAGGTCCCCGGGTTGGATGCAATGCGCGGCAACCTGGCTCACCAGCTTGTTTGAGGCAAGGCCGATCCTGGCATGAAGCCCAATTTGCCCGCCGAGGTCTTTTTCCATCCGGCAGGCCAGGTCCGGGCCCGGTCCTAAAAGCCTGCGGGTCCCGGTAATATCTATGAAGTAGCTTCCCGGGCCGCCGCCTTCGACAAGAGGTGAGCAGGGCCCGAAGATGCGGACGATCTCCAGGTGTTTTTCCCGGTAGTGATAAAAATCGGCCGGCCTTACATGAAGCCGGCGGCAAAGGCGGTGCGCCAGGAAAAGCGGCATGCCCTCACGGATGCCTTCTTTTCCGGCACGGCCGTTTACACCCTGGATAACGGACCTTTCGCCCGCCTGCGCCAGGACGAGCGGCAGTTTTTTTAATTCGGGCCGCCTGAGTTCTTCCACGGCCGCGTAAAAATCGGGAATCTGCAGGTGAACTATACTCCGAGACATGTTCCTTACCCTATAGAAAGAGAGTAACTGCAAGATAGGTGAACAAAAGGTGAAAATCAAGATATTTTGTCTATTCCGAAGAGTTGGATTGAAGAAAAATTGCGCACTTGCCGATGTATAAGCGAAGGAGTTTCGGAGTTATGGCCGGCGGCTCATTTTTTAACATTGGGAAGGAAATCCTCATGAAAGATCTTCAAGGTGAATCAAATGGGGTGGAAAGAGAAGGGAAATACCTCACCTTTTCCCTCGGCGACGAAGAATACGGGATCGGAATACTGAAGGTTAAGGAAATAATCGGGATGATGCGGATTACCCCCGTGCCTCAAGCCCCCGAATTCATCAAGGGAGTGATAAACCTGAGGGGGAAGGTGATCCCGGTCATCGATCTGCGGCTCAGATTCAACATGGAGGAAACCGGGTATACGGAGCGCACGTGCATCGTAGTGGTGGAAATCGAGAGTACGGAAGCCAAGCTTCACATAGGCGTGGTGGTGGATTCGGTTTCGGAGGTTCTAAACATAAAGGCCACCGATATTGAAGACCCCCCGAGTTTCGGGACCAATTTGAGCGCCGAGTGCATCCTCGGGATGGCCAAAACAGGCACGGGCGTGAAAATTTTGCTCGACATCGCCAAGGTCTTAAGCGACTGCGGGATAGGTATCGGTTTGATCGATCAGGCGGCCTGATGAGAGGTAAACAGCAAATCGCCAACCGCGCAGCAGAGATTTGAAAGGCAGTTGAATGGAAAACGATATGCCGGACAGCCTGTTTCAGCAGTTCAGCCGGCTTGTCTATGAGCAGTGCGGGATAAACCTTCACGAGGGTAAAAAAGCCCTTTTGCAGGCGAGGCTCAACAAGCGGCTTCGTACGACAGGTATCGATTCATACAGGGATTATTTCGAATTTATCACATCGGGGGCCAACCCCGGCGAATTCGTCAATTTTCTTGATTCCATTTCAACCAACCTTACATATTTTTTTCGAGAGGCCCAGCATTTTGATTTCATGAACAGGGTGGCCCTGCCAGAGCTTATCGAGGAAAAGCGAAAAGAGAGGAACACGAGGATCAGGATATGGAGCGCGGGGTGTTCGACCGGAGAGGAACCATACAGCCTGGCGATGTGCGTGCTGGCTCACCTGCAGGACAGCACCCGGTGGGATTTCAAGATACTTGCGACCGACATATCGACTCGTGTGCTGGAGACGGCGAGCCGCGGGGTTTACTCGGAGGAGAAGGTGCAAAAAGTTCCGCCCGCGCTCCGGCAGTCCCATTTTCGAAAGGTCGGCGGCGAGAGCGGCAACTCCGATTTTGCGGTGACCCCCGATCTGAAACGGCTCGTCACTTTCTACCGTCTGAACCTCAAAGAACCCTACCCGTTCAAGGGACCGTTCGACTTTATTTTCTGTCGAAACGTGATGATCTATTTTGATAAAAGGACACAGGAGGAACTGGTCAACAAAATGGCCGGCTTCCTGGGTTCGGGGGGTACTTTTGTGTAGGTCACTCCGAGAGTCTTACGGGACTGGCGCACAAGTTATCTTATGTTCAGCCGGCCGTATACCGTAATAAGGTATAACGGGGACTACGCGAAATTGGAGCTTTGATGAAACATCCGGGGGCATTGATCAGAACGGAGACTCGGATAAGCAGAGTGATAGGGGTGGCGGATATGGCTGTCAGCAACTCGCCCGGAGGAATTTTTGATAACATATTCCCTGGGGTCCTGCATAGCCGTGATAATTTACGATCCGGTCGCATCGGTGGGCGGAATGCTTCATTATATGCTTCCCGAGTCGAGTCTGGACCCGGAAAAGGCCAGGAAGAACCCGTGCATGTTCGCAGATACCGGAATCACGCATCTTTTCAAGAGCAGCTACCAGATGGGGGCCAGGAAAGAAAATATCGTGGTGAAAACGGTCGGGGGAGCCCAAACGCTTGACCCCAACGGTGTTTTCAATATAGGGAAAAGAAACCACCTGGCGATGCGAAAGATTTTCTGGAAGAACAACGTGGCCGTCTCCGCCGAACACGTCGGCGGAGAGATTAACCGCACCGTGCGGCTACTGATGGATACCGGCAGAGTATTCATGAAGGTCGGAAGGGAAGCTGAAGTAGAGATTTGATATACGCTGTTTGAAGGGAGCATTTGGGGGCGCCATGGCCTATAACGTTCTAATAGTGGATGATTCCGGATCGATGCGCAAGGTCCTCCTGAAGACTCTGCGACTATCCGGGTTTGATATCGGAGAGTGTCTGGAGGCCTCAAACGGAAGGGAAGCCCTCGATGTGCTGGAGGGAAAGTGGATAGATCTTATCATTTCCGACGTTCACATGCCGGAAATGGACGGCATCGAGTTTTTGAGGTCTTTGAGACAAAAGGCGATATTCGACAATACTCCCGTTGTGATCGTTACGACCGAAGCAAATGAGGACAGGCTGCAGGAACTGATGGATCTCGGCGCCGGCGGCTACATCCGCAAACCGTTCCGTCCCGAAGAGATCGGGGCTTTGCTGAGTCGAATCATGGGGGAACCAAATGGTTTTCATGCGGAAAGAAGTTCTGAGGGATGTGATTTCTGAAGTCTTCGAGACCATGTTCTTTACGGATGTGGACTTTGAAGAGTGTGGAGGCGCGGACCGGGCCTTCGAGTACGGATCGCAGACTCGCCTGGAACATCACGAGGGTTGCATAGTCCTTACGATGGGAATGGGTGAAAAATTCGCACGAATAATTACCGCAAACTTTCTGGGTATCGATGAGGCGAAGGCCAATGAGATCACTGAAGATGACCTGGTAGACAGCCTGAGGGAACTTGCAAACATGGTTGCCGGCGGCTGTCACGCTCATGCCCATGGTTCGGAGTGGAAATTGGGGATCCCCAGAGCGTGGAGGATCGGAACGGGTCAAGAGGAATCAACCCTGAGCGTCTGCCGGCTTGGCTTCACTTTTGCCGGGGAGCCGGCCGGCTCCGCGGCACTTGAATATCTGCCCGTTTAAATATGCGGGCCTGCGGGTTTTGTGATGAAGCAGATAAAAGTACTGATAGTTGACGATTCGGCGATCGTGAGGAAGATTTTCTCCCATGAGCTGTCAAAACACGCCGATATCACCGTTGTTGGCGCGGCGCCCGACCCTTATGTGGCAAGGGATAAAATTGTCAATTTGAAGCCCGATGTGATAACCCTGGATATAGAGATGCCCCGGATGGACGGGCTGAGTTTTCTGAGAAAGTTAATGAAATACCATCCGGTGCCGACTATTATCGTCAGTTCCCTGACTCCGGCAAACAGCGAGATGGCGCTTGAAGCGATGGAGTACGGAGCGGTGGAGGTTTTGGCCAAACCGGGAGGGTCTTATTCGGTCGGGGACATGAGCGAGCAGCTGGCCGAAAAAATCCGGGCGGCGGCCTGTGTAAATCTATCGAGCCGGACCCGGGTCGAAGAGCGTCCCGGGCCCAGCGTCCCCAGCCTAGCTTTGAAGCGGTCGACTCACAAGGTTATCGCCATGGGCGCATCGACGGGTGGCACCGAGGCGCTCAAATCGGTGCTCATGCAAATGCCGGCCAACGTCCCGGGAATAGTGATAGTCCAGCACATGCCGCCGCGTTTTACGACCACTTTTGCCAACAGATTGAATGACTTGTGCCAAATCGAGGTCCGAGAGGCCAAGGACGGCGATTCCGTGCTCCCCGGTACCGCGCTGATTGCCCCGGGCAACTTTCACATGGTATTAAAGCGTGTGGGAGGCTCCTATTACGTTGAGGTGGGAACCGGCCCGCTCGTTTTTCACCAGCGTCCGTCGGTGGACGTTCTTTTTAGTTCCGTTGCGCGTTTTGCCGGGGCCAATGCGGTTGGGCTGATCATGACCGGCATGGGCAAGGACGGCGCGGCGGGCATGCTGGAGATGAAAAAGGCCGGCGCACATACCGTGGCCCAGGATGAAGCGAGTTGCGTTGTGTTTGGGATGCCCAGGGAGGCGATTCGTCTGGGCGGGGTGGACAAGGTCGCATCTTTGCTAGACATTCCCCGTGCTTTGATGAACTATCTCAATTCGGAAAAAGGTGATCTTGACAACATGCCGTCTCAGGCAAGGCGATAAGGGAGGTATCACAATATATGGCGTACAAGGACCTTACAGTGCTCGTGGTTGACGATTTTGTCACGATGCGTCGCATCGTCCGCAAGATTTTGCGCGACCTGAACTTTCAAAACATAATAGAGGCCGAGGATGGATTGGCGGCCCTCGAAGTCCTCAAGACCACGAAAGTAGACCTGATAGTCTCTGACTGGAACATGCCCAGGATGACCGGCCTGGACCTGCTCAAGGAGGTTCGCGCCTCGGACAAGCTCAAGGATACGCCGTTTCTGATGGTCACCGCCGAATCGCAGAAGGAAAACATCGTGGAAGCGGTAAAGGCCAGGGTCAGCAATTACATCGTAAAGCCATTCACGGCTGCGACCCTCGAAGAGAAGCTGGCGAAAATTGTCCCTCGTTAGTGGCCGGGCAAGCATTTGCACATTAATCAGCTCGAATTTAGAACCCGGGGATATGTAATGGAAGACATACTCGACCGCCTTGTCAATGGTGTGGTTGACGGTCCGGATGACCTTGCGGGGATAGGGGAATGCCTGAACATTCTCGACGAACTCGAAGGGCTAAACGGATCGGCAGGGCCGCTGCTCACGCCGATCAACAAAGTGAGGATGATCTTTAAACGCCTTATTTTGGAGGAATCACCCGACCCGGCTAACGACTGGCTGCGGATTCAGAATCTTCTGGGTTCTCTTGAGAACATGCCCGAGTCGGGAGAATCAGGGAGCGGACCACCGGAGGCGGCGCCCGGCGCCGAACCTCAGACCGCGGATGGACTGGAGGAGGATTTTTTCGCCTCGATGGCCAATGATTCGGTGGACAGCGAGGTTTGCGACGAGCCGGTCCGCGATCCCGGCGAGCTTTTCCCACAGCAGGGGGGGGGCGAATTTTTCGAGGAGCAGGACCCCGAGCTTCTAAAAGATTTTATCGAGGAAGCCAAAGAGCATCTTTCATCGATCGAGATGAACATGCTCGGTCTTGAAACCAACCCTAAAGACACAGAGGCGATAAACGCCGTATTCCGGCCTTTTCACAGCGTAAAGGGAGTCGCCGGTTTTCTCAACCTGTTTGAAATCCATGAGTTGAGCCACGAGGTCGAAAACCTTCTGGATTTGGCAAGGTCGGGGAAGTTGGCGGTGACCGACGCGGTGATCGACATTGTCCTGGTGGCCACCGATATTCTCAAGGGACTTCTGGAGGAGTTGGAAAAGGGCCAGGGCGGCCGAAGAGAAGCTTCGCCCGTGGTCAAAAGTTTCGTGGAGAAGGTCAAAAATTTTAACGGCGACACTGACGCAGGCGCCGGAATCCCGATTAGAAAAGTCGGCGAGATTCTTATCGAGCATGGGGTGCTGGAAGATGAGACGGTCCCCGATATTGCTCAAAAGATAAAGGCGGATGGACGCAAATTTGGCGTGGCCGTAATAGACGAGGGAATGGCCAGCCCGCGGGAAGTGTCGAAGGCCTTGCGCGAACAGCGCCATAACATTGAGACCTCGCAATCGGTCCGAATCGACACCCGCAAGCTGGACAACCTCGTGGACATGGTCGGCGAACTGGTGATCGCACAGTCCATGGTGCTGCAGAACCCGGATATCCAGCAGATAAAGGACCAAAAATTACAGAAGGACTGCAGTCAACTCAACAGGATTACGGCCGAGATACAGCGAATCAGCATGTCGATGCGCATGGTCCCGATCAAGAATACCTTCCAGAAAATGATCCGGCTGGTCCGGGATTTTTCGAAGAAATCGGGTAAAGAAGCGTCGTTGAAGATGAACGGTGAGGATACCGAAATCGACCGCAACATGGTCGAAGAAATATATGAACCGCTCGTGCACATGATCAGAAACTCCGTAGACCACGCGATAGAATCGCCGGAGGAGCGGGTCAAAGCCGATAAGGACCCGATGGGGACGATAACCGTTTCCGCCGAACAAAAGGGAGGCAACATAGTAATCGACATCGAGGACGACGGGCGAGGGCTCGATGCGGCGAAGATTCGCGAAAAGGCAATAACGCGCGGGATAATAAGCGGGCCGGATCAGTTGGATGACAAGGCCACCTACGACCTGATCTTTCACCCCGGTTTTTCGACAAAAGACAAAGTGACCGAAGTATCCGGGCGGGGAGTCGGGATGGACGTCGTAAAGAAGTGCGTCGAACGGCTCCGCGGCAAGATCGAAATATCGACCAAGTTCGGCGCGGGAACATCTTTTCACATGAAACTGCCCCTTACGATGGCCATTATCGACGGGATGATCATACAAATCGGGGCCGAGCGATACATTGTGCCGACAATTGCGCTAAAGGAGTCGATCAGGGTTTCGAAGGAAGCCTATTTTACGGTTCAGGGCAAAGGCGAACTCGTAAAAGTAAGAGATTCAATCATGCCGCTCATCCGTCTGCACAGTTATTTCAATGAAGAACCCAAACATCGCGATCCCTGGGAGGGGCTGCTTCTAGTCGTGGTCGAAGGGCAAAATTCCTATTGTTTGCTTGCCGATGAGATTGTTGGCAGGCAGGAAGTGGTAATCAAAAGTCTTGGGAGTCTTTTCGCTCAATTGCCGGGGATCTCGGGGGGGGCGATACTTGGAGATGGCAAGATTGCACTGATAATCGATGTCAAAGGGATAATCAGCCTATACGAGGAAAGTTCAAGATGATCGAGCTCGATACGCAGGATTTGGATGAACTTGTCAAGCTTCTCAAGGAAGCTGAGGAAAGCGTTGCCGCCATGGGTAACGGGGACAGCGAGAAGGAGAGGGAAAAGTCTCGCCGAGCCCTTGTGTCATTTCATGCAACAGCGGCTATGCTTGGTCTGGCCGGCTTGGAGAAGGCCGGGGTCGAACTCGAAACATTTCTTTCCAAAAACCTCTCCCCCGAGAGCAGGGACTCGATTGCCGCACTGGGGTTTGCAATAAGCACGGTGATAGAGGGCATGGAAGGTCTAAAAAACGGCAAGGGCGAAGATGAAATCGGCCTGGAAGAAATAGAGGAAATTTTGAGCCCGCCTGAGAGCCAAGCGGGTCCGGCAGTCGAAGTCGAAGAGGTGGTTGAATCCGTGGTCGAGGTCGCTGAGTCAGTGGATGAGGCGGTTGGGGCAGGGGGCGAGGCGGTCGGGGGTGAAGGCGAAGCCGTTAGCGAGGCCGCGGAGGACAGTGAGGTCGAAGGCGATCTGGAACATCTGCGGGAGCTTCTAAAGAATATGGGAGGCGAGCTCTCGATTGATTTAGATGAACATTCCAGGGAGACTTTCAAAGTCACCTTCTCGGGATCGGCCGGGACGCTCAGAAAAATAGAAAAGCTGATTTCCGCCGGACAGACAATGACTTCGGGATCGTATCGAACGATAGAAGAATCGATGGTCGAGACCGTTACAAAAAATCTCAAAGACTTTATAGAAGCCTTTTCCAGCGCCGATATGGCGAGCGCGCAAGGGATCCTGCTAAAGCTGGCCGAGCAGCCAAAAGCCGACACGGGGCTCTACAAAGAAATCGGAACCCTGGCCAGGGGACTTCACGACTCGATAGGCAGTTTTGTCAATACCCTCGATCCGACCCTCCAGGAGATCGTCCAGGATAGAATTCCCGACTCGGGCAATCGTCTCGAGCATATCCTGGAGATGACGGAAAAATCGGCCCTGACCACCCTGGATCACGTGGAAGCCATTCAGGCACGGCTTACGAGCGAGAAGGGCCATATCGGCCAGCTGCGAGGGGTTTTGGGCAGCTTGAGAGCGATCGGGGATTCGGCGGGCAAAAAGCTGGAGGAATCCACCCGTACACTGGACGCCATGGAAGAGATAATCGAAGGACATCGCTCCGACCTCGATACCATCATGAGCGCCCAGGACTACCAGGATCTGAGCGGCCAGATTATCCAAAAGATCACAAAACTGCTCAAGGACATCGAGGGCAGGCTGGTGAGTCTTATCCGGACTTTCGGAGTCAGAGCGGAAACTTCCGGACCAAAAAGCACCGGTGAACTTTACGGTCCGGCGCACGCGGCCGTGGAAAACGCGGTGCATTCACAGGACGAAGTCGATTCGCTGCTGTCCGAATTCGGGTTCTAGCGGACCGCCTGAAAAAGGGTCGATATCCCGGCTCCTGTTTGGAGCC
Source organism: uncultured delta proteobacterium (assembly GCA_963813125.1). Taxonomy (GTDB): domain Bacteria; phylum Desulfobacterota; class Syntrophobacteria; order Syntrophobacterales; family Syntrophobacteraceae; genus SbD1. Next base: position 62,952 of record CAWEZA010000046.1, on the reverse strand, counting down.
GGGCCGGTTTTTATCCGGGGTTCCCTGGTGAACAGCGGCTAAGATCGGGCGGAGGTTTTCGCAATGTATTTGAGCGTCTGCTTAAGTACTCCTTCCAGGATCTCCGGAGCCAGGAAGTAGCCCGGCATGCGATCGTAGGTCAAAGCGACGCTCTGCCTGGCTGCCGCGTCGATATCCGAGCCGTTGAGCCTCAAGGCCTCGGTAAGAAGTGCCCTCATGCTCAACGCTTCGCCGATTGTGCCGGCGACGACCGTGCGGGCTTCCTCTCCGGTTATGTAGCCGTAGTGATCGGCACAGAACAAATTTACTTCGAGAGGCTTTAGTTTTTCAAGACTTGCCAAAAATTGGTCGATGTTCGTGTTCATAGCCGGGAAAAGTCTATCGGAAAATGGTATGCCGACCGCATCCGATGCAAAGAGCATCTTGTAATCGGGCTCATAAGCCGAAATCGAACAGTTCGAATGGCCAGGGGTTTCAAAAATTTTGAGCGCAAACCCACCCAGGTCGATGACGTCGCCCTCCCCCACCGGCAGCACCTCTATGTCCGAGCGCCACTCGAGGTCGAAGTCCCTGAGAGTTTCCCGCCTGTCCCCGGCATTCAACACGTTGTAGCTGTTTATGAATTCGATCGCCTTCGGCTTTTGGAACGTCCCGATCGCCGCCTCGGAGGCAAGCACTTTTATTGCCGGATATTTTCTCTTGAAATAGGGGACGATTCCCACGTGGTCGAAGTGCGAATGGAGGATCAACTGGGTGGTGATTTCTTCGGGGGCGATCCCGAACTCACGCATTTGAGACAGGACCCAGGGAAGAATATAGCTCATCCCGCCGCTTATCAGGGCCGTGCCGTGGTCTCCCCGAAGCGCGTAGACCCCCGATTCCTCGGCGCCCAGGAACCATAAATTGTCGACTATTTTGCCAGGTTTTCGGAATCTCATCTGCTGTCTCCTTTCAGCGGCTGCGCCGCGAGCGAGTGTGGCGGCTGCGCCGCGGGCGAGCGTGCCCCGCCCCGCCCACGGTACCCTTCGCAATGGGGGGGGGCGTTGCTGGTCACGAGCGGAGAGTGAAAATTCGGCGGAGCAAAGACTTTTTCTCCGGGATGGGGGGCGCCAGGTCGGGGACAATGCCCATCAGGAGCTGTTCGGGGTTGTCACAAAAGATTTTGTGCGCACCCTCTTTGCCGATAACCGACTCTACGACATCTCTTGCCCCGGAAAGCAAAGGCCTCCTTCTCGTCGGACCGTGAGAATCGGATGCAACAAGGTGAACCATCCGGCGCTTGAGCAGGCTTAGGGAAAAATCCCGGATGCGATGGCCCATCCTGCCTGTCAGGCAGGATGCTGTTATCTGGACCATCACGCCCTTCTGAATCCATTCCAGCAGCAGGGACGGGTTCTTCATCAGGTAAAAGTTTCTCTCCGGGTGCCCCAGGACAATATCGACGCCCGCTGACTGCATGCTCCAGAAAAACTTTCCGATGTTGTGGGGAATCCTATCGACTGGCATTTCAACCAAAGCGACGCTATGGTTGTCGTTGACGGTCAGGACCTCATTGGATTCGATTTTTTCCGGCAGGTCCGAGTCGATAACCAACTCCGACCCCGGATAGACTTCGAGGGGGATTGCCGCCTCCTCCAGCCTGGCGCGGAACTGATCAACCGCGGCCATCACCACGGAGCGGCCGTTGTCCGGGAAAACAGGCGAAACATGGGGGGTGCACACCACCCCCGAAATGCCGTCTTTGACGGCGAGTCTTGCCATTTCAAGGCTATCGTCCCACTCTGGTGCTCCGTCGTCGAGATGCGGCAGTATATGATTGTGAAAGTCGATCACTTTCCCTACACTCATCAGTAAACTTTCCGGGGGGCACGACAAGGTTTGTGTCCACATGCCTGGATTAGCACCTGGCGCAGGGGCGGAAGCGTGCCCGCCGGCCTCACGATCCGGACCTCCGGTACTTCACCAAGCGAAAGCTCATATAGCACTTAAACGCCGGTTCGTCACGAAGAAGAGCAAGGGAACGCAACAATAAGCGTTGCAAAGGGGAACAGAGCATTTGACACCTTTCGAAAATTAGTAGTAGAAGCGTTCCGGTAAACCTCGTTTTTTGAGTAATCCAGGGGGGGATGGAGGTCGAAGAGGCAAGCTGTGCTCCTCGTCGGCTCCTGGCAAAGAGGGGCAAAAGGGGGGACTTTCGGGAAAGGATGACGATTTGAGGGTTCTGGGTGTAATACCGGCGCGCTACGATTCGACCCGTCTTCCGGGCAAAGTATTGCTGGACATTGCCGGCAAGCCGATGCTTTACCGGGTTTACCGAAACGCCAGTCAGTCCGGCGTATTGGCCGATCTGCTGGTGGCTACCGACAGCGACAAGGTGGCGCAGTTCTGTAACCGGGAGTCCATCCCGGTGATGCTCACGGGCCGACATCCATCCGGAACCGACCGGCTGCGCGAGGTGATGGACCGCATTGAAGCCGACGTTTACATCAACATCCAGGGGGATGAGCCGACGTTGCGTCCGGAGCACATCGAGGCCGTGGTCGGGCCGTTTCTCAGCGGAGAAGCCCAGGTTGCGACCCTCAAGGTCGAAGTTGACGAGGCCGCTGCTCAAGACCCGAATGTCGTGAAGGTCGTAACCGACAATTCCGGGCGTGCGCTCTATTTTTCGCGACTCCCGATTCCTTTTGACAGGGACGGCGCCGCGGCGGTAAAGCGCTACAAGCACATAGGCCTCTACGCGTATACACGGGCGGCCCTCACGCTTTTTCACTCCCTTCGGGAATCGTCCCTGGAATTGGCGGAGAAGCTCGAACAGCTGCGCTTTTTGGAAAACGGCGTCGCCATCCACGTGGTGGAAACTCCCTACGATACGATCGGAGTTGACACGGAGGCCGATTTGCAGCGGGTAAACCTTTTGTTCTCAGGGGCTCAGACGAAATAATGTTGTTTCTCTACAGCCTGCTTCTAGGCACATGGATCGCGTTGATGACGCCGGTTTTTCTGTACAGGGCGCTGCGCCATGGGAAATACCGGGAGGGAATCGCCCAGCGCTTCGGCAGTCTTCCAGAAAGCCTTGGTTCGGACGGACGGCCGACTATCTGGTTTCATTCCTGTTCGGTGGGCGAAACCCTGAGCATCGAGCCCCTGGTAAAGGAGCTTCATCAACGTTTCCCAGAAGCGCGCCTGGTATTTTCGACCGTGACCAGAACCGGTCAGGCCATAGCCAGGCAGCGTTTTTCGATTTATGGCTCAGGCAACACCTTCTACTTCCCGGTCGATCTGGGCGTTGTCTGCAGACGTGTTCTGGACTTTATCCGGCCAACGGTCATCGTAATCACCGATACCGAAATCTGGCCGAACCTGCTGCGCCAGGCTCACAAAAGGTCCATTCCGGTCGTAATGGTAAACGGCCGCATTTCGCTAAAATCCGTTCGATTATACCGGCTTGTCCGTCCTTTTATGAAAAAGGTATTCGCGAGCTACGCGGCTTTCCTGATGCAGTCCGAAGAGGACGCCAACCGTATTCGAGCAATCGGCGCCCCCCCCGGCAAGGTGATAGTGAGCGGTAACATCAAGTATGACAAGGGACCGTCTGAAAAGGGACAGGTAGAAGAGGTCTGCCGGTCGATCGACGAGGCGCTTTCCATTTCGTCCTCCGGTGGTGGCTTGGTCATAGTGGCGGGCAGCACGCATGAAGGCGAAGAGCAAGTGCTGATCGAGGTGCTGCGCAGAGTGCGGCTGATTGCCGGGCTCGAAAAGACAAGGCTTCTGCTTGCGCCAAGGCATCCGGAAAGATTCGGCGGGGTTGCCGAACTTGCCGCCCGCGCCGGTTTCAGGGTGATCCACCGCTCAGGCAAGGGCGGCGCAGTTGCGGGGGCGGAAGTTTTGCTGCTGGATTCGATCGGGGAACTTGCCACCGCCTACCGGTTTGCCGACATCGTATTTGTCGGCGGGACTCTGATCCCGCACGGAGGCCAAAACATCCTCGAACCCGCGTGGCATGCGAAACCGATCGTAATCGGGCCTTCGATGGAGAATTTCCGGCAGACTGCCGACGACTTTCTGGCACGCGGCGCGGTAATACAAATCCGGGCGGGGCTTTCCGATCGGGAAGCGCAGATCGTGGAACTAACGGACATATTTTCCGGGCTGCTCGAAGACGAAAAACGGAGGACGGTCATGGGCCGGGCGGCCCTTTCGGTCCTCGAGAGCAACCGCGGCGCATCGCGGTTTACGGCCGACAGGATTTGCGGCTTCGGCGGCTGCGCCGCGGCAGGTGTGCCACGCCCAAGCCACGGCCCTTCCGAGGGGCGCGGGGGCGGCGAGGGGGAGACGCTCCCATAAGCGCTGACCAAGGGTTTTCGCTTTTTACCGCATGCTTGGGGGGCCTTTACCGAGTTCGGCGGCCAGGGGGCGACTTCCTTGCCGCATCGAGCACGCGGCGAAAGACAGGCGCTGCGAATAATGGATGTTTGCATAGCTTGTCTATTTTGTCGGCAACCTCCCCGTAGGGATCGGCCCGGATGATGTCAATCAGGGGTACCCAATCCGGCGCCTGGCCTCTGGCAAGAATGTCCTCGATTGCCGCGACCGTAAATTCTTCATGGATCAAGTGGCGGTGTTTCATGTGTCAAGCCCCGGTAACTTGGCGGGCGGCAGGGTTTCACCCGCCGCGCGGGCATCGCGCCATGCGTCAACATTCGTTTTAGCCTGTTTAGCCGCCGATGAGGGATCAACATGAAACGCTTTCTCACAGGCATTCAGCAGGCAGTCGGACAACTTGCCGCACAGATCGACGACGTGTTCCCAACGATCAAACGGAGGATGGACGCCTTTGTACTCAGCAAGGGCAACTCTATCGAGGTCATAGGGCGGCGGCGCGGCTAATTGCATTATCAGTTGCGTGCGGACAACCCATCCGCCGCCGCTCTTTTGAGGGTAGAGTTCATCCATGCACCACAGCGCTTCACCGGCGGCATCGATCCCCATGTGCGCCGCCAGAGCGGCCAAATCAAGATAATCGCGCGTGGCGTTGCGTTCAAGGCACAGAAACGCCTTGATGCGCAGCACTTCCGGTAACGTCGGCAAAACCACGTCGTGGCCGCCAACACGCATGACCGTGGTTTCCAAGGGCCGTGCGCGGCGCAATTGACGTACGCCGGTCTCGACCCCATCCAATGATCCAAGAATCAAAACCGGTCGTTTGACACGAGCCGTCTCCCATCCGGCGACAGACTCAAGCTCTGTCAAAACCTCATCGAAGCGCTCACGGAGATCGGGGAGGACATGATCATGATCGAACGAGAGACGATGCCCCGTGTAAAGCGCCGAAGCTGTCCCGCCGACAACAACAGCTTCCGGCAACACGCTTTGCAATCGGCAAAGCGACGCCAGCACAGCTTCCCATGCTTCGCCTTCCACGACAGACCGTTTAGTATCTTTGCTCATAGTCGTTTTATATCACAAAGAGCTTACAGGGGACAATTTTCCAAGCATCGAGCCCACCATGAAGTTTCCGGATGGAAGCTATTTAGTTCGATCTTGAACACAAAGCGGCAAGTCCTGGAGACAATCAACTTTCCATGGAACCGGCCAGGGCCTTGTCGACTATCCGGCGGGCTTCGCCAATGACGGCCTCCAAGTGGGCCTCGCTCCTGAAGGACTCGGCGTAAATCTTGTATATATTTTCCGTGCCGGACGGGCGCGCGGCAAACCAGCCGGAGGCGGCCACCACTTTCAGCCCGCCTATGGGGGCGTTGTTGCCGGGGGCGTTGGTGAGCCTTGCAGTTATCGGCTCGCCCGCCAATTCGGATTCCGTTACGGCATCGGGCGTCAATTTTGACAGTTTTGCCTTCTGCTGCGGGGTCGCCGGGGCATCGATACGCGTGTAGTGAGCCTTGCCGAACTCGGCGCTCAGTTCGAGGTAGTGCTCGCCGGGGTCTTTGCCCGTTCGGGCGGTTATCTCAGCAGCGAGCATGTTGGGAATGATCCCGTCCTTGTCGGTTGACCACACGCGGCCGTCGGTGCGCAGGAAGGAGGCACCGGCGCTTTCCTCGCCCGTAAAGCCGAGGGCGCCGTCCAAAAGTCCTTCCACGAACCACTTGAACCCTACGGGGACCTCCACGAGCTTTCTGTTCAGCCGGGCCGCAACTTTGTCGATCATCCCGCTGCTCACGACCGTCTTTCCGACCGCCGCAGTCGCCGGCCATTGAGGACGGTTGGCGAAAAGATAGGCGATGGCCACGGCCAGGTAGTTGTTGGGAGGCATCAGGCCCTGGCTGCGGCTTACGATCCCGTGGCGGTCCGCATCCGCATCGCTTGCAAAAGCGACGGCGAACCGGTCTTTGAGATCGATCATGCGCGCCATGGCGTAACTCGAAGAGGGGTCCATACGGATTTGACCGTCCCAATCCACGGACATGAATCGAAACGTGGGGTCGATGTCGTGGTTGACCACCTCGAGATCGAGACCATACCTTTCGGCAATGGCGTCATAATAGGCCACACTGGCGCCGCCCAGAGGATCCACTCCGAGGTGGACCCGGCTTTCCCCTATGAGTTTCATGTCCACTACCGAGGGGAGGTCTTCCACGTAGGACTGGATGTAATCGTGTTTGTGCGTGGTTTGCTCTTTGAGGGCGCGTTCATAGGGGACTCTGGATACGGTGCGCAACCCTTCGGAAAGAATGGCGTTGGCCTTCTTTTCGATCCAACCGGTCACATCTGAGTCTGCGGGACCGCCGTGGGGCGGATTGTATTTGAAGCCGCCGGATTGGGGCGGATTGTGGGAAGGGGTGATGACGATGCCGTCCGCCAGTCCTCCGGTGCGACCCCGGTTATAAGTGAGAATCGCATGGGATATAACCGGGGTGGGTGTGTATCCGCCCGCCGCATCGAGCATTACATCGACGCCATTGGCGGCCAGGACCTCGAGGGCCGTAGCGAAAGCGGGTTCGGAAAGCGCGTGGGTGTCGACGCCCAGAAACAGCGGCCCATCGATCCCCTGCTGCCGCCGGTAGAGGCAAATGGCCTGGCTTATCGCCAGGATGTGCTGCTCGTTGAAAGAGTTTTCCAGCGACGAGCCCCTGTGGCCGGATGTTCCAAAGGCGACAAGGTGTTCAGGATTGGACGGGTCGGGGCGGTTGACGTAGTAGGCTGTGACAAGGCGGGGAATGTTGGTTAACATCCACTGTTCGGTGGATTTTCCGGCGTAAGGCGAAATACTCATCTGTTCCTCTCTCTCATGTTTCCACCCTCAGTTTGGCGGCGGCCGGGCGGTCCAGGAGCCATGTCAGGTCTCCTGCCGCGGGCCGGACGGTCTGGGCCGGGAGAACGACCGGCTGGTAAGCTCCTTCGAGAACACGCTTTAGAATTTCAGCTTTTTTTGCCCCGGACACAAGGAAGAGCACCTGCCTGGCGGTATTGATGACCACCGGGGTCATCGTAATTCTCCACATGGAGGCGACTTCGACGTAGGCTGCCATGACCCATCGCCGGGTTTCGGTTACCGGGGCCAGCCCGGGGAAAAGCGAGGCCGTGTGGCCGTTGTCTCCCAGGCCGAGAAGGATCAGGTCGAAGCCTTCGCCGCCCAAAACCCGGCGAAGACCATTTTCGTAATCTTCCGCGGCTTTTTCGGGCGAATCCTCGCCATGGATACGGTAAATGTTGGGGTGTGGGATCGGGACCTTGTCGAGCAGAACGGTCCTGACCATTAGGTAATTGCTGCGGGGGTCGTCCGGCGGCACGCACCGTTCGTCTCCAAAGAAGAGCTGCACCCTGGACCAGTCGATGTTTTTCGTGCGGCCGGCGGCAGCCAGGCCGGCGTAGACCGGTCGCGGGGTTTCTCCCCCGGACAGGGCGAGCGTAAAGCGTCCGCGCTCGGCGATGGCTCGCACAGCCGACCTGATAATCAAATCCACAGCACCGGCGACCAGGCTTTTATTATCCGGTAAGACGGAAACCTTCGGCATGGAGTGGGCCCCCTTGCATCAGTCGATGCCCTTTAAGCGGCGATAGCGAAGGATGAGTGCGTTGGTCGAACCGTCATGGCCTAGTTGGGGCGCGGTATCACCGGTTAGTTCGGGTATGATTCGCCCCGCCAGAACCTTGCCCAGTTCCACGCCCCACTGATCGAAGGAGTCGATGTTCCAGACCGCGCCTTGCGTGAAAACGCTGTGTTCGTACAGGGCGACCAGGCTGCCGAGCGTTTTTGGCGTCAGTCGTTCGGCCAAAATCACATTGGTCGGGCGGTTGCCTTCGCAAATGCGAAAAGGCGTCTGAAAAGCAGGGGAACCCTCCGCGCTCAGTTCCTCGGCGGTTTTTCCGAAGGCCATCGCCTCGGCCTGGGCAAACAGGTTGGCCATGAGCAGGTCATGGTGGTGGTCAAGCGGGCTCAAAGCGCGGCAAAAACCGATCAGGTCGCAGGGTATGAGCCTGGTGCCCTGGTGAATGAGCTGGTAAAAGGAGTGTTGAGCGTCCGTGCCGGGCTCGCCCCAGATGATGGGACCGGTCTCATAGTCCACGAACCGGCCGTTCAGGTCGACATGCTTTCCGTTGCTTTCCATCTGGAGCTGCTGCAGGTAGGCGGGAAAGCGTTTCAGGCCGGAAGCGTAGGGCATGACACCCATGGTTTGGGCGCCGAAGAAATTGGAGTACCAGACCGCGAGAAGGCCCATGATCGCCGGGAGATTTTCTGCCAGGGGCGCGGTTCGGAAGTGTTCGTCCATGGCATGAAAGCCTGCGAGCAGCTCCTGAAAATTCCCCGGCCCGACCGCCAGCATCGTCGAAAGGCCGATGGCCGAGTCCATGGAGTAGCGGCCGCCTACCCAGTCCCAGAATCCGAACATGTTGGCGGTGTCGATCCCGAATTCCCTGACCTTCGCGTCGTTGGTGGAAACCGCGACAAAATGTGCGGCCACCGCGTCCGCGCGGCCAAGCGCCTCGACCAGCCATTGCCTGGCGGTGAGGGCGTTTGTCATGGTTTCGAGGGTGGTAAAAGTTTTGGAGGATATAACAAAGAGCGTTTCGGCCGGGTCGATGGACTCTATGGCTTCCGTAAAGTCCGCCCCGTCCACGTTGGACACGAACCGGAAGTTCATGGTTCGTTTGCTGAAAGGTCGAAGCGCGAGCCAGGCCATCTCAGGGCCAAGGTATGACCCGCCGATTCCGATGTTTATGACGTTTTTGATGGGCTTTCCCGTGCAGCCCTTCCACCGGCCGTCGCGAACCCGGTCGGCAAAATCGGACATCCTGTCGAGCACCTCGTGGATATCCGGAACCACGTTGCGGCCGTCCACGAGGATAGACGCGCCACGGGGGGCGCGCAAGGCGGTGTGCAAGACGGCCCGGTTTTCGGTGAGGTTTATCTTCTCACCCCGGAACATGGCGTCCCGCCTGGCTTCAAGGCCGCACTCGCGGGCAAGGCCGATCAAAAGCGACATGGTCTCTGCCGTAATCCGATTTTTGGAATAATCGAGGAAGATGTCCGCGCCTTCCGCACAAAGCTTTTGAGCCCGGGTCGGGTCCTGGGCAAAGAATTGGCGCAGGCTCACGCGGCCGATCTGTTCGAAATGAGTTCCTAGGGCTTGCCAGGCCGGTGTTTTCGTGAGTCCCGGGGTATCGCTCATAGTTACTCCCTTCTCTATTCCTTTTCCCTGTGCCCACCGAATTCCCATCGCATCGCGGAGAGGATCTTGTCGGCAAAATCATCCATGCCCCTGGAACTGAAACGGCTGAAAAGCGCCGATCCGATGACCGGGGCGGGTACACCTTCGTCGATGGCCGCCTGCAATGTCCAACGCCCTTCGCCCGAGTCGGACACCCGGCCGGCGAATCCGGCGAGGTCCGGGTTTTTATAGAGGGCGTCGGCGGTCAAGTCCAGCAGCCATGAGCCGATAACGCTGCCGCGCCGCCACACTTCGGCAATATCGGGCAAAGGGAATTCGAATTTATAGAACTCCGGGTTGCGCAAGGGCGTGGTCTCTGCGTCCACAGCCTCCCCTCGGCTCCCGATGTCGGCATTTCTCAGGATATTCATCCCTTCGGCAAGGGCGGCCATCATCCCATACTCGATACCATTGTGGACCATTTTCACAAAATGTCCCGCGCCGTTTGGGCCGCAGTGCAGATAGCCGTTCTCCGCGGGGGATGGCGGTCCTGAGCGGCCGGGGGTGCGCTGAGCCTCCGCCGACCCGGGCGCCAACGCCTTGAAAATGGGGTCTAAGCGCTGGACCGCTTCGGCCTCGCCGCCGATCATCATGCAGTAGCCCCGCTCAAGTCCGTAAACGCCGCCGGATACGCCGACGTCCACGTATTCCAGGTGCTTTTCCTTCATGGCCGCCGCCCTGCGGATATCATCGCGGTAGTTGGAGTTGGCGCCGTCCACCACGAGGTCGCCAGGTTCGAGCAGTGAAGTCACCTGCTCCAGCACTTTGTCCACCGCCGCCGCCGGCACCATCATCCACACGGCGCGCGGGACGGACAGCATCCCGATAAATTCGGCGAGGTCTGTCGCACCCTTTACGCCTTTGTCCACCAGCTTTTTCAAGGACCCGGCATCACGGTCGAACATGATACACTCATGGCCGGCCTTGATCAAGCGAAGCGCCATGTTGGCGCCCATGCGCCCCGCTCCGATCATTCCCAGTTGCATGGCTGTTCTCCTTTGCAGGTTTTTTAGCTCCAGAACCATACTAATTTACGGATGAAAAAGGGTGGGATAAAGAGGAACGCAGATATTTTACCATAAAAAGGCGAGCCGTTTTGTATTGGAAATAAAGGCGCACGATAAATTGGTTCTGCCGGGAATCCCTCGTCTTTGTTGAGGTGCAGGCTTCCAGCCGCGACGGTCCTTGTTCGCGGCTGGAAGCCGCTCCTACAAATACAAGAGAGCCGTGCCCAATAATTTCATGCGATTGCCCTGAGTCCCCTACCTGGGGGCGCCGTCCAGAATCTGGATTTTCAGCACGTCTTCGCGTGGAATTGTCTTCTCTATCCGGATCCTTATCTTGTCGCCCTGGTTTATTGTGGCGTTTTCGGGCACAGGGGCATTTGCCTCGAGCAGGAGGTCGGGGATCAGGAGGTGCGCATAACGGGCATTTTTGTCCAGCACCAAGGCGTTGATGTTTTCTATGTCTTCCTGTTCCATGTACTTTAGAAGCCAGTACCTGGTCCATTTGCGCTGGATCGTGAAAACCTTGGCCTGGGCCGCGGACAGCCTCATTGCCGCCTCGTCGAGCTGTTCTTTCGAATAGGACCCGGTGCCGCCGGCGAGTCCATGTTTCAACTGGCGCTGCACAATGAGGTCGGAGTAGCGGCGTATGGGCGAGGTGACGGTCGTGTAGCGTTCGATACCCAGGCTGCAGTGAGGCTTGGCCTCGGTTGAAAGCTCGGCCCGCGAAAAGAGCCGCCTCTGGCGATAAACACGAAAGAGTTCGTGTTCGCTCTGGACGCATTCGGTTTCAGGCCGGCATTCCGGCTGGCTTCTGTAGAGCGAGGGAATATTTCTTTGGGCCAGGTATCCGGCGGCCATCGCGTTTGCCTGTATCATCCACTCCGAAACCAGGACCTGGCTGGGGGTTTCCTTGTCGTAGCGGGTAATCTGGATCATCCCGGCGTCATTGACGTAGACCTGGATTTCAGGGATCGGAAGAATGACGGCCCCGAGATCGAGCCTTTTTTGCCTGAGCCTTACGGCAAGCTGGTGGAGCGCTTTTAGCCCGCTTTCCTTTTCAATGTGTTCATTCACCTGCTCATAGGTAAGCTGCCGGCGGACCTTGACAATGGTCTGGCAGACCCTGGCTTCGAGCATATTGGCTTCAGAATCCATCCTGAGGAGAAAACTCAGGGCCAAGCGCTTTTGGCCGGCCTGCAGGCTCAAAATGCCTTCCGAGAGCAGCGGCGGCAGCATGGACACCCGCTCGTCGGGAAGGTAGATCGAGCTTGCCCTCGCCGCGGCTTCGAGGTCCAGGGGGGTGGACTGCTCGACGAGTTCGGCCGCATCGGCAATATGAATGCCGACTTCGAAAACACCGCCGTCGAGTTCGAGCACACTCAGCGCATCGTCATAGTCGCGGGTCATGGCGCTGTCGACCGTGAAAATATCGAGGTCGGAAAGGTCCTCGCGGCCGTTTGCGGAGCTTTCCGCCAGGTTATATTTTGCCAGCTCCCGCGCCTGTTCCATGGCATCCCCAGGGAATTCGGCCGAAATGGAGTGTTCGTGGAGCAGGAGGTTTTCGTCTTCGCGCCAGACCCCCAACTTCACCAGGAGTCGAAAAGCGGCCTGCTGGCTAACGGTAAGGGTCGCCTGCCTGAGCAGTTCTTTTACAAAACCGCTCTCTTTTGCCTCCTGGCCAAAAAGGGTAAAGTCCTTGAGCGCGGCTATCAGTTCTTCCCGGGACTCGAAGTGCGGAACTTGCTTTCGACCATTTACAGCAAGGAGCCACCTTGCCCCTTCTGAAAGTTTGCGCTCCCTTTCAGCTTCCCTTTCGAGTTCGACGCGGCGGGACTCGACATTTTCAGCCGACCGGGGATAGAAGCTGTAGTCCTTGGCCTGGAAATAGAGTTTGTCGGATAATAGCGATCTTTTGACCGCCGCGGCCTGGTCGTCTGAAACCGGGGTGCTGAAAATGAACTCGGCTATTTCTTCGGCCCCGTAGGGGGTCCCTTCCGATTCTACAAGGGACCAGATTTCCTCGAGGTTTATCCCTCGCATGATGTTTTTCCGGTTCTCCGAGATGGAGCGCAGCTTTTGGAGGAGTTCATCACGGCCCATGGCAAGGTTAAGGGATGTTTTTCCCCGGTAAACGATCCTCGAAAGAGAGACCGCCACTTCGCGGTTAGTCTCCGAGATCGCATTGAGCCGGCCGTCCTTTACGGCGACAACAACGCCGCAAAGGATTTCCTTCGAGTCATAAAATTCCAATACGTTGCCGGGCGCAATTTCGACGCCCTCAGTCCGGCCCATGAAAAACTCCGTGTTGCTGTCGTTTATACCCTTTTTTGTTCCCGCCTTCGTCTCTTTGCTTGAGAAACGGCGCCATCAGTCTTTTGGATGATCTCTTCCCTCAGCGCTTGAAGGGTCTGCAATGCCGAGATGGGAGTCATGTTATCCGGGTCCAGGTCAAGGAGTCTGCCGCGCAGCCAGTCCTGCGCCGTGGAAAAAAGCGGCATCTGTACGCGGGGATCGACGGGCTGCCTGGCGGGGGTAAGCTCCCCGGGTTTTGAAGCCGGTCCGCCGGACACCTGCGATCTGCCCTCGAGTTGGGCGAGGATTTCGCCCGCGCGCCGCGTGATTTCATCGGGCAGCCCGGCAAGCCTTGCGACCTGGATGCCGTAGCTCCTGCTCGAACTGCCCGCAGTCAATTTGTGGAAAAAAAGTATCTCCTGCTGCGATTCTCTTATCGCAACATTGAAGTTTTTCACCCTCGGGCGATTGTGCGCCAGTTCGACCAGTTCATGATAGTGAGTGGCGAAAAGGGTTTTAACACCCCTGCCGTCCAGATCGTGCAAAAATTCGGCTACGGCCCAGGCTATGCTCATGCCGTCGAAGGTGCTGGTGCCCCTGCCTATTTCATCGAGTATGATAAGGCTGCGGGGAGTCGCCTGGTGCAAAATGTTTGCCGTCTCATGCATTTCAACCATGAAAGTCGACCTGCCGCGGGCAAGATCGTCCGAAGCCCCGACGCGGGTGAAAATGCGGTCCACTATTCCGATGCGCGCCTCGGAAGCCGGGACGAAGGAGCCGATCTGGGCGAGCAAGACTATCAGGGCGGCCTGCCGGAGAATAGTGGATTTACCGGCCATGTTGGGACCCGTAACGATCAGCACCTGCTGGTCTTCCTGGTCGAGGTCGAGATCGTTTGGTACAAAACCGCCCTCGGGCAAAAACCTCTCTATGACGGGATGCCTTCCATCGCGGATGTGGATCGAATCGCCCGAATCGATTTCCGGCCTGGAATAGTCGTATTTCGCCGCAAGTTCGGCCAGCGAGCCGAGGCAGTCGAGATCCGAGATCACTTCGGCCATCCGCTGTATTCTTGCGCTTTGGGCGGCGACGGCCTGCCTTAGTTCTCCAAAAAGCCGATCCTCGAGTTCCAGCCTTTTTTCGTCGGCCTCAAGGACCTGTGTTTCGAATTCCTTGAGTTCCTCGGTAATGTAGCGTTCGGCGTTCACCAGGGTTTGTTTGCGGTGATAATTGGTGGGCACCGAAGAGAGGTTGGAGCGGGATATTTCGATATAATAGCCGAAAACCTTGTTAAAGCGAACCTTTAGTGAAGATATTCCGGTCTCTGCGCGCTGGGCCGCCTCATATTCGGCCATCCACCCTTTTGCGTCGCGGCTGAGCCGAACATAGTGCTCCAGTTCCGGATCAAAGCCCGGGTTTATGGCGCCGCCATTGGAAAGGGTCGCAGGCGGCGGGTCGCACAGGGCGGCTTCGAGATGTGAGGCGAGGTCTTCGAGGTTGTCCCAGCTCGAAAAGATCCGGGCCAGAAGAGGGCTCTCGCAGGTCGAGATAGTCTGTCCCAGGCCGGGCATCGCCTGCAGGGATCTCTTTATGCCTATGAGGTCCCGGGGGGAAGAGACGCCGGTGCTGTTTCTTGCATTGAGCCTCTCGATATCGTTTATACCTTCGAGAATACCAAGCGCTCCACCTCTCATGTCGCTTTGAGCCGTCAATTCGGCCACAGCACTTTGCCTGCCCAGGATTTCCTCGAGATCGAGCAGGGGATAGCGCAGCCATTGCCGGAGCTTTCGTCCGCCCATAGCGGTGCGCGTATGATCGATGACTTCCGCAAGGGAGCCTTTTTTGGACTGGAAGCCCGCGCAGTAAAATATTTCCAGGTTTTTCACGGTCGCCTCGTCGAGGGCCATAAACTCGGAGCGGCTGTAGGCGATGACCCGCCTTACGTGTTCGCAGGCGCCGAAAAGGTTTTCGCGCGCGTAGGCAAGGACTGCTCCCGCGGCCTGAACGGCGGAATTCATCGAGTCGATTCCAAAGCCTTCGAGAGAGTGGACGCGAAAATGGGACGTGAGGAGTTCAAAAGAGCGTTGTCTGTCGAAATAGACTTCATCTACGTGAGTGAAGGCCGCATCGATGCGGTGTTGCACGGTTTTTATCCACTCGGAGCTAAAGTCCTCCGGTACCAGGACCTCTTTGGGGCCTATTCTGAAAAGCTCTTCGACGAGGCTTTCCTCCGAATCGAGCTCGGTTAACCTGAACTCGCCGGTCGAGATGTCGAGGAAGGCCAGGCCGATGTGCATCCGGGCGCCGGACTGGTGGACGGCGGCCAGGTAGTTGGGCTGATTCGAGGTGAGGTTGGAATTGTCCACGATAAGACCCGGGGTAAGGACCCTCGTTACCTCGCGGCGCACCAGCCCCTTGGCTTTCTTTGGGTCTTCGACCTGGTCGCAGACAGCTATCTTGTATCCGGCGGCAACCAGCCTCGCTATGTAGCCTTCGGCGGCGTGATACGGGACTCCGCACATGGGAACCGGGTTTTCGGCCTGCCTGTCCCTGGACGTCAGGGCAATGTCGAGCACCTTGGACGCGGTCACCGCATCTTCCAGGAACATCTCGTAGAAATCCCCCATGCGATAGAACAGCAGCGCTTCGGGGTACTTCGATTTAATATCGAGGTACTGCCGCATCATGGGAGTAAGATCGTTCATCGGTTTTCCGTGGCTCTTGTAAGAAATACCGGGCACATTTCGATGTCCGGTTATAATGTATTATGCTTGTAAAATAACCGCAGTTTCAATATCAAGTCTTTAAGCCGTCCGGCCCGACCAAAAGGATAAAAGGGAGTTGAATATTGGACCAGGATGTTATCCGCCTTCGCGGCGTTCGCCAGCATAATCTCAAAAATATCGATCTCGACATTCCCTTGAACAGGCTGATAGCCCTCACCGGGGTGAGCGGGTCGGGGAAATCGAGCCTTGCTCTGCACACGCTTTATGCCGAGGGGCAGCGCAGGTACGTGGAGACTTTTTCCCCTTACGCCCGCCAGTTCCTGGAAAGGATGGACCCGCCTGAAGCCGACCTGATCGAGGGAATTCCACCGAGCATCGCGATAGAATCGGGCGCGGCGGTCCGCAGTTCCCGTTCCACCGTTGGGACAATAACCGAAATTAACGACTACCTGAAGCTTTTATTTGCAAGGCTTGCCGTGCCTTACTGCCCGTCGTGCGCAAAGCCGGTGGCAAGGGACACGGTCGAGACGATTTACGCAAAGCTCGGCGATCTTACTCCCGGGGACAGGGTGCTGATATGTTTCCCCTACAGAACGGGCGGGGAAAAGAATTGGCGGATGCACCTCGTTTCGCAGGGTTTTCTGCGAATACTCTCAAGAGGGGCAGTGCTGGACCTCGAAGACCCGGGCTTTGTCGAGGCTGCGGGAGAGGGAAGCGCGGAGGTGCTGGTCATCGTCGACCGGCTGCGCTGGGGGAGTGCCGCGCGGGAGCGGATACTCGATTCCATCACCACGGCTTATACCGCCGGGGGGGACGGTTTGCCGCGGTCATTATGCCCGAGCGGATAATGCGTTTCAGCTCGGAGCTTTCCTGCGCCGATTGCGGAAACGATTCATCGATAGCCCCCGCGAGTCCGAACCTTTTTTCCTTCAACAGCCCGATCGGGGCGTGCCCGGTTTGTCGAGGTTTTGGCAGGACGATCGGCGTAGACTTAAACCTGGTCATTCCGGACAAAGGCCTCACTATCGAGGATGGAGCGATAAAACCTTTCGGTTCGGACAGGGAGGAGTATTCCGAACTTTTCGAATTTTGCAAAAAAGAAAAGATCCCGACAGACATTCCCTTCCGGGACCTCGATGAGTCGGCCAAAAGCAGGATCATAAACGGTAAGAAAGGCTACTACGGGATCAAGGGGTTTTTCGAGTGGCTCGAAACCAGGACGTACAAAATGCACGTCCGGGTCTACCTGTCTCGATACCGCTCTTACGTCACCTGCGAGGCCTGCGGAGGGTCGCGCTTTCAGCCCGCGGCGCTTCTGTACCGGCTGCGCGGGGCCAATATCGCCGAGCTTGCCTCCCGCAGCATCGGGAAGCTCAGCGGTTTTTTTGGCGGTGAGTGGCCGGAGATATCAAACGACCCTGCCGCGCGGTTGCTGATAAATGAAATCCGGAGCAGACTCGAATTTCTCATGGCTGTCGGTCTTCACTATCTTTCGCTCGACCGTCAGTCCAGAACGCTTTCGGGCGGGGAAGTGCAGCGGGTGCATCTTACAAAGGCTCTCGGGTCCGCGCTGGTAAACGTGCTCTATGTGCTCGACGAGCCGAGCGTGGGTCTTCATGCGCGCGACCAGAGGCGGCTTACCGACCAGTTGAACCGGCTCGTGACGATGGGAAACAGCGTCGTCATGGTCGAGCACGACCCGGGAATGATCCGTTTTTGCGACGAAGTGATCGATATGGGGCCGGGTGGAGGCGAACGCGGGGGTAAAGTCTTGTTCCAGGGCCCGCCCGGGGAACTGGGCGGCTCCGCCGAGAGCCTTACGGGGGCCTATCTTTCGGGCAAAAAATCGGTGCTGACCGGTCCGGTCTCCCGGCGGGTGCCGCACCCGTGGAGAAAACTCACCATTACCGGCGCGCGCGAAAACAACCTCAAGGGAATAGACGTTTTAATTCCTCTGGGCCTGATGGTGGGAGTGAGCGGAGTCTCAGGTTCGGGGAAAAGCACTCTTGTCGAAAAGACCCTGTACCAGGGGTGGCTCAGAAAGACGGGCAAACCCGCCGAAGCCCCCGGTGTCCACGACGACATCGAGGGGGCGGAAAGCTTAAGTGAAGTGATAATGGTCGACCAGCAGCCGATCGGTCGAACCCCGAGGGCCAACCTTCTCACGTACACCAAGGCTCTCGACCCGCTGCGGAAGATGCTCGCGGCTACGCCGGAAGCCATGGCAAAAGGATTTTCGGCCAAGCATTTTTCGTTCAACGTGCCCGGGGGAAGGTGCGAAACATGCTCCGGCGAGGGGTTCCAGCGCGTGGAGATGCAGTTTCTGGCAGACGTCCTGGTGCGCTGTCCTCAATGCGGGGGCAAAAGGTTCAAGCAGGAGGTGCTGGATATAAAGCTGCGCGGGGCATCGATCGGCGATATGCTCGATATGAGTTCGCGGGAAGTCCTGGAGCTTTTCCCCGAAAACCGCCAGCTTGGCGATGCTCTGGGACCGGTTGAGGCGATCGGCCTCGATTATATCCGCATGGGGCAGCCCCTCAGCACTTTTTCCGGCGGGGAAGCTCAAAGGCTGAAGCTTATCCGTTATCTTGCGGCTCCAGGATCGGCGAAGGCGGAAAGTGTTCCGCGCGGGAGAGCCGGGGGCGGCCGGCAAAGGTGCGATCGAAGCTCTTCATTCTCGATGAGCCGACCACCGGGCTGCACCAGGACGACATAGCCAAGCTGATCCGGGTCTTGCGAAAACTTTTGGACAAGGGCGACACCGTCCTGGTGGTCGAACACAACCTCGACATGCTGGCCGCCTGCGACTGGATCGTCGATCTTGGCCCCGAAGGGGGAGAAGAGGGCGGGCAAATCGTGTGCGAAGGTCCGCCCGAATCGGTTGCCGGGTGTTCGGACAGCATAACCGGCCGGTACCTGGCCGAGCGGCTGGCCCAGGTTTTCGAGCCCGGGTCGGGGTCCGGTTCGGTCCTTGAGGCGGCCGAACCCCAGGAGGCGTTCCGCCTCTGGCAGGTTGCGGAGGCGTGCCGCCTCGGGCAGGAGAATCGCCCGGCGCAGGGGGGCTCTACGCTGGAGGGGGCGGCGCTGGAGGGCCAACGGACCCGGCAGGATGAGATTGTCATACGTGGAGTGCGGGAACACAACCTGTCTATCGACGAAATCCGGCTTCCGCGCAAAAAAATGACCGTATTGACCGGTCTTAGCGGTTCCGGGAAATCCACCCTGGCCTTCGACGTGATTTTTGCCGAAGGCCAGCGCAGATACCTCGAATGCCTTTCTTCCTATGTCCGCCAGTATTTTAAAATCATGGAGAAGCCGGAGGTCGACCAGATCACGGGACTTGCCCCGACGATCGCGATAGAACAGAGGACGAGCCAGTTTGGCAGGAGGTCGACAGTCGGCACGATCACCGAGACTTACCACCTGCTGCGGCTTCTCTACGCAAAGCTTGGCAGGCAGCGGTGCCCCCAGTGCGGCAAGGGGCTCGAGACCATGAGCGTCGACGATATCCTCGCGCGTGTGCGGCAGGAAGCCGGAGGCGGCAGGGTCAAGCTTTTAGCGCCGCTCGTGCACGGACGAAAAGGGATATACCGCGATCTTTTCGCTCGCCTGAGCCGCATGGGATTCGAGCAGGCGAGGGTGGACGGCCGCTACGTGCGGCTCGACCCCGTGCCCGAGCTTGCGCGAAGACGCGAACACGATATCGATGCGCTCCTGCCGGGTCTGGACCGCGACGGGATAACGGTAGACGAGCTGCTGAACTCGGTGCGCCGGGGGCTTGCGATGGGCGGGGGCATCCTTTACCTCGATACGGGCGGGGGGGAAACCCGTGTGTTCAGTCTGCATCTCTACTGCCCGGCATGCGATTCGGGGCTCGCGCCTCTTGACCCGAGACTTTTTTCCTTCAACAGCAGGCAGGGACAGTGCCCCGCCTGCACGGGCATCGGACGGGTTAAGCAGCTAAACGTCGAGCGGCTTCGCGGCGCTCCGGGCGTGTCGCTAAAAGAGGGACTTTTCGCTTTTCTGCGTTCGTCGGTGTGGCGCGGTTCGAGGCGGGAGGCCGAGAAGTTCGAACGGGCAATAATTGGAGAGCTTGGCGTGGACCCGGAAAAGCCGGCGTCGAGTCTTGAGGATTCCGTGTGGGAAACGATACTTCACGGCAGGAAGAGGAAGTTTTCGGGGGTTCTTAAAATCCTTGAGGACGTGTCGGAAGAAGACGATGCGTGGAAATCGATCGAGCCCATGTACGACGATCTGGATTGCCCCGATTGCGGCGGGAGCAAGCTGAACCCCCAGGCGAGATCGGTCTATTTCAGGGACCTCAATATCGGCGAGATGTGCGCGATGAGGGTGTCCGAACTCGAAACGATGTGGAAAAAGCTTCGTTTCAGCCGGGAGGAGTTGCCCGTGGCGGCGCCGATTTCAAAGGAGGTGACCCAAAGACTCTCCTTTCTCGGGAAGGTGGGGCTGGGCTACCTGTCGCTCGACAGGTCGGGTGAAACCCTTTCCGGTGGCGAAACCCAGAGGATACGGCTGGCTGCCCAACTGGGCTCGAACCTTCGCGGTGTTTGCTACATCCTCGATGAGCCGACAATCGGGCTGCATCCCGCCGATAACAAAAAACTGCTCGCCAGTTTGCAGAAACTGCGGGACAAAGGCAATTCGGTCATAATAGTCGAGCACGACCCCGAGACGATGAAGCAGGCCGACATACTCGTGGAGCTGGGGCCGGGCGCGGGAAGAAGCGGCGGCAAAGTGGTCGCCGATGGGAACCTTCGAGGAGCTGGCCGGAAACCCTGATACCCTTACCGGACAGTGGTTCGGAAAACCCCTGGAGGAGCTGTGGTCGATCCCGCCGAGAAAGAAGGCGGGAGAATCGGGCTGGCTCGAGTTTAAAGACGCGAAAGTTCGAAATCTCAAAGGGATGGACGTAAGATTGCCGCTGGGGCTGCTCATAGCCGTAACCGGGGTGTCGGGCGCGGGGAAAAGCACGCTCGTAAAAGAGGTGGTCCACCGAAGGGTCAGCGAGACACTGGCGAAGGGCAACGGAGGCGGGCCGCCCGGCGACTCCGCGGGGGCGCAATTCGCCCCGGGCGGCACGTATCCGCGGCGTATCCAGGAAGTCGATCACAACCCGATCGGGCGGACGCCGAGGTCTATCCCCGCCACATACATTGGCGTATGGGACGACATCCGGAAATATTTCGCCATGATCCCCGAAGCGCGCACCCGGGGATTCGGGCCCGGGAGATTTTCGTTCAACGTGAAGGGCGGGCGCTGCGAGGAATGCAAGGGGCAGGGGCGGGCCAAAGTGGAGATGAATTTTTTACCCGATGTCTTCGTGGACTGCGAAACGTGCGGCGGCAGCCGCTTCAATGCCGAAACCCTCGATATAAGGTACAAGGGCCAGAGCATAGCCGATGTTTTGGCGATGCCGATAGATGAGGCTGCGGAGCTTTTTTCCGCCATCCCGCGCATCTCGCGGCAGTTAAAGGTCCTGGGCGACCTCGGCCTGGGATATCTCGAACTGGGCCAGCCGTCTCCCACGCTTTCCGGAGGCGAGGCTCAGCGGATAAAGCTTGCCGGAGAACTGGGCAACGGCAGGACGCCGACTCTCTACATTTTAGACGAGCCGACGACCGGACTTCACCGCGCGGATATAAAACGGCTGGTCGACGTGCTGAGAGCGCTCACCGGCTACGGACACACCGTCCTTGTCATCGAGCACAACACCGATTTTGTCTGGGCGAGCGACTACGTTATCGATCTGGGTCCCGGCAGCGGGGACGAGGGCGGCTCGATAGTGGCTGAAGGGACTCCTGAGGAAATAGTTGCGGCACGCAAAAGGTCGCTGACCGGTCGGGCTCTTGCGCAATATGCGAGAGGGAAAAGGGGAGGGAAAAGAGTTGGCTAGTGTCCGTCCGGAAACTTCATGGTGGGCAACGGAGGGTTGGGATTGGAATTGTTGCTATTTCGCAGCCTCCCGCGCTTCGCGCCCGGATAGCAAGTATCCGGGCCACCCGCGGAGCGCGCATTGCGCTTTGCCGTGCAGTGGCGAAAAATCTGTTTCGGCAGCCAATCCCCAGCAGGGGAACGATTCACGGAACGCTCCCTGACCGTCACCAGGACCTGCAGGCTTCAAGGAAAAGCCCCCTATCATTTCCTTGCTCAGGTTATGATAGGCGCCTTCGCGGGATCTTCACACCCGACACTCGTCTAACCTTGTGTGCAGTGGCCCTGAACGGTTACTAAACAACAGCCGCAATCGCAGCTTTTTCCTGTGCGATAAACACTATCGTAAGCCGATTTCAGCCGTAAACCTCCATCGTTAGACCGTGACGTTGATATTTCCGCCGACGGCCGGGCTCCCGGTGTTTGCGGTAGATGCGCTGCTGGAACTGCCGTTGAGCTTTATACCCGCCGCTGCCGCGTCCTGCGTAACAGTGGAAACGGGTAGTCCAAGTCTCTGCGCGATTTGGGCGGCCGACATTCCCGCATTTGCATACTGCTGAATTTTGGTCGACACACTGCTGGCCGAAGACGAAGACCGCAATGCCAACGACGATGACGATGACGATAGCGATAACGTATCGTTAGCCGATGACGCAGGCGTTTGTGTTGACGCGGCGGCGCCACTACCGGAAGGGTTATTTTGCACAGCCGGCTGGGTCTGAGTGGCATAGTTGTTCGATGTTGAGTTGATGGCTGAGATGCTCATAAGGTCTCCTTTAATTACACGAAAAGCAAATTGCAGTTCTTGAAACCTCTTCTCGCTTGCAGGGGAGAATACAGACTGCAAATAATATCGGCGCCCGCGGCAGAAAGGATTAAGGGATTATCGGGCGGCCGGAAAGTTCCCCTGCGGCCACCCGATAATCCCTTGGCCGAACTGATCATCCATCTTTTTGTCCAGTTACACAAAATGGAAGGCTCTTTACCTTTAGCCGGACAGTACAACAAACTGTCTCGTTTTTCTGTAAAAAGTATACGGTCGTTGGGTTTAGCGGTTGTTCGAGGGACTAGACGGAATCAGTTCCCCTGGAGGGTTGAAATTGTTGCTTTTTCGTAGCCTCCCGCGCTTCGCGCCCGGATAGGAAGTATCCGGGCCACCCGCCGAAAATGTCAAATTTGCCTTACAAAAATCCCTGTTGGCGCCTTTGGGCTCTAGGCAATGTTTGACACGTCCAGTGGCGTAAAGATCGATTGTATGGCATTCCGGGGGGCTGAGCCTAACATTCAATACCCCGCCCCTTCTGGGGCCCGTTCACGATTTAAAAAATACAGCGCGTTGGAAGTCGCAAAATTGACTTCCCCATCTTCGCGGGCTACAATATGGCTCATAGGAGGTTAATTCGATATGGCTGCAAATTCTGTTGTTCGTGCGCGGATTGACGGACAAGTCAAAGCCGAAGCTGAAGCCGTGCTTGCTTCCATAGGGCTTACAGTCTCAGACGCTTTTCGTTTGATGATGATACGTATTGCCAAAGAGAAAAAGTTGCCTTTTGAACCCCTCGTTCCAAACGAGGAAACAATTGAAGCAATGAAGGCCGCGCGGCGCGGCGAACTGGTCGAGGTAGGTTCGATTGAAAATCTGTTTGCGGAATTAAATGAGGGCGATTAGTCGAACCATACGATTCAAGCGGGACTACAAGCGCGAAAAATCAGGTCGGCACAGCAAAACACTTGATACCGACCTGAGGAGAGTTCTCGAATTACTTATTGCAGATGAACCGTTGCCTCATCATAGTTTCGATCACCCTCTTGTCGGTGATTGGGCCGATCATCGAGATTGCCACATCAAACCAGACCTGGTTCTGATCTACCGGAAACCTGACAACGATCACCTTGAACTTGTGCGCCTCGGTTCCCATAGCGAGCTTGATCTTTAGGCAACCCTGGCAGCAGAACTCCGGCCGCTGCATTTTTCCTGCAAATTACTCAGTAGCGACACAGCGGGGCTGCACGGGATCTTTCCGATCCGGCCTGCTCAAAATGAGGAAGTGCGCAGGGATGCGTCGGAATTGCAAAGTAATGATGTGCAATTACTCAAATTGCGAGCGCAATTGGAAGTTGAGCGGGTCAAAGTCAGTATGCTGGAAGCCAGGCTAAAGGCCATAGCGGAAGATAAAGCCGACCTCAAGATTGACCGGGACAGATGGAGAGCACAAGCCGAGAAGGCAAATCTCCTTTTAACCGACCATGTCCAGGTTTCAGGCAGTTTTACGCGATCCCGGGGGATTTGCCCGCCCCGCAAAACAGCAGGCAATCAGGGGACCCGATCTCTTAAAAGCGAGATGAAGCGTTGATTTTCACACTTCCCGTGTGAGAAACTTCCAACATACTCTTATGTGCCATAAATCACGATTTTTGACATAAGACTCCGCTGCGCTGAAATAGACGCGTCTGCACTTGAATATTCATACTAAGTATGATAAAGTGCGTGGTATGAAATCCAAAAAAGGGAGTTTAACATGGCCGCTATCGAACGAATTACCATTACCTTGCCAACCGACATGGCCGCAGCCGTCAAGGGCGCGGTCGAAGACGGAGATTATGCGTCCACAAGCGAAGTTATCCGCGCCGCCCTTCGTGACTGGAAAATAAAGCGCGCTTTGCAGCTTCAAGAACTCGCCGCGCTTAAAGCCGATATTGACAAGGGGCTTGCCGACGTTGCAAATGGGCGCGTCAAGGACTTCGACGCCACGCGCATCATCGACCGAGGGAGGAAGTTATTAGCGTCCCGCTCATCCTCCGTTTAACCGACACGGCAGAAGCCGACTTTGCAGAAATCTGGTTTTATGTCGCTTTCGAGGCTTCGGAAGCGACAGCGACGCGCTTGCTTTCAAAGATCGAAAACACTTGCCGAATGTTGTCGGAGTTTCCATATTCGGGAACGGCGCGAGACCAATTCGCGGAGGGGTTGCGCGTGATGTTCGAGGGTAATTATGCCATTTATTACACGGCATCCGAAACGGAACTTGTTATCGTTCGCGTGTTGCACGGCGCACGAGACGCCGCCGCGCTTGCCGAACGCGGCGGATTTGCATGATCTACGGTTAACCTCGGCAACGCGAGAGTTGTTAGGATCGACACGTCCACAAATTTTGTTCTTTATCGTCGATAGCGCGTCTGCAATGGCGGGATGCTTGCTTAAAAAATCAGCATTGCGAGGGTCTTTCGGATTGGCAAGCGCACGGAAGGAACCCTTCATCGTCGTCAGCACTTTGGCAAAGCAGGGGTTCTTTCCCAAAAATTCAGCATTGCGCGATTCCCATGCCGCAAAAGGGGCTTTACCCGAAGGGGCGAGACTCCTTTAGGCTCGGCGAGCGAAGCGAATAGCACCCGGCCCGCCATCTTCGGCGGGTTTGCCCGTAACCGGCCTGAATGCCAGAAATAACGATTTTTGACACAAGAATCCGCGCCTCTGATATCAAGGGCTTGGCTGTGTCATAAATCAAAGACAAAACAGGCTATGAAAATAGGGTATGCGCGAGTTTCAACAGAAGATCAAAACCCCGACTTGCAATTGACGGCCCTAAACGGGGCAGGGTGCGGCAAGATATTCACCGATAGGGCCACGGGTACAAACACCAAGCGGCCAGCGCTGGAAAAATGCCTTAAGGCTCTCAAGGCCGGTGACGTGCTGACGGTCTGGAAGCTTGACCGGCCGGGCCGGTCGCTGCGTGACCTTATCGCCCTGCTGGATGATCTGAAAGCGCGGGGCGTGGCCTTCCGGTCGCTGACTGAGGCTATCGACACGGAAACGCCCACGGGCCGCGCCATGTGGCAAATGGTCGGGATACTGGCAGAGCTTGAACGGTCGTTAATCCAGGAGCGGACAAAAGCGGGGAGGGCGGCAGCTGTGGCCCGTGGGGTGCGGATGGGCCGCAAGCGGTTGCTGACCGTGCAACAGGTCGCCCACGCTCGCAAGCTGATAGAGCAGGGGGAAGGCCCCAACAATGTGGCCCAATCTCTGAACGTCTCGACGCGAACGCTCTACAGGGCCTTAAGCGGCACAAATGCCAGCTAGCAAAATTAAAAAAGCTTCAGTAATAAAGATGTAAGTCCAATCAAAGAACCAATTAAACCAGTAATTGTACAGATCCATGGCAAGTACATATCTCTTTTATCTTTTTGTTCATCCCGGATCTTCTTTCTTATTGTGTGAACTCCTTTCGTGTTAAGGTATCTATCCCCGTAATCTTCCTCCCACATTTCTTTATCGCCCCACTCAGGACTATCAGGACTAAGCAGAGACATCTTGGTAGCCTTTCTCAATAATTCTCTACTTATAAGCTCATTTATATCCCGTTCGATTGGTTCGCATTCATGCTTGCTTATAGCCACCATTTCATTAATCTTTATGCTACTTTCCTTATAAATTACTCCATGGGCCTCCATTGCATTTTGTGCTTTTTTTATTAGACGATTATGCTTCTCTTCAACTTTCGTTAAAGACCTCCTAAAGATAATTAATTTTATAAATTGTTTGCATCTCATTTCGGCATTACTTTCGGAAGCCACTAATCTCCTTAATATCCCATTCAACTATGTCATCATTAGCACTCTTAACTGATATGTATATTCGTCCAGTAGACAAAGGATTTATTGATGTATACGTCTTGAATATTCTGTCCCATTGCTTAACTGGTTTATCTTTTTGAATATTTGACAAGTTATATGTCGATTTACTTTCTGGATCATTAGTTGTTGGCTTGGTTTGTTTTACCTTTTCTGGTATTGAAGACTGATATGCTGCTACGCGAATAATAAGTGATGCAATAGTCCAATTACTAGAACCGTTGTATATCTCACCTTCAAAAGAATTGCCATCACTGTTAAAACCAGCATTGCCTGTTACTTTAGCCTGTTCTTCTGGTGGCAATACCTCTTCTCTGGTTGGAACAGGCTTTTGGCTTTCTTCCGATACCCACTTACCGACAAGATAATACTCGGTATATCCGGTGATGCGGTTCATTCTCACAGGATACGTATTATGTCCTATAACCATATGGTCGTAATTGTAAATAGTTGGCCAAAATAATATTCCACATAGGATTACTGTAACACAAACTACGAGCATGGTTTTGTTATTCATTGATTTGTCCCTATGATGCTATGCGCTGCAGTCAATTCGTAGAATATGGACAATTTACAACATATTGTCCAGTTATGCCCGTTGTTTTTACTGGCTTTTTTGCTCGCCGGCATTTGTGCCGCTTTAAGCGGCACGAAGCCCCACTTGGGGCCGTTGCGGTTGCTCCCCTGCATGGCGCACAACCAAAGTCGCGCCGCGCCCTCGTCGGCGCGCCAACTAAACGCGCCAAGCTCTTGCCGTCCTCCGGTTCGTTGCTTTTTTCCTTATCGGCTTCAAAGTCGATGTCCGGCAAGAGCGCGGGGGGGGGGCTTCGTTTTGGCGCGGCGGCGCTCGATGCTCCCAGCCCTTAACCGCTTCCTCGGTGCGATAGGGCCGGAGGCGCGGCACTTCCTGCATGAAACATGATAGGCAGGATTGACCGGCGAGCCGTCACGATGCGCCCCGCCGTGGCAAGAAAGCTGATTGTACTTCGATCCGGCCCGCACGGCGTGTTTGACGCGATTATAAAAGCATTTTTCGTGGTTCGGGTTCCCGTAGTCGTGGTTCAATATTTAGCACGTCACGGTACAACTCAAACCATGTGCCGAGCAAGGCCGCCGCCTTGAAGGCGCGATAAGCGTTTGCCGCCTGCGCAACGGATCGCCTGCGCCCGCAAACTGATAGAGCAGGGGGAAGGTCCCGACGATGTGGCGAAATCGCTCAGCGTTTCGCGGCGAACGCTTTACAGGGCCTTAGCTACATCACACAACCGGTGAAAAACTCCGCACTGATCGGGAAGGGAAGGCAATAGGACATAAGATACAGGCTTGTTATTCCCCTGCCCGAATGACAGACTTGCTTTTAATCCAGTCCGCGAAACCGGCTTCATCCATTTTGCTTTCTGCCAAAGCAAGCACGGCGGCCACGGCTTCGATTTCCGAAGCCATCAATTCCCAGCCGTTGAGATCAAGAAAAGTGTAGGCAGCAAGAAAGCCTGTGCGCTTGTTGCCGTCCACGAAAGGATGGTTTCGAATGATGCCGAAAGCGTAGGCGGCGGCCAAAGCAAAAACGGTTGGTTCACTATAAACCGCTTGGTTTTGCGGACGGGCAAGAGCCGATGACAACAGACCGGCGTCACGGATGCCAAGGCTTCCTCCATGCTCGGCGATTTGTTCGCCGTGCATGGCGATAACAACCCCCTCGATGAGCCAGCGCCACGTCATTTGTCGGCAAGCTCATGCAGGGCGTTACGGTATTTCGCCGCGCCGCGCCGCGCCGCTTTCATCTGCGCTGCAAAGTCTGGATCATAAGGCGTGATGGCATAACCATCAGGCGTTTCCGTTAAAAACACGCTGTCGCCCTTCTTCACCTTAAGGCGGGCGGCGGCTTCCTTCGGCAGAATAACGCCGGTTGAATTGCCGATTTGAGTTACAGTAGCACGCATGGCAACACCTCCTTGTTATGCTATATGTTATAACAAAATGGTGTGCGGGTCAAGCTCGTCCTTATTAGCGGTCTTTTTGTCCAGTATTTGCCTCTTCGCGCACCCCCCAAACCCGCATGAACGCAGACTCGCGTTTTCCTGAACGGGACAAAATGATCTGAGGATTAGTGTGAATCCTCATTGCACTTCGATCCGCAATGCCCGCACGGCGTGTTTGATGCAATTATAAAAGTTTTTTTCGTGGTTCGGGTTCCCGTAGTCGTGGCACAAGATTTAGCACGTCAAGGTACAACTCAAGCCATGTGCCGAGCAAGGCCGCCGCCTTGAAGGCGCGATAAGCGTTTGCTGTCTGCGCAACAGATCGCCCACGCCCGCAAACTGATAGAGCAGAGGGAAAGTCCGGGGCATGTAGCAAAATCGCTCAAGGTATCGCGCCACACCCTTTACAGGGCCTTGGCGGCTTCGAGCCTCTGCGAAGTTGGATGACCGAGGTTTGCTATTCGTATTCCGGTTTTATGGAGCCGGACGTACCGGCTGCAATCCGGCGCGGGTAGGTAAAGGCGGCGCGGGCCGGCGTCCACATTTCAAGTTCCAGTAAGCCCATGAGCTCGGATCGAAGACCCCTGGCGGGGCTTTATCCAAGACCTCGCGCAACTCGTCCTTGCCGACAACGCCCTCAAGAGCCTTCAAATCTTCAACCGTGCCATAAGTCATAACATAGGCGAGAAAATGGACCGGATCGGTTAACGCCTCCTCCGGCTTTTCAAACCAGATAACGCGGCGGGCCACCTTCAGCAAGGCCGGGGTGACAGGTAAAGGTTTCATGGCGCGTGTCCGTTTTCATCCGTCCGTTTCGCATAAGCCGCAAGCGCGGGAAGGCTGGCCGGATCGACCGCATCAACCGCCGAGCTTAACCGTCGCCGCACCTCCGCGGACAGTGTCGGCAAATCATCAAAAAAGCTTAGAGCGTTTAAAGTAATCATAGGATTGAAGCTGCGCCCGTAAACAATCCGGCCCGCCGCAAGCGCGGTTGGCAAGTCGATGCCGTGCTGTATCAGCGCGTCAATATCAAGATAGTCTTTCGCCTCGGCCCGCTTCTGCACCACGGCAACTTTCGTTCCGGCAATGTCAAGCAGCGAGGCAACATGAACCCGCTCGGCTCCTTTGAGGTAAGGGATAGCGGCGGCCAGTTCGTCAGGGTCAAAAGGCTGGTTGGAAAAAAAATCAAAATCGACGGAAGCTCGGTGTCCCAGACGCAAGGCAATCGCCGTTCCGCCGTAAAGCGTGAAATGCTCCGGCGTGGCGTAGAGTTCCGGCCATAACTGGAGTTGGTGCGGCGGCAAAATAGTCAGGTTGGGCTTAAAGGTCATGGGCCTTCCTGGGTCTGGGGATCGGGAAATATTATACCTCAGATCGGCTCGGTATGCTCAAAATCATTTGTCTCATGTTTGAGCTTCTACGCCGCCCGCAAACCAGCTCCCTGCCATAAGCGCCTTCTTGAAGATGGGACAAAGTGATTAAAATAGTTAGCGTGGCGCGGCGTGCTCGTAACGAATCCTCACGGCCCAGGGAGCCAAGCCGCCACACAATTCGCATTGAATGAAGCCGGGATCGACTTGGAAATTAAGCACTACGATTCCGGGACGACGGTCAATTGGGCTTCATCACGTCGGGATTGCACCGACCCGCGCCACCCGCGCCGGAGAGTGGAGCTTTGGTTCGGCAAGAGGGTATCTTCTGCAACTGACGGTTAGAATTAAGATTGATGGAAACCGGCTAGATATTTTTCATGTTTTCGAGAAGCAAGCGCATGGAATCGTGGATAGCGGAAAAATTCGCCGCATTTTCGAGGATGGAGTCGGCTTTTTGAATATAGGCCCCGTCGACGAGTTCGTCCGAGCAATTTTGAACCAGGAGACGGACGCTTTCCGGCGAGGATTCCAGGTGGAACTGGAGGGCGAGCACGCGGCCGCCGTTACAAGAAAACGCCTGAGCGGGGCAGCCTTCGCTTTGCGCCAGCATCGCGGCCCCGGGGGAAGAGAAAAGGTGTCGCCGTGCCAGTGCAGAGCCTGGAACTCGGGGGGAAAACTCCTGAAGACCGGCGATTCGACGCCTTCGGGCCTGAGGGAGACGGGAAACCACCCGATTTCCTTGTGCTCGTTGCGCACCACGCGGCCTCCCAGGACATCGGCGATCAACTGGGCCCCCAAACAGACCCCGAGCACGATCTTACCCGCCTCTATCGCCTTTCCGATGGACTTTTTTTCGGCGGCCAGCCAGGGATATTGGTCTTCTTCGTAGATGTTCATCGGGCCGCCCATCACGACCAGCCAGTCGAACTCGCCCGGGGCCGGGAGCTTGTCCCCCCGGTAGAGGTGAGTTGCCGACAGGCTCCAGCCCTGACTCCGGGCCCAATCCCCGATGTTGGCGGGCCCTTCGAAAGGTACGTGCTGGATGTAGTGCAACTTCATCGTCTTCTCGCTTCGAATAGGGGAAAAGACTTGGCCGCGCACCCTCCGTCGAACCGGCCAAGACCGACCGCACGCCTTCCGGCGCCAAGTTAGATTAGACCGCGACACAGCCGGAGACACTTACCGCTGCTTCCTTCCGGACCTGACGGGGTTCATGTTCGTCTGTTGCGTGGTGTCCAACCGACGCCGGAATTAAATACGATCGGCTCGGTCAAATCCTTCAAAAGGGGATTCAACCCCGCTAAAGCGGATCTCGGGCTACAGGGAACCGCTAACTCCCCGTCTAGCACGACCAAGCCAAGATGTTCCGGCAAACGACGAGTAAATGCTAACATATCCAAAAGATAATTGCAAACGGACCGCGAGGGGCAAACAGGGGGATTTGGTTCAGCCGCGATCTCGATGTAAGCCCGTGGAGTTACGGCCTGTTCCAGATACGGTCATAATACAAGGAGCGGCTTCCAGCCGCTGTCAAGACAGGTCGCGGCTGGAAGCCTGCACCTCAACCCCACACAACCCTGCAAAGACCAGGAATTCCCGGCAGAACCAATTTGCCGGGAGTGGGGCAAAAGTATTTAAAAATCGAGCAGGAAGCAGGATGTCTTTGCGACCTCGAGAAGTTCTCGAACGGTCTTGACCGCTCCCCCACGGGACAGGTGCCACCAGCCGCCGATATAAACGGGCCGTTTGGCAGAAAACCTCTCAAGGGCCGCGGCTATGTTTTGGGCCATACGTTTTTCCCTTCTCCGCCACAAAAATCCATCGGCCGGCGGAGCCTCCGGAAAGGTGTCTCCTTTGTCTATCATTCGCGCAGCGCGGGCGTAGAGGGAAGAAACAGGCGGTGCACCGTTTTCCATTTTAAGGAGCATCTCGATATTTGCTTCCGAAATCATCTCCGGCCATGTCTTTATCCATTCGCGGCTAAACCGCGAATAGTCAACCGCGACGGGGGGCGCACCGGTTAGCCTGGAGTATTCGGACGAGGCGCAGTATTCGAAAGGAAGGCTTATCTGGCGAAGGACCCCGGCTATCCGCGGGTGCGCGAAGGCGATATCCATGTCCAGGCCAAGTTTTTGCGAAACGGCCCGGACCCGTTCGAGAAATAATTGGTGGAGCCCCGAGGAGTGTTTTTCCCGGAACTTCAGTCCAAAATCGCTTATTTCCACCAAAATGAGATCCGGCTCGCAGCGCTCGAAAAATAAAAGGCTTTTCGAAAACCCGTCCGGGTCGGAGTGCACGGTCCCAAGCATCGCAAGGGGGGATACACTCATTTTGCGGAGGGCTCGGGGAAAAGACACTTGAGTTCCTCAAAGTGAGCGATATGCAGTTCAGCTTCGAGCGAGGGGTTTTTGTAGCTCACGAAATGGACCCCGGTCGCCTGCGCGAGGGTTTCATCCACCCTCGAATCCCCGATATAGAGGACATTTTCGGGCAGGACGTCGAAGACGGCGAAAATTTTTTCCATCGTTTCGGGATGTGGCTTGGGGTTTTTCACGTCTGAAGCACACACCACGAGGTGAAAATATTCCCGGAGGTTAAAGTGCTCCAGAAGCTCGTGAGTTGAAACCGTGCGGTTTGTGGCCAGGGCGGTCCGAAAGTGGGTGCTCGCAAGTCTTAGGAAATGGACCAGGCCAGGTTCGCAGCTGAGGTAGCCGTTAAACGGGCCAAAATCGATGGATTTGGAATACTCGAAGGCGCGATCGAAGTCTTCGCCTTCTCCCCCGGTAAGAAAAAGAAGAGACTCCCGGACCGGGTACATGTGGATGTATTCTTGTTGATTGACCCTTACGGGAGACCTTCCGATCCTGTCCATTATATGGTTGTAGAAGTGGACATTGGCTTCTTTGGAATCGAAGAGCACCCCGTCGCAATCCAGCGCGATCACCTTTAGATTGGGTGGGCCGGCGGCGAACGCCAAAAGTTTCCCTTTGCCTGTATCATCTCTCATGTCGCAATCCGTTCGGGCCTCCAGGGCGAAAACATTACTTGCCGCAGGCAGGCTTTAGTATTAATAAATATGAATTTAACCCGAGTATGGGGAAATCCGAATGAAAAATCAATTCGATTATCTTGTCGTCGGCAGCGGCATTGCCGGTCTCACGTTCGCTCTCAAGGCAGCCAAAAGCGGAACCGTGGCTATTGTAACAAAGAAAGACAAGCTTGAAACCAACACGAACTACGCCCAGGGGGGAATAGCGTGCGTGCTTGGCCAGGACGACTCTTTCGACCTCCACGTCAAAGACACCCTGGAGTCGGGAGACGGGCTGTGTCACCGCGAAGTCGTCGAGTTGGTCGTAAAAACCGGCCCCGAGCGGGTGAGGGAACTCGTGGAGCTGGGTGTTTCCTTCAACCTCGGGTCGGGCGCCGACTCGTTCGATCTCGGACGGGAAGGGGGGCACAGCCGCAACCGGATTCTACATGCCCAGGACATGACGGGCAAGGCGGTTGAAAAAGTACTTATCGCCGCCGCCGAGGCCGAACCCAACATCGCCATCTTTGAAAACCACATGGTCCTCGACCTGGTTATCGAGCACCAGTCGATGAAGGCCGGCTGCGTCGATCTTTACGAGCAGGACACCTGCCGCGGCGCCTATGTCCTCGATGTGGCGGGGGGCGACATTCATACCTTTGTGGCCAACGTCGTGCTGCTGTGCACCGGGGGGGCCGGAAAGGCCTACCTTTACACCAGCAACCCGGATGTTGCGACAGGAGACGGGCTCGCCATCGCTTACCGGGCGGGGGCAAAGCTGGCAAACCTGGAATTTGTCCAGTTTCACCCCACGTGTCTGTATCACCCGGCGGCCAAAAACTTCCTGATCTCCGAGGCCGTTCGCGGGGAGGGAGGCAGGCTGATCGACAAGCGGGGAAGCGCTTTCATGGAGAAATACCACCCGCTGAAGGATTTGGCGTTTCGAGACATAGTGGCGCGTGCGATAGACACCGAGATGAAAACCAGCGGAGACGACTGTGTTTTTCTCGACATTAGTCACAGGGACAGCCAATTTCTAAAGGAACGGTTTCCCAACATTTACGGGAGGTGTTTGTCGCTGGGGCTCGACATCACCAAAGACCCCATTCCGGTTGTTCCCGCAGCCCATTACATGTGCGGCGGCATCCTCACCAACAGTTCGGGGCGTACCACGATAGAAAACCTTTATGCCATCGGCGAGTGCGCCTGCACGGGTCTCCACGGGGCAAACCGTCTTGCCAGCAATTCCCTTCTGGAAGCGATGGTTTTTTCTCATGCAGCCGCCGTCGAGTGCGGCGAGCGGTTAAAGTCCTGGCGAAACCGGGTTCTTCCGGAGGTG
This sequence comes from uncultured delta proteobacterium, assembly GCA_963813125.1. Classification (GTDB taxonomy): domain Bacteria; phylum Desulfobacterota; class Syntrophobacteria; order Syntrophobacterales; family Syntrophobacteraceae; genus SbD1. The sequence continues at coordinate 28,962 of CAWEZA010000046.1, read as the reverse complement.
CCCGACTGTTCTGCGATGACCTCCGCCGAGAATCCGGCAAACAGCGAAATGGTCATGATAGCGCACAACTGGGATTTCATAAGGCGTCTAATGTGGAATTACGTGGGCATTGTGAGGACGGACAAAAGACTTGCCCTTGCCCTCACTCATATTCTCCAGATAAAGATGGAACTAAAGGAGCACATGCCCAACATCCCTTTGAGCAGCGACCTGGTGGAACTCCAGGACCTGGCCCTGGTGGCCGAGCTTATCATCCGCTGCGCGATTAAAAGAAAGGAGAGCCGCGGCCTGCACTATAACGTCGATCACCCGGGAAAAGGCGGACCGGACTGGCTGAAGGACACCGTCCTGAGAAAGAGCGCGGCCGAAGAATTCCTCTCTCTCCCCTCGGTTCAGTGTGGCTGAACGGACTTCCGGGCAGAGTCGGGATTGCTCGTTTCCGTGTCAATGACGGAATCGTCCACGACCCGGGAGGGGGCTTCGAGCAGGTTTGCGCTTTGCAGGTTCTGTTCTATCTTCATGGTGAGCATTCCGCCCATGAGGCTTATTTCGTAGTTTCTGTCCGATTTGTAGAAAGAGTCTCTCAATTTCAGGAGCTGCTTTTTTGCCTTCCTGTAGAGATATATGATACTGACGACAGAAACGCCGAAAATGAACAAAAACACCCAGGCGGGCGTGGAGATAACCTTTCCGATAAACATGATTATCCCCATGAGCGCCAGGACGAACAAGACCTGAAGGCCGATGATCAAATAGAGATAGTATACGCCCCGATCCAGGGTAGCCTCGTCTGACCAGACTCTTCTGTCGGCTTCGGACCGGTGATTTTCTTCCTTATTTTTTAACCACATCTTTTTAATGTTCCCCTGACTGCAAAAATTGCGTTCGAGCGTCATCCGCATCGGTGTGAGCAGAGAGAAGCCGCGGAACAGAATTTTGCTCGATCATCAGTTTTTCTATCCTGAACTTCTCTATGCGAACCTGATTTTCGAGCATCTGCTTGGACAGCCTGTATCTCAGATAGATAACCCAGACGAGCAACGCCCCCGCGAATCCCGCCACCCCGGTAAAGAACAAGGGGTACTGCCTGATTGCGCGAAACAGTGATGAAGCCATATCGCCGAGAATCGAAGGAATCAACCATAAAATGAGCATGGCCAAAACTATTACGAAGCCGACCCCCAGGACGGAGAAGTTTTTCGAAATGGAAAGAAAGCCGCCCAGGCCCGACTTGTTCAAATCGGGTTCATTGCGGGGTTCGTCTTTGGGGTTCCCTTTCAAGAGGAGGATCCATACCTGGGCCATGAAGAAAAGCATCAGCATGAAGCCGAGGGGAAGCCCCACCGCAAGCAGTATCCATTCCCGGTAGTTGAACTGCTGATACTGCGATTTCAACTGGGTGGTGTAATTTTTCAAGGGCCCGAAGTTATTTTCAAACACCATTTTTTCGTAGGAAGTTATGGTGGGGCCCGGGCTTTCGTATACCAGCCTCCCACTGGGGTCCGTTATGCAAACCCTGGTCTTTAGACCCGACTGATTGTAGATGGCAAGCAGTATCCCAAGCTCCATCACCAGGAGCAAAACCGCCCCTACCGCCAATATTCGCCTCGTGTATTTCCCGTCCTCAAAAAACTCGGAAAGTGACAAATTTTTTGCCATAAGCTGTTTCCGACAACCATTCCTTGTAAAATTTCCATCACTAAAGCGGATTATTCGCCTTTGGAACGCTAACATTGCGCGACAGTGAGAGTCAAACAAAAAGCGGCTGCGCCGCGGCAGGTGTGCCACGCCGTATCCACGGGGTCCGAAATATGCGAGGTTTGTCTTTTCTGTTTCCGCCTCGTTTTCCCGGCGGTGGTTCCAGGTACCCGGCATCCCGTGGGGTGGGCGTGGCACACCTGCCGCGGCGCAGCCGCCGCCTAAGCGATGTGGAAAATACGGGCGGCATTTTCGCCGCAGATCGAATTTATGTCGGCCTCTGCAAGGCCCGAGCACCTCATTTCGGCAAAATAGCGCTTCGGTGAAAGCAGGGGATAATCACTGCCGAAAAGAATCCTGCCCGGACCGACCGCCCGGGCGGCGGCGCTGTAAATTTCAGGTTTGTAGACATAAGGAGAGGCCGCCGTGTCGTAGAAGATATTCGCGAATTCGGCAGGGGCCTGTTTTTTCAAGAGTTCGAAGAAAATCAGGCCTCCTCCCCAGTGGGCGAAGATGAGGGTCGCCCCGGCCGCAGCCTTCGCAATGGCGTAATAGAAATCGAGTCCGTAGGGGGCCTTGCCGGGGTACTCATGGCCAATGGGTTCGTTGGCGTGGACGAGAAGCGCAATATCTTTTTGCCTGCACAGAGCTCCAATTTGCTTGAAATTGTCGATAACACAGTCCATATTTTCGCCGGCGGAGTAGACGGCGAGTTCGCCCAGGCCGCGTGCGCCGGCGGAAATCATCTTTTCTGCTTCCAGGGGGCATGCCGGAGACAAAAGGTCAAGGCATGCCATGGGGATGAGCCGGCCGGGAAACCCTGCCGCGGCTTCCAGCACGTACTGGTTGTGTCTTGCGCGCAGTTCCGCGTTTCTCCACGGAAATCCGAACACGACGGACCGGTCGACGGTGTTTTCGTCCATGGACCGGACAAGGAGTTCGGCTGAGGCCATTTTTGAAGCCGCCGGACCGTAGAGAAGCTCAAATTCGGGTTCTCCTGCGAAGAAAAGTTCTCTCGCAGTGATTATGTCAGGGGGAAAAATGTGGGTGTGAATATCTATTATCAAGATTTTACAGCCTCCATCGAAGGGATTTTCGCGGTGACCCCCGTATATTTTCGCCACGTCGTTTTTCAACTTTTACTCAACCTGGATTCTTAGCACAAGCGGTGGAAAGAAGGAAACCGAGATGATCGATAAAATCGGTGCAGTGATAGAGAAAGTGATTTTAGAGGCGGGAGGTCTTATCCGGGCGCACATAGGACAGGTGGGCGCTTCAATGGTGAGCGTCAAGGGCCCGTCGGATTATGTGACCGAGATAGACAAAAGATGCGAGCGGCTTATCATCGATGCTGTCCGGAGAAATTTTCCGGACCACCACATCATGGCCGAAGAAACGGCCGGCGAAGGTCTTCAGCCCGGCTACACGTGGGTGATCGACCCGGTGGACGGCACCACCAACTTTATTCACGGCTTTCCGTTCGTTGCCGTTTCCATTGCGGTTTGCCTGGACAAAAAACCCATTGTGGGATACGTGCTGGACCCGGTCAGAAACGAGCTTTTCTCGGCCAAAAAAGGCATGGGGGCCTGGCTAAATGGTTCCAGACTTCCACGACGCCAGAGAGTGGAGATCGACCGGGCATTGGTTGCAACCGGGTTCCCATTCAGGGCCAAGGAGTACATGGACCCTTACCTGGCCTCCTTCAAGTCGATAGCCCCGCAGGTGAGCGGAGTCAGGCGGGCCGGCGCAGCGGCGCTCGATCTCGCCTACGTGGCCGCGGGACGCGTGGACGGCTTCTGGGAGATCGGCCTCAAAGCCTGGGACATAGCGGCCGGGGCGATCCTCATAACGGAAGCGGGCGCTTCGATCAGCGACTTCAGCGGCGCGGACGACTACCTTTTGAATGGAAATGTTACCGCAGGCGTAGAACCGGTCTACGGCTTCCTGCTAGGGCAGGTGCAAAAAGAACTGGAGCCTGCCCTGGCGCGCAAGCAAGGGGGCGAGCAGGCCGGCAGGTGAGAGGGGAAAATCGTTTGTCCCGCATGGCGACGCCATTTTCCCGCTCCCCGGTTTTCCCGCACTTCTTTTTTCAAGCCGCCCGGTTCGGAGAGGCGACGTTCATGGCCATCAGCTTCTTGCTGCTTTCGAATATGACTTCCATTTTCCGGGAGGAAATAAGCTTGCTGACCACCCCGACGCCGAAAGAGGGGTGCAGCAGCAAAGCGCCTTCCTTGTAGTTGTCGGCCATATTGTATTCCGGTACGCCCTCCCTGCTTGCTTCCAGCAGGAGCTGCCGCCAGTCCTCATCGGTTTTCGGCCTGGAGACCCCTTTGTAGAGGACCGATGGAACAATCTCCTCGTCCTCATCGCTTTCTTCGAGCAGCAGGTCCTCCTCGCCGGCGAAATCGAGTTCGTCGGTTTGTTCGAATTCGAGTCCTGAGTCGTCTTCGAAGTCATCCATCATTCGGTCGCCTTCCATATCCTTTTTCGGCATAACGCGCTACCCCTCACATTCTATTTTAGAGATGCAGTTCCGTTTATTGGAACTGAGACAAAAGGTCAAGGATTTTCGATCTCATTATAATACGCGGCTGCGCCGCGGCAAGCGGGCGGCGGCGGCTGCGCCGCGGGCGGGTGTGCCGCGCCCACACGAGGGGGCCGGTCGCGGAGGATAGCCGCTAATATAACGCACTCGTCCCCCGCGTCGGAGAAAGCCAGTACCTGCCCCCACCCCACCCCCATGGGGGGCACCTCGTCCCCACGCGTAGGAGAAAGCCTCATGAATGACGAATTTGTGAAAGTACTGCGTGATTTTTTTTAAAGCAACGGTATTGGGTCAAATTCCGGACCTTTTCCGCGGTTAAAAGAAGTTTTTGGCGTTTCGCAGATGCGCTTCGATCTGTTCCTCGGGCACCGGGCGGCCAAAAAGGAACCCCGGTATTGCATCGCAATCGTTAAAGCAAAACTAGTCCGGCATGCAGTGAGATGATGGGTGGCGCGATCAATCATGGTCGGATCGCAATCCTTGACGCCATCCGCAATAATAGCTATTGTAGCTATGTTAAAATAGATCTTAAGGCCATAAAATCAGGAGGGCGCCCCAGTGATTCGAGCCAGTATATCCGAGGCCAAAAACCGCTTGAGCCATTTCATCCGGTTGGTCCGTGGAGGAGAAGACGTGGAAATAGTGGACCGAGGCACTCCAGTCGCCAGATTGGTTCATGTCTCCAAATCGGCCGAAACGGAGAAAGAAGCGGCATGGATAGAGGAGGCCGAACGGATTGGTTTGATCACCAGGGCGCGGGATAGGGAGGATTTTCCACCTGATTTCTTTGATAAAAGTAAGATGCCTGCCGGCAAGGGAGTCTTGCAGGCCCTTCTTGAAGAAAGAGAAGGTGGGAGATGAAGTTCTGGGATTCTTCGGCAATCGTTCCCCTGCTCATCAATGAGGAAAACACGGAATATTGCATCGAAGCGGCGGCCGATGACCCGAGGATGCTGGTCTGGTGCCTGAGCCGCGTTGAGGTGGTAAGCGCGCTGTGCCGCAGAGCAAGGGAAGGGCAAATAGGCGCCGAGGAATTCGAGAAGGCCAAAAAACGTCTTGCAATCATTGTGAGCAGGGCCGACGAGGTCACCGCGGTCGACAGGGTGCGTGCGAGGGCTTTAAGGCTTCTGGAGGTTCATCCTCTGCGGGCTGCTGACGCGTGGCAATTGGGGGCTGCCCTGGTTGGTTCCCAGGAAGATCCCGAAAGATTGAGGATCGTCTGCTTTGACGGCCGTTTAAAGTCAGCCGCAACCAAGGAGGGATTTGTCGTCAATCCATAATAATTTGGAATATAATCTTTTATAACCAACCATAAGGAGGGTTTTTATGGTGGAAACGGCACGGAAGAAGGCGACTTATGACGATCTTTTCAATATTCCGGAGAACGTGACAGGCGAGATCGTCAACGGGGAACTGATCACCACACCCAGACCGTCGAGAAGGCATGTCCACGCGGCCTCGGTTTTGGGAATTAAGGTCGCCCCTTCGTATCAGTTCGGGGAAGGCGGGGGACCGGGCGGATGGATCATATACGATGAACCGGAGATCCACTTCAGCACTGAAGATATCATAGTTCCCGACCTGGCGGGATGGAGGCGGGAAAGACTCACCACTCCCGCTGAAGAGCACCGTTTTATTGTGTTCCCGGACTGGATCTGTGAAATCCATTCTCCCAACACCGCACAGCGTGACAGAATAATCAAAATGCGTCTGTTTGCCCGGTATGGGGTTCCTCACGTGTGGCTGATTGACCCCGCTCTCAAGACTCTGGAAGTCTTTAGGCTCGAATCCGGCAAGTGGTCCCGGCTGGACGGTTTTTCCGAAAATGACAAAGTGCGGGTTGAACCCTTTCAGGAAATCGAAATCGATCTGAGCCTTCTTTGGCTGGAATAGATGCCGCTTTATGAATCTTCCTTTATCTCATCTCAGGTTCGCCGCGATCCGGGCGCATTTCTGCTGCTTTCTACGTAAAGTCGATTTCGATGCGCACGGGGAATTCCTTGAAAAGCTCGCTTCTTTCCAATTCCTCCAGGGGATTAAAGAAGCGTATATTGCCGTCATCGTCGCAGAACCAGACTTCCTTGGCCCCTACCTCGAAGTAGAGGGACATCTTTCTGTTCATCGCGTTTTTGCTGTTTGAAGGCGATATTACTTCGATAACGATTTCAGGGGATTCCATGTACGGATCGTTATCCCTGTTCTTTTTGAAAAATTCGATGCTTCCCCATGCGACATCGGCAATCTTGACTCCATCGGAGGTTTGGATGTTGCACTCGCTAACAGCTCCGTTCTCTTGCCCGTGAAGCTGTAACCATCCGCTTATGCGAGCCTGGTATAGCCTATGCCTGTTCTTGGCCGCTACCATCATAATGTAGCCTTCCCCGTTCGTCTCGATCTTAAAGGGCAGGTCTTGCAGGCTCGGATGTTCGACTACTTCATGCCATTCCATCCGTGACTCCTCTCCAAAGCGCCTGGCGGCAAAAAGCGCGAGGTCCTCGCCGTGGTCGCGGTGAACCTGTCGCCGCTCGTTCGTCCTTGAGCCATTCGAGCATGGTTACATGGTTGGAACGTAGTCCATGATGGGCAGTGCAAACGACTCCGCTCCTATTCCATCGCCACTACATTATACGATCTCTTTATCGAGCTTGCCAGTGTTTTCCAGGTTGGCATAACGTCATATGTGAGACACCGGCGCCGGGCGGATATAGGTTTCCGCAGTCAATGGACCGATGGCGCGCCGTTTAATCCGATTATTGCTCTTTTAATTCATCTTCTGTTGCGAGTTCGTGTTTTAGCAGCCGATATCGAAAGGAGCGGAAAGAAATTCCGAGCAGCCGGGCGGCCTTGAGTTTTACGCCGCCAGCCTGGCTCAAGGCCTGCTGGAGCAACCGCCGTTCGACTTCCGCGATGTATTTGTCCAGATCGAAGTCCTCGATTGGAATTTCGGATATGACGGGAAGGGCTGATGCCTTTTCCTGTTCCCTTCGCCTGTGCATCGATAGAGCAAGGGAGTCAGGCAGGATGATCCGCGAGGATTCCATCGCCACGCCGCGCTCGATGATGTGTTCGAGTTCCCTCACGTTTCCGGGGAACTCATAGCCGCAGAGAATGTCCATGGCGTAGGAGGACACTTTATGGATTTCTTTTCCGAAGTCTTTGGTAAACTTGGACAGAAAATAGCGGGCAAGAACCGGGATGTCCTCCCGTCGGTCCCTCAGGGGCGGCACGCGGATATTAAGAACGTTTAGCCGGTAATAGAGGTCTTCCCGGAAACTTTTCTCCATCACCATGAGTTCGAGGTCGCGGTTGGTGGCCGAGATGATGCGGACGTCCACGGGGATTTCCTCGGCGCCGCCGACCATTTTGATCGTTTTATCCTGTACGAGCCTTAAGAGCTTGACCTGCAGAACCGGCGTAAGCTCCCCTATTTCGTCGAGAAACAACGTGCCTCCGCGGGCGGCTTCCACCAGGCCCTTCCTGTCCGAAGCAGCACCGGTGAAGGCCCCCTTGCGGTAGCCGAAAAGCTCGCTTTCGACGAGGTTTTCCGGTACGCCCCCGCAGTTTACGATCACCAGCGGCTGGTCGCGCCGCGCGCTCTGGCGATGGATCGCCCTGGCGACAAGTTCTTTGCCTGTGCCGCTTTCTCCCGTGATCGCAACATTGCTGCCGGTCTTGGCGACACGCTGGATGGTCTCGTAGACCTTGCGCATGGGAGGGCTTTCGCCGATCAGGCAGCCAAAATACAGGGGTCCTTCCCTGGAGTCGCTGACTGTCTGTTCGTCGCCCCTGTTGCTCAGGGCATTGGAAATAACCGATAAGAGCTCTTCGTTGTTAAACGGCTTGGGGAAGTAGTCGTAGGCGCCCTCGTTCATTGCCTCGACGGCGAGTTCGGTGCTGGCGTAAGCCGATATCATTATGACGAAGGTCCGCGGCGAGATGGCCTTGCACTTTTTTAGGACCTCCAGCCCGTTTACCGGCTGCATCCTGATATCGGTAACAACCAGGTCGGGAGGTTCGCTCCGAATGGCGTCGATGGCGCTCGAGCCGCTTTGGGCGCACCTGACGTCGTAGCCGTGCTTTAGCAGCAGGATTTCAAGAAGCTCCCGCATGCTCCTTTCGTCGTCTACCACGAGAATTTTAAATGGCTTGGTTTCCTGCAGCATGACTTTCGCCCGCAATCTCAGCCGGCGGCGGTAAAGACCACCCTGCCGTCAACAATCGTCATAATCGCCCGGCCCCGCGCCTCCATACCGTCGAAGGGGCAGTTCCTGCTCTTGGATACGAATTTTTGGGCATCGATCGTGTATTTGGCCTCCGGATCAATCACCGTGAGATCGGCAGCCGCCCCTCTTTCCAAAGTGCCGAAGGGGATCGAAAGAATCCTCGCGGGGTTTTGGGAAACCTTTGCAATCGCCTCGGAGGGTGAGAGGAGCCCCTCGCCAACCAGGCGCAAGATCAGGGGCAGGGATGATTCCAGGCCGATCATGCCGTTTGCCGCATACTCGAATTCGAGGTCCTTTTCAACGGAGCTGTGAGGCGCGTGGTCGGATGCGATGACATCGATCGTTCCATCGCTCAAGCCCGCCTTTACGGCCTCGATGTCTTCCTGCGTGCGAAGAGGCGGATTGACCTTGTAGACCGTGTTGAAAGAGGAAAGGAGTTCTTCGTCCAAGGTGAAATAATGGGGGGCGGTTTCCGCGGTAACCGGGATTCCGCGCTTTTTTGCCTCGCGTATCATCGCGACGGAGCCGGCGGTGCTGATGTGAGCGAGGTGGACCCTTGCGCCGGTGAGTTTAGCGAGAAGAATATCGCGCGCGGCCATGACCTCTTCGGCAGCCCCGGGTATCCCCCGCAGGCCAAACATCGTGGATACCCGCCCCTCGTTCATGAGGCCGCCCGCCGCAAGGCCGAGGTCTTCGCAGTGGCTTATCACGAGCAGGTCGAAGGTCTTTGCGTACTCGATGGCCCGCCTCATGAGCAGGCTGTCTTCGACCGGTCTGCCGTCATCGGAGACCGCCACGGCCCCGGCTGCGCGAAGCTCTCCGAATTCGGAAAGATTTTTTCCCTCGAGCCCCCTGCTGATCGCGGCTACCGGAAACACGCGGCAGACCCCCTCATGGGCGGCCTGTCCGAGGATGAACCGCGTGATCGGTGCGCAGTCGTTTACCGGGCGCGTGTTGGGCATGCACGCAACCGAGGTGAACCCTCCGGCAACGGCTGCCCGTGTGCCCGAAGAGATCGTCTCCTTGTACTCCTCCCCCGGTTCGCGCAGATGAACGTGCATATCGATAAGACCCGGGACCACCCATTTGCCGCGGGCATCGATTTGCACGAACCGGGCGCGCCTTTCGGCCCCGATTTCGAAGTTTTCGCCGACTTCGACGATTTTTCCGTTCTCGATGAGAACGGATGCAATACAGTCAACCCCCCTAGCCGGATCGATCACCCTGCCGTTTTGCAAAATCAGATCAGCCGGAATTCCGTTTGGTTTCATCATCTCTCCGGTAAAGGGGCAAAAAGTGCGTCTTATCTTTGCCCGAGCAGGTAGAGCAGCGCCATCCTGACGGCGACTCCGTTTGTCACCTGGTCGAGGATGACCGAACAGGGACCGTCGGCGACTTCAGGGCTAATTTCCACCCCCCGGTTGATCGGGCCCGGGTGCATGATCAAAACGTCGTTTTTCGCTTTTTTCAACTTTTCGGCGTTTATGCCGTACCAGGCCGAATATTCGCGCAGGGAGGGCAAAAGCATTTGCTGTTGCCGCTCTTTTTGAAGGCGCAAGACCATTATGACGTCGGCCTCCGGGATGCACTGGTCCAGGCGGTGGGACACCCGGGCGCCCATCGATTCGATGCCTGTCGGAATAAGGGTGACGGGTCCGCAGACCACGACATTTGCCCCCATTTTAGTCAGGCCCCAGATGTTGGACCGCGCGACCCGGCTGTGATAGATGTCTCCGACGATGAGGACGTTCAAGCCGCGAAGAGTCTTCTTGCTGTCCAGGATAGTCACCATGTCGAGCAGCGCCTGGGAAGGGTGTTCGTGCATTCCGTCCCCGGCGTTTATGACCGAGGCGGTAGTGCGGCCGGCAAGCATCCACGGCGCCCCCGAGGCGGAATGGCGAATGACGAAGATATCGGGCCTCATGGCCTCGAGGTTCTTCAGGGTATCGAGAGCCGTCTCGCCCTTGACTATCGAACTGGTCGACGCGGTAATCGAGTAGGTGTCGGCGCTCAGTCGTTTGGCTGCGATGTCAAAAGAGGTCCTCGTCCTGGTGCTCGGCTCGAAGAAAAGGTGAATGACCGTCTTGCCTCTCAAGGTCGGCACCTTTTTAATGGACCTCTCATTTATTTCCATGAAAGAACGGGACAGGTCGAGGATGTATTCGATTTCCGAGACGTCGAGTTCACGAATTCCCAGAATATCTTTCCTGTTAAAGTGCATAAAAGTCCCTCACGAGGTCTGCCGGATTTTCAATGGCCACGGCATAACAGCTGCCCTGGGAGGCGCGGCGCCCGGGTCGAACCGCTTATCACCCGCGCGCAAACAGCTTAGTCTACCACGAGCCCGGCTGCGCATGGTAATTCAAAATTTCCGACCGGTGCCGATTGTTGGAAAATTCTCCGCCATGGCGGTCTTCGCTTTTTGATGAAGTTTTTTTTGGAATTTTGTATTAAAATAAAAGTAAGAGTTCGACCATCGGCGCAGTCCCGTTTCCGCGTCGCCTTACGGCCGCCGGAAACGCGACGGCGTATTTTTTTATGTTGAAAGGAGTGGGAATGGCAAGAGCCCCCATAACCAAGGCCGGGTACGAGAGGCTTAAAATTGAACTGCAACGGTTGCAAAGAGAAGAACGCCCCACAGTCATAAAAGCAATAGAGGAGGCCCGCGGCCATGGCGATCTCTCCGAAAACGCCGAGTATGATGCCGCCAAGGAAAAGCAGGGGATAATCGAGGGAAAGATCCAGGAGACGATCGAAAGGCTCCAGAATTCGGAAATAGTCGATTTGCCCCAGGCGGTCGACGGGAAAGTCATCTTTGGCTGCAAGGTGGTCCTGGAGGACCTGGAGACCGGCGTGGTGAGTTCATACCGGCTGCTTGGGCCCTATGAGGCGGACGTAAACGAGGGCACCATCTCGGTTACTTCCCCCATCGGCAAAGCCCTCATCGGCCGGGAAGAAGGCGACGAAATAAAGGTCCAGGCTCCAAAGGGCGTCCGGAACATGGAAATTCTCGAAATCCTGCCGTGAAGTCAACCTTTTCCGCGCTACAGGTTCGACCCCGATTTATTGCAGGACCCACAACCACCCCGCGGCAAGGGCGAGCGTCAACGCGGTAACGGGCGCGCCTATGGAGGCGTGCTTTCTCCAGGAGATGTGAACATCGAGCCTGGATGCCTGCTCGATTACGATGATATTTGCGATGCTGCCGACAATGAGCAGGTTGCCCGCAAGTGTGCTCGCCAGGGCCAAGGCCGGCCCTGTTGCCGCTCCCGGGGCCACCTTGAGAAGCAGCATGACCGCCGGTACGTTGGACACAAGGTTTGAGAGAAAAACCGTGAGGCCGAACAGCCAGGGAACGGACTTCAAATGGATGCCCGCGCCCTCCAGGAAAGCCACCCAGCCGGTGAGAATTCCGGTGCTTTCCATGACGTGATTTACGATGAAAAGGCCCATGAACAAAAGCAGGATGTCCCAGTCGACAAGGCCCAGTATATCGCGTGAAGCCATGCGCCTGCTGCTCAGCAGCAGTCCCGCGGCGCAAAGCGCCAGTACGTCCCGCGGCCAGGAAGTAAAGAGGAACGCGAGCACCAGGAGCGCCACGACTCCAAGCCCCTTTGAGACCTGCCACCTGTTGAAGTGATTTTCGGCCGCCCTAGGGGCCAAAACCGGGCCGGTCCACCTTCCAGCGACGCTGCGGCAAATCACCAGCCACACGACGATCAGCCCGGCCATCACCGGCGGGGATGCTATGAAGAGGTAGCGCGCGAACGAGAGGCGAAGCGTTTGTCCGATGAGCATGTTCTGGGGGTTGCCGATGAGGGTGGCCGCAGACCCCACATTGGCCGCGCAGGCGAGGCCGAGCAGAAAAGGCACGGGGTCCAGCCCTCTTTGCCCGCACCCGTCGATCAACACGGGGGTTATGGCCAGGCATACGATGTCGTTGGCAAGCACTGCCGAAAGAAGGCCCGCGACGCCTACGAGAATGGCCAGAAGCATCCGGGGGGAGACCCGCATACCGGCCAGGCGGCGTCCGAGGCGGGTGTAGAAACCGCCGAGGCGCAATTGCGCAGACACTACCATAAGGCCGAAAAGAAGGGCTATGGTGGGTACGTCCACAGCTTTCCACGCCGACTCGGGACTGATCCTGTGCGCGGCCACAAGGGCTATTGCCCCCAAAAGCGCAACCCCCGGGCGGTCGACCGCGGACCAGGGGATTCCTCCCAACATCATTGCGAAATAGACGGCCGCAAAGACGGCCAGCACCACTGCATCCATTTATTTAGTATCGCCTTGCGCACAAATTAGTATTAAACATACTCTCACTTGCCTTCGGGCAGGCCGCGGTCTTTGCCGAGGGTCTTCAGCGAGCCCATTACGTCCATTACGGCGGCCGCCTTTGCCATTGGCTCCTCGTAGCCTCGGCCGTATTGATATTTGAGGAAAAGATCTATCGATTTTTCGATTATCTGCTTTAGCTGTTCGGCGGTGAACAGGTATTTATCCATTTTCTCTTCTTTGCGGGTTCGGATTTGCGGGTGAATATTCCAGGCTAAGCGGCAGCATAATACAGATTTTTGTCAAATTCACCCCCGGGATTTCGAGATTTTTCGGGGCCGTCTGCCGGGCGGGCTCATAATATTTGTTATATAAGGGCAGTTTCGCGATATTTGGGCAGGAGCTTTGTGATGCCGCTCGAAAGAAAATGCAGGGTCGGGGTCCTTATTCTGGTTTTTGTGCTGATGCTCGGTTTCTACGACGGAGGGGGGCGAGGCTCGGTAAGCAGCGGGGCGGTTGCGCCGCGGGCGTTTGTGCCCTGTTTCAAGCTTCCGGCCAAGGCGGAGTTTTGCGGCGAGCCCGTGCCTATGGGGTCTTCGGATGTCTACGAGAGGTTTGACCGGGAGTTTACCATCGTTACGCAAAGCCATGCGCAGGTGTACCTATGGCTTAAAAGAAAGGAGCGCTATTTTCCGTGGGTCGAAGGGCTTCTCTCGCGCATGGGGCTTCCCGGAGATCTTAAATATGTTGCGGTTGCGGAAAGCGACCTCATGCCGCGCGTGGTATCGCCGGCGGGCGCCGCCGGCCCGTGGCAGCTGATGGCGGACACCGCCGGCAGGTATGGGATGGCGCGCAGCGCGGTTTTGGATGAGCGCTACGATTTCGAAAGTTCGGCCGGTGCCGCGTTCCAGTACTTGAAGCACCTCCACGACCTGTTTCACAACTGGACCCTTGCGGCGGCCGCATACAATTGCGGTGAGAACCGTGTCAAGGCGGCCATGGAGCAGGATAAGAGCGACTCCTACTACAGTCTCGTTCTGCCCCGGGAAACCGAGCGTTACGTATTCAGGATCCTTGCGATAAAGGAAGTTATGGAAAACCCCGCCGCATACGGCTATTATCTTCCGAAAGGGACCGGCTATGCGCCCGTCATTTTCGCCGCTGTCCGGGTAAATCTTTCGGTTGCGATGCCGATAACCGTGGCCGCGGAGTCGACAGGGGTAACTTATCGTGACATCAAACTGTTAAACCCGGAGCTGATTTCGGACGTGATCCCCAAGGGGGGTATAACGGTGCGGGTTCCCGAAGGCAGGCAGAAGCAATTCGAGAAGGCGGCGGCCGCATGGGAGTCCACACACAAGCCCACCGTCGAGGTTCACGTGGTTTTGCGGGGTGAGACGATCGATTCGATCGCCCTGCGCTGCAATATTACGAGAGGGCAGCTTTGCAAATGGAACCACATTGCCGATAACAAGGTGCGGATCGGCCAGAAGCTTAAGATTTGCAAGTAGGCAGGCCTAGCGGCCATAGTGGATGTAAGGGATCGCGCTTTGCTTAAATTCTTGACATGCATTTTAGGGAGAACTACGATAGCGCGCGTTGTTTTGAGCCCGAAAAAGCGAATTATTCTGGTGCAATATGGACAAATATAATAGATTTGCCGAGCTGCTTCTAAAGAGCCGCTATGCGGTGGCTCTTACCGGGGCGGGGATATCGGTTGAGAGCGGAATTCCCGATTTCAGGGGAAGTGAGGGTGTCTGGGCACGCTACGACCCGTTTGAATACGGGCATATAGATTCTTTCCGTGCCGATCCGGGGAAGGTATGGAAATTGCTAATCGAGATGAACGGCCTCGTGGAGAGCGTCACTCCCAACGACGCTCATTACGCCCTGGGGGAGTTGGAAAGACTTGGCGTTTTGAAGATGGTGATCACTCAGAACGTGGACAGCCTGCACCAGAAGGGGGGGACTTCCAACGTGGTCGAGTTTCACGGAAATTTCCGGGGAATGCACTGCAACCACTGCCGGAGGCCTTATTCGCCCTCCGAGATATCGCTTGTGGAGCTGCCGCCAAGGTGTGCGTGCGGGGGACCGATCAGGCCCGACGTGGTGCTCTTTGGCGAGGGGATACCCGATGAGGCGTATTCTCTGGCATTCGATGCCGCCGCTCAGTGCGACCTGATGATCGTGGTCGGCACTTCGGCAAGTGTTGCTCCGGCTTCGGACCTTCCCCGGGTTGCAGGAAGAAGGGGGGCGCACATAGTCGAGATTAACCCTGAGCCTTCCGAATTGCCGCGCGAGATGACCGAACTCCACATTATGGAGCCGGCCGGGGCGGCATTCCGAAACATTATGAGAATTGTAAAATCCATGTACGATGAGGGTAAGAATTGATGTTTACGCATTTTTTGACGGCGACCGCATATGCGGCTCCGGTTCTTCAGGGGGCTCCGGTACAGTCCGGGGACAGCGTGATCGATATGATCATGACTGCCGGGCCGATGGTAAAAGGGGTCCTGTCGGTTCTTCTGGGGCTTTCGGTAGCGTGCTGGTCGGTTATTGTGGTCAAATTCCGCCTCATTCGCCGGGCAAACCGCGAATCGGCCGAGTTCATGGCCCTTTTCCGGCAGCGCAAAAACTACTCAGCACTTTACCGTGACAGTGAAAAGCTCTCGGACAGCCACCTTGCGGAGATTTTCCGGGTAGGGTACGCGGAGCTGAGCAGGGTCGGCAAGTCCATGGACAGTAGGAATATGCAGGAGTTGTCGACAAACCCCGAGGTGCTCCTGGAAAACGTCGAGCGGGCCATACAGGGTGGGATGACCGCGGAGCGGCAAAGGCTCAAGAGTTTTTTGCCCCTTCTTGCCACAACGGGCAGCACCGCGCCGTTCATCGGTCTTTTTGGAACGGTTTGGGGCATCATGACAAGTTTTCATGAAATAGGCCTTAGGGGCGCAGCCAACCTTGCGGTTGTGGCTCCCGGTATTTCAGAGGCGCTCATTGCCACGGCCATTGGTCTTCTTGCGGCCATTCCCGCGGTTGTCGGCTACAACCATTTCTCGACCAAAGTGAGGGGGTTCGAAAACGAGATGAGCCATTTTGCCGCCGACTACCTCAACATGCTCAAAAGGGACCTGATGCGCAAGGGAAGGCAGGAGGAGGCGTCACAGAGCCAGGCGTCCGAAGCCAGGATAATGGTCGATTGAGAGGATAGGTCCCGATGCAGGCAAATGGCAATTCCAAGGGCATGGTTTCAGAGATCAACGTCACGCCGCTTGTAGACGTAATGCTCGTTCTGCTCATCATATTCATGGTGACCGCGCCGATGATGACCCACGGGGTGGATGTGAAGCTGCCCCAGACTTCGGCACAGGCCATTCCGACGAAAAGCGAGCGGTTGGTCGTATCGGTTACCGGCGACCGGAAGATCTTCATAAACGAGCAGCAAGTCGAGTTCGACGAATTCGAGACGAAGCTTGCGGCCATCAATCAGAACAGGCCGGACTCCGAAGGTATCTTTCTGAGAGCCGACGAGGCTATCCCCTATGGATATGTGATGCAGGTAATGGGGTTGATAAGGCAGGCGGGAATCAGCAAGATAGGCATGGTGACCGAGAGCGAGAAAAGCCTGGGCGGGGTTGCCGGGCGAAAAAGCAAAAGACGGAACTGATCTCCCTTCTCACCCGGCGGCCGCATGAACGCCGGCGAGTGGTGGCTTCAATATGGAACTTCTGGACAAGGCTATTCCCAAAAAGGACCTCGCAGCCGGGATCGGAGCGTCGATCCTGGTTCACGGGCTGATTTTCGGCAGCGCCATTTTCTGGGTATTACTGATTCCTCACAAACCATTGCCGGTCCCGTACTGTTCGGTCGACCTGGTGTCGATGAAGGACCTGGGGGCGGGCATGGCCGAGCCCAAAGGGGAGACGGGGGCGACGGGCAAGGCGGTGGAAAGAAGAGTGCAGCGCCGCACCAGGTCGTTTCGAAAGGCCGGACCCGTGGTTCCAATCAGGCGCCTTGCGGTAAACGATAATACGGGAACCGTTGACACCCACGTCAAGATCAAGCAGATCGAGCCAAGGGAGACGCCGGCAACACCTGAGCGAACCCAGGGGCTTGAGTCCATAGACCGGAATCTGGATAAGCTGGTTGCCAGGCCCAAAAACGTTCCCCACTTCGCACCGCCTGTGGCCAGGCGCGCGGAGCCCCAGCCAAGGTCGGGCCACCGGGCCTCGAGCGTTGCGGCAAATGAACCTGGCGGCCGGTCTTCGAAAGAGGCGGCAACCGAGGGAGAAGAGGAGCCCGCAGGCGGGACTCCGACCGGGAATGCGCGCGGAGGCCGCCAGGGGAGCGGCCGGGGAAGCGCGTTTGGCAGCCCGAACGGCAGTGCTGCCGTCACCCAGATACTGGGCATGTACGGGCAGGTTGTCAGGGAGAAGATCCAAAGAGAGTGGAGCCTGGCAAACGACAAGGGAGTCGGTGGGCTAAGGACGGTGGTGCAGGTCCAGATCAGGGGGTCGGGGGAAATCGTTCGAGTGGTTGTTATGAAGGGGTCCGGAAACGCGCTTTTCGATGAGGCCGCGGTGCGCGCGGTGAATAGAGCCGGACCGCTTCCGCCCGTTCCCGAGGCGGCCCAGGGGAGTGTTCCCCAGTTTATCCTGACATTTATGCCCGGGAGGGTGTCCTGAGAGCGGGTCGGATAGGTTTGCGGCGAGCTTTCCGCGAGGGGTGAAAGGTATTTTGCGATATGTTTGCGACTAAACGCCTGTTAATTTTTCTGTGTTGTTTTCTTTTGGCGGGGGCCGCGGGTTTGCGCGGGGCGTCCGCCCAGACGATTTACCTCGATATTACCAACCCCAATTTCAAAAGAATCCCCATCGCCGTCCCGGACTTCAAATATATGTCTTCGGACCAGACGCAGCTTGCCCGGCAGATGTCGGAAGTGTTGTCGCACGATTTGGATATCTCGGGAGTCTTTCAGCTCCTCGACCCCAGAGGTTTTCCGGGAGACCCGCAGAGCGTGGGCCTCGAGGCCTCCCAGATCAATTTCCAGGGCTGGAAGCAGCTTGGCGCGGACTACCTTGCGCGTGCTTCCTACCAGGTGCAGGGAAATTCGGTAAGGCTCGATGGCCGCCTCTTCGATGCGACCGCCGGAAGGCTTGTGGGTACTCCGAAAAGCTACGGGGGGGATCTCGGGGCCTGGCGCCAGATGGTGCACGCCTTTGCAAACGATATCCTGTTGATGGTCACGGGGCAGGGCGGAATGTTCAACACGAAGATCGTCTACTCCCAGAGGGTGGGGGGCGGCAAAGAGATTTTTGAATGCGACTTTGACGGCTACGACCCCGTGCAGTTGACCCATGACAACAGTATCGATCTTTCCCCGGTCTGGAGTCCTGACGGCAGACGTATTGCCTACGTGAGCTACCGGGACGGAAGTCCGAAGATTTACGTGATGGATGTAGCCTCGCGCTCGACTCACGTGATCTGCGGCTACCCGGGGATGAATATCACGCCCGCCTGGAGGCCCGGGGGAAATGAACTGGCTGTGGCCCTTAGCAAGGGCGGGAGCCAGGACCTGTACCTGGTGAGCGCTTCCGGCGGGATCGTGAGGAAATTGGGGGTAGGGTTTGGGTCCTCGATAAGCGTGTCGCCCAACTGGTCGCCGGACGGACAGAAACTGGCCTATGTTTCCAATGAAGCCGGAGGTCCGCAGATATACATCTACGATGTTTCGAGCGGCCAGAAAAGAAGACTTACCTACAGCGGAAAATACAACACTTCTCCCGCCTGGTCGCCCAAGGGGGACTTGATCGCCTATTGCGCGCAGGGTGGAGGTGGTTTTGACATCCACGTCATCAGCCCCAATGGGGGCGATGACCACACGTTGACCCACGGAGGCAGGAACGAGGCTCCGCGGTGGTCGCCGGACGGGCGGATGATTGTCTACAGTTCCGACAAGGGCGGAGCGACAGCTATTCGGATAATGTATGCGAATGGTACGGGGGACTGGCAGTTGATGAGCCATGTTGGCGGAGCGCAGGGACTGCCTGACTGGTCACCCCAAGCGAACGGTAAATGAAAAGAATCGCCAGGAGGGAGAAGGGATGAAGAACAGAAGAAGCATTTATCCGTTGTTGATTATCTTTGCGCTTGCAGTAATCAGTGTGAGCGGGTGTACGAAAAAAGCTGTTCCGCCTCCGCCTGCGCCCGGATACGGTCCGGAATCGGGGATCGGAGGAAGGGGTCCCTCAGGCGGGATGGAGGGCAATGAGGCCAAGTGGGCAAAGCTTGGAATAACTTCGGAAGCCCAGAAAAGAGAGTTTCTGGAAAGGGCCGCCGCTTTCGAAAATCAGGACGTTTATTTTGATTATGACGCTTACACGATTTCGGAACCCGCAAAGAAGATCCTCGATGACAAGATCGCCTTTCTGAAAAGATACCCGGCGGTTTCGGTGACCATCGAGGGCAATTGCGACGAGCGTGGAACGGAAGAGTATAACCTTGCGCTGGGAGAAAGACGCGCGAACTCGGCCAAAGAGTACATACTGCACGCGGGCGGGGGGAATTTCCAGCTGGGTACTGTTAGCTACGGCAAAGAGCGGCCCATGGATTCGGGGCATGGTGAGGCATCCTGGGCAAAGAACAGGCGCGACCATTTCGCTCTCAAATACTAAAGTTTTTATTTTTCTTTATTGTTGAGTGTTTCAAAGACCGGCCTTCATGCTGTATTATGCAGGCCGGTCTTTGGGTTTGTTGGAGCAAAAAACCCTGGGGAGAGGAATGAAAACCATGAGGGGTGCGAGCAATAAGAGGGTGGTGTGGTATTGCGTGGTGGTGGTCTTGGCGGGACTGCTCGCGGGCTGCGCCACAACGTCTGAGACTTCAACCCTTCAGGAGAATCTCGGCATTTTAAACCAGCGGGAGGCGGCCCTTGAAAAGCGTCTGCAGAGCACCGAGGGGGCGACCCAAAGATCGGGGGATCTATATTCCCAGCTGCAGGAGCTGCAGGCCCAGATCAGGAGCCTGAACGGCAGGATAGACGAATTGGCCCACAAGGTCGACGCGATCCAGCAAAACCAGGCGTCGGCGGCCCAACAGCAGCAGCCCCAACCACAGCCCCAGATGCAGCCCCAGGCACAGCCCCAGCAGGGGCAGCCGCCTGCCATGCCTCCTTCCGGGACAGTCATATTGGGACCGTCCCCTGCTCCACAGCGGCCCGTGGAGCCGTCGCGGGTTCCACCACCCGGCTATGGCGGTGTTTATCCCCCACCGCAAAGCCGTGCCCGTCCCGAGTCCGTCCCTGCCAGAAGCGCCGAGCAGGTCGAATTCGATAGAGGCGTGCAGTTGTTGCAGCAGAGGAATTTTGAAGCTGCAAAAAAAGTCTTTGAACGGTTTGTATCCAAGTACCCCGATTCCGGTCTCGGAGAATCCGCCCTCTACTATGTAGGCGAGTGTTCCTCTGGCGAGCGCCACTATGAGGACGCCATCAAGGCCTACCAGGCCGTGGTGGACAGGTATCCCAAAGGGGGGAAGACCGCCAGCGCCCTTCTAAAGGAGGGAATCGGGTGGCAGGAGATCGGCGAAGGCACCATGGCCCGGATCATCTTCACCCGGCTTGTGACAGCCTATCCCGGCACGGCCCAGGCCCGGGCCGCTGAAAAGAAATTGAAAAAGATGTAGAAAAAAGCCGCTCGGATTTTCTTCCATGCGCATCCGGCCAGGAACAGTATTGGATTATAAAGTTCGAGCCAGCGCACTTCTTTTGATCTTCCTGCCTTTGCTCTGGACGGGGAGCGCTTTTGCCGCCGGGAGCGATAAGACCGGTTTACCCGGGGGTGCGGCCAAACCTCAACTCCAGGTGCTGGATATTCGCTTCAGGGGCAACAAGATAATTTCGTCCTCCACCCTGAAGAAGATCCTCGAAACCAAAGAAAAAAAATTCCGCTGGTTTTTTAAAGCGCCCTTCGATGAGAAGGTCTTCTCGGAGGACCTCAAAAGAATTCCTGAATTCTACGTAAGCCAGGGGTTCTACCACATGAGGCTTTTATCCCACGAAGTCCTGCGCGTAGGCGGCGATAACGTCAAAATCGTTATTTGCCTGCGGGAAGGGCCGCCCATGAAGGTTGGAAATCTCGATCTCAGAATCGACGGCCCGCATCCGCTGAAGTGGCGAAAGGAACTGCTAAAAATTTTGCCGCTGAAGGCCGGGGGAAGATTTACCACGCCCGGCTACAAGGATATCGAAAAATTTGCAGGAATTTTCCTGGGGGCCCGACGGATACCCGAAGGCCGATATTGACATGCGGGCGCTTTTAAACAAGGCGACAAACCTTGGGAAGGTGACGGTAAAGATCAGGGTGGGGCCGGTTTGCACTTTCGGGCCGATCCGCCTGGAAGGCAATGAGTCGGTTTCAAACCGCGTCATCATGAGGGAAGTGAGGTTTCACCCCGGGGAACGCTTCGACGGCTCGAAGATCGAGGCCGCAAGAGAGCGTTTGTTTGCGCTGGACCTTTTCCAGTTTGTCGATATCTCCGTCGAGGACCTCGACAAAAAAACGACGGTGCTGCCGATCAGGATTCTGGTAAAAGAAGCGAAGAAGAAAACGGTGCGTCTTGGGGTAGGCTACGGTACGGAGGACCAGTTCCGGGGCCTTGGGCAGTATGAGATCAGAAATTTTCTGGGCGATGGCAGGCTGCTTCAGATAAACCTCAAGGCAAGCTCGATTGTGCAGTTGCTCGAAGGCGAATTCACTCAGCCCTATTTTCTGGACACCTCGGGGGCGCTGGTAGTCGACGGCGGAATCATGCGGGAGAACGAGGTATCGTATGTAAATCTGAAAACGTACCTGCAGCCGAGGTACCAGTACAAATGGTCGAGCGGCCTGTCGTCCTACTGGGGGTACAATTTCGAGGCAAACTACCTGAGCAATGTCGTAATACCGCCAAGTCCGACCGACCAGGAGCACCAGGCGTACTTCGTGTCCTCCCTAGTGTCCGGAACGACATGGGACAGGGTGGATTCGATCATTAATCCGGGCAGTGGCTGGAGAGTTTTGCAGTACTGCGAATGGGCGAGCTCTTATTTGGGGTCCCAGGTGGATTATTTGAAGTTCAGCCTGGACGGCAGGGGATACGTCCCCTTGTCGAAGTACGGCACTTTGGCGGCAAAACTCAAGTACGGGGCAATCGAGCCTCTCGAGGGGACCTCGGAGGTGCCGATTTTTAAAAGGTTTTTCAGTGGGGGTGCCGACAGTGTGAGGGGTTACCCATACCAGAAGCTCGGGCCGCTTGCCTCCGATGGGGACCCGATCGGGGGAATGGCGTTGCTGGAAGGCAGCCTCGAATGGAGATTTCCGTTAAGGATGCCCCTGGAAGGCGCGGTTTTTTCGGATTTCGGAAACATAGCCTCCGAGATAGGCAGCTTTTCGTTGGACCAGACAAGGTACACTGTCGGCGTTGGACTGCGCTACCTGACGATAGTCGGGCCTCTGCGGTTCGATGTGGGCTATGAACTGAACCCGCCCCAGCCTGCGAGCTTTGCGCCCTATCAGTTTTATTTCAGCATAGGGCAGGCGTTTTAGAGCGGAGGACATTATCTGGAAAAAGAGGAGGCTAAGGTCGGAGTAGGGGAACAAAGAGAGGAGGGTCGTCCAAACAGGTTATTATTTCGCCACGGAGACAAGTTGCAATCCATCAACGCGCTCAAAATGTCGCACATTGTTCGTTAAGAGAGTGAGTTCATGGAAAAGACACGTGGAAGCAATCAGAAGGTCAAAGTCACCAATGAGGTTGCCTTGCTTTCTTAGTTTTCCGCGTTCTCTGGCGAACATCCGGCAAACCTCTTCATCCACTCCAAGAATGGAAACGTTTTCAAGAAAATCCTCAAAGCCCTTTCGGCTGGCTTCCGGGTCCCGGGAATAGAAGACGCCTTCATACACTTCCGCCAGGGAGATAACGCTGACCGCCAAACCTTCAGACCTGAACTGCTGAAGTTTCTCCCTTACCGGCTTTGCACCGAGCAGGTAATGGATGATCCAGTCGGTGTCGATCAGATAAGTGACCTTCATAATTTCACCTCTGGCCGGTTGGAAATCAGCCGGCCAGCGTAAATATTGCGGATTAGCTCTTCCCCGTCGACGAGGCCGACCCAGGAACCGGCGCTCCTTTCAAAACCGTCCTCTCGGTTGGTGATTTTTTCCGCTGCGTTTCGTCGCTTGGTCCGAAAGCGTTCGGCTAGCGATTCCAAGAGCTTTACATCCTCTTGCTCCAAGTCGCGCACGTTGATAACATTGGTAGGCACGTGATTCCTCCCCTTTTTTTTGTTTGTGACAAAAACACTAAATATATTCATTAGTTATGTAATTGTGACTACTTTCAATCCAGAAAATCGCCTGCGAGTTGTCAATAAAACCCTGTTTATTACATTATACCCAGGCGGGAAATTTCGTCAAATCGGGGCGAATCTTTTCTGTAAGCCGACTTCGATAGGGTAGGCCTTTTTCCTTCCTGTGGGATGAGATACGATGGAAAGCCATCCGGATGGCCAGGGCGAAAAGGTCTTCCCGTCAAGTGATGTCCGACTTGCCACGAGGCCCTTGAGCCTTTAGAAGTACTGTGTGCCCACCATAAAAATACATTCCCTAGTCGAGTGATTACCTCGTTCACCCCATATATCTTTCTTAAGACCCATTGTAATAATGACGATAAATAGCGTTGATTTCAATTACATTGAAATCTGCGCAATGTTTTCTGTCATGGAAGTGTCTTACGAAGGAGAGAGCATGCAGAGCGCATCGATGGAAACATTCATAAACAGGCATGGAATTTCGATGCAGTTGATGAGGATGCAGGCGGCGGAGGAGCGAAGCGGTGCTCGAAACGAGGCCGTCGACCGCTACAGGTGCCAGATGAGCAGGTCCGGGAAAGAAATGGACGTCTATGTGACGGCGCCTTCCGAGGAAAGCGCTCTTTCGGCATCAGATGTCCTGTTCATGCTGGTCCTCGATGCATCGGGCTGTGAGATGCTCAAAGATTACCACGGGCGGCAGGCCGAATTCAAAGAGATGCTCTCGGGTTTTGGGGAAGTACACGATGAATTTGACGAGTTTTGGTTCGGAATATGAATCGAGGAGGCGTCAAAGCCTAAAGCTTAGGAGTTTTCTTGGCAGCGGGCTCTATGAGAGCCTTATAGAGCGGTTTGGGTTCGATAATTAGGCGGCTGCGCCGCAGACGAGTGCGGCCGCGCCGCTGGCGAGTGTGCCACGCCCACCCCACGGGTTTGAAATATATGAGGGGGTGATTAAATCCCCCCGCCCCTCCCACCTTTTTGCCTGTTAGACCTCAATTTCGATTTTGCTTCCAGAACATTTGACAAACTGTTAACGTTAGTCGAGCTTTACGAAAAAAATAGATGAGTGTTTGCGCTATATTGCCGTCCAAATGGAGACGTTTGTGAGAACTGAGCCGAAAACGGGGTCGAGCGCCCAGGCGTCTTTTGAATTAAGCCTGAGGAGCATTCTGCGCAATTTGATCTCCGACGGTATAATCGCCGAGGCCGATGCGAAAAAAATCCTCGGCAGGTCGAAGGCTCATGAAAGCGTCCCGGCCGAGCACCCGCTGGTGACAGTATCCAAGGCGGGTTTGAGCCGGGCCACCCCGCCTCATGAGCCTGTTGCCATCGAGTTTCTCGTGGCCTGGCTGGCTAGAAAATGCGGGCTGGATTACCTGAGGATCGATCCGCTAAAAGTTGATGTCAGGGCCGTTACCGGCCTGGTCTCGTACGCCTACGCATCGCGATATAAAATACTTCCCGTCGAAGTGATGGGAGACGGTGTCATAATCGCCACGGGAGACCCCTTCAATTTCGAATGGGCAGAGGAGCTTGAGCGTATCCTGCGGAAAAAAATTCGCAGGGTCATGGCAAACCCGATCGATATAAGCCGATACCTGATCGAATTTTATGCGCTCTCCGACTCGGTCCGGGGGGCATTCGGAAGGGCGGACGGCTCGTCCCGGGCCACCGGCATGAACCTGGAGCAGATGCTTGAGCTTGGCCGTGCGGGCAAACTGGACGCAAACGACCGCTACGTGGTCAATATCGTCGACTGGCTGCTTCAGTATGCGTTCGACCAGCGGGCGAGCGATATCCATCTTGAGCCCCGCCGCGACAACAGCGACGTGCGTTTCAGGATCGACGGAATTCTGCACCCCGTCTACCAGTTGCCGACGGTCGTTATGAGCGCGGTAATAAGCAGGCTAAAGGTGCTCGGCAGGATGGACCTTGCGGAGAAAAGGCGCCCGCAGGACGGCAGGATCAAGACAAAAGGGGCTTTAGGGGCAGAGGTCGAACTGCGTCTTTCAACGATGCCTTCGGTCTTTGGCGAAAAGCTGGTCATGCGCGTCTTTGACCCCGAAGTTACCGTGAGGAGCTTCGAGGAGCTGGGATTTTCAGAGCTGGAGCTTGTCCAATGGAAAAAACTGATAAGTTCTCCTCACGGCATTATTCTTGTCACCGGACCGACCGGTTCGGGCAAGACGACCACCCTGTACTCGACACTCAAATATCTGGCAAGACCGGAAGTAAACGTCTGCACTGTAGAGGACCCCATCGAGATGGTCGAGCCCAGGTTCAATCAGATGCAGGTCCACAGCGCGATTGGACTTGACTTTGCCTCCGGCCTGAGGACTTTTTTAAGGCAGGACCCCGACATCATAATGGTCGGTGAAATCCGTGACCTGGAGACCGCGGAGATGGCCGTCCAGGCAGCCCTGACCGGACATCTGGTCTTTTCGACCCTGCACACAAACGATGCGCCCTCGGCAATCGTAAGGCTTTTAGATATAGGGGTCCCTCATTACCTGTTAAGGGCAACCCTTCTGGGGGTCGTTGCCCAGAGGCTGGCGAGGACCCTTTGCCCGCACTGCAGAAGGGAGGGGGCCATGGACGAGGAGCTTTGGCAGTCGCTGGTAAGCCCGTGGAAAGTCGAACGAACCGGTCCCGTCAACCGGCCCGCCGGCTGCCTCGAGTGCAGGGAAACCGGCTATTTGGGAAGGGTCGGCATCTACGAGATGCTTGTGCTGAGTCCGGCCGTTCGGAGCCTCATAAAGGCCGATTGCGAACTCTCAAAGATCAGGGAACAGGCGGTTAAAGAGGGGATGACGCCTCTAAATATCGCCGGGGCGCTCAAAGTCTGCTCGGGCGCGACCTCGATCGAGGAAGTCTTCCGGGTTGTAGGGCCCGTTGATTCAGCGTAATGACCGGATTCCTGCTAGCTTATTTTGCCATCTATTCGTTGATGCACGCTTTCGTTTACTCGAGGGTCGCAGTGCTCCTGCCCGGGAGCTCGGAGGTCCGGGCCGGGGCGGTTTTGTTCATGGCCCTCATGGTTTTTGCCCCCGTGGGGACGCGGCTATTCGAGAGGGCCGGCCGCGGCCGGGCGGCGCGGGCGTGCGCTCTTGCCGGGTACAGTTGGCTTGGCTTCATGTTCTACTGTTTCTGTGGGACTCTGCTGGTCGATGGAGTCGGGGCTCTGTTTCGACTGGCAAATATTTCCCCCGGTTTTTCCATGCAGGTTTTGTGGGGACAGACCACGGCGGTTTGCATACTCGCAGCCGCGGCGGGGCTAAACATTTACGGGTATTTCGAAGCGAGATCGATTCGTGTCGAAAGGCTGGTCCTGGAGTCGGCCAAACTCCCCCCGGAAATCGACCGGCTGCGGATAGCGCAGATTTCGGACGTGCACCTGGGGCTGATGGGTGGAGAAAAACGCATGGCGAGGATCCTGGGCGCAATCGAGGCCGAAAGGCCCGATCTTCTCGTCAGCACGGGGGATCTTATCGACGGCGACACGATAAAAGTGGAGGCCGTTGCGGGGTTGTTTTCCAAAATTGGGACAAGGTTCGGCAAGTACGCGGTAATTGGCAACCATGAGGTATACGCCGGGCTGGCGGAGTCTATCGAAGCTCATAGAGCTTTCGGGTTCACGGTGCTAAGAGGTGAAGCCGGAAGGGTTCACGACATTTTGAATATCGTTGGGTTAGACGACCCGGCGGCGGGTCCTTCAGGAGATGAGTCGGAAATTCTCGGCAGGGTCCAAAACGGGCTTTTCACCCTTCTTCTAAAGCACCGGCCGCACCCCGCGGACGGGAGCCCCGGCCTATTCGACCTTCAGCTTTCCGGGCACACACACTACGGACAGTTATTTCCGTTCCGGTATATAACCGGGCGGTTCTACCCCCTGCAAAACGGTTACTATAAGCTCTCAAACGGGTCGTATTCTTTACACGAGCAGGGGGTCGGGCTCGTGGGGGCCGCCTGTGCGCGTTCTTGCCCGGCCAGAGGTGACGATAATCGATGTGGTGCGGGGCGGCTAAGGCGGAAAGACTAGAAGCGGAAAGACTAGAAGCGCGGGGAGCTGTGCCCCCCGCACCCCCACGGGGTTCGCCTGCGGCGCAGCCGCCTCAGGACAGGTCGCGGCGTTTTTTTATGCGGTCCATTTCGCGGGTCTCTTCTTTTTTCTTTAGCGAATGCCGCTTGTCGTATTCCTTTTTGCCCCTCGCAAGGGCGATTTCCACTTTCGACCCTCCCATCCTTGAAATAAACCTTAAGCGGGACCAGTGAAAACCCGCGCTCCTGAGTTTTACCCAGCAGTTTTTTGATTTCCGACCTGTGGAGAAGAAGCTTTCTTACCCGTTCGGGGTCGTGATTGTCGTATGAGGCATGGGAATAAGGACTTATGTGGAGGCCGACGAGAAACACTTCGTTCCTCTTGACTTTGGCGTAGCTGTCCTTGAGGTTGGCCCGCCCGTCGCGAAGCGATTTCACTTCGGTTCCCAGCAAAACCATGCCGGCTTCGAACTTTTCTCCGATTTCAAAGTCGTGATAGGCCTTTTTGTTTTGCGCGATCAATTTAATTTTTTCCGACTGGTTGACGTCTTTAGACATATCCTGGAGGAATTCCTCGCAATTCTATATTTTATCGGTTCTGGGGCCTCGCGGTTCAAGAACCCGATTTTTTCAGGGGCGGAAGCGTCGCATTTTCGGTCCAGTTCGTATCGAATACGCGAAATTCTTCCGGGAAATTCCCTCATCACCATTTTACTCAGCGCCTGTTGAATTTCCGTTGCCGTCCTCATGCGCATCACTTTGTTTACGAACCGGCAGCATTCCTTCATGGAGGAGCGCCTGATGAGGTTTTTCACCCGTGGGAGCGCTACGGGGTTCATGCTGAAGGAATCGATCTTGAGGCCCAGAAGTATCGGCACGTACAAGGGCTCTCCGGCCATCTCCCCGCAGACCGCCACCGGGATGCCGGCTTCGTGGCCCGCATCCACGGCCTGTTTGATCAGCCTCAGAACGCCCGGATGAAGAGGTTCGTAGAGATAGGCGACATGTTCGTTGGACCTGTCTATCCCGATGGAGTACTGGATGAGGTCGTTGGTGCCGATGCTGAAAAAATCGACTTCCTGCGCCAGCAGATCGGCCATTGCCACAGCCGATGGGAGCTCAATCATCGCCCCGAAGGGCATATCCTTGTCGAAAGGTATGCGTTTTCTGGACAACTCCGACTGGACCTCTCGCAGGATGTGTTTGGCCTGAACAATTTCGCTCATGCCCGAGATCAGAGGCAACATGAGCCGGATATTGCGGGCGACGGCGCTGGCCCGCAGAATTGCCCTCAGCTGGGTTTTAAATATTTCTTTATAATGCAGGCAAAGCCGGATGGAACGAAGTCCCAGGGCCGGATTGGCTTCCTCCAGCGTGGGACACCAGGAGGTGAGCTTGTCGGCCCCCAGGTCGAGCGTTCGGATGGTTACCTGCGAGGGCGCCATGAGTTCGGCCAGGTCGTGGTAATCCCTGTAGAGAGATTCTTCATCGGGGAGTTCAACCCGATTCATGAAAAAAAATTCCGTCCTGTAGAGGCCGATGGCTTCCGCCCCATTGTCCTTGGCAGCCACGATCTCCTCGAGGACTTCGATATTTGCCTCGGCGCTCACCCTGTGGCCGTCGCAGGTCTGGGCGGGCAGATGAGCATGCCGGCTGATCTGTTTGAGGTAAGCCTCGATTTCATCCTGGCGGTCCGCATAAAATCGAAGCTCACTCTCGCTGGGGTTGATAATAACGATTCCGGTCCTGCCGTCGACGATGATGATGTCATTTTGCGAGATGAGCCTTATGGCATTTTCCACCCCTGTCACGGCTGGAATTCCCAGAGAGCG
>CAWEZA010000045.1:0-17900 GCA_963813125.1 uncultured delta proteobacterium | reverse complement strand
CCCGAAATTCAAGAAGGGCAACAGGTGGTGCGGACAATCCTTATCAATCTTCCTCTCTCGAATGGAGGCAAGCAATTGATCGGCCTCTTTGTGGTTGAAGGCCAGCATTCGTTGCACCATTTGTTCTCTTGAGTGGTCCGCGGGCATTGTGGCGAAAGGAGAATTCAAAATAACCGGTGCGGATTTGATGAGACTATAGGAGGTGAACCCGGCCTGCTTCAAGCCTTCCTTAATCCGAAAGGGGTCGGCATCATCATGGACCGTCGCCCTGGCTGCGAGGTTGGGAAAAACCGCCCGCAGTTTTTGGACATTGGCATAGACCTTGTCGTACGAGCCGCTTCCGTCCTTAAATGGCCGCTGACGGTTATGGTATGCGGGCGGGCCATCGAAGCTGATCGTGGGATTTATCTTTTCTTCCTTAAGAAAGGAGATGATCTCGTCTGTGATCAAAGAACCATTGGTGGTAATGCTGAAGGCGACTCGCTTGCCCTTCTCCATCGCCTTTTCCCTGGCGTAGGCCGTTACCTTTTTCATCAGTGGAAAGTTGAGCAGCGGTTCGCCGCCGAAAAAACAAATATTCAGGTTCCCAGCGCTCTTGGAATTGGCGATGAGCCAGTCAACCGCCCGCAAGGCCGTCCCCTCGCTCATCATCCCCTTTCCCGCGTATTCCCCGGCATCGCCATAGCAGTAGACACAACGCAGGTTGCACTCCTGGGCAAGGAAAAGGAAGATGGCGGTCACCGGATGCTCAGCCTTCTTGCTGGATTCACCTGATGCGGGCTCCTGCCGGGTCTCGGGCGGCGTAACCCCCTCGGATGCGATCAGCTTAAGCCTGCGCAATTCGATCATGTCAGATTCGGGAATAAGGCATCCGGAGGATGAGACGACCCGGCGGACCGTGGCCGCCAACCGGGGTGAAATCGGGTGTGCGGCCATATTCACCACGTCAAGCAGGTAAAAATTACCGTCGTGGTTAAAGAGGTGGAACTCCCGCAGAGAAACGTTTCCGAAATACGCGCGCCCTTCATGCTCAACCCTGTAGGGACCGAACATTATTATCCTTTCCATCAAACAGTTTGAAGCTTGTCCACTTCTACTGAGCTCTGGGGACGGCCAGAGGCGCGAATTCTGCCGGATTCGCGCAACGGCGGGTGCTCGCCCTATGTAACGCGACACTTAAGTGTTACACTCTATCCAGTATAATGCCGCTATTGCAGGGGTGCGCGACTCCCGCTGCGGCCTTACCCATTTCCTCATCTGACAATTCGTCGGAGCAAATCGGAGGTTTCGGAAGTACGAGATAAAAGACCGAATCTGTGTTCTCGACGACCCGCAGATCTAAACCTTGTGGTATGTGCACTCCTTCTTCTTTGAGCACCGCCGCCGGATCTTTGAGGAGCCTTTGCTTGAATCCATCGTCAGCCCACGATTTAGCAATGATCTGCCCGATCTTATCGCTGTATTCTTCCTGCTTCATGGTAATCCTCCAGATGTAAAAGTAGCGCGGTCATTTTTCCTGTACGTCCGCCCTCCACCCGTAATCACCTCAAGTGGCAAGCGGGGCTACTAAAAGAGTCACAGTTCAAACACGACGCGGGCAGCCCTATTCCCGTACGCACCCGGGGCGTCTGCTGTATCTCTCATTCTTCAAACTCTTATTATGAACAAAAAGCGGGTTTGTTTGACAAAAATTGCTTTAACGCGTCGAGGATGGGGCCTGTGACCCATCGTCCGTCAAAAGATACGAGCGTGGTCGGGCCATGTCAATAGACCAACTTCACATTCATGGCTGCGTCATCCATTCTGATAGCTCATTAAAATCACGCGACAATCAAAAAATTATGAACATCCTCCGTCCAATCAGCTATTTAGGATGGGTCAAACAATTCACCTGCTCTCCGCCTTCCTTCATAACATGGGAACCGTGATTGAGATTAATGACTACATCGATTTCCCCGGCGTCCGACAGGTCTTTGTCATTCGACGCGAGACTTTTGATCTAAAAAAGAACAAAAACACTGAAGAAATCGCCTGCGGCCTTACGAGCCGCGATTCCGGGAAGGTCGACCCCGCACGGCTTCTTGCCGCAAACCGGAACCACTGGGCTCTGTACCCGTAGCAAAGATTTCACCGATTCATTCCTTAGGATTCGCGACACTCCTCCTTTCCACTGTTTTGGAGAGCTGCCTCAAATCAAGGGAATGCGCAATTTCTGGTTCTCAGGCTCTTCAGCATTCTGTCGAACCTGTTTCCGGCAAATGAGATCCCCTCCAGGACATTGGGGTCGAGTTCGTCTTCCAGTTCATCGATAAGCTCCTGGCCGTCGGCTCCTGCCTGGATTCTGGCCAGTTGACCGTTTAACTGGCGCAAGCGGTCCGACAGGAGCATCGAGGTGGACCGGTAGAATCGCGCGGCAAAACCGGTGTCCTCGTCCAGCTTTGCCTGCAAAAGCGCCTTCGAAATCTTTAGCACGAGCGCGCTCCCGTCGGACCTTACCGATGCGGAAGGCGGCCTTGCATCGATAAAAGACATCTCCCCGACCACTTCGCCGGAGTGCAGCGTTGCCGCGGACCGGGAGAAATCGGAGGTAAAAAAGACCGAAAAGGTCCCTTCGAGTACGATGTAGATGTTATCGACGCTTTTGCCCATGTGGACGATTGCCGTTCCCGCGCCGAGTTTTTCGAGTTTTCCGGTTCGCGCGAGCCAATCCACGTCACTATCCGAAAGCTGGCCAAACAAATAAAGGACTTTCCGCATCAGAGGACTCCACAGGCCTGGTTAAACACCTTTTAAAGCAGTTGCCGCTTTGCAAGTTCCACAAAGGGCCCATTCTGAGCGATCAACTGTTCATAATTGCCCGATTGGACAATCCTGCCGCGCTCCAGTACGAAAATTACGTCGGCATTGATGATCGTGCTGAGCCGATGAGCTATGACGATACGTGTTGCGCGAAGGGATTCGAGACTCCTGCTTACCGTCGACTGGGTGAGGTTGTCCAGGGAACTGGTGGCCTCGTCGAACAAAATAATGCGCGGCCTGCGGACTATGGCCCTCGCGATCATGAGGCGCTGCCGCTGCCCGCCGGACAGCGTGCCCCCTCCCGCGGAAAGAGCCGTGTGCATCCCCATCGGCATCTGCTTTATATCCGCATCCAGTCCCGCCATCCTGGCGGCTTCCCAAGCGTCATCGACCGTCAGGCTGGAGGAGCCGACGATATTTCTGAATATGTCGCCGGCCATGATCCTCCCGTTCTGGAGCACCACCCCGATCTGCTGGCGGAAGGCCCTTAAATCCACACCCGAAAGGTCCTGCCCGTCGAAGTAGACACCTCCCGACTCCGCCGATTCGAAACCGAGCAGAAGCCGCAGTAAAGTCGATTTGCCCGAACCGGAGTCGCCCGCAAGGGCTATGAATTCCCCGGGTTTAGCCCGAAACGAAACGTCGTCCAGCACGAGCGGCCCATCGGAAGAGTAGCGGAAACAGACGTGGGAGACCTCGATGTCGCCTGTCAGAACCCCTGGGTGGCTTTTTTTCAAGTCCACTTCCGGCGCTGTTTCCAGGATCGGTTTAGCCCTCTCGTAGACCGGCGCCACACACAAGGTCGAAACTAGAGTGGAGCTTAGTTGGACCAGGGCATACTGAAGGCTGGTGAAGGCGGCGAAAAACCCGAGAAAACTTCCCGCACTTATCTGGTCCGACTGAGCGTTCGAGAGCCAATAGAACAGGGCGGCCATGGAGAGTACGGGAAAGGCGGAGTTAAAGGTGGACAAGACGCTCGATATCACGCCGGCCTTAAACCCGATCGACCTTTGCCGGCCGAACTGCTCGGCCCACACGGCAAATGCGCGATTCTCCGTACCCGAAAGCCTGATCTTCGAAATTCCGGTCACAAATTGAAGCACTGTGCCGAAAATCTGGCCCTGAATTCCGAACAGCTGCCGCTGATAACCCACCTGGGCAAGACTCGCCAGGCAGGTGAAAGCCACGCTTGCCATCGCAAGCCCCGTTGCCATCAGCGAAAGCCTTACGCTGTACCAGTACATCAGGGCGAAGTAGAAAAAAGAAAAGATGGAGGCGAGCATCGTCTGTACGGCGACTCCGGACATGACACGCCGGATTTCGTTTATACCCAGGGTGCGGTCGGCAAGATCTCCCGCGGTGAATTTTCGAAAAAACGGGGCAGGCAGGCTGAAAAGCCTGTCCATTACTCCCGCCTGCAGCGATGCGTCCACCTTGCTCTCCACGCGCAGAACGGAAACCGCCTTCGTCAATTCGAATACGAAGCTGGCCACGATGCAGACGCAAAGAATCAATGCCGTCTGTATCAAATCGCCCCCTCGCGGCATCGGGGATGAACGTGTCGAAGATGATCCCGGTGGCAACAGGTGTCGCCAGGGCAAGGAAGCGCCCCCATCGTGGCGGCGGCGAGAACGGTCAGGATATCTCTTCGTGCACCCCGTGAGCCCGAGTTTGAAAAGATCCCGGCCCGTAAGAGCCCGTTCAGGCAAAGACCTGTAAAACATATAGGCGGCGGGCTGAAGTTCCAGGGCGCTCTCCGGCGTCGCCCTCAGACGGCTGCCCGCGGCGGGATCGCATATCTCGTAGCCGCCTTCGGCAGGCAATATCGCCACCGGTCTTCCGTCGCCTTCGATGAACCCCAAAAGCGGCCCGTTATCCCTGGACCACCAGTCGCCCTTGAGGATCACCTGCCTGTTCCTGATACGGGAGGCATGCGAGATCTCCTCCAGGGGATCGGCGCTCGGAGGAATTCCGTCCGGTGGGGCTTTGAAGTCTATCCCCTGCTTTTCCCCTATCAGGCGGCACGCGGCAATCAACGCGTTGTGGCTGCCCCCGCCGGGCACAGGCATGGGTATATCCGGACCCAATATGGATGAAAGCCGGCGAAGTGAATTCTCGAATTCCGCCCGCTCGTTTGCAGCCTTGACATCGAGGCGCCCGCGCTCTTGGGTCTCGTACTCCCGCCTTTTCAACTCGACCGATTTTAGTACCTGTTCGTGAAAGAGGTCGAGCGCAGGCCAGCAGGAGCCTCGGACAGGCACGGCTTTGTCTCCAGCGCGAGATATCTTGCGTCCGATTGCGACTCAAGGCTTGCATTGGGGCAAAGAGGGAACAAATCGCCGGGAATTATTTCCGAAAGCCCTTTTTGGCCGCAAAAAAGCGATTTCCCCTCCACCTGCCTCACCCACACGAGCTCCGAGCCTGTGGCGACATTTACCCCTTCCCCCGCGGGGGTTTCTTCTCCCGGTTCCAGGAAAACCAGGCCCCTGGGCAAAATCCCGTTTTGTACTCCCGAGGATAGGCCTCTCACCCATGCCGCCAACGCTGTTTCGACATGCGAAAAAATCCCGGGGTCCTCACAGGTCAGCTCTTTTAACCGTTCCAGTTCGAGTCCTGAAACTTCGCAGCCGGTGCGGCCGACCGCCAGGACGAGCAGGTCGCTTTCGCGGGAGGGGCAAACGCCGAAAAGGAACCGGCCTTCCTCGGCCCTGAAAAGGTGTATCCTCGGGCCGGTTGTTTGTCCGTTGCAGACCCTTACCGCAAACACATCCACCGGCCCCGAGCGGACAAACCAAACCCTGGTATCGCCCGTAAGCCGAAGGGGCATGTTGCCTTCGGGCCTGGCCGGGCTGCCTTCCTGTTCAAAGACGGTTGTCATTTTTCATCACCGACCGGTCCGGTCATTCCGACCCAATGAGTCTGGCGTAAGGTCCATCCACATTCATCATTTCGTTGTGTGCGCCGCGCTGAACCACTTTGCCTCTTTCCAGGACGATGATTTCGTCACAGTCCCGGATCGTGCTCAACCTGTGAGCGACTATGATGCAAGTGCACCCGCGCATTCTGATATTATCGTCGATCAGTTTTTCCGTGGTTGGGTCCAGCGCGCTCGTGGCTTCATCCAGGATCAAAATGGACGGGTCTTTCACAAGTGCCCTGGCAATCTCCATCCGCTGCCGCTGCCCGCCGCTGAAATTGTTGCCTTCTTCGGCCAGCATCATGTCGTAGCCACCCTGCCGGGCGGCAATGTCGCCATGGATGCGAGCGTCCTTTGCCGATCCGATGATGCGGGCCTCTGGCATGGTTGCGTCCCACATCGTCAGGTTGTCGCGCACCGTGCCGCCGAAAAGAAAGATTTCCTGGTCCACAACCCCTATGGAATTGGTCAGCAACCGGTCCGGATAGAAATCGCGAGGTTTTCCATCGAAAAGAATTTCGCCGCCCCACGGTTCGAACAAACCGGCGACAAGTCTTGCGACGGTAGACTTTCCGGAACCCGACCCGCCAACGATCGCCACCCGCGCTCCGGGCTCGAGGCTCAGGTCAAACTCTTCGATCAGCGGGGGGTCGAGCTTGCAGTAGCCAAAAGTCAAACCTTTGATTTCAATGCGGCCGGAAAGCTTCACGGGCAATTCGGAGGTCGAGTCGTCCGAATCCTTTTTCGAAAATGTCCTGTCCTGCGGGTAATTGAGCACATCATCGAGCCGTTTGATATCCCCGTCGCTTTCCTGGAGTTTTCCCCCCAGGGCGATCATCGTGTTTACGGGTTGCAGGAAACTCATCATGAGCGTTTGAAAGGCGACCAACATGCCAACGCTCATCCTGCCGTCCATTACCCTCAGGCCGCCAAGGGCAAGAATGGCCACGTTGTTTATCGCCGTAAGCATCGGGGGAATCGCCGAAAGAAACTGGGAGGATATGCCCATTACCTGCTCTGCGTTGACAAGCTTGGCCTGATATCCCGCCCACATGGAAAAGAAGTCCGACTCACCGCCTGTCGATTTCAAAGTCTCGATCATCTGGATGCCGTTCATCGTCGTGCCGAGCAGCTTGCCCTGTTCCTGGAGCATCCTTTGATTGAGATCCGTTCTTTTTCTGGACACAAATCTAAGAGCTGCGAGGTTGAAGAGCGCTATTAAAATGCTGGCGACCGTCAGCACAAAATCATACTGAAACATCAGGCCGGCATAGAAGACCGCCATCACAAGGTTCAAGCACGTTTCCGGCAAGTTCGCTCGAAAGCAGGTGTGCCACCTTGTCGTTCAAGCGAACCCGCGAGCCGATTTCGCCCCCGAAACGCTGGGAGAAAAATTCCATCGGCAGGCGAAAAACATGATGGAAGAATTTCGCCGAAGAACTAAGGGCCATCCGTGTTTCCATGCGCAGCAGGTAGAACTCCTGCAGCCAGGTGAGCCCGGCCCTGGCCAAAGCCGTGAGCACCATGCCCAGCAGCAGCGGCTTGATCCATGAGGGGGAATCGCCAAGTAGAATTTTATCGATGAATACCCGGGAAAACGTGGGGATCACCAGCCCGGGGATCACGAGCAGTAGCCCCGTCAGAATCACGTAGGCAAGAGCTTGTCTGGAGCCTGCGAGCCGACTTCGCAGAGCGCGGACCACGCCGGGTTTTGTGCCTTCTTTTTTGAACTCGGGAGTCGGCTCAAAGCTTAGAGCAACGCCCGTAAAGGCATGGTCGAATTCCTCCCTGGTAACCGTCCGTGGGCCGCAGGCGGGATCGTTCAGGTACACCTTGTCCTTCCTTACTCCTTCCAGAACAACAAAGTGATTGAAATTCCAAAATATTATCATCGGCAGAGGCAGGTCGTAGAGCCCCTCCGGTTCCTTGCGAAATCCCCTGGCATCAAATCCATATTTGCGGGCAACCTTTACGATATTGCTGGCCTTGCTGCCGTCTCTGCTAACACCGCACTCGGCCCGCAACCGCTCGAGGGGCACGATCCTTCCGTAATAGGCCATAACGATGCCGAGGGCCGCCGCTCCGCATTCGGTCGCTTCCATCTGGAGGACAGTGGGAGTTTTTACCCGGGTTTCCTTCCACTGCTTGAGCGGTTTCCGCATCATCTCAGCCCCCCGCGGCCTCATCGCCGAAAAGGGTTTTTTTCGAGGTAGGGTATTACCAGGTTGACCGGAGCCTGTTCCTCGACAACGATTGAACCGGTGCACAATGTGCCGCTCTGGAGCTTCATCCGGGGCCCCTTTCCCGATGACCACCTGTAACCGCTGACAGTAGCCGGATCGGTTATCAGCTCGCAGTGGACCTCAATCGGAGCGCCTCCCGCCGAGAGCGTCTGAACGAGTTTTTCATTCTGCAGGCTGCGCATCATCCCCTGCGGGGTCGCCGGAAACTCCGATACCCTTGTCACTTTTCCAAGGAGCGCCCCACTTTCCTCCCTTTTGGTGGAAGAGGGGGAAATCAGTATTTTCATTCCCGGAGACACCTTCTTGCCCTGGGTGGGCGGGACATAGACGATGGCCTCCAGATCGTTTGGGGTTTTCGCCAAAAGTCCCAGAGTGAGTATCCTGGCGCCCTTGTCGAGCAGTTCTCCCTGCTGGGCCGTGATCTCCAGTATGCGGCCGTTTGCCGGGCTCACCACCCGGGAGTTTTCCTCGCGATCGTACTCGAGGCTTGCGACCAGCCGTTCCTGTTGATCAATCTTTTGCCTTTTGGCGATTATCTCCCGCTCTCTTTGCTCCTTTGCCTGAAACTCCTGGATTTGGGAGTCCTTGACCTCGCTTCGCGCCTTCTCCACCTCCAGGATGGCGTTATCGATCTGTTCCTGGGTCGCATTGCACGACTGCCTGGTCGTAAGTCCCTGCGCCAGCAGTTCACGCCGGTTTCTAAGAGTCTCACGGAGCCATTTGAGATGAGACTCCCCGGCCTGGATGGTTCTTTCCAGGTCCTGTCGCCTCTTCGACAGGTACTCCATTTTCAACTTGATATCCTGACTGCCGTATTGGGACACTTTTTCGTATTCGGCTTTCAGCTCCGCAAGGTTCGCCTCGGCGTGTTTTATATCTTCGCCAAGTTTATTCTGTTCGATCCTTGCCACGACCTGGCCCTTTTTAACAAGGTCACCAGGGTTCGCATAAACCGCCGACACTTGCCCGGCTCCCCTGGACAGGACTTCCAACATGCCCTCCGGGTGGACCAGGATTCCTTGACCGACCACCTTGGTGGGAATCGTTCCGCAGATTCCCCAGATAATGGCGGTCAATACGAGTGCGCCAAAAGCAACAAGGGCCAGCCATGCTTTAGGGGAAGTCACCCTCATGAGAGAATCCAGCTCTTCAGGCGAGGACAGCCGATCCAAAGCAGACTTACGAAATATTTGTTCGCTCATTTTAAAATTTTCAGTCAGCAGTTTTTAATGTTTACCCGGCCGCGGACAAGCATGGCGTCTTATGTCTTCCCGGACTCTTTCTTCACCGGGTTGGGATGGTCGTAAGCTCCGGTATCCCAACCGAGATTTTGTCTCCTTTGGCATTTAGCATCGTTCCGGTCACGAACCGGAGTACGGCCAGCGAAGTCGCCACATTTTGCCGGCTCTCAATCTCGTTTAGCCTGGCAGTGGTCGCACGGTCCTCGACCGTTATGACGTCGATCAGCGTGGACATTCCCAGCTGAAATTTTTTCTTTTCGTTTAGAACAGCGGCTTCATAGAACCGGACCGAGTTGCGCGCCCTGGTGAGTTCATTCGAGTTTTTCTCGAGGGCCGACAGGGCGGTTAGAACTGACGATGCGATTTTTCGTTCGAGATCCTGAACTCTTATGAGCGCTTCATTTTGGGCGGCCACCTGCTGAGCCATCAGCCCCCGGGCGGAATTGTTTCCGACCGGCCACTCGTACCTCAGCTGAAATGAGACACTGGCACCAGGTATCTGATTGTCAACGGATGAAAAAAACCTCACGACCCCTGAGTCGTCCTTCAACCCGCTATAGCCGACCTTGACATTTGCGTTGAATTTGGGGAGCAGATTGTTTTCCGAAGCGGCGACGAGTATCCTGGCGGATTTCTGCTGTTGTTTGGCGGCATGGAAGTCTTCACGCCTTCCAAGCGCTATCTCGGTGATTGCCCCGGCCTGTTGCCCTGCTCGGTTTACCTGGTCGAGGGGAGGCGCCGGGAAATCATCGGAAGGTGAGGGGACCGAAGCCAGGTCGTTTCTGGTAAGGCCCATCGCAAGCCCGAGGGCTTGTGTCGCCTCGAAGAGCTTCTGTTCGCCCGCGATCCTGGCAACTTTTTTGTCTTCGAGATTTGCCTGGACCTGCATCAGTTCGGCCTGGGGCAGTTCGTCGTGTTCGATGAGCGCTCTCGTGTCACCTAACATCCGCCGGGCCCGGCCTTCCGCCTCCCGTAGCTCCCGCAGGTTCTTCGCGGCCGCAAGACAATTCCAGTAAGCCGTGACTGTATCCAGGGCCGAACTAGACAAAGCAAAGCGCATCGTCATTTTGCCGGCTTCATAATCGGATTTGGCAGCCATCTCCTGCGCGTCGGCGGCCTCGACACCGAGGCCTTTCAGAAGAGGTATGCTCATCAGGAAGCTGACCTGGGACTGGTTAAACGCGTTGCTGGTAAGGCCTTGACTGGCAACATAGCCCGACGTGCGGACAATGCTGACATTGGGCATGAGAGTTATGCCCGATCTAAGCTCCCTCGTGAGATCCATCGCGTACGTCGTGGTGTCGGAAAGCGTGCTGGACAGGCCCAGGCTCAATTTCTCCGACTCCGAGAGCGGAAGAGCCTCATGGTCATGAGCTATGGATGTTCCAAAGATCGAGTCAAATTGCCCACTGGCCTGCTGAAACCTGCCCCTCGCTAGTTTGACTTCCTGGTTCTGCAGCAAAATGGTCGGTTGGTTAACCATGGTCCTGGCGACTGCTTCCAACAGCGTAACCCGGTGGTCGTCTCCAGCGCGAGCCGCGCCCCGGGCGCCTAAAAGCGCCAGGAGTAAACCGACAAAAATCAGTTTGCTAAAGGGACCCGATATCCCCGCGCCTTTTGCCGCCATAGCTGTCCTTTGGGAAAAACCGGTAATAAACAGGCAACTCAAACGCTCGTTGTTATTGTAACTTATAGGAATTATTTTCATTATACAGGAGTAATTGACGAGACTCCAACATAATTGCTGTATGACGTGGACTCGTTCCAGGCGACAGGCGGCGACACGGTACTAAAAGATGAGATTTAGGAGCGTCGGGACGGCTCTCCCCCGCTCTTTCCATTTAGTTAAAGCACTGTATTCCGACTTTCGCAGAGGACTGGCCAAGGCCAAATTTGCATCTGGGCAATAGCCCTGAGCACGGTTCCGCGCTCTTCTGCCCTTGGCCGACGTAGATTCTATGGTGAGACTGAAGGGTGGGCACTGGTGCCCACCGCTCCATTTAAAATTCGGAACGTAAGTCGATATCACCCTAACTGGGTGAAAAAATCATTTCTCTTGTCGTCTACGAGAATAAAAGCTGGGAAGTCCTCGACTTCGATCTTCCAGACCGCTTCCATGCCCAGTTCGGGGTATTCGAGCACTTCGACTTTTCTGATGTTTTAACAGGCCCAAATAGCCGCGGCCACGCCGATAGAGCCAAGGGAAAAGCCGCCGTGCTTTTTGCACGCATCGGTCCGCAGATTTAATCGGCGAAGCCGAGCGCTTCGGATGGCGGGCTGCAAGCCCGCCATCCGATCCCGTGGGGGTGCGGGGGGCACAGCTCCCCGCGCTTCTATCTTTTCCTGCGCCCCTGTCTTTCCATATCACCCCAACTGGGTGAAAAAATCATTTCCCTTGTCGTCTACGAGAATAAAAGCGGGGAAATCCTCGACTTCGATCTTCCAGACCGCTTCCATGCCCAGTTCGGGGTATTCGAGCACCTCGACTTTCCGGATGTTTTCCCGGGCAAGGATAGCCGCGGCCCCGCCGATGGACCCGAGGTAGAAGCCGCCGTGTTTTTTGCACGCATCGGTCACC
Organism: uncultured delta proteobacterium; assembly: GCA_963813125.1. Taxonomy (GTDB): domain Bacteria; phylum Desulfobacterota; class Syntrophobacteria; order Syntrophobacterales; family Syntrophobacteraceae; genus SbD1. Next base: position 6,122 of record CAWEZA010000045.1, on the reverse strand, counting down.
TGCTTTGAACGGTTGCCCTTGGCAATCATTACCAGCGAACCGCCATGAGACTGGAAAAGGTCCACGTAGGAGTCCATGCGTCCCGCCGTGGTCGGACCGAAAGAACCTGAGGGCGCGCCCGCGGGGGTCTTTGCCGGCCCGGCGTAATAGACCGGGTGGTCTTTTATGTACGCCGGCAAACCTTCGCCCTTGTCGATCCTCTCCTTTAATTTGGCATGTGCGATGTCTCTTGCGACAACTATTGTGCCGCTCAAAGACACTTGAGTCTTTATCGGGTGTTTGGTCAGTTCGGCCAGGATTTCTTTCATCGGCCTGTTGAGGTCGATTTTCACAACCCCGTGTTCGTGCCTGCCGCGGAATTTTTCGGGGATGTATCTTCCGGGGTTCGCTTCGAGGGCCTCCATCCAGATGCCGTCCTTGTTGATTTTGGCCTTGATGTTTCTGTCCGCCGAACACGAAACCCCCATCCCCACGGGGCAGGAGGCGCCGTGCCTCGGGAGCCGGATGATTCTAACGTCCAGTGCGAAATGTTTTCCCCCGAACTGGGCGCCGAACCCCGATTTGCGGGCGGCCTGCAGGACTTTTTCCTCCATCTCCAGGTCCCGGAAGGCTCTTCCGCCTTCGTTTCCGCTCGTTGGCAGATGGTCGAGGTAGCCGGTGGACGCAAGCTTTACGGTCTTTAGGCACGACTCGGCCGATGTTCCGCCCACGACGAAGGCCACGTGGTAAGGTGGGCATGCCGCCGTGCCCAGGGTCTTCATTTTCTCAACCAGGAATTTTTCGAGGCTCGCCGGGTTCAAAAGCGCCTTGGTCTCCTGGAAGAGCATGTTCTTGTTGGCTGACCCACCGCCTTTGGCGATGAACAGAAATTTGTATTCCGCGCCCTCTGTCGCGTAAACGTCTATCTGGGCAGGAAGGTTGCTTCCCGAGTTTTTCTCCTCGTACATGGTCAGCGGCACTGTCTGCGAGTAGCGAAGGTTCTCTTCGGTGTAGGTCTTGAAGACGCCCCGGGAAAGATATTCCTCGTCGTTTGCCCCCGTCCACACCTGCTGACCCTTTTTTGCCACGATCGTCGCGGTGCCTGTGTCCTGGCAAAGCGGCAGGACGAACTCGGCGGCCGTCTCCGCATTGCGGAGCAGCGCTATGGCGACGCCCCGGTCATTGGGGGAAGATTCAGGATCTTCGAGGATTGCGGCCCACTGTTCTATCTGCTTGGGGCGAAGCAGGAAGGAAACCTCGCGCATCGCCCGGTTTGCGAGGTATTCGAGCCCCGCCGGATCGACCTTGAGGATTTCTTTTCCCTCAAAATTGGCAACCGACACATAATCTCCGGTCACGCGCACGTACTTTGCCTCATCTTCCCCGACCGGAAAGGGGTTCTGGTAACTGAACTCGGCCATTTTCAACTCCTTAGCTCCATCGACTCAGTAAAAAAGATCATATTCGGGAAGCTCGAAGAGTTCCCGCACAAACATTCCCAGCGTATCGGGCAGATACCGTCCCCACAGCTTTATGGGGACCTCTGAAATCTCGGCCGCCGGGCTGAACCCCACGGCAAAGATATATTCGAGCAAAAATTCCACGTTTGTCGGAATGTATCCCCTGTAGGGTTTAAAGTCCCTCTGCGCAATGATTCTCTCTTCATGCAGGCTGTTTCCCAGTTCGGATTCGACAAACGCCTCCGGGGTGCAGAGCATCAACTCGAGCCTGATTCGCTCCTCACCGTTTTCAAGAAACGGCTCGATCCCTTTTTTAAGCTCGGAGGCCGGAATGCCCCGGTTTACGAACTGTTCCCATATCCTCAAATCCCGGTATTTTCTGCAGACTGCTTCGGGGTCCCATCCGACATCGAGGGTCAGGCTGGAAGCCTCGTAGTTTCCGTGGAAACTCTGGTGCTCGCATACGTTGATCCTCGGATCGTTTTTAAGAGCGCTTTCGATCAGTTTCAGCTGTTCTTCGGAACCGGGGACTTTTATCCCCCCCACGTCGTTTATGGTGATCGACGACCGGTCGAACCGGATGTCCCCCTCGCGGAACCTGGCCGCGATGCTCTCCTCGGCCTCGATAAATTCCTGCTCCATCACCTCCAGGGGACTGATGAGACGCTCGAGCGGGACGCCGGTCTTTTCAGCGCGCCCGCGCGCCATGCCTTGCGCCCTGTTGCGAACGGTTTCGAAAATCCAGGAAGCGATCCGCCTGTTGGCCTTTTCCGCAATTCTTTTTGGCCTCTTGATCCTGTAGGAGGCAATAAACCTGTCATTTTCGTCCATGCAAAGAACACCGCTAAACGGCGTCTGATAGAAGAAATACTCCGGGTTTTGCCGGTAGCGGCCAAGAAGATAGTCGATCCTCGGGGTTGCCTCGCCGGTGAGGCGGCGGAGCTCGTCCCTCAATTGCCCCTTGGACCGGACGCGGACCCTTCTGAATTCCGGGCTTTGGAATTTCCCGATGATCTCACCGACAGTTGCGTCCAGGGTCTCTCCGAGCACATAACCGTCGCAGAGGAATATCCTGGTGAGACGCGATGCGTCGCGGGGCTCCGGCCTTCCGCAAAGCCATCGTTCTACGATCCGGAGTAACTCTTCCCGGTGAATGAAAGATGTAAGGTACAATATTCCTCACTTCTTTTATTAATTGTGAAGATTTTCTTCATATCACGTTTCTAAACAGAAAATAAAGAAACCCTTCCAGGCAGATGGATTGACGGGGTCGAATTTTTCGCCCCCATTACTCCTTTTTGAGAGCCGGGTCGATCTGGAAGCCTTGTAGATTTGCCTGAAAACAGCTATATTTCGGCGTTGCACAAGCTGCCGGCGCGCCTCTTGCCGCCGGGCTCCCGTGTGCATAACAGCACTAATTTTTCCATTGCGAGGACCTGATGGGCAGAGTAACGGTAACTTTCCAGCCGGAGGCTATCGAGGCTGAAGCGCAATCCGGCGAGAAGCTGATCGACGTTGCGGCCAGGGCGGGCATAGACGTCAGCAACCACTGCGGTGGCCAGGGCGTCTGCGGCAGATGCCGCCTGAGGGTTAAAAAAGGCAAGCTCAACATCACCGGCAAAGTCATCGGAAAGCTTACCCGCAAAGAAATCGAACAGGGCTATACGCTCGCATGCCAGGCGGAGGTGCTCGAAGAAGACCTCGAGGTCTGGATTCCACCTGAATCGAGGACCGACGTTCAGATTCAGATCTCCGACTATGTTGTCGTCGTCGATGAACCGACCCCCCAGGCCGGGTCACGATTATGAACCGGGCCCCATTATAAGGCCCCTTGTGCGAGAAATATTACCTTGAGCTTCCCCGCGCCGTCGATCGAGGACTGCCTGTCGGATCTGGAGCGTGTTTATCGGGCGCTAAGGAAGAAACTCCCCGAATTTCCTTATGTTCAACGCGCATTTTTCCTGCCTGTGGGGCTTGGCCGGCCTGCTTCGCGCAAATGACTGGAAAATAACCGCGACGGTTCCCTCCGCGATGCCGACTGCCCCGACGATACGCGAAATCCAAGGCGGCGATACGACCTCGGCCAACATGGGGGTCGCAATTGACGTAGGAACCACCACGATTGCCGCCCAACTGGTCGATCTGCACACCGGGAAGGTCCTCGGCGCCCAGGCCAGTCACAACTCCCAGGCCCGCTATGGGGAAGACGTCATATCGCGCATGATCCTGGCATGCGGCCAGACGGGCCTTGTGCCCCTTACCGAGGCCGTGACATTCACGATCAACTCGCTCATTGACTCGCTTGTCAAAAAAAACAAGATCAAGCACACGGATATCACTTCCCTCGTGTCTGCCGGAAATACGGTCATGAGCCATTTGCTCCTGGGCATCGAGCCGTGCAACATCCGCATCGCCCCTTATATTCCGGCTGCTGCCAGGTTTCCGCATTTCCAGGCTGAGGAAGTCGGATTTAAAGCCAACCCCAAGGCCTTTGTGCACTGTATTCCCTGCGTCAGCAGCTATGTGGGCGGCGATATTACGGCGGGTGTCTACGCCTGCGGGATGCACGATCACCATGAGATAAGCGCCCTTATAGACGTTGGGACCAATGGGGAGATCGTTATCGGCAACAACGAATGGCTTGTGTGCTGTTCGGCTTCAGCGGGCCCGGCCTTCGAGGGCGGGGGGATAAAGTGCGGCACAAAAGCGATCCTCGGGGCCATTGAAAAGATCTCCATAAACGGCGACCATGTCCACTACGAAACCATAGGCAACCAGAAACCTCTGGGGGTTTGCGGTTCGGCGATAATCGACGGAATCGCCGAACTTCTTGCCTCCGGCATCATAGACCAGAGTGGAAGGTTCACCATCCTCGACCATCCCGATGGTGCGAGTGGTCGATGACGTTCCCGAACTGATCGTGGCGCCCGCCGATCAAACCGCCTCCGGGGAGCCGATCGTAATAACCGAGGACGACATCAGCAATCTCATCAAGACCAAGGGCGCGGTGCTGGCCGCGGTGCGGGTCCTTTTGAAGACCCTCGAGATGGACTTCCTGGATCTCGAAAAGCTCTACGTGGCGGGTGGGTTTGGCGCCCACCTCGACATCGAAAAGGCGATTTTCATCGGCCTTCTGCCCGATATACCCAAAGGAACGAATCCGCTTTATCGGAAACAGCTCCCTTGCCGGCGCCAGGCATGTCCCTTTTATCCGCTCGCGCCTTCCACAGGATGGAAGAGATCGCAAACCGCATGACCTACATAGAGCTGAGCGTTCATCCCGACTTCATGAACGAGTTTATCGCGGCTCTTTTTCTACCCCATACCGATGTTGAACTCTTTCCGACGGTGACCGGGAAATTGAAGGAAAAGCAAAAAGGCTTCCAGGTCCCCTGAGCACCTTTTCGATGCGTGGGGGCCGATGCCGGGATTGCCGCCCCGCATCAGGTGCGGCTCTTGTGGGCAAAAGCGCAAGCGTTGCCCACCATGAAGTTTCCAGAGGAAAACTAACTCGCCCGTCGCCGCTTCCCCGGATTTCAAAAAATTTTCCGCCGTGCCGTTCCTTTTCAACATTTGTTTGTTAAATTGCTTTAATGTAAATATTCCTCTGGCCGATGTTTTTAAACGGGAGTAGCGTAAGGGTTGACTTGACGGGAGCTTGTATGCTAATAGACCCGCGAACTTTCGCTAATAGAAGGGAAACCGCTTTGATACAGAGTGACGAAGAGTCTTCTGCCATTGTGCAGGAGTTCATAGTCGCCAACAGACTGGGAATCCACGCTTGAGTCGCGGCTCAAATTGTCAAAGTCGCCTGCCGGTTTGAATCCGAAATATCTATCGCCAAATCCGAGGTCGCTGCAAACGCGAAAAGCATCCTGGATGTTATGTCTCTTTTATGCCCTTACGGGAGCAAAGTCTTTGTCTCCGCAAAGGGTCCGGATGCCGCGCAGGCTCTCAGTGCTCTTGCAGCTCTTTTTCAGACAAAGTTCGGCGAGCCGTGAAGACTGTCTTCCCCCCGCCGCAAAAATAGACTAATAAAAGAGCATATACACTTATTAGGAAGGTCCGGCTGACCGATGAACGACCATTCCTCATTGACCATAAGGGGGATAGGTGCCGCGCCAGGAATCGCCATTGGGAAGGCGTTGCCTCTGGAGAGCGGGCGTATTCCCGTGCCGCGCTACCGGCTTTTCGGCGAGCAGGCTGTCGCCGAAGAATGCAAACGTTTCGAAGAAGCCATCGCCCAGGCGCAAGCCGACCTCGAGACAATCAAAAGGAGCATCAAGTCCGAATTTAGAGAACACGCCAAGCTTCTCGAAGTCCAGCAGATGATCCTCAAAGACCCGTCCATCTATGACGAATCCCTTCGCCATATTAAAGAAGAGCGCTCCAACGCTCAGCTTGCCGTCGTAAAATCGCTCAGGAAGGCCAAGGAACTCTTCAACAGCCTCAGCAATGATGAATATGCGCAGAGCAGGATCGCCGACGTGAACGCGGCGGGAGACCGCGTGATCCGCATCCTGGCCGGGCAGAACGATACCAGTCTCGAAACCCTCCATGAACGCGCCGTAATAGTCACCCACGACCTGTCCCCGGCCGACGCCATCCAGTTGCAGGCGGGGCGAACGCTTGGCATAGTGACCGAAATCGGGGGAAGATTCTCCCACACTTCCATTGTCGCCC
>CAWEZA010000044.1:0-22196 GCA_963813125.1 uncultured delta proteobacterium | reverse complement strand
CACATCGGCACATGCACCGCCGAATAAGGGGTACTGGCGAGATGATTTGCCCGTGAAAAGCATTGAGGCCAACGGCCCCAGGAGCTTTTTATCGCGGTTCAGAAGGACTTTAAGCAGCGCAAACAATGCCAGGAAGAGTACAATAATCCTTCTCAGGGGAAAATCTCTTCGAATGTCAGCGCCCCAGGAAGAGCGTGGCACGAAGACTCCCCAACAAGCGAGGCAAGGCAAAGTACAAACTGAGGAGCCAGAGCGTGGAGCCGGTCTTTGGGCAAATCAAAGCCGGCATGGGTATCTTCGGCTTTCTTCGCCGTGGACTGAGCGCGGTACGGAGTGAATGGAAACTGATTTGTGCCTGCCATAATCTCATGAAACTCTTCAGGGCCTACGGAGTTGTCACCGCAGGGTAGGAAACGGCGGGACAACAGCGTTCTCACGTGCACAGATAGCCGACATCAGGTAAAATTCTCCCGACTCATCGACTGTCATACCTCTCGGCTCGAAATCACACCGGCCAAATCGGGGAGGCTGCGTTTTTTTGTCGCAGGGAGTTCTGCAACGGCCTCAAATGCTGAAGCGAATTAAACCGCTCGGAGGGGGGACTGTTGCAATTCGGCGGCAGGAACTTTTCAAACAGGTGAAACGGACCGATCTTGAATGGGCTACGATTGGGGCTTCCTGATTTTGGTGGACGGCGGGGTCAGTAATGAGCGTACCGCCATGACAAAGCCGTCCGCATCGCGCGTAATTCCGAGTTCCCCCACGCCAAGAACCGCCCACGAGGAGCTTCCTTCCAATGGTAACCAGCACCTGTACTATACACTCTGAGCACCATGATGCTGCTTATGGGGAGTTGTCCGTTGACTATTTTTTGTCATCCCCCTAGACTACATATTGGAGGGTGAAAATGTCGTTTGAGGCCGAAGAACCGCAGTTGCTGATTAGTGCCAACAGCATGGATGAGGAAATTCTTGAAAGGCGGATCCAGGGGAAGCTCAGCCCCATTTTACGACCTCGACTAATAGATTTGTTCTCAGGGGCTGGGGGAATGACCTTGGGTTTTACCCCGCTGATGGGGCACTTTTTTGAACCCGTTTGGGCGAATGATTACAATAGTTATGCTGTGCAGACCTACAATACCAATTTTGGCGGTCATTGCGTATGCGGCGGTATTGTTGATCTGCTTAGCGATCCAGCCGTCATAATTCCCAAAGCGGAAGCGGTAATCGGAGGACCTCCATGCCAGGGTTTCAGCTTGTTAAACAAGTTACGCGACGGCGACCACCGCAAACAATTGTGGCGACCCTTTATGGAAGTGCTTGAGAAGTCTGGGGCCTCCGTCTTCCTGATGGAGAACGTGCCGCAGTTAATCGGTTCCGATGAGCATCAGATGATTTTGGATGCTACCGCCAAAATGGGATTCAGGACGGCGTCAGCAAGGCTTTGCGCCGCCGATTATGGAGTCCCTCAAATTCGTTGGCGCGCGTTTATTATCGGCAGCAAGTTTTTCGACCCCAAAAAGGTTTTCCCTCCGAAAAGGACACACTACCCTCCGGAAAACAACCATAAACGGATTTTTGCTGAAAAAGAAATCCCCTTCGCGTCCGCTCCGAAACCATACCTTACCGTGAGAAACGCAATTGCCGATTTGGACCCGCCGTTTGGAACTGAGATAAGGAATATTCCCCCCCCGTATGACCTTCATTTTGGGCGCTCTCCAACTAGCAAGAGTTTGGAACGATACATGGCAATACCGAAGGAAGGAATGAATCGTTTCGACCTTCAAGCGCGGGTGCCCCATTTAACGCCGGAATGCTGGATCAGAAAGACCTCGGGAGGAACGGACCTGTTTGGCCGACTTTGGTGGGATAGGCCGGGAGTTACGATACGGACTGAGTTTTTCAAGCCTGAAAAGGGTCGATATCTGCATCCAGTGCAGCACCGGCCAATTACCCACAGGGAGGCTGCTCGCATTCAATCATTCCCGGATGAGTTTCGATTTGTCGGGTCTAAAATCGAAGTGGCGAAGCAGATAGGCAACGCGGTTCCTCCAAAATTAGCTGCCAGGCTTGCCGACTGTGTGTACGCCTTGCTCCTCGAAGCAGAGGGAAACTAATGGCGGATGTCTTCAGCAGAGAGCAGCGCAGCAGGATTATGTCGCGCATACACGGTGTTGACACCAAACCCGAACTTGAGGTTAGGAAACGACTCTTTTCGATGGGGTTTCGCTACAGGATTCACTATTCCGGCTTGCCCGGTAAGCCGGATATTGTTCTACCAAAACATAAGAAGGTAATTTTCATCAATGGCTGTTTCTGGCACGGTCATCAAAATTGTCAAAGATCCAAACTTCCAACCTCCAATGCCGCATTTTGGCAAACCAAAATCGGACGCACAATTGAACGTGACCACAGAAATATCGAGATGCTCTTGCGACTCGGATGGCAGGTGCTAACGATTTGGTCGTGCGAAACCAAAAATGGTGAATTATTGGAACAAAAACTGAAGGACTTTCTGGATGACCGGACAGCTCAAGCGAACTGATCCTTCTGCCCTGCTGAAGCGCCTTAATGATTTGTTGGCCAATTTCGACCGGGAGTTACAGTCCGACGATTTACGCAAAAAAGTCTTGGCATTGGTCCCTGCCAATGCCGTCCTACGCTCTCTCGGGTCTTCGCTCATCGAAAAGCAATTTGCGGTTAGCGCACGAGACCGCATCCTTTACTATCTGCGCAGGTACCCACACACGATTATCAGCGGTCATGAGTTAATGGTTGTCGGGGGAATAGGCGAGTGGGCACGGCGTGTTCGTGAGTTGCGCGTTCAGTTCGGCTGGTCCATCCTAAGTGGCTTGACTGCTAAGGAGATGGCTCATGAGGAAGAAGTTTCTCCCGCTGACGTTGACCTCTCGGGGATGAAGCCAAGTGAATACATTCTTATAGATGCCGAACAAGACCGGGACGCGGCATTTCGCTGGAATACGGCTAACGAGATACGGCGTAAAAAGTCGTCGGTAAGAGATAAAATCCTTGAATACCTAACCAGGAATGCAGGGAAAAAAGTTACAGGAGAAGAACTGCGCTACGTGGCGAATAATCACACCGAGTGGGCTCGCAGGGTCAGAGAACTGCGGACTGAGCTTGGCTGGCAGGTGATGACTAAAATGGCAGGGATGCCCGAACTCCCTGTCGGCGTATATGTTTTGGCGAGTACAAGACAGGCCCCCGAGCACGACCGAGTAATCCCGGATCAGATTCGCCGTCAGGTGCTTCAAAGAGATGGATACAAGTGCCGGAGTTGCGGATGGAGTCACGACCAGTGGAATACTTCCGACCCCAGGCACCTTGAGGCTCATCACCGTGATCCCCATGTTCAAGGTGGGGAAAACACACCGGAAAATCTTACGACCCTTTGCAACATCTGTCATGATGAGGTCCACAGGAGACAGCCCGGCTAAGAGCCTCGGATTAAACATCTCCGGGGTGACGTGCCGGATCGTGAGCGAAAGGCGCAGGAGTCCCTTATCGCGGCCATGTCGTCTGCGGCACGGCCGCCCGCGATAAAGACCCTGTGGGGGTGTGGGGGCTGGGGGGACAACAGCTCCCCACGCTTTTGCCTTTTCGCCTCTTCGATGTCATCGCGCGGCAAGCATCCCGGCGAGCATCGCAGCGCTTTCGCGCACCGCCTCGGAGAGCGTGGGGTGCGCATGGACTGTATGGCTTAGTTCCAGGGCGCTTAAGTGAGACCGGACAGCTATGACGCATTCGGCGATCAGTTCGGAGGCGCGGGGGCCGATGATATGCACGCCGAGGAGTCGCCCGGAGGTCGAGTGCGCGAGGATTTTGACAAACCCGGCCGTTTCTCCCAGGCATTGGGCCCGCGCGGTCCCGGAAAAAGGGTAGACCGCCGATTTGAAATCGACTCCAAGATCTTTTAGCTCCTGCTCGTTTTTCCCGACCGAGGCCGCTTCAGGCGAAGTATAGACCACGCCGGGAATGGCATCGTAGTCGACTTCGCTTGAGCGCCCGGCCAGTCTTTCGACCGCGGCGACCCCTTCAGCCGACGCCTTGTGTGCGAGCATGGGGCCGGGGACGAGATCTCCTAAGGCATACACCCCGGGGACATTTGTCCGGTAATCCTCGTCCACCAGGACAAAGCCGGCCGCATCGCGCCGGATTCCCAGTTCCTCCACGCCAAGACCGCGCACGAGGGGCTTTCTTCCGACCGCTACGAGCACCCTGTCAAATTCGGCCTGCTCCTGGCGGCCCTCGCCCGCATCGAGGGAAAGTACGACTTTTTCACCGTTTTTTTCCGCGCGCACGACTTTTGTCTTTACCCGGAAATCGAGCCCCTGCTTTGCGAGCTGCCGCTCGAGAAGCCGCCCGACCTGAGCGTCGAGCGTATAGGCTATGCGGGGCAAAAGTTCGATAACTGTTACCCGGGACCCAAGGCGCGCCCAGACGGAGCCAAGTTCGAGCCCGATATAGCCTCCCCCGACTATTCCAAGACGCTCCGGAACAGAATCGAACGCCAGCGCCCCGGTCGAACTCACAACGAGTTTTTCGTCAAACGGGAGGAAAGGCAACTCGACCGGCTCGCTTCCGGTTGCGAGCAACACCGCTCCCGCACTGTAAGTCGCGAGGCCGCCGTCGGGGGAAGTTACTTCGACTTCCCCGGGGGATTTAAGGCGCGCGGAGCCGCGAATCAGCCGCACCCCGGCGCTTCCCATGAGTTTTCGGACATTGTCCACAAGGCCTGTGACTATCTTTTGCTTTCGCTCCATTAACGCGGCAAGATCTATCGAAACCCCCTCCACGCGGATTGCGTGTTCGCCCAGCCGGTTTTTCGCCACGTGGTAGTTTTCCGTCGATTCGAGGAGCGCCTTGCTCGGGATGCAGCCAACGTTTAAGCACACCCCCCCGGGGCCGGGGTCTTTTTCCACGCAGGCCGTCTTCATTCCCAGTTCCGCGGCCCGGATGGCGGCGACGTACCCGCCCGGCCCGGCGCCGATGACGATCAGATCGTATCGTTCAGGCATGTTTTCTATATCTCCATGAGGATTCGCTCCGGATTTTCGACGAACTCCTTTATCCTTCGCAGGAAAGTGACCGCCTCCCGGCCGTCGATTATCCGGTGATCGTAGCTAAGCGCAACGTACATCATCGGCCGGATGACGACCTGCCCGGCAGCCGCGACCGGCCGGTCCTCTATCTTGTGCAGGCCCAGGATGGCACTCTGCGGGGGGTTCAAGATGGGAGTGCTGAGAAGCGAACCGAACACCCCCCCGTTGGTTATCGTGAACGTACCCCCTTCGAGATCGGAGATATCGAGTTTGTTATCCCGCACCTTTTCGGCGAAATCCGATATTGCCCGCTCGACGGCCGCAAAGCCCAGCCTGTCGGCATCTCTTATCACCGGCACGACCAGCCCACGCTGGGCGCCGATAGCCATGCCTATGTGATAGTAGTTGTGGTAGACGATTTCGTTTCCATCGATGAAAGCGTTTACGACGGGCATTTCCTTTAGCGCGGCCACGGCCGCCTTTACGAAGAAGGACATGAGCCCGAGCCTTGTCCCATATTTTTTCTGGAAATCTTCCCCGAGGCTTTTCCTGAGAGCCTGGGTCCGGCTCATATCGATTTCGTTGAACGTGGTGAGCATGGCGGTATTGCGGCGGGCTTCGAGGAGCCTTGCGGCTATGCGCTGCCGAATGGGCGACATTGGCTTTCGGACGGTTTCCTCCGCGGGGACTGCCGCGGCAGGCGCTTTCCCGGCCGGAGGGGCGGCCGGGACTGCCCCCGTTTTTTCCAAGTGCAGCAAGACGTCTCCCTGCGTGATTCTCCCGCCCGGACCGGAAGGGGCGACCGCTGATAGATCGACCCCTTTTTCCTCGGCGAGAGCACGGATAGACGGCGAAATTACGGGCTTGGGAGGGGTCTGCCCGCCGGTGGGAGCTTCGACTTCCTGAGCCTTCGGGGGCGGGGGCGGGGCGGCTTCGGCGGGCTTTCCCGGGGGCACTTCCGCGGGCGGGCTTCCAGTCGGGGCCGGCCCGGCGGGTTCGGTCGGGGCGGCATCCTTTTGAGGCGCCACTGCGGGGCTTTCCACCATTTCGGGCGCTTTTCCGGCGGCGGCCTCCTCCAGAAGGCCTACGACAGTGCCAATCTTTACCGTCGTTCCCTCCTGGACAAGGATTTTCAACACGCCGTCCGCGGGGCCGAGATCTCGAGGGTTACCTTGTCCGTTTCGATGACGAACAGGATATCGTCTTTTCCGACCGACTCCCCGTCCCGCTTCAGCCACTGGGCGAGGAGCGCTTCCTGGACCGATTCGCCAACTTCAGGGATTTTTAGTTCCGTCATGGTGTCTCCTGTTACTGTGATCCAAACGCCATTTCCATCAGCACGTCCTGCTCTTGCCTGTAGGTGGTAAGATAGCCGGAGGCGGGACTGGCCGCAGGCGCTCTTCCAATATAAGCAGGGTCTTTGCCGGTCAGAATCTTTAGCCTGGACTCGATGAAACTCCACGCGCCCATGTTTTCAGGCTCTTCCTGGACCCAGTAAAACGCGGAAGCCGAAGGGTATTTGGTAAGGACGCTTTTTAGCTGCGCATCCGGAAACGGGTAGAGCTGTTCGACCCGCAGGATCGCCGTATCGGCGACTCCGGCGGCCTTTCTCTTTTCGAGCAGTTCGTAATAAATCTTTCCGGTGCAAAAATATATTTTCTGCGCTTTTTCAAAACCGGGGTCGCCGATTATCTCCAGAAAATGTCCCGAAGACATTTCCTCAAGCGTTGAAACCGCTTCGGGAAGCCTCAGCAGGCTCTTGGGAGTAAGAACGATCAGTGGCTTTCGAAAATTTCTGCGCATCTGCCTGCGCAGAAGATGGAAATACTGCGCGGGCGTGCTCGGGTAGCAAACCTGCATGTTATCCTCGGCGCATAGCTGCAGGTACCTCTCGACGCGGGCGCTCGAATGCTCCGGTCCCTGTCCCTCCAGACCGTGGGGCAGAAGGACGGTCAGCCCGGTTTTCCTGCGCCACTTGGACTCGGCGCCCGAGATGAACTGATCGAAAACCGGCTGGGCGTTATTGGCGAAATCTCCGAACTGGGCCTCCCAGATCGTGAGGGTTTGCGGGGTCGTGAGCGAATAGCCATATTCGAACCCCAGGACGGCTTCTTCCGAGAGCATGCTGTCGTAGACCATGAAGGGGGCCTGGCCGACGGAGAGGTTATTTAGCGGGATATAGTGCTCTTCGGTATTGATGTCGAAAAGGACGCTGTGCCTCTGGCTGAACGTGCCCCTGCCGGAGTCCTGCCCGCTCAGGCGAACAGGGGTGTTTTCGGTAAGGAGCGAGGCGAAGGCGAGGGCTTCGGCGTTTGCCCAGTCGATGTCTTTTCCGCTCTCCACGCTTTTAAGCTTTCTGTCCAGGATGCGCTTAAGCCGGGGGTGAACCGCAAAGCCTTCAGGAAACGAGTCGAGTTTTCTTGCAAACTCCAGGAGCTTTTCGCTCGCCACGCCCGTTTCGACCGGTTCATGGGAGTATTTTCCGTTTAGTCCATCCCAGACGTCGTAAAATTTCTCTTCGGGCATTTGGCACAGCTTGTCGTGCACTCTCTTATAGGCAAGCTCCATGCATTCGTTCATGCCCCCCGTAAACCGGTCGAGGTCCTCCTTGGAAGCAATGGACGAGTCTTTGAGGGTAGTGAAGTATATCCTGTAGAGCGGGGGGCGGTCCTTGATCCTGGCATACATGGACGGCTGGGTGTAGTAAGGTTCATCTCCCTCATTGTGTCCGTAGCGCCTGAAGCAAACCAGGTCTATTATCACGTCCTTTCCGAACTTCGAGCGGTAATCCAGGCACAGTTTCACGGTGTGGACAGCCGCTTCGGGGTCTTCGCCATGCACGTGAAAGATCGGCACCATGAGCATCTTGGCAATGTCTGTGGCATAGCGGGTCGAACGGGCGTGTTCGGGCAGGGTGGTGAACCCTATCTGGTTGTTTATCACAAGGTGGAGGGTCCCTCCGTTCGAATAGCCTTCGAGTTGTGAGAGGTTGAGCGTTTCGGCGACCACTCCCTGGCCGGAGAAGGCCGCGTCTCCGTGGATGAGGACGGGAAGCACCCGCTTTCGCCCATCTTCCCCGAACCTTTCCTGCCTGGCGTGCGCCAGTCCTTCGAGCACTCCATCGACCGCCTCCAGGTGGCTCGGGTTGTTCGGGATGAGCACTCGTATCCCGCGGCCTTCCCCGACCTCGAGGTCCTCGACCATGTATCCCCTGTGGTATTTGACATCCCCCGAGCCGAAGAGAGAGTGCGGGTCGTAGTGATCTTCGAATTCGCAGAAAAGATGCTCGAAGAGCTTCCCCAAAACGTTCACCTGAATGTTTAGACGCCCCCGGTGGGCCATTCCCATGAGAATTTCGCCGCAACCTTGCCGGCTCGCGTACCGCAGGAGAAAGTGGAGCATGGGGATGATGACCTCGGCCCCCTCCAGCGAGAAACGTTTCTGGCCGATGTAGCGCGTGTGGAGGAAATTTTCAAAAAGTGTGGCCTGACAGAGTTTGTTTAGAATTTCGAGTTGTTCGTCCCTGTTTAAACCCGGGCGGTTTCGAATGGGCTCCATTCTCTCCTGGAGCCAGGCGCGCTCGCCCGGGTCCTGAAGGTGCATGTATTCGACCCCGATCGATCTGCAATAGGTTTCTTTGAGCGCCGCAACGATCTGCATAAGCGACGCTTCCTGCCCGAAAAGCGTCGAGGGCGTGTGGAAAGGTCGGTCAAGGTCCTCATCCAAGAGCCCGAAACCGGAAATTGCAAGAAGCGCATGCTCGTCTTCACACCTGCCCAATGGGTCCAGGCAGGTTAAAATGTGCCCCAGGTCGCGGTAGCGGTAAATGAGTTCCTGCACACCGCATTGCCTCAAGATTTCGTTTTTGTCGAACAGGCCGGGGCCCGGCTTCGGGACACGGGCCGCCAGATCGAAACCCTCGAAAAAAATCCGCCACTCGCGGTTTACGCT
Organism: uncultured delta proteobacterium; assembly: GCA_963813125.1. Lineage (GTDB taxonomy): Bacteria > Desulfobacterota > Syntrophobacteria > Syntrophobacterales > Syntrophobacteraceae > SbD1. The sequence continues at coordinate 13,183 of CAWEZA010000044.1, read as the reverse complement.
CTCAGGGTTCGATTTCCATTTCAGATACTCCGATTCGATAAAGTCGGTTTGCAAATCCAAAGAGAAATTCATAGGCTAAAGAACCTGTCTCGAAGAGTCACTGTTTTCCATTGCCCGGGCGCCGCGCCACGCGCGCGGCAAACTCACCCGTCTTAGGGCTTGAAGGCTTATTTACGGACAAGCCCTTAATCGATTGAAGGCAAGATAAAGATATAGGGAGTTAAGCTGTTGGGACGGGTCGAAATAAGAGGCGGGACCAAAGAATCACGATTTAGAATTCTCCTGTCCGTTCGACCCGATGCCAAAACAGCCGATGAAGTCTTCCAACATGACCTTCTGCTTGACCGACAGGTTTTCAAACTCGACTCCGCAACGCCTGGTGCTGATCTGCTCCCAGGAACTTCCAGGGACCTCGTTATCATAGACAACCCGGCACCGGACCCTGTCGAGGTGAAGGAAGCGCTCATCGCTGCCAAATATTTTTATCTCGCTGCGATTCTCGTCGATCGATTCCATTGACAGATATCGCAGGCAAAGCCCCCCCATGCCTATATCCTGGAGCCGACCCATATTTATCAGCTCATGGGGCGTGATGAAAGCTGCAAATGCCCCTTCTTTTGCCTTGAACCGTTTGAATTTTCTTTTTTCTTCACTCATATTCAATCCGTATAAAAAAGGTGAGCGGCAGAAATTTTAAAAAATAGCCCCCCAAAACGAGGTGGCGGCTTCCAATTCTAAATTCACACGACTATTTGAAACTACTTTAGTTTAACAATCCTGCGGATAAAACGCAATTCTCCATATCGATCATGTTGACCAATAACTCTTACGTGCGCACCTTGTTATCTACAGTCCATTGGATTAACACAAAAAGAATGTCCCCGCGACCTGTCGTTCGGTTACCCGGTTTCGATGAAACCGCATCTTCTCCGGTTGCTCAACCATAAAAGCAATGGACGGTACCGAAATTGCGAACTAAAATGTTAAGGATCTCACCGGCTCTTCCGAACTTGGTAGAAAGTGCATACTCGTCCGATAGATGCCTTTTTGCAGGAGGCGAAATGGAAAATTTGATCGAGAAGAAAAAGTTGGTTCAGGACCTCATCGATCGCGGCAACAACAAGGCGGCCGTAGAGCTTCTGTTCTATCTTGCAATAGAGTTCGCAAAAGCCGGCAATTTCGAAACCGCGGAGTCGATGAGATCGCGCATCGTCGCACTGGACCCGATGGCGTTCAATGAGATAATCCGTTCCGGGGAGACCATCGAAGAGGAAAAGAATCGAAACATAGATGCACACCACCGGGAAACCTGGGCGAGCCTCTACGACTGCTTGAGCCTTGAGGAGGCAAACGCCCTTTATTTCGGCTCCCAAAAAGCGATCCATGAGGCCGGAGAAACGATTTTCCGGCAGGGGGACTGGAAGCCCCGGCTCTACCTGATCGACAGCGGGCGGGCCAATATCGTTTATCTGCGGGACCGCGGGGAATTCTTTTTGAGGGCAGTCGAAGCGGGACAGTTCACGGGAGAGGATGTCTTCTTCTCGTTTGCGGTCTGCACGACATCCATGATAGCCCAGTCCAGGCTCTGAGGTTCGATATCTCGACGCAGACATTCTCAAAGCGTGGCGGTCCGTCCACCCGGGGCTCGAACCCAAATTGCGCGGGTTTGTCGCAGGAGTTGAGAGCACGGCGGAGCTGCTAAAATCCAGGGAAATGGACAGGAGGCTGATGAAAAGGATCAGTCTTGGGGGAAAGGCCAAAGCCCTATTGGTAAATTCGGCCGGAGAACCAGCGGGCAACCTTTTCAGGGTGGATTTGTGTGATATATCCCGAGGCGGGATCTGCTTCATGATAAGGATTTCCAAAAGAGAAGCCGCGGGCCGGCTGCTTGGAAACAGGCTTTGCATCAGCTATTTCGACCCCAAAATGGGTTCTTTCCAAAATATCGAGCAATGCGGGACAGTTGTCGGGCTCCAGTTCCATCCTTTTGAAGACTGCACGGTCAACGTAAAATTCGATGCACTTCTGCCCGAAATTGTGCTGGAACTGCTGGAAGAAGCTTCGCCTTCCGAACCATTTTATGACTTCTAGACAATCCCGTTAAGCATCCGCGGAATCGAGCCGCAGAACCTGTTTTTCCCTCGTGTGCGCCGGCACTAATTAGAGGAGGAGGCAGATTTTTGCCATTTCCCGGCCAGTTCTTTTGCCCGCGCGAGCTCCCGGGCGGTCATTCTGGGGGCAACCAGGCCGCGGGAGGCGGCTGCATTTTTTTCCCCCCGGCCGCGGCAAGGCTTAACCACATATAGGCGAGAACGTAATCGCGGCCGACCCCGTTTCCCTCGGCATACATAAGGCCGAGCTTGTATTGAGACTCGGCGCTGCCTTTGCGCGCGGCCATCCCAAACCATTTGGCCGACTCCACCGGGCTTTGCCGGACACCCCAGCCGTGTTGATACATGACGCCAAGGTTATTCATCGCGGCGACTATGCCTCCCGCAGCCGCTTTTCGGAAATGAGCGGCCGCGCCGGCGTAGTCCCGAGGGCCGTTTTTTCCTTCGTAGCGCATCTGCCCCAAGGCAAAATCAGCGATTGATTCACCCCGCCCGGCGGCCATGGAGAACAACTTCTCAGCCCTGGCATAGTCGCATGGAGCCCCAACGCCCGTGTAATACATGAAACCCAGCTGGAACAGAGCCTTCGAATTTCCCCCCGCGGCCGCCATGCCAAGCCATTTGAAGGCCCGGGCGTAATTCAGGGCCACTCCCTGCCCGTTGAGGTACATATAACCCACGTAATATTGGGCACTGACATTGCCCCGCATCGCCAGGGGGGCGAATTTTTCAAAGGCTTGCGCATAAAAGCCGCGCTCGTAGGCCCTTAGCCCTGAAGCTATACTCCCCTCACACTCGGGGGTCGCCGCACACAGAATCGACAGAAGGCACAGGAGAGCAAGCAAGAGGGATATTCGAACGGATTTTTTCACATCAGGACCGCAAGCCATCAGTTTTATGAGGAAATGTTCATCTGAGCCGACCAAACCCGGTCTAATTTAGATTTTCCCCTTCGATTCGGACGTCAGGGGGAGGCCCCACGGGTTGCTGCTCCGGTTCGCTTTTCGCGGCCTGTTTGGGTGAGGACCCACCAAGCGACATCTGCAGGTCGAGAGCGGCGCCGCGGGCCTTTTTAAGATTCTCACCGGCCTCGGGATAAAAGGTTGACCTGAGCCTTAAGGCTGTTTGGAAAGCGTCCACGGCGTCCGCGTACCGGCCCTTCCGCATATAAAAGGACCCAAGGTTGTTATAGGCCTGGGCTTCGTCTCCCGAACGCTTGAATGCCGCGAGGGCTTCCCGGTACCTTCCCACATGGCAGAGAGCCAGCCCAAGGTTATTTCCCAACTGGGGTTCCGAATAGCCCCTCTTTATGGCATCTTCGTAGGCTTCAACCGCCTTGTCCCATTTTCCCTGCAGCGACCAGCACACACCCAGGTTATTATAAAGAGCCCCCCAGCCCGGATTTATCGCGATGGCTGTCTGGTACTGCCGAAGAGCCAGGTCGTACCGATGGTCGTAATCATAGATAATACCCAGAAAATCGTGCGCCAGCCAGAGCCTGTCGTTTAGCGCCAGGGCGAGTTCGAACTCTTTTTGGGCATCTTCGAGGCTACCCAGTCTGAAAAGCGCCTGTCCTACCCCGGCATGGGCGCCGGCATTATTGGGTTCTTTCTCCAAAATTTCCCGAAAATCAGCGAGCGATTCCTGAAAGCGGCCCTTGAGCAGGTAGACCGTGCCTCTTTTGAAGAGAAGGCCGCAGTTGTCGGGGTGCTTCCGGAGCAGTTTGTCGTATTGAGTGAAGGCCTCGACCAGCTTACCCTGGTGCAGGTAGCTGTCGCCCAGCCGTTCAATGTCATCGTCGGTCATTGGAGGAAGCTTTTTGGGGTAGAGGAACTGCGCGGGGATTTTTTTCTGTTCCTCGATTCTTGCGGCATAAGCAGTTTGGGCTGCGCCCGACTTCGCCGTATTGGCACAACCTGAAGCCCCGAAAGCGATCGAGGCCAGAATTGCGAACCAAAAAAAAATCTTTAGCGCACGCGCGCCCGGGGCGGGCAAAGTCTCAAGCGACCGCTCAATCATCAGACAAACTCCGTTGAACGCCAAGCCGTGCGGCCCGGAAACGAAATCACAAACCTGGGGGGACGCTCCAACATATCAAATTCTTTCGCCTCACTCCAGGGAGTTTTGCGCAGGGGTATTCGGTTCAGCCTTGATCTTGATGTAAGCCCGTCGAGTTACAGCCTGTTCCAGATCGTGGGACGGGGACAGATCGATTGTGTTGCGGGGTTTAGGTGCTTCGCGGCTGGAAGCCGCTCCTACTTTGGGATTAGGGTGGAGAGTTGATGATAGATTTTTAGCGATACGGGTCCAAGGACCACTATGAGCAAGCACGGAAGAATGAAAAAGCCCAGGGGGAAGAGCATTTTGACCGAGAGCTTCGCCGCTATTTCTTCGGCCTGCTGGACCCTCCTTGTCCTGAAGGAATCCGAATAGACCCTGAGCGCCTGGGCAACGCTGGTGCCGAATTTTTCGGCCTGAATGAGCAGTGTCGCCAGGCTGCCGACGTCGTCGAGATCGGTTCGAAGCGCCAGGCCTTTCATTGCGTCCTGCTTCGCCTTGCCCGCCCGCACCTCCAGGGTGAAAAGCCTGAATTCCTCGCTGATCGCCTGGCAGGTCAGTTTCATTTCCTCCCCAACCCGGTTTATGGCCTGATCAAGCCCCATCCCGGCTTCCACGCATACGACCAGAAGGTCCAGAGCATCGGGAAGCGCGTTGCGGATTCGCTCTTTCCTGCGCGAAGTTTTAAACCTCAGCCATAGATCGGGCAGATAGAAACCGGCCGACACAAGGAAAAGGCCAACAAGCAGTGTGACCGGGAGCTTGGCCTCCTTCATGAAAGTCGATCTGGTGGAGGCAAAAAGCACTCCGAGCGCCCCACCCAACACGTACTTCGCTCCCCAGAACGTCAGGGGCGCGTTTTCACTACGGATGCCCGCCCTCAGGAAGGCGAGGCGTTTGCCTTTAACATCGACATTCTTGTCGGTCTTTGCGGCGAACCTTCCAACTTTACGCAAGATATCGAGAACTACCCCCAGAAAGCCCGGCGACTCACTGACGGCCGGCTTTATCGCCACATCTTCCAGGGTAAACCCCCTTTCTGCGCCATGGACCCTATCCAGCATTTTCTTGCGTTGGGCCAAAGAGCGGGAGTAGCTATTGACCGCCACGTAGAAGAGCACGATGGATAAAAAAACCAATGAGGCGGATGCAAGCGGGAAAAGACCAATCAGTGACATTTGTCGCTCTCCGAAGCAAATTCACACAAAAACCAGGCGGACAGAATCCGACTCACACCTTTATCCGAATTATTCTTCTCATAACAAGGATTCCAAGGCACATCATGCCAATGCCCGTGTAGATCATCTTTTTTCCTACCGGGTCTTCGACAAAGGTCACAAAATAGTCCCTGTTTACGATATAGAGCAGCAAGGCCATCAAGAACGGGAGCAGGCACAGGACAATGCCCGAAAACTTTCCTTCCGCTGCGAGGACCCTGACTTTTCCGAGCAGCTTGAATCTTTCCCGGACCACATGAGAGATATTTTCTATAATCTCGGCGAGGTTTCCGCCCGATTCGCGCTGAATGGCCACAGCTACCACGAAGAAGCTGAGGTCGGGGCAGTCGACCCTTGCGGCAAGGTTTCTCAAAGCGTCCTGGACCCCCACGCCAAAATTTATCTCATCCAGAGTTCGTTGGAATTCGGTCCCGATGGGGTCGTCGAATTCCTCGGAAGCAATGCTCAACCCCTGGGCAAAGGGCTGTCCGGCTCGAAGCGTACGGGCAATGAGTTCCAGGGCATCTGGAAGCTGCTTTTCAAAATGTTTCATCCTTGCATTTTTCTTTTGCAGCACCCAGCCAAATGGAGCGTACCCCAGAGCGAGCGCGGCCAAAAGCGGCAAAAACTCCCCGCCCCTTGTCATCGTGCGGACGACAAAGTATCCGAACATTGCAAGGAGGGGAGAGAGCAGCAGGAAAAAACCGATGCTGTATTCGAGATTGGCCTGCATGAGCAGGGCGTCGAGCTTCCTTATGCCGGGGGTATGCTGGAGGATGGTGTTAAGCCACGGCATATCGCTATACTGCCTCCGGCGAAGAAGGATGTCGATCGTGTCCGGTTCATGGGCAGTGGACGGAAGTCTTTTGAGGCGCTTGCGGACGGTTTTCAGTTCAGGCCTGGTTATGTTTATGTAGGCATGACGGAACGTCTCCATCAGGAGAAGACAAAGGACAAAAATCAGTACTACTATTAAGACGTTCATGCATGCCCCTCTTCGAAAGACTATATCTCGAACTCTCTGCCCGGGTCGAACAAACCGCCCTGGATCGAAATACTCATCGAATGGAACTTATCAATGAATTTAGGCCTGATCCCCGAGGCCCGGAACACTCCCTTCACTCTTCTATCGGCATCTATCCCTGTCTGCTCGAACGAGAATATCTCTTGAAGCGAGGTAACGTTGCCCTCCATGCCGGTGATTTCCTGGATGCTCGTGACCTTCCTGGTGCCGTCGGCGAGCCGCGAGGTCTGTATAACCACCTGCAGGGCCGAACTGATGTATTTGCGCAAAAAATCGCTCGATATCTCCACCCCGGTCATGGCGATCATCGTCTCCAGCCGCATGAGAGCGTCCCGGGGCGAGTTGGCGTGAATGGTGGTGAGCGAGCCGTCGTGTCCCGTATTCATGGCCTGGAGCATGTCGAAGGCTTCCCGGCCTCTTACTTCCCCAACGATTATCCTGTCCGGGCGCATACGCAGGCAATTTCTGACCAGGTCCCTCTGGTTGATTTCCCCTTTGCCCTCGATGTTTGCAGGCCGGGTCTCCAGGCGCACGACGTGCTCCTGCTTCAACTGGAGTTCGGCTGCGTCTTCTATGGTTATAATGCGCTCATCCTCGGGGATGAACCCTGAAAGGGTGTTCAGCAGGGTTGTCTTGCCGCTGCCCGTTCCCCCCGAGATCAGGATGTTCAGCCTGGCCCTGACAATTCCCCGAAGTATTTCAGCGATCTCCGGGGTTACGGTCTTGAAGGCTATGAGATCTTTCATCTCGAGCACGTCTTTGCCGAACCGGCGGATCGATAGCGCCGGCCCGTCGAGGGCAAGCGGCGGGATAATGGCGTTCACCCGGGAGCCGTCCGGAAGTCTCGCGTCAACCATTGGCGAAGCCTCATCTATCCTGCGGCCCACGGCGGTGACGATCTTATCGATGATCTTTCTGAGGTGCTGATCGTCCTTGAACCGGGCCTCGGTTACTTCCAGCTTGCCGAAGCGCTCGATGTATATCTGGCGGTAATTATTGACCAGAATATCCGAGACGGCGGGGTCTTTAAGGAACAGCTCGAGGGGCCCCAGGCCGAACACCTCGTCCTGAATTTCATCAAACAGCAACTCCCTTTCGCCCTGATTGAGGGGAACCCTGTCCCTGTCCTCGGCGAGCATCTGCTCGACAAGCTTTCTGATCTGGGGCCTGACGGTGTCCTGGTCAAGGGTGTCCAGAAGCGAAAGGTCCATGAGAATCCAAGAGCCGGTCGTGTATTCTGGTCTTGAGTTCGTAATATTCGTTGGGGACCCTGGAACGCATTCGTCCCCGTCTTGGCATGGGCCGTTGAGAAAAAGCGGCCGCCTCCGGCCGGGAGGAATTATTGTCTGAAGGATTGCCGAAACTTTTGGACGATCGATTGAACAAATTCACGATTTCCTCCGGCACCGATGCCTGGCGCGCAGCGAACGGGTTCCCCCCTGGGATTGGCAACCGTTCTTTTGCTCTTACCAATGCCACCGGCTCGTCATTTCTTGAAAATCCTGTTGAGAAACGAACCCTTTCTTTCTTCGACCGGTTTTTCCCCCGTCAAATCCACCGCAATTTGCCTAATGGCGCGCGCAACCGGCGAATTCATGTTCACCTCGTTTAGACTCTTGCCCTGGTTGATGGCGGACATCGTTGTCGAAAAGTCGTTCGGGATCCTCCAGGCGACTTTCATCCGGACGGATTCCTCCGCGTCCTTGAACGAAATATGGGAGTCTTTGAGATCCCGGTTTACGATAAGCCTGACACTGTCATCGGATATCAACCCCAGGTCGTGGAGAAGGCGGGAGAGCCTGTTGAGGTTGGTCAGGCACGGAACGCTCAGTATGGAGGTAACCAGCACGGTGTTGGACAGCTCGAGGACCCTCAAGGCGATATCGTCGGTAGTAAGGCCCGAGTCTATCACCGTGTAGTCGAAAACCGACCTCATCACCGTCAGCAGGTTTTCGGCGATATCCGCCGAAAGATAATGGCTCGCGTTCAATTCGCTCGGGGCGGGAAGCACATAGACCCCGGAGGAATGCCGGTGAAGAACGCTCATAAGGAACATGGCGTCAAGGCGCGTTATGTTCCTTGCGACCTCTCCCCAGTGGAAAGAAGGCCTAATATCGAGGAAAAGCGGGACCTCCCCGAAAAGCAGGTTCAGATCGACGATGGCAACCGAGCGCTTCTTGTTCAGCTGAGCCAGGTCTATAGCGAGGTTTACGGCTATAGTGGTGTTGCCGACGCCTCCCTTGCTGGGCACCACGTTGATTATCTGCCCGATCCTTTCCTTTCTCGTGCTCTCCTTTTCCGTGTCGCGCCGCTGTTTGAAGTTCTGGAGGGCCTGCCGCACTTCCTGTTCGTTTACGGGCTGAGGGAAAAACTCCTTTATGCCCTCCCTCAAAGCCCGCAGCAGCACCGCGGGATCGGGCTGCGTCGCGGTAAGAAATATTTCTTTGACCGTTCCAAGACTGGTAAACGACTGGACGATCTGGAATTCCCGCTCGACGTCCTGCCCCAGTTCCAGTATGAGCAGATCGAAGGGGCCGTTATCGTCAGCGCCGCGAAGGCGGAACCCATCGGTGGAGTTGACGATCTGCCCCAGCGTCTCCCGCAACCGGCTTGACCTGGTCTCGATCCTTACATGTACGATACTCTTAGCCATTATAAATTCTCATTCCCTCATCCGGGACTATTTTACCATGCGCAGCTTGATATCCTGTGCGATCGCGCTAAAAATGGACTGCAGCTGGCTGGAATCGGGCGCGATGAAAAGATAGTCGCTACCGCTGGCCACCTGACCCAGAAACGTTGTATTTATTTCATTGCCCAGTCCAATCGCGTAGAAAACCACGTATCTATTCTTCAAAGCGGTAACATTATCGACAGCCATCTGGTAGGCCGTCTGGCAGATATACCCGTTCTGACCGTTTAGCAGGGAAGTATTGACGTTGCAATAGGTCGGGTATGCTTCGGCGCCGAGGCTGGAGATCGGGTATGAGGCAAAGGAGCCCCACCTGGTGTTTGCGTAGCCCTGGTTGTTGCGCCCCGACACGCAAACTGTTTGACCAACGGACAGTCCGTCCCCCGTCGGAGAGGCATCCGTACACGACGGACTGGAGCTGTTGACATCCGAGGCGGTCGGGGAGAGCAATCCACACGCCGTATCTGAATTGCTGTCACAATTGCCATAACTGACGCAAATCTGAGTGCTGGAATTTCCGTTCGTTTTGAATGTACTGGTGAAAGCTGTCGGGTGCCCATCCGTAAAGAAGATAATAAATTGGGGAGTGCGGTCTGCCGAGTCGACCTGGCTTTGGTCCGGCAACTGCTGTCCCGCCTGGTTGAGAGCATCCTCCGAGTTGGTGGCGCCGCTTGCTTGCAGGCCGCTGGTGGCGTTTACAATCGTGTTATAGTAGTTGTACTCAAGAGGGCAATCAAGAGTTACGTTGGTGGCAAAACTTACGAGCCCGATCTTGTTAACCGCCTGTGTCTCCGTGTCCTCGAAATAGGTCATAAACGTATCGACGGCGGACTTCAAGTCGCTGATCGGGCTTCCGGCCATAGACCCGGAGTTGTCGAGGACCAGCATGATTTGCACGTGATTCATCACCGCGAACCCGACCGAGTTTACCGCGACATTGCTGATCCCCAAGACGCTGGTCAAAATGGAACTGGCATTTGTCTGGCCGGTCAGCCGGTCACCTGATCGCCGGACTGGGCCGCAGTGAAAGTCACCTCCCCGGTCCCGCTCGTGGGCGTCCCAAGGTATCCGTTCATAAAGTTCTGCGTTCCGAAGTCCCGCACCAGGGTGGCGACAGTGACGTTCGGGTTGGAAAGGTTTGCCGCGCATGCCAGGGCAGCAGCATCGACAGCCTTGGAAAGCTCCGCCTGGGTGAGATACCATTGGCCGGCCCCGATCCCCAGCGCGGTAAAACCCACCAGCACGACCAGGATCAGTGCGAAAATGACGATGATCGAGCCTCTTTGGTCACCGATAAAGCCACCCATAGCTACCCTCCCGTCGAGTTCCGCACAGTGCAAAACACCGCCTCGCCGCTGATGACGGTTGCCGTGCCCAGGACACCCGGGATCAATGTCGAAAGCGGAGTGATCGGCGTATAACTGTAGAACACTTCGACAACCGTTACGCCCTTTATATCCGGGGCATTGTTTGCCGTGTTGAAAACCAGGTGATTATACATGGCCTGGGTGAGCCCGAGATATTGTGCCCCGCTGCTTATGCCGCTCGACGCCGCTGTAAGGCTGCCCGAGCAAAGCTGCGGGGTCGAGGTGCTGATCGAGGGAGCGGTGCTTGCCGCCGACGACCCGGCCACAATGTTCGTAATGCATATCTTGCCTGACCCGCTCAAGTTGAGGGGCGTAGCCGACGACTGGAGCATGGTGATCAGATCGTTTTCAGTTGTAGTGGTCGTGTCGAACCGGGAGGCGAATCTCCGCCCTCCCGGGCGACGTTGGTGATGATGAGCCGCGCCTGGATGAGCAGGCCGAAATCGACGATGGCAAAGCCCAGCACCAGAAGGACCGGCAAAATAAGGGCAAATTCCACCATGGCTGTTCCCCTGCTGTTTCTGACAGGCATAAGCCGCCCTCTGCGAAAGTGTTGAACCCGTTCAAAACTGTTCATTCCGGTAAGTCGCTTCCGACTGGATCACAATGCTGCCGTTCGAAAAAAAATAGGCGATAAAAGGGGTAATAAACTGGTACGTGTATTGTGTGACCACCCGCATGTAATCCCCGGGAGCACCCGCGTCCTGCTCGGTCTGCCAGCCCGTGGGGTTCACATAGGAGGACGTTAGCGGGAAGATGCTGATCTGAAGTGCTGAAGTATTGACGGCCACGCCGGCATAATTGTCTATCGTGTTAATTATCGATTGTGTGGTCGAAAGCTGATTTCCGCTCGAACCGGTCACCGTGCCTCCCACCAGCCCCAGCCTCGCCCCTTCGCGGGTTGCCCACTGCAGCGTATGCTGCGTGAAGAAGTAACACCCGAAATCAAAAATCGCGCACAGAAGAAATATGAACACTGGAAGCACCAGGGCAAATTCCACCATGGCCGCTCCACGGGCGCTTTTGGACCGATTGGCATATGCACCTGCAGCAGGTCTCATAAAAGTCTTCGCCCATTCCTAACTTGTTTCCCTCATACCGTCGCCGGGGGTGGGCGTCGTCAAGGCGCAGACCCGCCAGGGCTAGACGATATAGCAAAGGAGGTAATACCGCCGCCGGTCGCCGCCGCTTTATATTTGAAGCCATCGACATAGGACTGCATTAATTTTACAGCCGCCCGCCCGTCGAGACCCTCTACCGGGCCGGAGTCCCTCCCTGCGTCGGGATTGGCAATCTGGCCGTCTTTTGCCATCATGAACGCGCGTCCGAAGTCGTCCCTTGGCGTGCATTTGCAGGCGTCCAGGCACCAGAAACCGGCAGACGCCGAAGAGGTGAAGGCGGCTAGCGTCAGTACGACCATTATTGCCATTATTGCCGTTTTGCCTTTCATCCTGACTCCCCTATTTTTCAAGTAGTGTCCTCTTAAATATGTATCGGAGAATGTGGCGTAAACCGTTACCGCTTTTCACGGCCGATTCGATTTTGCTTGGTTGTTGTTTATCTCGGCAATGCATGCCCGAATTGTCCGTCCAGTCCTTGCCCCCCCGGTTGGCAAACAGGAGGGGGGCTTGGCGCCTGGCACCCCTGCAAAAGACCGTTCAGGAAGAAATCCGTATCGCTTGGCTCCCTGTAATTGTCGGTCGGAAGAGGCTGGTTCCTCATATCCAGGGGCTTCACTAAGTGCGGCGTGACAATCACTATCAGCTCCGTCTCGTTTCTCTGGAACTTGCTGCTCCGGAAAAGCGGCCCCAGGACCGGCAAACTCCCGAGCCCGGGAAACCTGTCAACGGTTTCGATTATGTTGTCCTGCAAAAGCCCGGCGATGGCGAAGCTTTGCCCGTCGCCGAGCTCGAGCACGGTTTCCACGCCCCGATCGGTCAATGCCGGGACCGTGGTGCCGGCGATGGTGATCGCATTGTTATAGTCGAGCTCGGACACCTCGGGGTGAACTTTCATGCTGATCTTGCCGTCTTCGAGGACGGTAGGGGTGAACTTGAGCTGCACCCCGTAGTCCTTATACTGGATGCCCACGGTGCCGAGGCCCTGGGGGACGGGCACAGGAAACTGTCCTCCCGCCAGAAAGCTCGCGGTCTGCCCGCTCATGGCCAGAAGCGTCGGTTCGGCCAGGACCTTCACCAGGCCGTCCTCTCTCAAGGCGTCTATGAACTGGGTCCACGACACGGTGCCCCCGGAGATATGGAAAAGAGAGTTGGCGGTGGAGGCGACCGTTGCGCCGAGTCCAGCGACCGAGCCGCTCTGGCCCGCTCCGCCGCTTAGAGTCGCAAGGCTTCCAAGCACGCTCGTGCCGATGCTGCTGCCCGCCGTTGCGACAAAATCCAGTGACAAGCGCTTGGTCAGGCTCCTGTCCATCTCGGCCACGCGAACCTCGAGCATGACCTGCTGGATCCCGGAGACTCTGGCCAGGTTTATGACCGGCTTGCCTTCGGAGTACTCTTTGGCAAGATCGACGATCCGCGACATGACGGGGGCGCTTGAAACGGTCCCCGAAAGGGTCACCGACTCGTTGCCCGCTGTGACCCGCAGACCGGTTTCACCCGGAAAGATCAGGGCGATCTTTTCCCTTATCCGCGACATGTCGGGCGCAACTTCCACATTGTATACGGCTACGATTTTGTCCTGCCCCTGCCACGCCC
>CAWEZA010000043.1:0-11444 GCA_963813125.1 uncultured delta proteobacterium | reverse complement strand
GGAGTTCTTGGCAGGGTTTGTCCTCATGCCTGTGAGTCCAATTGCCGCAGATCGGATGTGGACTTGCCGCTTTCGATAAGAGAGCTCAAACGCTTTGCCGCCGACCGGGTAGGGCCCGAAGATATCCCCGTGCCCCCGATCGAGGACAGGCCCGAGAGGGTGGCGGTGATAGGTTCGGGGCCAGCCGGGCCTTACGGCCGCATATTATCTGAGGCTTAAAGGCTACGGGGTCAGTATCTTTGAGGCCCTGCCGGAGCCGGGCGGAATGCTAAAAGTCGGAATCCCCGACTACCGGCTCCCCCCTGAGGTGTTGGACACTGAGATTTCCAACATTTTGCGGTTGGGAATTTCCCTTGAGACCGGAAAAAGGCTCGGGGACGATTTTACCCTGGAGGACCTCCGTAAAAACGGTTTTAAGGCGATTTTTCTTGGTATCGGCGCCCACAAGCCGCTCAAATTAAACATTGCCGGAGAGCGGGATTTCAGCGGAATCATCCAGGCAACGGACCTTTTGCGGCAAACCAGCCTTGGCGCCCGCAAGTCGCCCGGAGACCGGGTGCTGGTTCTTGGCGGCGGCAACGTTGCGATAGATGCCGCAAGAACCGCGCTTCGCCTCGGAAGCAAAGAGGTCACCATCGTTTACCGCAGGACGCGGGAGGAGATGCCCGCATACGCGGAGGAGATCGAGGAGGCGCTCCTCGAAGGCATTAAGATCAGCTATCTTACCGCCCCTGTCGCCGTCGAAGGCTCTAACGGCAAAGCGACCGGGCTTCGCTGCCTAAAAACCGCCCCCGGCCCCGCTGATGAAAGCGGGCGCAGGCGGCCTGTTCCCCTGGAAGGGACAGACTTTGTCATGGAGTGCGACGCGATCATTCCGGCGATCGGGCAGGAACCGGATTCGGATTGCTGCCTTGCTTCGGGCCTTGAAGTGGGCAGGCGCGGCAGAATTGTGGCCTCCGTTGGATGTGGGCAAACCTCGGCCCCCGATGTTTTCGCCGCCGGAGACGCGGTGATGGGCCCGGCGACAGTGATAGAAGCGGTCGGCGCCGCCCGCGAAGCGGCTGAGGCAATAGACAGATTTTTGCGCGGTGAGGAGCTTGAGTCCAAAGACTCCTTGGCCGTGGAGGAAAAACAGTCCGGCTGGAGCGAGATCCCAAAGAATATGGTGCGCGTTCCCAGGGCTTCGGTAAACATGCTCGAAGCCCGAGATGGCAAGGAATTCGTTTTCCGAGGTAAACCTTGGCCTGTCGGAGGATGCCGCAATGGTCGAGGCCGCCAGGTGCCTCAACTGCGGGGTCTGTTCCGAATGCGGGGAATGTGTGCGTGCTTGCGAGCGGGCCGCGGTGGACCATTCGGTTCGCGCTGAAGAGCTCGAACTCCAGGTGGGCTCGATCATCCTTGCCACCGGCTTTGACACCATGGAAGCCTCCCGGATGAAAATCTACGGGTACGGCCGTTATGACGAGGTGTACACCGGGCTGGAGTTTGAAAGACTCAACAATGCGGTGGGGCCGACTGGCGGGCAAATTGTAATGAAAAACGGCAAAAAGCCCAAAAGTGTCGCCATCATCCACTGCGTTGGAAGCCGGGACGTCAATAACCACGCCTACTGTTCGCGCGTCTGCTGCATGTACGCTCTAAAGTACGGCCACCTCATAAAGGAAAAAGCGGGCCACGATACGGAGGTCCACAACTTCTATATCGATATGAGGTGTTACGGGAAAGGTTACGAAGAGTTCTACTGGCGGTTGCAGAAGGAAGGGATCAACTTCGTGCGGGGCAAGCCGGGGGAGATCACCGAGGAAGTGTCGGGTTCGGGAGAGAAGAAACTGATCATAAAAGGCGAGGATACGCTTAGCGGGTTCATGGTGAAGGTTCCCGTCGATATGGTCGTCTTGTGCACCGCAATCGAAGCCCGGAAGAACGCTCCGGAAATCGCGCGCATTTTTGGAATCAACCAGGGTGCGGACGGGTTTTTCCTGGAAGAGCACCCGAAGCTTGGGCCGGTTTCCACGGCTACCGACGGCATTTTTCTCGCCGGCGTCTGCCAGGGGCCAAAAGATATCCCCGACACCGTATCGCATGCCTCGGGGGCTGCCGCCCAGTCGCTGGCCCTGTCGGCAAGGGGTAAAGTCGAGGTCTCCCCGGTTACCTCCTGGATCGACCCCGAGATATGCATAGGATGCCAGACCTGCATAAAACTCTGCGCTTATTCGGCAATCGATTTCAACGAGCGCAAGGGGATTTCAGAGGTGAACGAGGCTGTCTGCAAGGGGTGCGGAAGCTGCTCGGGGTTTTGCCCGAGCGGCGCGGCGCGCGTAAAGCATTTCTCGCCCAGGCAGGTGCTGGCGGAGATAGATGGGATTCTAGACCAAGTGTGTTAGATAGTTTCCGTTCCGAGACCCTCGGTGTCGCGCTGAGCGGTTTTTCGAACGGACACCGGATCTGTGTCATGGGAGGAATAAATGGCCGAGTACGAGCCTACAATCATTGCGTTCGTTTGCAACTGGTGCACGTATACCGCCGCGGACCTTGCGGGGACATCGAGGCTTGTTCAGCCTCCTAACATGCGCATGGTGCGCATGATGTGCACGGGGATGATCGATCCCAAATACATCATCAAGGCGCTCCTGGAGGGGGCCGACGCCGTTTTGGTCAGCGGCTGCCACCCGGGCGACTGCCATTACATCAACGGCAACCTGAAAGCCCGGCGGAGGATGAAGCTTTTGAAGGAAATCCTTCCAAAGTTCGGCTTTGACGAGCGCAGGTTGAAGATGACCTGGATCGGCGCCAGCGAGGGAATCGATTTCGCGGAGACCGTACGACAGATGACGGCCGAGGTCAAAATGCTCGGCCAGAACGATTTGCGCACCCGGATGGTTTTGTAGAAGACCCCCCGGCGACCCGGAGTAAAGCTTATGTCCAAGACAGGGAAAATAACCGTAAAGGACCGCGATCCGGTCTCTTCGCTCCAGGATTTCCTGAAACTGCTGCTGGAAAAGGGAACTGTTGAGGCGGTGATGGTCCAGCAGCGGCTTCCGATGAAAAACACGGTCATGCCAGTACTGGTGACCGATCCCGAAAAGCTCGGCGGAGCCGATCCCCTGGCGCCCGCTTTCCCGCTAAATGCGGCGAGGATGTTGTCCCGGCTAACCCGAAAGACCCTCGACGAGCCGATTGCCGCCGTGATGCGGCCCTGCGAGATCAGGGCTTTTGTCGAACTGGTAAAACTAAAGCAGGGCAACGCGGAAAACGTCCTCCTGATTGGCGTCGACTGCCTGGGGGCCTACGGCAACACCGATTACTCGCGGGTTGCCGCCTCGGCCTCCGGTGCCGAATCGACTCTTGCTTTCCACCGGAACATTTCGGCCGGGAAGGGGACCAAGGCCGAAGGCGTGGACATCTCTCCCGCATGCAAGTCGTGCGAGCGTCCGGTCTCCGACATAGCCGATATCAATATCGGCCTTCTTGGAACGAACATCGAAGAAACACTTCTCCTTATCCCGAATACGGAAAAGGGGGGGCGGGTCCTTCAAACACTGGGCATCGAGGATGCCGGAGAGCTGCCCGAGAGCAGGCGGAGCGCGCTTTCCGCACTTGTTGCCGAGCGCGTCTTATACCGCGACCGGATGTTTGATGACACCGGGGCTGCTGTCTCCGAAGTCGAAAAGCTCATGAGCTACCTTGGCAACTGCGTCAACTGCTACAACTGCAGGGTTGCCTGCCCGGTTTGCTATTGCCGGGAGTGTGTCTTTACAACCGATGTGTTCGATCATGAACCGGCGCAGTATATGCGCTGGGCCAAACGCAGAGGCGCCCTTAAAATGCCGACGGACACCGTCTTTTACCATCTGACGCGTCTCGCGCATATGAGTGCGGCCTGCATTGGCTGCGGGCAGTGCTCAAACGCCTGCCCCAACGAAGTGCCGGTGATGGAGCTGTTCCGGACCGTTGCCCATGGCGTTCAGAAGGCTTTCGGTTACTCCGCTGGCGCGAGTTTCGAACAAGAGCCTCCCCTGTCCGTCTTTGGCGAGAAGGAATTCTCTGAGGTAACGGGTGGAAAGGATTAGGACGAGAGGTAATCAAATGGAAACAAAAACCGGTTCAGCCCTGGTGATCGGGGCCGGGATCAGTGGGATCCGGTCGGCCCTGGACCTGGCTGAAATGAATTACCGAGTTTTCCTCATAGACAAATCGCCGCACATCGGTGGTATCCTCAGCCAGTTGGATTACCAGTTCCCAACCGACCACTGCGGTATGTGCAAGATGCTCCCGACGATCGGGCGCGATGCTTCTTCCCAGTTCTGCCTGAGAAAAGGGCTGTTCCACGAAAATATCGAGGTGCTGCCCGGCACGCAGATGACGGCGCTCGAAGGGGAGCCTGGAAATTTCAAGGCGACCCTGGACTCGGCGCCCTCTTTTATCGATGCTGAAAAGTGTATCGGATGCGGCCGCTGCTCGCCCGCTTGTCCGGTCGAGGTGCCCGATGAGTTCAACGAGGGCCTGACCATGCGCAAGGCGGTCTATCTTCCGGTCCCGCACAACATCCCCAACCGCTACACGATCGATATCGCCGCCTGCACGCGGTGCGGGGAGTGCGAGAAGGTTTGCCCCACCGGCGCGATAAATCTCAGGTCTGAGGCCCGGCGCGCCTTCAGAATCCTTGTGGTGGACGACGAACTGGTGGTTCGCGATTCGCTCAAGGAATGGCTCCTGATGGAAGGCTTTAGCGTCGACATGGCCGAGTCGGGTGCCGAAGCCATCGATTTTGTCTCTGCAAACGACTACGGCCTTGTGATCCTAGATGTGAAGATGCCCGGAATGGACGGGGTCGAGGCCCTGCAGATCATCAGGGAAATGAAACAGGACCTCCCCGTGTTGATGATGACAGCCTATGCCACGGTGGAAACCGCTGTTCAGGGGATGAAACTCGGCGCTAACGATTACCTGATGAAGCCTTTCGATATCGAGGCGCTGGCTGCCAAGGTCGTCCAGCAGTACGAGCGCACGGTGACGGTGACCGGGCGCGTGATAGAGGTCGGCGCGGTCATTATGGCCGCCGGCTCGGATTTTTGCGAGCCGGCCAAGAGTTCGGACGGTTTTGGCTACGATCTGCCAAACGTCGTGACCAGCCTGCAGTTCGAACGGTTGGTGAGCGGCGCCGGGCCGGGCGAAGGCAAGCTCATTCGTCCGGGCGACGGGAAGCCCGCTCGAAAAATCGCCTGGCTCCAGTGCGTGGGGTCTAGAGATCTGGGTCAAAAGGCGGATTACTGTTCTTCGGCCTGCTGCATGTTTTCCATAAAGGAGGCGATGCTGGCCAGGGAAAAATCGGGGGGGGAGGCCGATACCGCCATCTTTTACATGGACATGCGAACCTTCGGCAAAGATTTCCAGCGCTACCGGGATTTGGCCGAAAAGGAATCGGGGGTCCGGTTCATAAGGAGCCGCGTCCATACGGTCGAAGCGCGGGCCGACGGGTCGCTTACTCTACGCTTCGTCGATGCCGATGGCGTCCAGTGCGAGGAAGTCTTCGACATGGTGGTCCTGGCCGCGGGCCAAAGACCGGCCAAAGGCACGAAGGACCTTGCCCAGTCGGCCGGAATAGAGCTCAACCCGGCCGGGTTTTGCCGCACCGACGACATCTTCCAGACCAGGAGCACCAGGGAAGGCGTTTTTGCCGGAGGGTCATTCCCGGGCTTGCGAGACATTTCCGAGTCGGTCATCCTCGCCGGTTCGGCTTCCCTTGAAGCTTCCAGGGTGATTCGCTCCAAGGGCGGTGCCCCCGTTGACTCCAAAGGCAATGGGGCGGCCCTTCAGGATGTATCCAGGGAATTGCCAAGGCTTGGAGTTGCCCTTTGCGCGTGCGGAAGCTCGCTTGCCGGGGGCCTTGACCTCGATTCGCTTGGGAAAAGCCTCGTTAAATGGGATCCCTCGCTCCGTGTGTTTAATGTCGACAGGGTCTGTACGCTTTCCGGCAGGAAGGCGCTTTTGCAAAACGTGCGGGAAAGCGGCTGCAACATGGTGTCGATAGGGGCCTGTATGCCCTGCCTGTACGGGAAGATGCTTCTCGAGCTGGCAAAAGAGACCGGGCTTTCCGCGGGCCTTATGGACGTGGTCGATATTTACACTTCGGCCTATCGGGGCGGCCAGGCGGACCCCTCACTTGTGTCGGCTCGTGTCGAGTCCGCGATGAAAATGTCGATCGTAAGGCTCAAAGGCGCCGATCCAAGCCCCACGAGGTCCTTTGGCGTGATACGCAAAGCGCTCGTCGTAGGTGGGGGCGTCTCGGGTTTGACCGCCGCGTTGGCCATAGCCGACCACGGGTTCAAGGTGGATCTCGTTGAAAAAGAGGTGGCCCTTGGCGGGCTTGTGCGTAGTATCGACCGCACTGTCGATGGCGTCCAGACTGCCGGGTTGGTCGAAAAGATGGTTTCCGATGTCCTGGCGAACGCGAATATTTCCGTCTACACGCAGGCGCGGGTCGTAGGTTCGGCGCCTCACGAAGGCCTGGGTTTTCTCACCACGATAGAGACCGGGGAGGGTGGGACAAAGCGGCTCGACCACGGCGTGACGATACTTGCGACAGGCGGAAAAGAGGCGGGAACGCTGGAATATTGGTACGGGAAAAGCGAAGCGGTCGTGACCATGCACGAACTGGAGGCGCGCCTTGGAAAAGGTGGCGCCGCGGGGCTCGATACTGTCGCCATGATCCAGTGCGTGGGTTCGCGCGAGGAGGGCAGAAACTACTGCAGCCGCGTTTGCTGTTCGTCTGCTCTAAAAAACAGCTTGCGCATCAAGAAGGAAAACCCCGATGCCCGGGTCTTCGTCTTTTACCGGGACGTCATGGCCTATGGTTTCCTCGAGGCCTATTACACCAAAGCGAGGCAGGAGGGCGTCATTTTCATCCGGTATGCGCCCGAGGCAAAACCCCGGGTTTCCATAGGAGAGGGGGGACAGGTCAGGATTTCCGCCCGTGACCACATCCTTGGAAGAGATATCGTGCTCGAACCCGACCTGTTGGTCCTTAGCACCGGCATCGTGCCAAACGACCTTTACGGGCTCGCGGACTCTTTTGGGATCGAGCTTAACGAAGACGGGTTCTTCCACGAGGCCGAATACAAATGGCAGCCGGTAAACTCGAAAAAACGCGGGGTATTCGCGTGCGGTCTCGCGCACTCCCCCCGCTCGATTGCCGAAGCAATAGCCACGGCGCAGGCCGCCGCCCAGCGGGCTCTGGTAACGCTTAGCCGGGAAGAGGTCCAGGCCGGCTCCGTCGTCGCCGGGGTGCGCAAAAGTTTGTGTTCTCTTTGCGAAAGATGCATTCCCGCCTGCCCCTATGGCGCGCGGACCCGGAGCGAAGAGCCCGATTCGATTGTGATCGACGAACTCGCTTGCCAGGGGTGCGGGGCGTGTGCCGCCATATGTCCGAACTCCGCCTCGGTTGTCCGGGGCTACGGCGACAGGCAGGTTATGGCCATGTTGGATGCCGCCCTGGAATTATCGTAAAAGTTGCTCGATTTATTCGGCCTTGACCTGCTGCCTTGGTCCTGCTCCTTCGAGGGCCGCCTCGCCGTACGCCAAAGCGTGCGGCGGTGGCGGCCCCGGCCGTTATGGAATGTGCCGTCAAGACCAAAAACTGGACTGTCTCCAGGCTGATGTCCTGGTGCTGTGAGGGAGACGAGCGTGGACGCGGCCGAGCGGAAAAAACTCGAAGACCGGATCAGTAGATGGGAAAAGCAGTACCGGGAACTCTTCAACAATGTTCCCAACCCAACCTTCCTCCTGGATCGCGACCTCAAAATCATCGACTGCAACGACATGGTTTTCGGCGTGTACGGCTACCGCAGAGAGGACGTTTTGCACAAGCCGTTCACCGATCTTTTCGAACCCGATGAAAACCGCGATTTTGCCCGGGACATCAGGCGGGCCGAAACGATGAACCACGTCCGCCACGTCACCCGGTACGGACCGTCCATATACGTGAACATTCGCATATCCCACGCGGAATATGCGGGGGAGGCGGCGTTTCTTATCACCACCAGTGACATCACCAAGTGGCTCCTTGTCGAACAGCAGCTCATACAGGCGGGCAAGATGGCAACCCTCGGGGAGATGGCCACAGCTATCGCCCACGAACTCAATCAACCGCTCTCGGTGATGAAGACGGCCAGCAGCTTCATCGCAAAGAAGATCCGGCAGGGCGAGCGGATCAGGGAAGAAATCCTCGAGGCGATGGCCGAGGAAATCGACAGCAACGTGGACAGGGCTTCGGGGATAATCTGCCACCTCCTCGAATTCGGGCGAAAGTCCGAGGTAAAAGGAGAAATGGTCGATATCAACGATGCCGTCAACAGGTCCCTTGCGCTCTTCATGCAGCAGTTGAGGCATAGGGACATCGACGTGGAAAAGGATCTCCAGCCGGATCTCCCCCCGGTTTTCGCCAACACCAACAGGCTGGAGCAGGTCTTTATCAATCTTCTCGTAAACGCCAGGGACGCCATCCAGGATAAATTCGAAAAATCGCTCCACACCCCGGAAAAGAAAATCTATATAAGAACCGGTCTTATCGACGGGAAGGTACGGGTTGAGGTGGCGGACACCGGGATAGGGATTCCAAGGCAGCTTCTGGAAAAGATCTTCGAGCCGTTTTTCACTACGAAGCGGGTCGGTACGGGAACTGGCCTGGGGCTTTCCATAAGCTGCGGAATCGTCCAGGACTACGACGGAACCCTGGAGGTCGAGACCCTGGAAAACGAAGGCTCTAACTTCATCGTCACATTTCCGGCCTCAACCGAAGCATAACCCCCATTTACCGTCGCCTTTTCGATCGGTTTGAAACTCGCTTTTCTCTGCGCCTCTGCGCCTCTGCGTGATATTGGCTTTTGCCGTTCAGCCTTCAGTAATAAATCGTCCGGCAGCGGTGGTAGGGGTGTTTACGGAAATTATCCATCTGTCCCAGGCCCCAGAGCCAGCCGTCGATCTGGGGGCTTGTGAGAGTTTTTCCCCGGCGAAGGAATTCTTCCCTTAAGCGCTCGACTGCCCACACGGTCATTGCCCGGATTTCCACTTCCTCCTGCGAACCCGCTTCGAGATGCTCCATGGCCTCGATCCTCGTGGCGAGTTCGGGCCGGTAGGATAGGATCCCCAGTTCGCGCAGCACCTGCGGCAGCTTGTAGTCGGCAAAAGCCGTCAACCGGTCCATGTCTTCGAACTTGCCCCACTGCTTTCCACCGAAGGCGGCGAAGACGTCGGAAACAAAAATCTGGGCCCTTTTCCAGAAAAAGACTTTTTCTCCCTTGTACGCGGCCTCGTCGCGAAAGCTTGGGAAATGGGAAACGATAAGACAGGCCAGTCTCTCCGCGCTGCCCGATGCGGCGTGCAAAAGGGCCGTTATGTCCCCCCCGAGCCCGGACAGGATTATCGATCCGGCCTCGCGAAGGTTCTTTAATCTTTCCGAAAACATGGGGATTTCTTCCCCCGAGCCCGGACCACGATCACCTGGCCCATGAAACGAAAGAATTTGTCTAAGTTCGCTTTCGCCGATGGTTGAAAGAAACCCGGGCTCGCTCACCGGGACCCCGCTTTCCCTCGCGCGCTTTAGCGCCGAGGCAAGACCCCAGTACCCCGAGTAGGCTTCCCCTTTGTAGAGGACAGACCAGGCGGGATTACCCCTGTCGGGCCAGAAGCAGTGATTCAAAATATCGAGGGTGAAAATCCATCGGACGGTCTCCTCCGAGCCGTCGAAAAAATGGCAGGGGTGTTCCCATGACATGGATTCGGGCACGGTGTGCCCCCAGCGGGAGATCGCAGGCTCAATCCGGTCCGGGTGGAACAGGACCGAGCCGCTCTTGGCCGCTGCTCGCTCGACTGAGGATAGAACCGGCAGGCAGGTCAAAGGTAACCCCCGGAAGGCTGGAGTGGAGTGGGGTGGGGAGCGAAAAGCGTGAAGCAGGAAGCATGGTGGCGCATGCTTCCTGCTTCACGCCTGTTTCGTTATGCCGCTTTTTTTTCCATGTAATCGAAGATGTCTTGAACCGTGCGGATCTTTTCGGCCTCTTCGTCCGGAATTTCCGTATCGAAAGCTTCCTCGAGCGCCATCACCAGTTCCACGACGTCGAGGGAATCGGCTCCCAGATCGTCGACTATATTTGCCCCGGCAGTCACCATTTCCTTGTCGACTCCGAGTTGGTTGGCAATGATATTGATTATTTTGGTCTGTTCCGCAGTCATGCTCATTTAATCCTCCTTTGGTTTCTGATGGTTTCTCCATCTTTTTGTTTTAGCCGAAGAACACTTTCAAACCCTTTTTTGGCGCCGCGCTTCGCCGGACCGGGGGCGCCGGTGCTTTGGTCGGTCTTTACGAACCCGTGGAACAAAACTTCCAGCACGCCGGAGATCTCGTCTGAGAGCGGATAGCAGCAATCCCTGGCGAGCCATTTCTGGATCACGCCGTGCGCAAAACCCATGGTCCCGTAAAAAACCGTCTGAAAATCGACGTCCTTTAGTATCCCCTGCTGAGTCCCCTCGTAGACCTTCCTTTTCAGGTTGGGAACGGCCCGCATCACCTTCTTGAAGTACTGGTCGGGGGAATGCTCGCCTAGATCGAGGTCTTCCTTCATGATCAGCCTGTAGAGCCGCTGGTTCTGATCGAAGAATTCGAAATAAACCGTGATGTATTTGGAAATCATCGTGAGTACGTCGTCGCTTCCGTCGATCACGGCTACGGCGTTGCCCTCGAGTTCTTCGAGCCTCAACCGCACGAGTTCGGCAAAAAGTTTTTCCTTTGTCTCGAAATGGCGGTAGAGGGTCCCTTTTCCCACCCCGGCTTTTTCGGCGATTTCGTCCATGGTGGCGGGGTGAAAGCCTTTTTGGGAAAAGACTTCGAGAGCCGCCTCGAGAACCCTGGCCTTGGCGTCCTGCTTGGGCGGGAGCGCAACCGGAGCCTCGACCAGGAGCTTTTCAGCAAGGCCGGGGTAGAAGACCGCGGCAGGTATGCCCTTTTTGAGCGCGACTTCCCCCATGATCTCGATCAGGACCGAAAGGCGGGTCTTGAACTCATTTGGCCTTGTCCTGAGGTTTGCGCGCAGTTCGAGCAGCCGGCGTCCAAATTCGTCGATCAACTCTTCCGGCGGGCAGGGTGCAAACTCCTGCCAAACCCCCTCCAGGAGTTCCTGCCTGCTCGCGCCTCCCGCCATTTTTTTAAAAACGGCGGGCAAGCTCTGCCTCGTCTGATTTTTGCCCACGAACACCTCTTTTAAATGATACTGACCGGTCCGTCATAAATCATAGCCCCGAGGCAAAGTCAAGTGGGTTTTAATCAGACCGGGCGCCGGTGCTCCAATCAAATTCTCCCGGGCCAGGGGGGAGCTAATTTTCCCCCCATTCTAAAGGGTGGGGCAGGGGGGATCTAATTTTTCCTCCCCCCTTTTCTAAAGGGGGGGCAG
>CAWEZA010000042.1:0-5610 GCA_963813125.1 uncultured delta proteobacterium | reverse complement strand
AGTATGGGTTGGGAAGCGATTATTCACCGGAAAACGAGATAGTCTACGCTCCTCTTCAGGTCTCGGATTCAACCCTGGGCGTGGTGGCGCTAAGACCTCGGGACCCGAAAAGATTTCTCGTGCCGGATCAGCGCATCCTGCTCGAATCGCTTGTAAACCAGGTCGCGCTCTCCCTCGAGGTGGAGTTCCTGGCGCAAAGGTGCGTCCCGTTGCAATCCTCAGCTTCCTGATGGGTTGGCCGGGATGGCTTCCAATGTGGAGCCGGCCGGTTGTCCGGTGTAATCGATCTGGAAATTGAACTGCGAAAATTTCTTGGGAAGCTTCATCATGTTGAAAACCATGACCCCGATGGCCAGCCTGTCCAGCCATGAGGACAGGGGCCAGCCGAAATGGACGGTGATGTTTTTGTCGGGCAGTTCGTACTGAATAAGCTTTAGCAGAAGCAAAATCCGCTGGTACAGGGTGCCTCGCGTAAGCGGGAACCGGTAGTGATTTATTGCCATCTTGGGCGGGATTCCCTGGCGGGGCGTAAAAAAGGTTATGTAGGCTTCATTTTCCTTTGGCTCTTGGATGGATTCCTCACGCGGGCGGCGGAAGATTATGTGTAAGTTGTCGGTGGAGGATTCCGCGAGGTTTAGCATCATCTCCATCTCGTTATCCGACTGACCGATCTGGACTATTTCAGGGGCCCTGCGCTTGGCCATAATCCCGCCCGCCACGAGGACAAAAGCGGTGACGGCCGCCCAGAGCGCCGTGCCGTGCGGTTTGTCTATGGCCAGGAAAATAAAACAGCCCATCAGAATTATCCACAGTATCAGCGTCCCGATGCGGCTCGTAAAATAGGGGATCACATCTTTTGTGCCGGTAAAGTACCGGTAGATCAAAAGCGACCCCAGGTTGATGCAAAAGCTCGCCACCAGCCCTATCGCGTACATATCTGCCAGGACTTCCTGGGAACCGCTCGTGATAATTACGATGATTGAGAAAAACGTCGCATTGAGTATGTGGACTCGATACAGCGAGTTGCGGCGGTTAGTGGCAATCAGCCAGTGAAACCCGTAACGGTGTGCTACGCGCTCCAGCAGTTCGCTGGAGGCGACAAAGGCGGTGTTTACGGCCATGATCAGAGTGAGGCTGGCAAGCCCGGCCACCATGACGCCGAAAAGGGTCCCGTTTAGCACCGTGGCATAATGGGTGATGAGATCCCCCTCGTGGGCGGCGAAGTTTAGCGGGGCGCTAAGAGCCAGGGTGGCCACGATTGGAGTCACAAGACCGACCGTGCAGGCCAGGAATAGATACGCCTTGCGCGAGTCGCGCCAGCTGCGCACGAAACCGGCTGTCTGTATGACCGATTCTATTCCGGAATAGGCAAGGATGCAGAATGCGAGATGAGATATAAAGTTGCCGTAATCATGGAGCAGTGAGCCGGTTTGAAGCGATTTGAGCGAATCCACCCCCGATTGTTTTATACGGTGCAGAGCCGCACCGTTTAGCCCGACAATCCCCGAGGCGAGAAGGTTGAGAATAATAAACGCCGCCAGGGCGAAAACAAAGAATGTAAACCTGGCATTTTCCTTTATGCCCAGAATATTTAGTCCGGCTACCGCCCATAGTATTGCCAGCACGATAATTATGACAACCGCGGTCGCCTGGGAAACATCAGGGAAAAACGAGGAAGCATTGAGAACGGCGCTCACCGCGGATATACAGGCTGTGAGGGTGTAGTCGACCATGATCGACGAGACGGCCACAAAAGAGATCATCGGCCCGAGCACGAAGTAGGAAAATGAGTAGACCCCTCCCCCTATGAGCCCGTTATGTTCCAGTATTTCGGCGATTTCTGTAAACCGCGTGCTCATAAAGCGCATGAGGATGCTGGTTAGAGCGATAAAGACGATTGCGCTCAACCCGATGAACCTGTGCGCCTCGGCGGGTACGTAGAAGATGGACGTAAATTCGTCCATCAGCGTGATTATGCCCACGGCGAACCACGTAAGCCACAAACGACCGGCCTGCGAATAGCTGATGATGTTGGGTTTGCGCAGGAGCAGGACAAAAGTCCACACAAGGGTCAGATTCAGCAGCACGAGAACGATGAATTTCATTTATATCCCGGATGACCTCGCACAATTAAGTGTCACAGCATTAATGAATCAATAGCACTAACGGGATCGGTGCATGTCGCAAAAAGGCGTGGGGGAGGGGGTCCTCGCGGAACTAAAAAGGGGGAGACCTTCGTCTTGTGGCCAGGACGGGTCAAACCCAAATAAATCCGTTAAAAAGTACCCTCTTGACGCCTGCGAGGTTAGCTGTCGGGCTCGGGCCGAAGAGGTTGCCCTGCGCCATGTGGCGATACGCCCCTGAATTGATTGGGTCCCCCGCTCCGAATCGCGGATTCGGCGATTTATAGCGAAAAGCACCATAATTCCTCCCAAAGTCAGTGTCAAGAAATGTTATGATTAAGTTTGGCAGTCCTTTTTTATAAATCGACGACATGTCTGAGACCTTGTTGTGTTCAGGGGGGATCTAATTTCACTCCTTTTCTCGGGACAGGGAGGATTCAAAATTCCCCCCCTCTTTAAAAGGTGGTCAGGATGGCTCTAATTTCCCCTCTTTTTCTAAAGGGATCTCTTTTTTTCTAAAGGGATCTAATGTACCCCCCCTTTCTAAAGGCCTCTAAATTCCCCCCTTTTCTAAAGGGGGGTCAGGGGGGATTTTAAACACAAACCTCAAACCCTTTGCCGGAGAGCCTCGCAAGAACATGACAGACGCCGAGCACGCCGAGCACGCCGGGTGCGGATCTGGCCGACCGGCCGGGCGAGGCACACCCGCCCGCGGCGCAGCCGCCGCAGCCGCAGGAGACCGTCCATGAGCTTTAGGACAAAACTTATTCTGGCGTTCAGCGGTCCGCTCGCGATCCTGATCTTGCTCGGCCTGGTCAGTATTCGGACAATTGCGATGTCCAGCCACACGCTGCAAAAAATCTTCAGGGAAAACTACGACTCCGTCGCCGCATGCCTGAAGATGAAAGACGCCATCCTGGGAATGGATCGAAACGCGGAAAAATTTGTCTGGGAAGGCGTAAAGGATGCAAGTCTATCCTCGGAGGAGCAAAAGTTCGCCGATCACCTCGGGTTCCAGCAGGGCAACGTCACGCTTCCCGGAGAACAGGAATTGACCGATAAGTTGACAAAACAGTGGAGCGTCTATCACTCCCTGTTCGAACGATTCTTCACTCTACCAGGCGAGGGAAACGGCCGCCTGGAATTCTACCGCCAAAGGCTGCTGCCGCAGTCCATGCTTGTCTCCAACCTCGCGCAGCGGATCGCCGACATAAATCTCGACAACATGGTTTCCGCCGATGGGCAGGCACGCAGGAAGGCGGCGGAAACCAACCGCACCATGGTGCTGCTGGTAGTGTCCGGAGTCGTGCTCGCAGTCCTTTTTGCCGGAATAATCTGGCGATCGCTGGCCAGGTTCCTTTCAAGACTGATAAGGTCTGTCGAGGAGATTAAGCGGGGAAACCTCGACCTCTTTGTCGAAGTCAAGACAAAGGATGAAATCGGCAACCTCGCCTCGGCTTTCAACGAAATGACCTCGAGCCTTCGCCAGTTCAGAACGACCAACCGAAAACAGCTTCTCCGTTTTCAAAGGGCCACCAATTCGGTGCTCAATGCCCTCCCGGGGGCTGTCGCCGTTTGCAATCCCGCCGGCATAATCGAGCTTTCAAACGAGGCCGCCGTAAAAATGTTCGCCCTTGCCCCCGGCGGTTCGATCAAAGACGCGGGCGACCAAAGAATAGCCGGGCTCTTCGACCGGGCAAGTCGAGAAATGCGCCCCATACGCAGCGACGGGTGGGATCGGGCTATCCAGAAATTTGTGGACGGCGACGAGAAGTTTTTTATGCCCGAAGCTGTTCCGATTCTCGATGATGAGAGAACATCTATCGGCGTCACCCTGGTTCTTTCCGATGTCACACGGCTGCGCAAAGCCGATGAAGTAAAGAGCGGCCTGATATCGACTGTTTCCCACGAACTGAAGACGCCTCTTACCTCGATCAGACTTGCAACCCACGCTCTTTTTAACGAAAAACTGGGCATTCTGTCCCCCCAGCAGGCGGAACTGGTGGCCGCGGCCCGGGAAGAAAGCGATCGGCTTCACAGGATAATCGATAACCTTCTGGAACTGGGCAAGATGGAATCCGGGCGGTCCGGGCACAATTTCGCGGTGCTAAATGCGGAGGAGGTCCTGCTGGCCGCAGCCGACGAAGTGAGAGCCGCTTTTGCCGACAGAGGCGTAGCGCTTTCCGTCGATCTGCCGCAAAACCCGCCCTCTGTCATGGCCGATGGCTTGAGGCTCGGGATCGTATTCGCAAATCTATTGAACAACTCGCTCAGGCATACTCCGCCCGGCGGTAAAGTGAACCTCTCCGTCCAGGAGGCGGACTGTGAGGTGGTCTTTGCGGTCGAAGACACCGGCCAGGGAATACCTGAAGAGGATCTGGACCGTATTTTTGAAAAATTTTTCCGGGTCTCGGGAGTTGAAGAGCAGGGGGCTTCGGGGCTGGGCCTGGCCATCGTCAAAGAAATCGTGGGGGAGCACGGAAGCAGAATCGAAGTGAGCAGCAGGCCCGGCATGGGCGCAAGGTTTACTTTTGCGCTGAAGAAGGCCTGACCCCGCATTGGCGGAGGGTTATAATCCTTGGGTGCCACGGAGCCATGGCGGGATGAACGGCATGACAGACTGCCGCAAATCCCCCAAACTCGCGGCTCCGTGCAACAAGAAACAATTGTAATGAGACGACGAAAGCGCCGTGGCGCTATCGCCTTCGCTTCTGGACCGGCGGAGGAGGCAAGACCCGCCGGCTCATTCATCCGCCTTAAGGTCTACTCCGTTGCCATTACTCACGAAGCTATAGCCTTTTCCCAATGCGCAACTCTGCTCCCTTACCGCATACCGGTCGAGGACGTACTCTCTCACACTGCCTCCGTTCACAAGGCTTGAGTTGAACTTTACGTACAGGTTGGGCGACACCCTGGACCCAACAGGATACGAGTATGTATGCCAGTGCGAATCGCCGGGGGCTACTTCACGCGCCTCCCAGGCGCCTGTGGTTCCCCATCTGAACGAATAATAGATGGGTATACCGGTCAGGTTTTTAAGGCATACCTCGGCATAGGGGTATTTGTTTTCGAATGCCCCGGCCGGCTTCACAGCCATCGCCAGGGATGCCGTCATTAAAGCGACCACAAAAAAGAAAGCTGATTTTTTCATTTTCCTTCTCCTTTCCGGCATGGAAACCGCCCGACTCAAAAATCCGCCATGATCTGGTATCGGAGTATTTGTTTTCATAGATCTTTCCTTTTGACATCAAAACCTCTCTGATTGGTCAAATAAATAATCACTGCTGCGCTGCCAGGCAAGATTTCGATAAATATAGGGAGTGTCCATCCGGAAGAGGGTGGTGGGCACGATGGTGCCTCTGACTATTAACCACACATACACCCGGGGCAAAAATCCGGGGATAGTGGGCTTTGCCAATCACCCTCCTCTAAAGAGGGGTCAGGGGGGATTTGAAATTCCCCCCTTTTTTAAAGGGGGGTCAGGGCA
>CAWEZA010000041.1:0-14273 GCA_963813125.1 uncultured delta proteobacterium | reverse complement strand
GATGATCACCCTGCTGCAAAGCTGGGCCACCTCGGGCAGAATGTGGCTGCTCAAAAGGATGGTCCGCTCCTCACTCCGAAGTTGGTCGATGATGCGCCTTATTTCGATGACCTGCGACGGGTCGAGGCCGATTGTGGGTTCGTCCAGCACCAGGACCGAAGGGTTGTTCAAAAGCGCCTGGGCAAGCCCCACGCGCTGCCTGAAACCCTTGGAGAGATTTCCTATGGTTCGGTTGGCCGTCTTTTCCAGTCCGCAGGTAGATATTACACGGCCGATCTCGGACCTTATCTTTTTTGCCTCCACCCCCTTGGAGCCGGCGGCAAACCGGAGAAACCGGCTTACGGTGAGCTCTTTATAGAGAGGAACGCTCTCCGGCAGGTATCCAATTTTTTGCCTGATCTTTAGCGAGTCCTCTACGATGTCCAACCCCTCCACCCTCGCCGTGCCCGACGACGGAGGCATGTAGCAGGTCAGGATGCGGATGGTGGTCGATTTTCCGGCCCCGTTCGGGCCCAGGAAGCCAACCACTTCGCCCTTGTCGATTTCAAAAGAAACATTCCCTATGGCCCTCCGCGGACCATAAAATTTTGTCAGTCCTTCGGCTTCGATCATTTTTTAGTTAACCTCGTAGCACAACAGCATCACATGTCCCGCATAAATCTATTCCGGGACCCAAGAACACCGTCGAGTTTAATATCTCCATTTGGGAGTTTTGACCAGCAATTCATTGATTTTTTTGTGGTTGCAAATGGTTATGAGCCATGGGCAGGCAGTGGCCGCGGGTAATTTGAAACGGGCAATCTTCACTCTGGAAGGCAGCGACCACTTCGTCATTACCCCGCGGGTGGGCGTGGCACACTCGCCGCGGCGCAGCCGCCCGCTACGGAACGATAATGCTTCCCTGACGGCTGTCGCGAATGGTCCTGGTTCCAAGGGAGGTCATACAGGCTTGGCACAAATACTCGTGCAGCTCCCCGTCGGGGAGTACGAGCAGGAGCCTGCTGTGCACCGGCATGGCCTGCCTGCACCTGGGGCAGTAGAGAGCCGATGCCCTGAATTCTTCGAATTGTTTTTGAGTGGCTGTGGGTGACATGCTGTCCCTAGGAAGGGTTGGCCCCCTGCTGAACGCTTGCCATTGACTCTTTGTCGTCCTCTTTATGCCGGTTCCATGGCCATCTTACAG
The DNA here is from genome assembly GCA_963813125.1 of uncultured delta proteobacterium. Classification (GTDB taxonomy): domain Bacteria; phylum Desulfobacterota; class Syntrophobacteria; order Syntrophobacterales; family Syntrophobacteraceae; genus SbD1. Next base: position 13,090 of record CAWEZA010000041.1, on the reverse strand, counting down.
ACTTGTGCTTCTCTTTTTCCTTCTCGAGTTCCATGAACTCCTTGAGCAGTTCCCGCTGGCGGGCTGTGACCTGTTTCGGAATTCTTACCTCGACTTCGACAAAAAGGTCGCCTCGTCCGTATCCTCTCAGCCTTGTGACGCCCTCGCCGGAAAACCGCATCACTTCACCAGGCTGAGTGCCGGGCGCAATGACGAGCGTCTTCGCCCCATCCAGGGTCGGCATCTCTACCGTATCCCCGGCGATGGCCTGCAGGAACGAAATGGATATCTTGGTGTAGAGATTGTCTCCGTCGCGTTCGATGTGAGGGTGGGGGGCCACCTCGATTCTCACGTACAGGTCCCCGGTTGCGCCGCCGCGGTAGCCGCTTTCGCCTTCTCCCCGCAGTCGCAGTCGAGTCCCCGAATCCACACCCGCCGGCACTTTTACCATAACGTGCCTTTTTTCCCTCAACCGCCCCTGGCCATGGCATTGATTGCACGGGGCCACCAGCACCCTGCCGGTCCCCTGGCATCGCGCACAGCTCGTGCTGATCCGGAAAAACCCCTGCGCCTGCACCACCTGGCCTGAGCCCTGGCAGGCCGGGCAAGTGGTCTGCTTTGTCCCCGGTTCGGCCCCGCTTCCGCTGCACCGGGAACATGCCGCCATGGTGACCATTTCGACATCTTTTTCCGTTCCGGAGACAGCCTCTTCAAAAGTTAGATTGAGCGTCACCAGAAGATCGTCGCCAGGCCTTTCGGCCGTACGCTGGCGAGTCTGCCCTCCGAAGCCGCCAAAGGAGAAAAAATCCTGGAAAATGTCCCCAAAGGAGCTGAAGATGTCCTCATTGCCCCTGAACCCGCTGAATCCTGAGCCGCGCAGCCCTTCATGGCCGTACGCGTCATAGACTTGCCTTTTTTGAGGATCGTGGAGCACCTCGTATGCTTCGGCGGCTTCCTTGAAACTGTCTTCGGCTTCCTTGTCGCCTGGGTTGCGGTCCGGGTGGTATTTGAGCGCGAGTTGACGATAGGATTTCTTTATCTCATCTTCGCTGGACTGCCTCTGGACGCCTAAAATTTCGTAGTAATCTCTTTTACCCATCGAGACCGCTTCCCTCCTGAAGCCGAAATACTTTCCTACATGGAAATGATCATGCGGCAGCTAATTCCTAAACACGATTTTGGCTCGTGTCAACCTTGAGCAGCCTTCGGACACACCGGCGCCAAACTCCGCGGATAAACCTATTCTTCCTGTTCTTCCCGCGGGCTCTCAGGCAGCGGTTCTTCCTCAGAGAAATCCATCCGGGGCGACAAATTCGACGGGAGTGCTCAAAGAACTGGCCTCTTCGAGGATCTCCTGGAGATCGGATCTCTCGGTTTCCGGCAACACCTCCTCGATATGAGCGGGCCTGGCCTCTTCATAATAGCGGATGTTTTCCTGGGTGATTGTTCCGGCAGCAATCTCGCGCAACGCCAGCACGACTTCTTTATTGCCTTTTTCATTCTCGAGAGTCGGCAGCGCATCGTGGCGCAACTGCAATACGCGGCGGACTGCAAGGTGAACCAGCGTAAAGCGGCTGTCCACATTGGCCAAACAATCCTCTACTGTTACCCGGGCCATAAGTGATCTCCCCTTTAGCATTCAGCCTTTCGGGTTTACAACGAAAACTGTCCGTGCCGGTGAAATGTGGCTGGTCATCGTCAGCCGGCCGGGCAGTCTGAAATCTCAAATTTACCGAAACAGCAAATATAAACCTGGCGATGCGCAATTGGCAACCCAAAAATCTGTAATTCCTTCTTTTCCGTTAAAGATAACCATATGAAGTGTAAGGTCAAATACTGACCCCGCGGGAAAAGATCGGTTTTCAAAACCTGCCCCGGTAGAACCGCAAACCGCCTGGAGCTTCGATGAGTGCATGCATATGGGAGACGAATCAATTATAATAACGGCGACGGTGTGTAAACCGTTTTGGTCAAAACTCCCCCACGATGGAGTTCTAAATATGGAAAAAGGCATACGAATCGCGGACCTGTTTAAAGATGAGCAAAAATGGCTGGGCAAAAAGGCGCTTGTCCAGGGTTGGGTTAAGACCAGGCGGGATTCCAGGGCGGGTGTCTGCTTCATAGAGTTAAACGACGGCTCCTGCCTCAAAGGCCTGCAGATAATAACCGAAACCGAAGGCCGGGATTATTGTGAGTTGCTCGGTAAAATCACCACCGGGAGCGCAATCCTCGCCGAGGGGGTCGTCTCGGCCTCCCCGGGAAAAGGCCAGAGCATCGAACTTCGAGCCGAACGAATCCACCTGTATGGCTGGGCCGACCCCGCGGTATATCCGCTCCAAAAAAAGAGACATTCCTTCGAGTACCTGCGCCAGATCGCGCATCTTCGGCCCAGGACCAACACGATAGGGGCCGCGGCCAGAGTTCGAAACAGGCTTAGCTTCGCGATTCACCAGTTTTTCCAGCAGCGGGGTTTCCACTATGTTCACACCCCTATAATCACCGCGAGCGATTGCGAAGGGGCGGGGGAAATTTTTCGCGTCACAACGCTCGACCCTGCCCGGCCTCTCACCGGTCAGGACGATGACCCATACAGGGGCGACTTTTTCGCAAAACCCGCGTTTTTAACCGTAAGCGGGCAGCTCCAGGCCGAGATCTACGCGCTTGCCCTCGGTAGGGTCTATACTTTCGGCCCGACTTTCAGGGCGGAAAATTCCAACACCAGCCGCCACCTGGCCGAGTTCTGGATGGTCGAGCCGGAAATGGCCTTTTGCGATCTCGAAGACGACCTCGATCTGGCCATGGCATTCATTAAATTCCTGGTCGGGGTGGTCCTTGACGAATGCGCCGAAGACGTGGAATTTTTCGGCCGCTACATCGACCCGGAATTGACCAAGCGCCTTCAAAATGCGGCCGGGTCCTCCTTCGAGGTGATCACTTATACCGAAGCGGTCGATGTCCTCCTGAAATCCAAAGAACCCTTCGTCTTCCCCGTGGCGTGGGGCCACGACCTCCAGGCCGAACACGAACGCTTTCTCACAGAGAAGGTATTTGGAAAACCCGTGGGTATCGTCAATTTCCCGAGGGCGCTCAAGCCTTTTTATATGCGCGTAAACGACGATGAAAAAACCGTGGCCGCCATGGACATCCTGGTTCCGGGGATCGGCGAGATAATCGGGGGGTCGCAGAGGGAAGAGCGAGTCGATATGCTGCTCGAGCAGATGCGCATCAAAGGGATTCCTGAAAAAGACTACCGCTGGTACATAGAACTGAGGGAATTCGGGTCGGCCCCTCACGCCGGCTTTGGCCTTGGGCTCGAGCGTCTCGTGCAGTTCGTTACCGGCATCCCCAACATTCGCGAGGTGATCCCTTTCCCGAGAACCCCGGGACACGCCGAATTCTAGTGTGGTGTCTATCCGGAAACTTCTCAAATTTCCCCCCTTCTAAAGGGGGGCAGGGGGATTTCAATTTCCGGGGCAAGGTGGATTCAATTTCCCCCCTTTTCTAAAGGGGGGCCAGGGGGATTTTAAACAAAAACCTCAAACATCGTGCCCCCCACCCCTCATGACACCGGTTTCCGGACGGACACTGGATATAGGACCGCGGCCGCCTATTTCCTCTTTAAAACGAAGACCTGCTTTACCGGCATTGCTCCGATCACTTCCCGGGCGTTCGAAAGTCGTGAAGGCTCAGACTCCAGTTCTTCCCAGGAATTCAAAAGGACGCATTCCCCATCTCTTCCCACCAGGATGGGCACGGTTTTTTTCGAAGGTTTTTTCCCTTCGAAAACCATGCTGCCGGGTTCTTCCGGCTTTACCAGTTTGCACTCCACGCTGAACGACTCGACGGTCTGGTAAAGAGTTGAGGCCATGTAGGATTCAGGGGAAACCGGTTCGATCCTGCCGTTGTCCAGAATGAACACGCCGTTGTCAATGAACGCCCCGTTGTCGCTTTTCTGTTCCTCCGCTTCCATGATCTGCTCTTTCTGCTCCTTTTCCAAAAAAGAGAGCTGTCCATCTCTTGGTTTTGCGCCGTCCTTTCGCTTCATGACAAAATGCTCCTTGAATTTCCCGGAATTTCTCAATATTTCTATGGTTCTGCCCAGTGAGTCCTCGGGTTTGCGTACGCGCAGCGCATAGCAGTCCGAGCGGCACATCATGCATCTGAACGCAGGAATCCTGCACTCGTCATTTTTGCACCAGACGTATTGAGTCATCTAATTAACTCTGTTGCGGGGGATGTTGCCGACATCCCCGTATTGTAGCCTATTGGACAGCCGAATAATACAGAAATGGAACGGTGCGGCCTCATTTTGAGGGTTAAAAATTGAACCGAATTCGCTTGCTCGGAAGCAGCGTTCTGTATGAAAATAGCCGCGGCAAGATTAACCAGATTTGGAGGCCCTATGAAACGTACGACAAGGACCGGTTCCCGGGTGCTAAGGCTTTTCTTCTTGATCTTTTTTTCGCTGATTACCGTGTCGTGCGCCACCGGGGGCGGGCACAAGGACGTCCAAAAGATCAAAAAATTATTGCAGACCGAGATCGATCAGTTCAACAGCGACATAAGGTGGCAGGATTATGAGGCTGCGAAGGCTTTCGTCCAGAAGGCCGGTGTCGAACGCTACTGGGCGCAAACCGACAGGATTAAACGCGATATCCGGCTGACCGACTTCGAGGTGAGAGACGTCAACTTCTCAGCAGATGGTCGCTCCGCCAGGGTGCTTTTGCATTATCAGTACTGGAGCCTCGCATCCCCGATCCTGAAGAGCGCCAATATAGCCCAGACATGGCGCTATGACGGGCAGAAGAAAGTCTGGAAAGTGACTGACACCGGGTTGGGGGCGATTATAAAGGCTGCTTCGGAGGACTGATTTCTTCGCAGCCGGGCGCACGGAGGAAAGAGTCCGCGCTCTTAGCGTCCGCTCACCTTGATCTCGAAGAGCACTGGCCACAGCTTGCCGGTAATGAAAATCCTGTCTTTTTTGGCGTCGTAGGCTATCCCGTTCAAATCTTCGGCGCTCGTCGGCAATTGGCCGCGTAAGGCCGAAAAGTCGAGCCACCCCGTGACTTGGCCGGTTTTGGGAGATATTACCGCGATGTAATCGTCGTGCCATACGTTTGCGAAAATCCGGCCCTTTATGTACTCGAGTTCATTCAGCAGCTGGACCGGCCGGCCCCCGTCGAGAACGAGCACGGAACGCTCTACGGCAAACGTTGCGGGGTCGATAAAGGAAAGCTCCGGGCTGCCGTTGCTCATTATCAAACATTTCTTGTCCTCGGCCAGGCCCCAGCCCTCCCCGCGGTACCGGAATTGACGTTCCTGCTTAAAAGTGTGCAGGTCATACTGGAACGCTGTCCCGCTCTTCCAGGTGAGTTGGATGAGAGAGTCGCCCCAAAGCGCCAGCCCTTCCCCGAAGTATTGGCTGGGCAGATCGAATTCTTTGAGGACACGACCGGTCTTCAGCTCGACCTTCCTCAGGCTCGAACTGCCATTGAGTCCTGTGCTCTCAAAGAGGTAGCCGTCGTGAAAAAGCAGTCCCTGGGTAAACGCCTCCGGGTCATGCGGGTATTTCCCGATGATTTCGAACTTGAGCAAAGGCGCCAAATGGCGTGCTTCGAAGGCTTGGGAGACTTCCGTCGTCCCGGCGGCCGCTGCCGCCGGGTTCATCGTCACGTAAAAGCCTATGGACAACCAGATTGCCAAAAGGAAAGGCAAGATGGAAAAAAGCTGCCCGGTCGTTTTAAGCTTCGTCTGTACTTCCATCTACCGTCGTTCTCCCCACGCTGTGGTAGTTGAATCCCAGTTGCCGCATTGCCGCCGGTCTGTAAACGTTTCGCAAATCGATGAAAACAGGGGTCTTGATCAGGCTCTTTATGCGATACAGGTCGAGCGCCCTGTATTCGTTCCATTCGGTCATGAGCACGAGCGCGTCGGCGCCCTCGCATGCCTCGTAGGGATTCGGGCAAAATGTCACGCCTGCAAGCATTTTGGCCGCCTCATCCATTGCCTGCGGATCGTGCGCGCGAACCGTAGCGCCGTGCTCGATCAGTTTTGAAATAATGGTTATTGCCGGAGCATCCCTTACGTCGTCTGTCTCGGGCTTGAACGCCAGGCCCAGGATGGCGATGGTTTTTCCTCCCACAGACCCGCCAAGGGCTTGCTTGATCTTGCGGGTCATGCGCGCCTTCTGGGCGGAATTGACTTCTATGGTCGCCTCGATTATGCGGAAAGCCACCCCGTTTTCCTGGGCTATTCTAAGAAGGGCCTGGGTGTCTTTGGGAAAGCATGACCCTCCGTAGCCCGGGCCGGCGTGGAGAAATTTTCTCCCTATCCTGCCGTCGAGGCCAATGCCCTTTGCCACGTCCTGGACGTTGCCCCCGATTTCCTCGCAAAGGTTTGCGATCTCGTTTATGAAACTGATCTTGGTGGCAAGAAATGCATTGGCCGCGTACTTTATAAGCTCCGCGGTTTCGATGGTGGTTATGACAAAAGGGGTTTCGATCAAATAGAGCGGCCTGTAGACCGATCGGAGCACTTCTTCGGCCCTTTTCGAATCAACACCCAGGACTATCCTGTCCGGACGCATGAAATCGTTTATCGCCGCCCCTTCACGCAGGAACTCAGGGTTGCTCGCAACATCGAAAGAGGCTTCCGGATTGGTGTGGGAGATAATCCTTTTGACCTGCGCCGCGGTTCCGACCGGCACCGTGCTCTTGTCGATCACCACCGTGTAATCGCGCAGAAAGGGCGCCATCTGGCGGGCTGCCTCGTAGACGTAGGAAAGATCGGCGTAGCCGTCGCCTCGCCGCGAGGCCGGGGTGCCCACGGCGATGAAAACCACCTCCGCCTCCGGAACGCATGGGCTGTATTGGGTTGAGAAAATGAGACGGCCCGCCTGGGTGTTCTTTTTTATAAGCGTATCAAGACCCGGCTCATAAATGGGGATTTCCCCCTTGCCAAGCCGCTCGATTTTCGATTCATCATAATCGACACACGTGACCTCATGGCCGAATTCAGCCAGGCAGGCCCCACTGACCAGTCCAACGTAACCAGCACCTATGACGGCTATTTTCATATTGATGACCAATTCGGATGGGGTGATCGAATGCCGGAAAGGGGCAGGGCGCCGGCCGCCCTTTGCCTTGAGTCCGCACTTGCTTCTTTACATGCTTCAAGCCCGCTTCGTATAGCAGTTTCACGTGAGAATATCAATAACTCCCAAGCTTTCGGGATTCCTTTGGGATACAATATCCCGGCAGTCGGGATTTGAAGCACGGACCTGAAAAAAATTAGCCGGCGGGAGATTGCAAATGATAAGTGAGTTCGAGCCCATAAGAGACGCGGTTGCTTCCGGCAAACGGGATGAGACCGCTGACCTTGTACGCAAAGCGCTTGACGAAGGGTTGCCGCCGGCTTCGATCATGACCGATCTCATCGCCGGCATGGACGTTGTGGGTCAAAAGTATTCCACCGGTGAGTTTTTCCTCCCGGAAATGATGGCAGCCGCCTTTGCGATGGAAAAGGCGCTAACGTTTTTGCGCCCCCATCTTGCGCGTGTAAACTACCGGCCCAGGGCTAAGGCCGTCATGGGCACGGTCCACGGCGATATCCACGACATCGGGAAAAACATCGTCAAAATGATGATGGAAGGTGCGGGCTACGAGGTTATCGACCTCGGGGTTGACGTCCCGGCCGAGGCTTTCGTCGAAGCGGTCCGCAAAGAATCTCCGAAATTCGTCCTGATGAGCTGCCTGATAACCATGACCATGGAGAACATGAAAAAAACCGTCACGGCAATCCGCGCTTCCGATTTTGGCGAAAGTGTCGTTATAGGGGTTGGCGGAGCCCCGGTCACACGGGAGTTTGCCGACCGGATTGGCGCGGATTTTTATGCCGGCGATGCGCAAGGGTGTGTGACCAACTGCAACCGGCTTATTCCAAGTTGCGTTAAAGCGCCGCCGCCACGTCCCGGGACGCGGTTTGAACGAGAATGAACTTCAGTCAGTTCCTCATGCCTTTGAGCCCGCTCGCATTGCGGCACAGAGTTTCATCGTCGGCCGGCGAACCTCCGCACGGCCAAGTCTCGGCTATAGCAACACGTGGTTCATATTGTGTCCATTTACCTGGTTGTTTCCCGCTTTTTTAGTGGTTCCCGGGTTTACCACTACCCCGAATTGGATATTAAACTATTCCAAAAGAACTTCCTGTTCTTTAAACGTAATGCGGGAAGTTCAATAATACGCCAGGAAATCTCTACTACTATAAAAAGTGTAATCAATGATAGAATTAGAGTTATAATCCAGAAATGATTAAAATATTGTGATACGGATCTACGTATAATAGTGATAATAAAGTAATGATAGATAGAAGTACTGTTGATTGGCAGAATAAAGTAATGTAAAACGCATTTATTGATGATTGGAAAAATAAAGTAATGGTAAATATATATTCCATAACTTACTCTACCTATATGCCGTGTCCACTTCCAGTCCATCCAGTGTGATATCATAGTTTTATTGGTAGATAACCCCAGAAGCAATAAAAAGACACCAACGAGTGTTGCGATGTCGCGTGAGAACACAAAAAAGAAATCATTGTATATATGTAAAAAATAACGCAACATGAACAATGCACTTAAAGATAACGCTCCAAAAGTAAACCATGGTGCATAATCATTTACATGTGATATTACGTTATCCTTGAAATGGTATACAAGTGCACCAGCAGCTAAGCTATCTGCTACTCCTGGTAATAATAAATTTTTAAACTGGCCTTGATGCGTGATCAGCATAAGTGCTCTGAATAAAGGAGCCATACACAATACGGTAATGATAATAAATGTGCGTTTGGATCGAGATTTATGAATAAGCAGAAAAAACCAAATTAAATAGAACTGCTCCTCTATAGCTAGGCTCCAAAAATGGCCTGACCCATTCCATGAATTATCTATGGCGACTTTAAAGTTGGAAAGATAAAATATATTGTATATTACAGTATGTGTTATATCACCAATGTTGAAAATATAGAGTATTGCTATACATAAATAGTATGCTGGAAATAATCTAAGCGTACGCCGCCAGAAAAAATTTGCAGCAGCATTAACAGTCGAGGGATTATTATCATCATTTACGATAAGGCCAGTAATTAGATAACCACTGATCACGAAAAATGTCGTTACGCCAATAATGCCAAGACCAAAACGCTGGGAAACCCAATGTTCAAATATTACTAATCCGATGGATAACGCGCGAAGTGCATCAAGTCTAGGAATATATTTTGATGATGTTTTGGCCTTTGAAGCGTCGATCATGATCACTCCCTGTTCTCAATTGAATCTCCCAAATTTCGTTCCCCGCAAAACATGTCTTTAAGACCATTGAAACTAAAGTGGACCCTTAGGGCAAGACAAAAATCCACTTAGTTTAAGCTGCACATTGACTTCACTCGCACTTGGACGGCGCTGCCCCGGTTTTGACTTTGCTGTTGCTTCTGATTTCGTCTCCGCGGTGGAGGAATTTATCCACGATCACCGACCCGCCGCCTGTCGCTGAGCGATACACTACTTCAGGCGTCCTTTGTCCCGGAGACTGGTGCGGCCGCAATCCAAGCTCATGGGCCTCAAGAAAGGCCTGCTGACTTGCATGAGGGTAGGTCCGGTGGAAGCTGCGCATGCAGAAGATGAAGACCTTTCGCTCAACGCCATCGTGGACGACACGGGCTTCGTACCAGTCGATCTGAGCCTCTACTCCCCAATCATAGGACTGCTCGATAAAAACCTCCCGGCCAATAACCCCCAGCTCCGGTTTGCGTTCCCACATATATTTGCGAACTGTGGACTCGGATATCGCAACCGTTGGCAATTCCTTTTGAATCCGGCACCATACCCGGTGCGCCGTATGACGCTGCTTCCTGTGAACGTGTTTATCCGCCTCAAGAATCCCGTTGATAAAGGCTTGCACCAGTCCGACCTTCGTTTTTTCCCGGACGGCCTTCCTCCGCTATGCAGGAACAGCACGACTTGCGTCTACTCTCCAGATCAATTTCACTGGATCAGGATACACGCGCCTGTTTCAGGGTGGGCCATTTCTGAGTATCAAAGTGGGCCAAATTAGAGTATCGAAATCGCCGGTCACCGGCGGTGCGGTTCTGCAACATTATTCGGCCCCTTCTTCGGTACTACACCGATGTATGACTTCTCCGCAGCGTACATGCCGGGCTTAAGGTCACAGGCCTTCCTCGACCGCTCTGACACCATCCTTCTGAGACCATGGAGATCTCCCGGTTCTCGAGCATGGAATGTCCACGCGTGCACTGGGGCTTAGACTCCGCAAGACTCGGGGAGGACTCGCTGCGTAACGCCATCCACAGTGTTGCCTTCCCCGTTGCCTCACTGGGTCGGCATCCCGGGCGGGTGATTTTGGAGCTCAATGGCTGGCCCGAGCTTTCCCCTGTCAACGGCTTGACGAGTGGCCTCGCGGCCACCCGCGCATGACTCGGGGCAATGATGATGGAGCAGCTTCTCCTTTCATGTGGGGCTCTTTCATCCCCTGATGAAAGTCAGGAGTTCGTCATCTCAAAAAGATTGTAAAAGATTGTAACTGAAACAAGTGGTCACCCGAACTTCAATGCGGTAATCAGGTTGCAGCCGCAGGCGTGATTCGCGCCATCCCTGTCCTTCCACCAACCCGGGCCCATCGCACTTATCGCTCTTTTGGGTCGAGGCCGTTTACAGGTTCATTGGATTGGCATAATAATTGCATTGACTAAAAAGTCACTGAAAAAACCGTTATTTTGAGCGAGGGTTCCACTCAAAGTGGTTTAAGAAACGTTCCTTGATAAGATTTAGCATCGAACAGGTTCGCCATTTTCATGTTTTGAATGTGCTCATGCTCCCTCTTTTTGGTGGAATGGACGGCAAGTCCTCTCTTGAGAGCCCTGTCGGCGGGGTTTTCCCCGATTTTAGGCCGCACTGACCCTCAAGCCTTCATGTGGACCAGGTTGTAGGCCGCGACGGCGCATGTGAAAATCCATCGAACCTTTCTCGGCTCTCTGTGCCGGGTTTTGCGGAGCATCCTACGGTCTTAAGCCGGCCAAATAGCTCTTGTATTTTCTTGCGCCTGCGAAGACCTGCAGCATATCTGTCATGGCGAGTCGTTCGTGCATAGCCTGATACTACATTAGACCAGGCAAAAATGTACTAACTTATATAAATGACTTTTTCGGCGACCTGTTGGTGGTTTGGCGAGCACGAATGCTTCACAGACTATTCCAGCGAACTAAAGGAGAGAAAAACATGAGTTGGAAAATTATTATGGCTGGTTGTACCCGAATGGCGGCGCTAACGATAAAATTACTTATCATCCTGATTTTAGCAGGCATAACTTACACTACTAATGCCCTGACAGGTGATTTTACTGTAACCGCTTCCTTTGGTCAGCAGGTTTCGAGCAGCCTTCTCCAATCCAGCAACGTCACATACCTGGGAGCCTTCCTGGTTCCAAGCACTGGATCGTATGGTGTTGCTGAGACATACTATGGCGGGCAGGCCATAGGGTTCAACCCGAACGGCAACGGTGGCGCCGGTTCACTGCTTATAGAAGGACTGTCAGGACAAAATACCAACGGTCTTTACGTAGGGGAAATTTCAATACCAGCCAATCTCTACACCGGCAGCAGCACCTCCGGCTTCACCTCTTCCAGCACCGCCGGCTTCGTGTCGCCAAACAACAGCAGCCCATACCTTTGGGACATCTCTCAGGGAAATTATACTAGTGTGGGCAGCGGTGGTGCAAATGAGAGCGGCAACTGTGCTAACGGGTGGGGTTTAGGCGGCCTGTATGTTAATGACTCCGGTACGGTGTATGCTACGAGCTTCTGCTTTTATGACGAAGTCGAGGAGGCTTCCGGGGCCGAGGGGGCCGGTTTCAGCGTTCTGCCCTTGTTCACGCATTCCGACACGACCGTATCCTCTCTATCCGGCTCTTCCTATTGGGGTATGTACGGCTTGAACCTCGGCAGCAATTTTCCAGGCAACACCGGTGATCTCACCAGCGGGGCTCTCGCTTCAATCCCGTCAGCATTCCAGTCTCAGCTTGGCGGCACGATGCTCGTCGGGGCTAATCCTTCTGGTATGTCGCAAATATCCCGCACATCGGCTGGACCCGCGCTGACAGCTTTCAACCCGGCCAATTTTGCAGCGGAAAAGACCTTCCCTTCTTCCGTGAACGCCAGTGTCTTGGTCAGCTATCCTGAAAATCACCAGACATTGGGGGCTTGGGGTTCCGTGGTTAATCAATACACTTCAGAGTCGGACTATTTCGCCGCCATAGCCTTCCCGCCCAACAGCAGCACCGTGCTGGTCATAGGGACTCACGGGGAGGGGGGCCCTGGGCTTGCATGTCAGGATATGCCAACTTCCGGCGTAAACTGTTATGGCGAATACACCTCCACTTGCAGCCAGGTTTGCATGGCCTCCCCGCCGGCAGGGTCAGGGATTCCTGTCTGCGGCTCTCAAAACTCCACTTGCGGCGGCTACTCCAGGGGAACGTGGGATTGTTGTTATGATCCTGCGGGGCTGGCTACAAACGGTGGCGGACATGGGAATTCAGCGTGGCCCGTCGCGAGCTACGTCTGGGCATACGACGTTGGAGACGCCTCCGGTAATAATTCGCCGGGGAACAATGCTGCAAGCATGCCCTCGACTGCACCAGGCTACAGCGGCATTACGACAAGAAACAATCTCACAGCCGTCAAGCTCGGGTACATTAATCCGTGGGACCTGTACCCATACGCCACCTGGCAGCTCAACGATCCTTTCAACGCGCTGGCTAACCAGGCTCAGAGCGGCTACTTGACCGCAGGGACCTACGACCCCGCGAGCGGCAAACTCTATGTATCGCTTTTAATGGGGCAACACTCAACGAGCCTTCCGATTGTTGAGGTGTATCAGATAACTCCACCCGTAACTCCACCCCCAACACCCACACAGTTCACCATAACAGCATCCGCAGGCTCCCATGGTAGTATAAGCCCGTCGGGATCGGTTAAAGTTGACAGCGGGGCCACTCAGCAGTTCACCATTAAGCCCAATTCCGGTTACTCGGCCTCTGTT
>CAWEZA010000040.1:0-48462 GCA_963813125.1 uncultured delta proteobacterium | reverse complement strand
TCCTTATAGTTGAAAAGAATAACGAATTCCGATGCTTTCTTTCGAAAGTCATACGAGGCATCGATGAGTCCATAGAAATTGCCGATCCGGTAGCACACGGAATAAATGCTGCCGCAAGCCTCCAAAAGAGCCCGGCCGACCTTGTCCTGCTTCAGGTGGAAGCGCCGTTGGCCGAGAGTGTCAAGGTCTTGGAAAAGTTGCGGCAAGCTTATCCGGAAACGGGCGTGATCGCCATGAGCGCATCAGGGGTGGAAAATTCCCGGGACGCCGCCAAAGCGGCTCAATCGGGGGCTCTCGATTTCATATGCGGTTTTGGCGCCGATCTCGGTGAAGACGCCGCCCTTTCTTTGCGCCGGCGCCTGATGACGCTCATCGGACTATGCCGGGCGCGCAGAAACTCCCGCCTGGCGCGGCAACTCCGGCAGGAACGCCCCGCCGTGCGGGACGTTGCTCCTAAGGGGCAAAGCCCAATCCTACAGCACGCGATGATCGCCCGGACCACCCCTGAACCGCCTAAAAGATCTCCCAAAACATGTCCGACCAATCACCGAATCGAACTCATCGCCATCGGAGTGTCGACCGGCGGGCCCAACGCCCTTGCCGACCTTATCCCGCTTCTGCCCTCCGACCTCGGAATCCCGCTTTTGATCGTTCAACACATGCCCGCGATCATGACCGCCTCCCTTGCCGAAAGCCTCAACAAAAAGTCGGCCCTGCAAGTGCGGGAAGCTGTGGATGGAGAAGAGGTGCTGCCAAATATCGCCTATGTCGCATCGGGCGGCAGGCATATGACGGTTGCTTCCGAGTGGACAAACACCGGTTCGTCATCTAAAAAGCACATACAACTCACCCGGGATCCTCCCGTCAACAGTTGCCGCCCTTCGGTGGACGTGCTGTTCTATTCCCTGGTCCAAGCCTATAGCGGCAGGGTGCTGGCCGTCATAATGACGGGCATGGGAAGCGACGGAATGGAAGGGATTCGCGCTCTTAAAAAAAACAACTGCTACTGCCTGTCTCAGACCGAGGCTACCTGCGTCGTCTACGGTATGCCGCGAGCCGTCGTCGAAGCCGGACTCTCCGATGAGAGAGTGCCTCTTGGGAATATGGCCTTCAGAATTCTGGAATTGGTACGCGAACAAAACCGGAAAGGGGAAACCCGATGACGCCCCGACTTACCGATCTGGAATTCAAACTGCTAAGAGACCTCATCTACGAAGAATCCGGAATATTTTTAGCCGAAAACAAGGCATACCTGATCGAAAACCGCCTTGCAGGTCTTCTGGAACAATCGTGCTCCTCGACCTTTGGGGAATTCTATCTCAAGGTGAGAACCCCCCAAAAGTCGAACCAGCTCTGCACGCTTATGGTGGACGCAATCACCACCAACGAGACTTCCTGGTTCAGGGACCAGTATCCCTATAATGTTTTGAGAGAAAAAATCCTTCCGAAATACGACCGTGAAATCGCCCAGGGGCAAAGAAGGCGCATCGATATCTGGTCTGCGGCCTGCTCTACCGGCCAGGAACCCTACTCCACCGCAATCACTGTGCTTGACTTTTACTCCGTTGCCCACAAAGATTCGGCCTGCCACAACTGGGTTAATATACTTGCAACCGACATCTCGCCCTCCTCGCTTGCCAGTGCGGGTGAGGGAAGGTATGACTCGCTTTCGATAAATCGGGGCCTTCAGCAAAAACACCTCGATCGATATTTTAAACAAGACGACAGTTTTTGGAAAATCGACGATCGCGTAAAAAAAATGGTCTCCTTTAAACACACCAACCTCAAGTTGCCTTTCCCGATGGCTCAAACCTTCGACATTATTTTCCTGCGCAATGTGATGATCTATTTCTCCGAAACGCTAAAACGCGAACTCTTGAACCGAGTGGCGAGGTTCCTTGCACCCAACGGCTATCTATTCCTGGGAACAGGCGAGACCACAAGCGGCTACACCGCATCCTTTGATATGGTGGAATTCCAAAGGGCGATCTATTACAGGAAAAAACCCGCGGGAAGCGAAGACGCCCTGCGGACCACAGGCGGCCGATGACCTCGGCCTTGGCGCAGATCCCGTACTGGGACCGAACAAGAAAAGTTCACATCTTCGATTCTTCACTCAAAAGTTATTTACCCGCAACAGCGCTGACACCTTACTAATCTAATTTACGGCTGGACACCCCTATGCCGGGTGGGCAAGGGTGAGGCGCCCCGCTTCGCTCCCCTGCCCCGCAAACGCAATTATCTCTCAAATTTTGGGCAGCCGAATTCAGGTCAAAAAACAAGGAAAATAAAAATGCTGAACTTTAAAGATCAGTCTCTGGAAGCAACTCCGGAAGCACAAGCGCTTCTAAACCTTGGTTCCACGTTGCAATCATCGGCGGAGGACTACGGAACTTATGGCTTGGACCTGTTCTCGATAGTGAGCGCGCATTCTCAAAGAATGTTCGAAGCCGGGCGCGATACAATGGATACGCTGGCAAACGGGAACACGATACCTGCGCAAGCCACCCCAAACGACCTCATGGAATACCTCGCCGACTTTGGGCGCCGTTCGGTGCTCTTCCTCGAAGTTCTGCACAACCGAAGCAAAAAGTTCCTGGAGCATGAGGCCGGCGGGAAAGGCACCGTGTTGATCTGGGACCACGAAATCGTCATGGACGGCGAGACACTCGCGCGGCCGGTCAATTACTGCCTCGTGCGGATAATCCCGCCGAAATCCGCCGTACCCATCCCGCACGCGCGCCCCTACATCATCATCGATCCGCGCGCGGGCCACGGCTCCGGGATCGGGGGGTTCAAACATGAGAGCGAAGTAGGCTGCGCGGTAAACGCAGGGCATCCCGTCTACTTTGTCACCTTCAGCCGCCTTCCCGCACCCGGTCAAACCTTGTCCGACGTGTGCGCGGCGGAAGCCGAGTTCGTTCGTGAGGTCAAAAGGCGTCACCCCAGCTCGCCAAAGCCGATAATCGTCGGCAACTGCCAGGGCGGGTGGGCCGCGATGCTGGTGGCCGCCACACACCCCGACATTACCGGTCCGGTAGTCGCCAACGGCTCGCCTCTGTCTTACTGGGCAGGCATAAAGGGCAAGAACCCCTTGCGGTACCTGGGCGGTGTTTCCGGGGGAGTTTTGCCGGCTTTGATACTTAGCGACTTGGGCAACGGTCTTTTCGACGGGGCCAACCTCGTGTCCAATTTCGAAAGGCTCAATCCTTCCAAGACCTGGTGGCAAAAGTACTACAACCTGTTCGCCAATGTCGACAAGGAGACCGACCGTTTCCTGGAATTCGAGGGCTGGTGGAACAGTTTTTACTTCATGAACGAACAGGAAATCCGGTGGATCCTCGACAATCTTTTCATCGGCAACAAACTCGCCAGGGGCCAGGCCAACCTTGACGAAAGCACTCACGTCGACCTTCGCAATATCCAATCCCCGGTCATCATCTTTGCTTCTCACGGCGACAACATCACCCCGCCCCAGCAGGCCCTGGGGTGGATAGCCGACACCTACAAGGATGTCGAGGAGATAAGGACCCGAGGGGCTAGAATTCTCTACACCCTTCACCCAAACGTCGGACATCTCGGGATTTTTGTCTCCTCGGAGGTGGCAAGGGTTCAACACCAGGAGATCGTTTCGACTTTGGACGCCATAGAAGCTCTGTCGCCCGGCCTCTACGAGATGACAATAACCAGCGAAACCGGAGAGGGCCTGGAAAAACAATTCAGCGTGGCCTTCGAGGAGCGCGACATCCCTCAGGTCATGGCCCAGGCGGGGGGCATAGACGACCCGAGAGCTTTCGCCGCCGCCGCGCGGTTTTCCGATCTCACCGCGGAAGTCTACGAGATGACTGCGCGGCCTTTCGTCAAGGCCATGGTAAGTAAGTCCTCCGCCGACGCTCTTGCCGCGATGCACCCTTTGAGGGCGGTCTGCTACGCCTTGAGCGACCGGAATCCGCTGCTGGCCGGCCTGCCCGCGCTTGCGGGAAGCGTAAGGAATGGTCAAAAACCGCTCGACCCGCAAAACCCCTTTATCGCGGTGGAACGGTTTACGGCCGATATGGTAAGCCAGTGGTGGGATGGGATGCGCAATATCCAGGATTTCGGGATCGAAATGTACTTCAACTGGGTTTTCAACGCCCCGGCCGTAAAAACTTATGGCGAGCTGATGTCGCGTCGCATAAGCGATTCTGCGCAGGAGGATTTGCGAAGCCTTCCAAGCGTGCGGGATGCGCTGGACCGCATAGCGGTTGGAGGCTTCCCGGAAGGCGTAATACGCATGCTGGTGCTTCTGGCACATTCCCGTCATGAAGTACGCCGTTCGCGGCTTGAAAAATCCAACCAGATCCTCAGCTCGCGCGAACCGTTTGCAAGCATGAAGGCCAAACACCGCACCCGCCTCATATACCGGGAGTCGCTCATCTCCGCATTTGAACCGGAAGCGGCGCTTGAAACCCTGCCGAAGCTTTTAAAGACCCGGGAAGAACGGGAACAGGCAATGAGCCTTTGCTGGGAAATCGCCGGCCCCCAAGAAGAGATGGTGGGGGAAACCCTGGAGTTGATGGCAACCTTTTCCAGAATACTGGGGATCGAGGCCGCAGACTTGAGCATAGCGAGTCTTTAACCTCCATTATCTTATACCAGGTTGCGTTCGAGATTTCACCGGATGGAGGACGTACAGGCCTTCCTGTGTACGGGCGGGGTTTATCCCCGCCCGATCTTGAACGCGGGATCGGAAGGAACAGTCATGATTTCCAACAAGACCTTCGATGAGATAAGTATTGGTGATTTTGCAAGGCTTGAGCGCAGTCTTACCAAGAGCACCCTCGATATGTTTGCGGTGGTGACCGGCGATATGAACCCCACCCATCTTAGCGACGAATACGCCCGGAAACTGACGGACCGCCATAAGGTGTCCGGCCACAGCATGTGGGGGGGCTCCCTTATTTCCAGCCTGCTGGGCAATGATCTTCCCGGTCCCGGAACTGTTTACCTTTCCCAGGATTTGGAATTTCACGCACCCATCGACCTGGGCGACACCCTTACGGCCACCATCACGGTTGTCGAAAAATACCCGGAAAATCAAAAGGTGATCTTTGATTGTCAAATCGTTAACCAGCGAAATGCCAGGATCATCTCGGGGGTTGCGGCGGTTCGCGCCCCGGCCCGAAAGGCGACCGAGGACATCGCCCTCGATCCCATGACCCTTAGGCCGATGCATGCGTTTCATGACATGATCCAGAGATGCTCGGCCCTTGACCCGATCTCGGTTGCCGTTTGCCACCCCTGCAGCGCAGAGGCTCTTCAGGGCGCGGTGGAAGCGGCCGAGGCCAAACTGATAGAACCCATCCTCATAGGACCGGAGGAAAGAATCCGCGGCCTGGCCGAGGAACTGCGAATCGACATCAGCCCCTACAAGCTCATAAACAGCGCACATAGCCACGAGTCAGCGGCCAGGGCGGTGGCGCTCTGCCGAGAGGGCGCAGCCGAAGCCCTCATGAAAGGCAGTCTGCACACCGACGAATTGATGGGCGCGGTAGTCCAGCGGGATTCGGGTCTAAGGACGGAGTTACGGATCAGCCACGTCTTTATCATGGACGTCCCCACCTACGAGCGCCCACTGCTGGTGACCGATGCCGCCATCAATATTTACCCTAAACTCGAAGAAAAAGTGGACATTTTGAAAAACGTCATTTTCTTAAGTCACGCACTGGGCATCGAGGAGCCAAAGGTGGCGATTCTATCCGCCGTTGAAACCGTAAATCCCAAGATCCCCTCAACGCTCGATGCCGCTGCCCTTTGCAAGATGGCCGATCGAGGACAAATCCGGGGGGCGATCATTGACGGCCCGCTTGCCTTCGATAACGCCATAAGCAAGGAAGCGGCGAGGATAAAAGAGATTACCTCTCCTGTGGCTGGTGAAGCGGACGTGCTTTTGGTCCCGGATTTGGAAGCCGGCAACATGCTGGCCAAACAGCTGACCTACCTGATTAACGCTGAGGCCGGCGGGATTGTCCTGGGCGCCCGCGTCCCGATCGTTTTGACCAGTAGAGCCGACTCGGCCAAAGCCCGTCTTGCGTCTTGCGCCGTGGCGGTTGCGACGGCCTATCACCTGCGCGTTGGGAAAAACCCGGCGAAGTGCTCCGCGGCGTGATGGTTCACTCACTTACAGATTACAAGGACGACTTCATGGAACACCTTATCCTGTGTATCAACAGCGGCTCTTCGTCCATGAAATTCGCGATGTACGGTCTCGGTGAATCCGAGGTCCTGATTGCCCATGGGGCGGTGGAAAGGATCGGGTTGCCCGGGGGATGGCTTTGGCTAAAAGATGGGCAGGAAAGGCGCATGGCTGACAAACATGACGATTTCCCGGCTCACACCGAGGCGGTGACCGCCATGTTCGCCGTGCTCGAAGAATACAGCCTCCCCGACCCCGAAGGCATCGGGCACCGGTTGGTGCACGGAGGGCCAAACCACAGGGCGCCCGAAAAGGTGACCCCGGAACTTATGCAAACCTTAAGAGGCCTCATTTCACTGGCTCCCCTGCATCTGCCCGGCGAACTCAAGGGAGTTGACGCCATCACGGAACGCTACCCCGGGCTCAGCCAGGTGGCATGCTTTGATACCGCCTTCCACACCAATATGCCCGATATCGCGAAATGGCTCCCCGTTGTCCGGAGCCTCTGGTATGAGGGGATTCACCGCTACGGTTTCCATGGCCTCTCGTATGAATATGTCATGTCCACCATGGAACAGGAGCTGCAAGGAAAAGTGGTAATAGCCCACCTGGGCAACGGGGCAAGCATGGCGGCTCTAAAAAACGGGCGGCTCCAGGACACCACCATGGGCCTTACCGCCCTTGGGGGCCTCATGATGGGCACCAGGAGCGGAGACCTCGACCCCGGAATACTGCTCTACCTAATGGATGAGAAGGGCTATGACGCGCGTCAGCTCGAAAGGCTGCTCCACTATCGCTCCGGCCTTTTGGGCGTATCGGGGATCAGTTCGGACATGAAGACCCTGCTCGAAAAACAGGCCACAGAACCCCACGCGGCGCAGGCAATCGAACTGTTCTGCTACACTGCCCGAAAGCACCTTGGCGCCATGAGCGCAACCATTGGCGGCATAGACTCCCTGGTGTTCACCGGCGGCATTGGAGAGCGGGCCGCACCTGTGCGCTCGATGATCTGCCATGGACTCGATTATCTGGGCATACGCCTCGACCCGGCGAAAAACGACTCTCATGCGGACATCATCTCGATGGAAAACAGCCCGTGCACCGTACGGGTAGTACCTACCAACGAAGACCTTATAATAGCCCGCTACACCCGGGACGTGCTTTTTAACGACTGATACCGGCCCCCGCCCGAACCGGCCGCCGGCAAATCTTGTGTAGGGGCGGGGTTTATCCCCGCCCGAACCGCACTGAGAGATTTAAGTTAGCGCCCACGGCAAACTCTCCCCCGCTCTTTTAATTTAATAGGTCAAATACCCCTTCTGGTGTAGTTCGGCATCCATCATTTCCAACTCCCGCGCCCCTGAGACGACAATATTTGGGTCCGGTTCATAGTTCAGGTCGGGATTGCCTCTGTCGTAAATAACCGAGTTGAGAATGACCTTCAACGCGTTCAACCTGGCCTTGTGTTTGTCGTGAGACCTTATAATGACCCATGGCGCTTCAACAGTATGAGTTCTTTTCAGCATTTCGTATTTCATATTGGTGAAGTCGTCCCAGCGCTCCTGGGCCTGTACGTCGATCTCGCTCAATTTCCACTTCCTCAGAGGATCCCTGCGCCTCCGCTCGAATCTTTCCGCCTGGGTCTCTTTGTCCACGCTGAAGTAGAACTTCAAAAAAATTGTGTCCTGCCTTACTAAATCCTTTTCGAACCACACTACCCCGGTCATGAAGTCTTCGTACTCCTGCTCGGTGCAAAACCCGAAGACACGCTCCACCATGGCGCGGTTATACCAACTGCGGTCGAAAAGGACGATCTCGCCGCCCCGGGGAAAATTTGCCACGTATTTTTGATAATACCATTGCGTCTTCTGTTCTTCCGTAGGCTTGGGCAGCGCGACTGTTCGGAAGTGCCTCTCGTTCATATAGCGGGTTATTCTTCTTATTGCCCCGCCTTTGCCGGCGGCGTCCCGCCCCTCGAAAAGAACCACCATGCGTTTTTTAGTCTCCTCGAGGTAACTCTGCAAGCGGAGCAGCTCCGCCTGGTAAGGTTTGAGATTGTCATCGCTTCGGGCGGTTTCGAGTGCATGCCGTTCAAACTCGCTGGAATACCTTTCTTCCTTCTCGCGAAGCCGCGCGTAGTCCTGTAGAAGATCGCCCAGCAGGACCTGATTGCCTTCGTAAGCTACGTAAATGCAGTTATTGTTCATCCCCGTCCTCCCCACTTGCCTCCTCCCAAAAGTCACGAATGTTCATCTTTCATCAGGTGATCCAGGAACTGCACGTAACCCATTGTCTCAAAAGAGCCCGGCAAGCCTAGTAAATCCCGTGCCTCTCTTATAAGACCGAGCCCTTTGTCGCCCTCGATTCCTTCCAGTGAACCGCATTCCAGGGCGATCGAAGTCATTGCGACAGGCGATGTGAGATCGGCGATCTCGAGCTGAATTGGCGTGTCCCGGTAAAGAAAAGAGCACCTGGACCTGTGCTTTTCGATGACTATGCATTTAATCGCCGGTTTAAAGAGCGACATCCCCGCCGTCAGCTCATCAGCGCTGTTGCACCCCGCTTTCATGACACCCGGCGCTTCGGCGCACAGCTCTTTTTCCAGCATTTCGATCGTGGAACGGTCCAGCGGAAATTTAAATTTGAGATGTTTTCCTTCATCCCACAACTCGAATCCGTCCGGGGTGGATTGCAACAGGTGCTTGAATTTGAGCTTTTTTCTGCGAATCTTGATGTTCGCCCCGCGGCCCGGACTCCACAAGTATCTATCCTTCAGGCTGCCCGATTCCGGAGGTGTGGTGCACACGCTCTCCAGACGTCTACGATATTCTTTCGAAAGCACTCCGAAAACGCGGTATTCCCAGTGAATGCCTTTGTTCGCGGCCGTCGTTCCATGGATGGCTTTATCATTGTCCGGTTTTCCGGCCACAAGACTCGTCATGCGATCCTTTTTCCTTCGTCGGAAAATCTTTCAGGTCAAGAAAATACTGCTTTAATTTCGGAACCAATACTTTTCTCGAAATATTGGTGTGATTTTGCTTCGAAATAAAGAAGCTGTCCCTGGCTTCGCGGTCAAAACCCATTTCCGTCAGAGGCTCAAGACCCAGAAGCGGCGTAAGTAACGAAGAAAAAGTTCGCGAGAGAAGGCCTCGGTCGGCTGAAAACCCTATGACTTCCCTGGCAAAAACACCATCCACATGATAGGCCATTATCAGGTAGAAATCCAATTGCGTCGCGGCGGCAAATTCTCTTATCCCCACAAGTCGGCCAGGACTCCCGTCGAGCCATTGTTCGACATTTACCGGGATCACGCTGATTCCGAAACGCAACCCGTTGGCCGCATAAATCTTTAAATCCTTGGCCATGAGTTCATCGGGGGTAAGAGACGAGATATCGGTTCTTTTCTCTGTCAACTGCTCAAGAAACTGAGTTCGACAGAATCTCGCCGAGTCTCAATAACTCTCCTCCAACAATGCTGTCTTTTTCCCTGCAACGCCCTTTCGAGGGATCGAGGTTCACCGTGTCCAAAAGGACAGGACCGAGAAGAAACCTTGCGAGGTTCTTGTCGAGCAGTTCCGGGCAACCGTCCAGGATTTGCTCGGCCACAAGGGTGGCACAGGACCCCACCGGCTCGATTACGCGGTGTCCGATATCCTCGAACCGGTGTTCGTCCGCATGGTGGTCGATGATCTCGACGACTCCGCTCTCGAGATTAGACTGGCGCACCGCAAGCTCGTTGTGATCGATAAGGGTCAGCTTCAAGCGTCCCGCGGAGTGTAATTGCTCCAGGCAAAGTGAATCCACAAAGGGAATACTGGCAATGTCTACGCCTGTTCGGGCGAAGTGGAACGCCACTTCAGGCCTCAAAGACAAGAGGCTCGCACCGATATTTATCAGCGGCACGATGTTTACGTGTCCGCCCGGGTCGCGCCGGCTGAGAAAATATGCGTACATCGCCGCGGACACGATGGAATCGAGATCCGCGCTTTCATTTCCCATAACTACGTGCTGAATCAGATCGGACTTCGTGTTGTTCCTTGCACTCAGCAGATAGCGATTGAACCTTTCTACGCCGAATCCGGCCTCCATTCACTCCTCCCCGCGCAAAAAAAACTTTCATCTCCTTATACGGGGTTTCACCGCTATTTTAAAAGGGGAAATGCTTTGGGGGGGTGAGGCGCGCAAGTCGCGCGCCTCCTCTCAGCGCGCCTTAAGCCATTCCACGATGGCCGGGGGCAGATCGCGCTGCACTTTTCCGCTGACGTAAATGCCGATGTGACCGACAGGGTAGGATAGAACGGAGTAATCTGTCGAACCTATGTAGTCTTTCATCGGCAGGGATGCTGAAGGCGGGACGAGATGATCTTCTTCGGCAAAGATATTCAACACCGGCATGGTGATTTTCTTCAAGTCCACTCGCTTGCCGCCCAGGGTCAACTCGCCTTTCATCATTTTGTTGCCCTGGTAGAAATCCCTTATGAACTCGCGGAAAGTCTCCCCGGCCTGGTCCGGACTGTCGAAGATCCACTTCTCCATGCGAAGAAAGTTGATGAGTTTGGCCTCATCGTCGAGGATGTCGCTAAGCCCAAGGTACTTTTCGATATTTAGCTGAAAGGGCTTTAGAAGCATGTAGCCGAAGTTCATGAAGTCTCCGGGGATGTTTCCCAGCGCATCCACCATCGTATCGACATCCATGCTTTCCGGGGAACCGGCCCAGGTGTTGAGCAGCCCGTCTGGAACGTGGAAATCCACCGGCGTGACCATCGTTATGAGGTTTCGAACCTTTTCGGGATGCAGGGCGGTATAGCACAGGGTAAACGCTCCACCCTGGCAGATGCTTAGCAGGTTGACCTTTTCGACGCCGCACCGCTCACGAAGACAATCCACGCAATTGGCGATGTAGCTGTTTACGTGGTCGTCGATCGTTATCCAGCGGTCATTGCGGCTCGGGTAACCCCAGTCGATCAGGTACACATCCATGCCCAGGGAAAGCAGGTTTCGCACAAGGGAGCGGTCTTCCTGCAAGTCCACCATGTACGGACGATTCACCAGCGCATACACGATCATGAGAGGGATCTCAAACGGCTTTTTCACCAAAGGTTTATACCGGTAGAGGACCACGTTGTCCTCGCGGTAGACTTCCTCCTTGGCCGAGGTGCCATATTCCACCTGACTCTCGCGCAGCTGGCTCAAGTTTTGAGTCGCCTTGGCCGTCATTTCGACGATTTCACGCACGGCGTCAGTATATCGGATCTGGATCGGGAACATGGCTACTCCTCCTTCTTCTCTTTTGAAGCGCGGGGCCTTTTTACCTCAGGGCCTTTTACTTCCGCCGTTTGCTTTCTCAAGGCCTTGATTTCCTTTTTCAATTCGTAAATGCGGCGATGGACCTCGTCTACTTCCCTGCGGGTCGGCATATCGAGGGCTTCGAAACATTTTTCCATGATGCGGCGCTGGCTGATGCGATACTGCATGTTGGCGTTTAGCAGTTTGCCCTGCACCAGCGTGTAGCGTTGCCCGCCAAACGCTTCGAGAAAGACCTCTTCCGCGCAGTGAGTCCAGAACGCGACCAGGTCGCGCACGTTTTCGATCTTACCGCCTTTTTCCGTCAAAACGGTAAGCTCTTCGCCAAATTTCTTGAATGCCGCGTCCCATAGCTCCGCCACCATTGCCGAGTACTCGGTGTTGGCGAGGTTTAGCACGGCTAAGGCGTCGCCGCCTTCCATCAGGTGCGAGTTGAATTCACGCGTTATACCCAGGTTGGGGCTGGTTACAAGACGTCCCGCAGTCTGGTTGTAAGCCGAGCGATAAGCCTCGGTTAATTCGAAAAGGGCGGAGGTGTCTCCCGTCGCCGCACGCCCCAAAAGACCCGGCGCGCCCATCAATACGGATTCCCAGGGTTGCCCGAAGGCGCGCCATTGATCCGTGTACGACTTCCATGTCGATTCGATGTCCTGGTTCATCGCCGCCGTCTCGCCCGGCATATTCACCCACCGACTGCGAAATTCGCAAAGGGCATCGCTGAATGCTTTCTGCCAGTCCTCACCCGACTCCACGTTCGGCGCGGCAGTTTCCTGGGCGCGCGCAACGAGATGCAAAAACCTCAGCGCGTTTGCCTGCGCGGAGATGAATTGTTCGGCAGTGCTGCGGGCGATCGGGTCCACCGCCGAACCCCATGCCTTTACCGAATCCATCGTGTGTTTCTGCCACTCGTCGGCCACATCGCAAAACGAGAGTTCCTTTTCATACGCTTTGGAAACGGTGTCCGCACATGCCTGCCACATGGCGCGCTGAGCGTCCATCAAGGACTCCATCACCCCTGCTTCCCGCCGGTTGGAACTGTTCTCACCCATTCTCGCCCTTCCCGTTCTGTTCCTTCCAGGTATTCATCCATTTGGCCTGGGAATCCATGATGTTTTGCGCGGTTTCCTGCCAGGTCTTGAACATGTCCTGACCCGTCCAATCGGTGGAAGGAGAGGACGGGACGAACTTTTTCAACATGCTGAACCACTTCTCGATCGTTTCCGACTCGATCTTGTTCCAGCGCTCGGCCATTTCCAGGTACTGCCGCGCCGACTCGACAACCTGGGCCGGAACGTTTTCCGTTTTGACAAGTCCATCGACCCATGCGGTCAAGCCCTGTACCTGGGTTTTGAGGCTATTTTTCAGCATCTCTTCGCCCATTGCAAGCATTGACTCCCACATGTACTTTTGCTGGGACTGGTTCACGCCCTGGACCGAGCTTAAGTAACCGTCAAAAACTTTCTTTTGTGTATCCGCCCAGCCTTTCATCATGCCTTCGAATTGACTGTTCCAGTTCATAGTTGCTCTCCCCGGTTGATAAGTTAGCGTTAATGCAAACTGGGTAACCAATAACCTTAAATGAGTCAATAAACATTTTACACTGATATTTTACTGTGTTACGACATCTAAAACCACCAGCGCCGATCGGTCCCGCCACTACAACTACCATCTATTATATTACAATTTCCTCATGCCGCACCATAATGTTATGTTACATTTAAGTTTCACTACGCGTAATAATATAAAAATCAATATAGTTTAAAATCGCTGGTCTGTTGTAACCCGAGATCCGGACCTTGGGACTCTTCCCCATACGCAAAGTCATGGTAAGCACGCAGGCCTATCCCATGGAACCCAACCGCGGGCCAAGCGACTTCATCCGGGTTCGATCGGCCTGCCGGGGGCAACAGCCACGCAGCGGATTTTATCCATCAGACCGCCTCGGATTTATATTTATTACCCATCAGCCCGTCTTTAATTAGCGTTTATCCGAAAACCACTGTCACGAAGGTGGTGGGCACGATAATACCAACCCCGCTTCGCTCTCCCCCTGCACCGGGTGCGGATCTTGTAGGGTGGGCAAGAGCATGGCGTTGCCCACCACGAAGTTTCCGGATGCAAATTAATTATTCCGGCGGGGGGCCGCAAGAGGGGTTGCCAAATCCGCCCGGAGATTATATAAGGAGAAATCTTCGCCCCCGTAGCTCAGGTGGATAGAGCACGAGATTCCTAATCTCGGTGCCGGGTGTTCGAATCACCCCGGGGGCATTGATAAAATCAAGGAGTTACGGCTTCAAAGCTGTAATTCTTTTTTGCTGTGCGTGAATCCATGTGAGAATCTGTGTGAGACTTTTGCCGGGCTCTCTCAAAAACTTCTATGGCCGCCCGCTCCGATTAGCCGATACTGTGTAGGTAAATCTCGGTGGTTGTCCTGTTTTCATGTCCCAAAATTCGCTGGATGGAACCTATTGGCACTTTGCAAGCATCCATCAGGGATGCCCCCGAATGCCGTGGCGCATGAAAGCGAAAGTACTTAACGCTGGCTTTTTTGCAAAGAGTCTTCATGAATTTCTTGGAATTATAGGCCTTTACGTAATCCAGCCGCAGCTCAATCAGCTCCAAAAAGGTTATGCCGGTCTGGGTTTGTACATCCGTTGCCGTCGATTCCATCATTGTCGGCTGATCCATTTCCGGTTTCGGACTTTTTAACTCCTCCTTTCTTTTTGCCTCGGCTGCCTGAGCGGCCTTTTCGTTGTAAACCATGTTTCTGTGTAACGTTGCCCTTTCAGGGCGGTTTGTCTTTTTGTCCAGTTTTCGGGGTTTTTCACAGGGTGCAAACCCTCACAAAAACAGGAAGAAAAGAAAATCTTTTGAAAAACATATCTGTATCGACAACAAAACCCGAAACCCGCATCGAGATAGAACACCATGACCAAGTCTAATTTTAAACCGCAGAACAACGGCCCCATTGGAATCATTTATAACTGAGAGGCATCCAACCTGAATACGGTCCAAAACCGATGGAGCTGGCATAGTTATCCGAGCTGTCCAGTGTCCAGACAATTGCGGCACCGCTGGTGTCGGACCAAAGCAGCTTGGGAGCGCCGTTGGCAGCAAAACCGTATCCGATCGACGTCCAACCGGAATAAGGCCCGAAACCTATCGAGGAAGTATAGTTGCCTGAGCTGTCGAGCATCCAGATGATTGCAGCGCCACTTGTATTTGACCACAGCAACCTCGCCGTGCCGTCCGAGGCAACGACGTAACTTGTCGGCGTCCATCCGGAATAAGGCCCGAAACCAACCGAGCTTACATAGTTATTCGAACTGTCGAGCGTCCAGATGATTGCGGCACCATTTGTATTTGACCACAGCAACCTCGCCGATCCGTCCGGAGCCGTGACGTAACTTGTCGGTGTCCATCCGGAATAAGGCCCATAAACCATCGAGCTTACATTGTTATCTGAACTGTCAAGAGTCCAGATACTGGCATAACCTCCAGTCCCGGACATTAGCAACCGTGCTGTTCCATCTGATGCAAAAGTATAACTTATCGGGAGCCATCCGGAATTAGGTCCATAAACTTTTGAGCTTACGTAGTTATCCGAGCTGTCGAGTGTCCAGATGCTTACGTATCCCCCGGTTCCAGACCAAAGCAATTTGGACGTGCCGTTTGTGCCGGGAGTGTAGCTTTCGGCTGTCCAGCCGGAATAAGGCCCGAAACCGATGGAGCTAACATAGTTGTCCGAGCTGTCCAGCGTCCAGATAATTGCAGACCCGCCACCTGTCCAAAGCAGTTTATTGTTGTCAAGGGTGCATGTCGCAAAAGTCGCTGAAATGGAATGATTGCCGGTGACACTGTAAAATGTGTAGTTGCCGACTGCGCCAACGGAGCTGCCGTCGACGGTCACCGCAGATATCTGATAGCCCGAATTTGCTGCAATCATGAACGTCTGACTTCCTCCCGAGCTTACCGAGACCGTACCCGAAGGCGAGATGGAGCCGCCGGAGCCTGCGGATGCCGTGATGATATAGCTGCTGGGGGTGCATGTCGCAAATGTCGCTGAAATGGAATGATTGGCAGTGACACCGGAAAATGTATAGCTGCTGACCGCACCAACGGAGCTGCCGTCGACGGTCACCGCAGATATCTGATAGCCCGAATTTGCTGCAATCGTGAACGCCTGACTTCCTCCCGAGCTTACCGAGACCGTACCCGAAGGCGAGATGGAGCCGCCAGAGTTGGCGGATGCCGTGATGATATAGCTGCTGGGAGTGGATGTCGCAAATGTCGCTGAAATGGAATGATTGGCAGTGACACCGGAAAATGTATAGCTGCTGACCGCACCAACGGAGCTGCCGTCGACGGTCACCGCAGATATCTGGTAGCCCGAATTTGCTGCAATCGTGATCGTCTGGCTAGCTCCGGAGTTTACCGAGACCGAACCAGAAGGCGAGATGGAACCCCCCGAGCCGGCGGAGGCCGAGATGGTGTATGGGGTTGTTGGAGTTGCGGAAAATGTGGCCGAAATAGTGTTGCAGCCGGAAATAGCGGACATGGTATAGCTCGTAACCGCGCCAACCGAGCCCCCGTTCACCAGTACCCCGGCGACGTGGTCGCCTGATGAGGGTATAATCGTGAAAGTTTGACTTGCTCCCTGGGCTTGGAAGAAGCTTCCCGACGGAGATATCGATCCGCCTGAACCGGCGGATGCAGTCAGGGAATCGAGCACCAACTCTGGCGAGTAGGCGGTTTGGTTATTATTGCTGTCGTAGGCGGTAATGGCAATATAGTAGGTCTGCGAAGACAAATTTTGCAGCGTGCAGGAAGTCGTGTTGCTGACATTCACCGAACTGGTATAATTCCTGCTCGACGAGCCGCAATACACTATGTACCCCGCTGCGCTCGAGTCCTGAGCCCATGTGATTTCAGCTGTCTGGGCGGCCTGGGCAAAGGACTGTTGCGTGAAAAGGGCAAAGACCAAAGCCAGGACGAAAATGAAACCAAAACGGAACTCATATGATTTTGGTGAACAGATTTTTGCCGAAAACGAAGACATCGATATATTGTCTCCTGCAAATTCTATGGAAAACTCTAAAAAGTCCTCGCAGAGCGCGGACTTAAACGCACCTGCCCCATCCAGAATCACAGCCGTACTTCACTATCGCCCGATTATGGCTCAGTTGCTCCTTCAGTTATTCCACCAGTGTTTACTGGTTGGTAAAACAACTATTTCGAACGCAATGAGCAGCAAAAACAGTGCCATCACCTACAGATTGACCACAGCAAAAACTTTCGAGTCATTCCTCTCATGATGTCTACCCGGGAGAAATTCAGAAGAACCTTGGTGTGATTGGCGTCATGGGCTTTGTGAGTACCTAATGAACGAATTCCCATTTATAATGATGCATATAATCCCGCTTCAAGGTACCCGTTTCGGTTCCTCTTCCCAGTGTATGCTTAGACATACAGTGCTGTAGTCCTATACAGACAACGTCTTCTAAACTGGTTTTCTCTCCTCTTGGCCCGAAAAATTTATAATGGCGATC
Source organism: uncultured delta proteobacterium (assembly GCA_963813125.1). GTDB lineage: Bacteria > Desulfobacterota > Syntrophobacteria > Syntrophobacterales > Syntrophobacteraceae > SbD1. Next base: position 31,434 of record CAWEZA010000040.1, on the reverse strand, counting down.
GAAAAAGAGGAAGAACATACTGTAACATAGCTACTTATCTGAAGAAAACACGCATCAAAAGGATTGTCCGTTGAAAACGGTCTGCCACAAACGACTCTCTTTTACAAACCTTGACTCACGCTCTGTTGTGGCCGACTGAAAAGTCGGCCACAAGACCTCGGACGGAGGCTCTTTGCTATTGCGTGAAGACGATCCCGCAGGAGTTTCTTCTTGCTTCATGGCCCCGCTCTCTTGGTCGGAAACTGTGATGCCTGAAAGTTTTACTCCAGATTCGATGAAATTGCCAGATAACAGAGATCAAGTCAAGACCCCATGAGGGGGCACTGATAATTCACCCTCCACACCCTCAACAAAATGCCACTTGCCTGTGTGAGAATCCGTGTGAGAAAATGTTTCTAAAATCTGCCAAAATGTGGAAAATCTGCTAAAATATAGAAAATCCAAATCGAGTTATTCCCATAACTTACGTACTGATGAGGAGTTCGTGAAGCTCGGGGTTCCATATTCCTAATCTCGGTGCCGGGTGTTCGAATCACCCCGGGGGCATTGATAAAATCAGGTGAGCCGTGTACCTTTCCGATTATTTTTATTTATAAGGCACTGACCTTCGCTATGGTGCTTAAAGCCATAGTGTTTAAATGAGGTCCTCGCCACCCACGGGTTCGAAGACCTTGTAAAGGGCCTGGTAAGGGAACCGGCAACTGCGGTAAGCAAAGAGTCTAAGGAAAGAGCTAATGAATCACGAGCGCGACCTGGCGGAAGCCTTTGACGGGCAGGCGGCCCAATTTGAACTTGCGCCCGTACAGTCCGATCCGGCGGCGATTGGCCGGTTGATTCGGGATGCGGACTTTCCTGACAGTGCATATGTGCTCGATGCCGGGTGTGGGCCCGGGCTGGTCAGCAAGGGATTGCTGGATGCGGGGTTTCGGGTGGTTGGCGTAGACCTTTCCCGGCAAATGATCGAACGCGCCCGTCGCCGTTGCGCTGAAAAAGGGGACAAAGCCCAATTTATTCAGGCGTCTGTCTTTGATGCGTCCCTGGACGGGCTGGCTCCCTTTGATGCGGCTATTTCCCGCTATGTTTTGCACCATAGTGTCGAACCGGGGGAATTCCTGGCGCGCCAGGTTGCGCTGTTAAGGTCGGGTGGCGTAATAGTCGCCTGCGACCACATTACGGATACAAACAGTTCGCGAGCCGCTTTTCATCAGGCGATAGAAGTTGCTCGCGACAAAACTCATACGAAAAACCTGACTTCCGGCGAGTTGGCCGACCTGTTCGCATCCGCCGGATTGGACGACATCCGCCTGCATGAAGAATCCTTTGTCCTTGATTTTGACGAGTGGTTCGATCGCGGCACTCCCGCCGACTCCAAGGAAAATGTCCGTCGACGCCTTATGTCTGGTCAAGCGGCGCGAGGCTTTAATGCCACTTTGCAACCGGGTGGAAAAATATGGATCTCTTGCGTCCGCACGATTGTGCGGGGCGTAAAACCGGGGGGGCGCTAGTTGCCTGCTCAAGGGCGCAGGAGAAGGTCTGCTTCACATTTCATTTGCGGATTTTTTCAACGAGTGTATTGAATTGCTCAGCACCAATTCTTAAGACGTATCGAAAGACATTCACCAAGTACCAGCAATTTTTGCTTGAGCGGTTAAAAGCACAAGAGGCTCATGCTCAAATGGGGCTCTGGCGCACGAATCGGTACCGTTGTCACGCCCGGACTTGGAGACAATCGCATGAAAAAATCGAGACTTTTTCCGCTTATTGTAGTTTTGCTGATAGGTATTCCCGTTGTCATTGCAACCGTTCTTTTGGCCAAATTCGATATCAACAGCTACCGTCCCGAAATCGGGGCGGCGTTGAGCCAACGCATGGGGCGAGACGTCAGCCTGACAGGGCCGATCCATTGGGGCTTTTCGCCTGCTGGCGGAATCGATTTATCGGTCAAGGACGTCAGCATCGCCAACCTTGCCGGGTTGCACAAGCCCGCTACGGCCAAAATCGGCCGTTTGGCGTTAGCCCTGGCCTTTATCCCGTTACTGCGGCACGAACTCGATGTCACGTCCCTCGATGCCGCCGACGTAAACCTCTACATCGATAAGACGGCGGCTTCGCCTGCGACCGGCGCTGCCAAGCCTCCCGCGTCCAACCCTGCCGCGAGTAAAGGCAAACCCCTTGGATTTCACGTCAAAAAGATTTCGATCAAAAACGCGAGTCTCGTAATTAAAAGCGGAAATGGCGAGGCATCGACGTATAAGATTGACAGCCTGGCTTTTGATTCAAAAGGTTCCAAAATGGAGCTGTCGGCGAAGGGTTCCGTAAACGGCGAGCCCCTGGCCACCGATGTCTACGGGCCGAGCGGCTTCGAGCGCTTACGAAAGACCCCGTGGCCATTTACCGGCAAGGCGAGCTATGCCGGTGTCGACGTCGAGGCCAAAGGAAACCTGGACGTTCGGGGCGGCAAAATCGAACTGGAGGACATGTCGCTTACGGCCGGCGCAACGAAAGTTGAGGCGAAGCTGCTGATAGCCTTTGGCGGCGGGCGGCCTGTGGTTCGGGGAAAGATTTCAAGCGATAAGCTCGATGTGAATGATTTTGAAAGACCATTTGATGAAGGGGCCGGCGCACGGAATCTTATTTCATCCAAAACCGGGCCGAAAGCGGACCGTGCAGGCCAAAAACATATTTTCAGCCGTGCGGTAATCTTAAAGGCTGTTGACCTCCATGCGGCAGCCACGATTGGCGTACTGCACGTTGGGAAAGTGTTGTTCAAGCGGGTTGATGCCACAGTCGATCTGAGCGGCGGCCGGCTTTTGCTTTCGCCCGTTAGCACACTGTTAGCCGGCGGAAAAATCGGCGGCCGCCTGGAGTTCGATGCGCGGAAAAGCCCGGCGCGAGCCACCGCTTTTCTAAAAGCGCAAGGGGTCGACCTTGAGCAGTTGGCGCAGCTTGGCGGACACCATTCTTTTTTGAAGGGCAAAAGCGACATTGATTTCGATATCGCGAGTGAAGGCGAAAGCCCTCAAGATTTGGTGAATCACGCCAGGGGGCGGATCGACATCGTGATGGGGCGCGGCAGGGTGCAAACACGCGAACTTGCCGATATGGCAACCGAACTGCTGAACACGCTGATTCCGGGGGCCGGCGGCTCGGCTGGGTACAGGGTCAATTGCCTTGCGGCGCGCTTAAACGTTTTTGGCAGCCGAATGCAATCGAGCGGAATTCTCATGGACACCTCCGCGGCAACGGTTATGGGGACCGGCGAGATCGATCTTGGCCGTAAAACCATCGATATGCTCCTGAACTCCCGATCCAAGCTCGTCAATGTCACCGCGTTCACACCCTCCTTGCGCATCTCGGGACCGCTGGCGAAGCCGCACTTCGCCGCCGATACGTCCTCATACGTTCACAAGGTCGAGGGGCTTATCGATAGCCGAAAGGCCGCAAGCAACGTACCCTCGGTTAATCAGACCGATGGGCAAAACGCTTGCGTCGACGCTCTCGATCATCCGCAAGCGGGGCAGGCGGCGACGTCGGCTACAGGCAAGGCTCGAACCATCTTGAATAATACAGGCGGCTCGCTTAACCGCCTTGGCGGCAAACTCCTGCATGGGGTCGGCGGAATGTTTGGAAAATAGCGCTCCCCGCTCTTTTTATTTATTTAGCCTTCGAATCTAGATGCTTTAAAGGATGTCGATGACCGGATTTTTTCATCAATTGCCTCAGAACGCCATCCGGTGTTTCAAGGGCTGGAATCTGCTCATGAATGGACTGGCAATCCTCCTGACCTACTCCATTGTGACGAGCGGGTTTGATTGGTATTACTTCGTATCCACACGACTGCCTCCACTTCGCGGACTTGCCTTTCCGGCGGTAAGGGCGGGCATGATATTTCCGGTTCTCATTCCTTTGATCCTGCTGGCGGCGGCCTCGATAAACAGGTCTTCGGTAATCAGGAACACCGCTTTCGCGCTGGTCCAGGCGGCCATCCTGGGACTGGTTATCTCTTCCATGTATAAAGCCTTTACTGGCAGGATTCCGCCTCCTCGTTCCTTTGCCCACGCCGCTCTTATCGACAACAGCCACGGATTTCGTCTCGGTTTTTTGCGCGGGGGAATGTTCTGGGGCTGGCCGTCTTCGCATACGACAGTGGCCTTCGCAATGGCTCTGGCACTTTGGCAATTATATCCGGAGAACAGGCCGATCCGGTGTCTGGCAATTCTGTACGCTCTTTATATCGGTCTTGGTGTCTCGATCACCATTCACTGGTTCTCAGAATTTATCGCAGGTGCGATCATCGGCTCGGTAATCGGCGTGGTGGTGGGGAAAAGTTTTCATAAATGGGGAGGAGATCACGATGTCGCGCGGATTGATAGAGAGGCCTGTTAAGAGTTTGTGGACGATCCTTGCCCGCTCGTCAATGGTTATTATCCTTGGGGCGGGCTTGATGACATTTGTCTTCGCCGGGTGCGCGCCCACAGCAGAGCAGATAAGGTCGCAGAAGCAGGCGAGGGCCGGCCTGGATGAAGCCAAAAGGCAGGCGGAAAAGTTCCAAAAGGACGCCTGGCGCTCCGCAGGCCTGGAAAGAAAGGAAATCCAGGTCGACGGTGATCGGATCGTCTACCTGGAAGGCGGCCGGGGTGAGGCTGTCCTGCTCCTGCACGGCTACGGCGCCGACAAGGACAATTGGGTTGCTTTCGCCAAACTGCTGACTCCCCATTATCATGTCGTCATTCCCGACTTGGCCGGTTTTGGCGAAAGCACGAGAAAATGGGACGAAAATTACAACATAGAAAACCAGGTTAAACGTCTCGACGGGTTTACCGGCGTACTGCGGCTAAAAAAGTTAAATGTCGCCGGCAACTCCATGGGTGGAGCAATTGCGGCTGTCTATGCCGCGAGATTTCCTCAAAAAGTGTCGACACTTGCCCTGCTCGACACCTATGGCCTCAAGACTGCCAAATGGACACAATTCCAGTCGCAAATGCAAAACGGGAAAAATCTCCTGCTGATCTCAAGCCCCGGCGACTTCGATAATCTGCTCCCCTATTTGTTCGTCACCCCCCCACCGATACCCGCCCCCGCCAAGCTGGTCATGGTGGATCAGATGATGGCCGACAGGAAATTCAACGAAAAAATCGGCTGGGACCTCTACCATGAAGCTCTGTCCCTGGAGTCTTTCCTTCCTATGATTCAGGCGCCGGTATTGATTGTCTGGGGCGACCATGACAGGCTCTTGGACGTGTCCGCTGTGAGGATTCTGGAAAAAGGACTCAAGAACCACCAAACCCTGGTCATGAAAGATACCGGGCATTTGCCCATGTTGGAAAAACCCGTGGAAACGGCCGCGGCCTACATTAGTTTCCTGCATAGGCAGAGCCGGTGAGTTCACTGCTCGCCGTGAAGCCTCTTTAACCCCACTTCTTATAAGGAGATTCAAATGAAACCCAGGTCGGCAATAGTCATAGGGATTTTTTTGGCATTCGTGTTCGCGCTCAACTTTTCTCCCACGTGCTTTGGAGCCGAGCCCGCCCCGATAAAGCTTCCCAATCCGCAAAAAGAAGGGGGAAAACCCCTCATGACGGTATTGAACAGCAGAAGTTCGTCTCGTTCGTTCAGCGGAAAAAAACTGCCCCTGCAGACGCTCTCCAACCTCCTGTGGGCTGCCTTCGGCATAAACCGTCCCGATGGAAAAAGAACCGCCCCCTCGGCCATGAACCGGCAGGAAACCGATATCTACGTGGTAGCGGCGAACGGCGTCTATCTCTATGACGCGAAAAACAATGCTCTTAACATCGTATCGAAAAAGGACATCAGGGCTATGGCCGGCACGCAGGACTATGTGAGGGAAGCGCCGGTCACACTGGTCTATGTCGCGGACTATGCGAAAGTGAAAGCCGGGTCGGGTGACATCCAGCTCCTGGAAGGCGCGGATTCGGGAGTAATTGCCGAAAACGTCTATCTTTTCTGCGCATCCGAAGGCCTGGCGACAGTGGTGCGGGCCGCAATAGACAAAGATGCGCTGGCCAAAGAGTTGAAGCTAAGGCCTGAGCAAAAGATCATTCTCGACCAGCCCGTGGGGTATCCGGAAAAATAGATCCCCACGGCCGGCCAAAATAGTTAGCTTTTCTTTAACCAGGCGACATCCAGAGGGTTTCGGGAGGGCAGGCGGCGGTACCTGTATTTGGGATAGCCCGCCATCAGCATTCCCGTAATCTTTCTGCCGGCCGGAATTTCGAGAAACTCGGAAAACGCGGGAAACGACTGCGCACATCTTTGCGCTATCCCTGCCCAGCAGGTGCCAAGCCCGAGCGCCGGGGCGAAAAGTTCGGCATATTCCAGGCAAAGCACCGTCGAGACCTGTGCGGGCAAAAGGGCTGCCGCCGCGTGGGCAACGATGAGCACGGGCGCATCCCGCAAAACAAGATCGTCTCCATTTTCGTGCGCCTTCATCAAGGCGGGAAAATTGAGATAGGCTGCCAGTTCCGGGGAAGACTTTTCGGCGACTTTCATCCACGCGTAAAGGATCTCGCGCAGTTTCACCATGTTCTCGGAACCCTCGACGATCAGGTAGGATATCCCCTGCGTATTATGCCCCGTGGGGGCAAAACGCGCTATGTCCAGGAGTTCGAGCACCTTCTCCCGGGGAACCGGTTCAGTCTTGTACCGGCGCACGGAGCGGCGCGAACGCAAAAAAAGCCGGCTTTGCCCAAGTTCGGGACCGTATCTCTCCGGGATTTCCGCCTGGTCGCAAAGAGGGTTTTTGACATTGTCCAGGGCGCCCTTCGGGCAGGCGGCCACGCAGTGGCCGCAGCCCATACAGTGGGATGCCGCAACAGGGCTCATCTGCGGCAGGCCTTCCCCGTCGGCCGAAAGGAGCCGAAGAGGGCAAACATCGATGCAAATACCGTCACGGCTGCATTTTTCGACATCAACTTTTATCAGGCTCATATAATCCTTCCAAAACTCGTTTGTTACGATCGAGGGCATGAGGCTTTCTACTGCGTAGGGGCGGGGTTTATCCCCGCCCGGATCTCTTATGAACGCAACTTGGTATAAAACCTCATCAGCCCTGTTGGATCAGCACCCGGGCGTCCAGGGCCATAGCACCTTCTCCGTCATCGTTCAGGCTGACCGGGTTCAAATCGAGCTCCCGGATCTGCGGAAAACGGCTCATCAGAACGGAAACCCGCGAGAGAATTCGGGCGGCCGCTCTCAGATCGGCTTCGCGCATCCCACGGAACCTGCCGAGGATGCGGCTGCCGGAAAGCTCGCCTAGCATCTCCATGGCTGCATCGCTATCCACCGGCGCAAGGCGGATGCTCACGTCTTTTAAGACCTCGACCATTATCCCCCCGAGGCCGGTCAAAACAATCGGTCCAAAAGAAGGGTCGTACTTGCCCCCCACAACCAGCTCCCTTGCCGCCGGGACCATCTTTTGCACGACTATGCCCGTGATGTCGTCGGATATTTTCTCCAGCCTGCGCCACTCGCCGCGAAGCAAATCACTGTCGGCAACTCCCAGAGCTATGGCGCCCTTGTCGCTTTTGTGCAGGAGCGAGGGGGCGACACCTTTTAGCGCCACGGGATATCCCAGCTCTTCGGCGGCTTTTACTCCGCTCTCCACGTCGTGCGCCATGCGCCACGGAACCGTCGGTATGCACGCAAGCTCGATCAAACTCAGTGCTTCGTGAAGCAGAGGCTGCCGGTCCTGACTTCGAATCCCGGAAAACCACTGCTCAATTTTTGCCCCGTCCATATCCGGCAGCGGTTGGCCCGGTACGGCCCCGGTCGCAGTACCGGCCGAGGAAGCTTTTCCATGGCCTCTTAACTGGATAGCCAGGGCCTTCACCGCCTCCACCGGGTCGAGGAAAAAGGGCGTGGTCGAGTCTTTCTCCAAACGCACGCGCTCCTGGAACGGGATCTCCACCACTGTCGCCACGGGTTTTGCGTATTTCTGGGAAAGCGCCGAGAGGTTCTCCAGCAAATCGCGCGAGGCCTGCGTCTCGAACACCATCTGCGACACGTGCATGAACACGACACCGTCGATATTGTCCTGTTGAAGCACCTTTTCCACCAGTTCGCCATATAAGGGTAAATCGTAGATGTCGCCCAGGTCGAGCGGATTTCCCAGCCGGATGACGCCCGCGCGGGTTCGGCTATTGGCGTAGTCGATAATGTGGCTGTCCAGTGGGGGAAGATTCAAACCGCAGGCCGCGCACGCGTCGGCGATCACGACGGCATGGCCCCCCGACCGAGACACGACGCCGAGGTTTTTGCCCTTTAGCGGCGGAAGGGATAAGCCCCTCAGCACGGCCAGAGCTTCAGAAAGGGAATGGACCCTGAAGACCCCGCTTTCACGGCAGACCGCTTCGACGACGGAATCGTCTGCGGCAAGCACCGCCGTGTGAGAGTGGGCAATAGTTAGACTCGCGGGGCTGGTGTTTGACTTGTGCAAAACGATCGGCTTGGCGCATCTCTTTGCCAGTTCGGCAAAAGCCCGCCCCTTTTTGAAGCCTTCCAGGTAAAAGTATATGATTTCGGTTTCCGGGTCGTCCATAAGGAAGGCCAGGTAGTCCGCTTCATCGAGGTTCAGCTTGTTGCCCATGCTTACAAACTTGCTTACGCCCACCCCGCTTCGGCACAGCCTTTCCGCCAGGCTCAAGCCCACACCGCCGCTTTGGGCAAATACCCCTATCTTGCCCCTGCGGTACCGGCCCGCCAGTGGCATGAAGGGAGTGTAGAGATTGTTGGCCGTATTAACGGTCCCCACGCAATTGGGGCCGACGACTCGCATGCCAAACCTCTCACACGCTTTCAGTATTTCCCGCTCGAGCGCTTCTCCATCCTCCAACCCGCGTTCCTGAAAGCCGGCTGTTTCGATGACCGCCCAGCGGGTTCCCTTTTCACCGCACTGTAAAAGCATATCGCCTACCAACCGCGCGGGCGTCAGAATGACTGCCAGTTCGGCGTTTCCGGGCAGTTCCCCAATGGAGCGATGAATCGGGCAGCCGTGAACCTCGCCGCCGCGCGGGCCGACGGCGTAGATTTTCCCCTGGAATCCGAAATTTACGAGATTGGACACGACATTTTTGCCAAGGTTGTCAAACGCCTCGGAAACCCCGACGACAACGACGGATTCAGCATTGAAAAGACCTTTCACAATCACGCTCCTGGAAGTGGAATTTTTCTCTACGAAATATCTTCGGCGGTACGAAAAGACCTGTAGTATGTTGGCGGGGAGCAGTCCCTCCCGAATGTCCGGGCCAACAATAACACGTCTTTGCACAACTTGCATACGAATTGACCCGGCATATAAGCCGTGTTAAAAGTTTTATCACCTGCGCCACCCCATCCTGCATTCCCGATGAAAGGAAGACGTATGTCCCTTGATTTTACCAGGAGGCGGGAGACTTTCGAAGAACTGCTCCACGACATGGACACCCTCGCCGAAGATGTGCGGCTTTTGCCCGGAGGCGATGAGCTTTGCGGGCGGCTGCGCGGCCTGCGCCTGCGGGCAATGGACGCCTTCACCCGAATGAACCGGGCCATTCAGGCGCTTACCTCGGTCTACAACATAAGCAAGCTCCTCGACACCTCCGCGGGCATGGACGCCATCCTGTCCTATATCGTCGAGGGGGCAACGGATGAGCTTGGCTTCGACCGGGCCATTCTTTACCTGATAAGCCCTGACGGCATGAAACTCCAGTGTAAATATCTCAAGGGGTTTTCCCCCGAGGGGGTTGACCGGGCATTCCGACATCCTTTCGAAATGGCCAGACACGATTGCATCGAGACAAAAGTGGCCCGGACTGGCCGTGAAATGCAGATCGACGATATCGAAAACGACCCCTCTCTAACTGAAGTGGACAGGAAGGTGACCGTCCACCAGGGGCGCAAGGGGAGCAATCTGCACGTTGCGATCCTTACCGGCGGCAGGGTGGTGGGGGTCCTGGGAGTAGACAAGCAAAAAAGCGCCTTCCCGATCACCGCCCAGGACATAGAGTCCCTCAAGATATTCGCCGCTCACGCGGGGATCGTAATGGAAAATGCCCAGCTCCATCGCCGCAACCTCATGCGCATCGAGCAGTTCATCATGCTAAACGATATCGGCAACCGGATGCGCGCGGCCGATTCGACGGGAAAGATCATCAGGGTTTCCATCGAAGGGCTCGTGCGCCTGGTGGGGGCGTCCCGGGCGGTTTTTCTCGAATACGACAAAGGCGCCAAACGGGTGCGGCTGGCTGCCGCGAAAGGCTTGGAAAGCAGGGTCCGCTCAGACCTTACAAAAACCCTCAGACAGCTCGACGACGAATGGACCCTGGACGAATCCCTGCCCGGAAACGGGCTGTGCCAGTCGATCGGCCGGATCGGGGAAGCCTTCTCCATGCAGTATTCGAGCATGGTATCAAACGATGCCGACCTGATAGGCTTCATTTTGTTCGGCACCGAGGAGAAAAGCGAATTCACCCGGGAACTTATCGAAGTCCTTGGCACGACCACCGCCATAACTCTCGAAAAAGCCCGCCTCATGGAACAGGTGCTAAATGAAAAGAATAAATCCGAGAGCATCATAAGCAACTACTCCCACGGCATCCTGGCAACCGACTGCCGGGCACGGGTGCTGACACTCAATCCAGCCGCCCGCCTCATCCTGCGCCTGGACGATTCCAAAGGGCCGGGCGGCCCCATCGGCGAGTATTTCCCGGAAGGGGAGTTAATCGCAGCGTTTGTCGAGGCCAATCTCGGCCAAAACGAAGAGACGGTCTCGCGGGAAATGGTTCTAAATTTCCCGGGCGACCGGCAGGTTATCATAGTTGTGACCATCCGGTCCCTTATCCTTAATTCCGGCGTCAACTCCGGCTCTCTCATTATTTTCGAAGACGTGACCGTCAAGAGAAAACAAAAGGAATACCTGCAGCGCATCGAAAACCTCGCCGCGCTGGGTAAGCTTTCGGCGGCGCTCGCCCACGAGATCCGAAATCCCATCACGGGCATAAACGTGAGCCTCGACGTGGTCTGTACGCGTCTTGCCCGGGTCATGGACTCGGATAGCAAAAAGCTGATGAAAGGAGCGCTTCAGGAGGTTGCCAGGCTCGAAAAAATAGTCGCCGACCTGGTTAATTTTGCCCGCCCCGAACTTGGCGAAAAACAGCGCATTAACCTGGGCGGGATCGTCGACAATGTCGTTTTGCTCTTCGAAAATCAGTGCCGGCGCAAGTCCATCGAGCTGAGCGTGGAAAAAAACGCGGCAAGACCCTGGATATTCGGTGTGGAGGGGGGCGTAAAACAGGCGCTGATAAATATCATCCTCAATGCCATCCAGGCCATGCCCGAAGGGGGCAAGTTGAGCGTCGGCCTGGACACGCGGAGAAGATCCCAGGGGATAGTGCGGCGGATATACGTCTCGGACACCGGCCCGGGTGTCCCGGTTCAATTTCGGGAAAAAATCTTCGAGCCTTTCTTTACCACCCGTCCCGCCGGTACGGGTCTCGGGCTGTCCATAACCCAAAGCATCATGGACGAGCATGGCGGAGAACTCACCTTCGAACATTTATCTCCGGCAGGGTCCAGGTTTACCCTCGTGTTCCCAAGGATTCCTCCCTCCGGTCAGAAGCCGCAAGTCCGTTTGCGGCAAAAACCCGCCGCCGGCCCGGCGCAACATTCCGACATAATCGGGGTTTAAACCGAAGATAATGAAAGATCAGGCAACAACTCACTCCATTCTCATTGTCGACGATGAGTCGCTTATCAGGGACTCGCTCGAAGTGGCGTTCATAGATGAGGGCTACAAAGTAGAGCTTGCGAGCAGCGGCAGGGAGGCTTTGAAAAAATTCGGGCAGTCGGAACCCGATGTGCTCCTGCTGGATGTAAAGCTCCCCGACATGAACGGCATCGACGTGCTAAAAACGATTCGCAAGGAAGGCAGTGATGCGGTGGTCATTATCATGACCGCCTACGCTTCGGTAGAAAGCGCGGTGGAGGCGATGAAACTGGGCGCCTTCGACTATCTGAGCAAACCTTTCCAGACCAGAAACGCCCTTTCGATCATCCGCTTTGCCACCGAATCCAGGATGCTGCGCCGCGAAGTCCGTCTCTACACACGCACCAACCAGCAACTCTACGGCCTGAGAAATCTGATCGGAACCAGCCCCGCCTGGCAGCAGGTTCTTGGCACGGTTAAAAAAATAGCCAGGGCGGAGGCCAACACCGTCCTCATCACCGGCGAGTCGGGCACAGGCAAGGAACTGGTGGCAAGAGCCATTCACCACAACAGCAGCCGCAGCCAAAAACCCTTCGTGGATATCAATTGCTCGGCCATCCCCCCACAGCTCCTGGAAAGCGAACTGTTCGGCCATCAGAAGGGGGCCTTTACCGATGCGAAGCGCTCCAGGACAGGTCTTATCGAAGAGGCCAACCGCGGGACCCTATTCCTGGATGAAATCGCCGATCTCGATTTCTCTCTCCAGGCAAAGCTCTTGAGAGTGTTGGAGCAGCGGGTCATAAGGCGCATCGGAAGCACTCAGAACATCCCCGTGGATCTCAAGGTGATCGCCGCCACCAACCAGAACCTCCAGCAACTGATCGAAGACGGAAAATTCAGAGAAGACCTCTATTACCGGCTAAACATCGTTCGAATCGAACTGCCGCCGCTTCGAGACCGGGGCGACGACATAGTCTTGCTCGCCCACCATTTCGTCGACCATTTCAACAAGGCGTTTCGCCGAAACATCCGCGGAGTTACGGCCGAGGTGGAGGAAATGTTTCGCCGATACCCGTGGAAGGGCAACGTCCGCGAGCTCAAAAACTTCATCGAGCGCATCGTGCTTCTCGAAGAATGCTCGGTAATAAAAAAAGAACATCTTCCCCCCGAACTCTGCCGGGCCCCCTCGCCTCCGCCCGCCGCAGAGTTTGATTTTCTCTTTCCTGCAACGCCCGGAGACGGGGGTTTTTCACTGGACCGGGCATTGGCGGACATCCAGGCGGGATTTATCACCCGGGCACTCCGCGAAAGCGGGGGCAGCAGGACTGAAGCCGCAAAGCTTCTCGGAATAAAGCGCCTCGCCCTTCATCACCTGATAAGGAAACTGGACCTAAAGCTCTGACTACCGTCGGGGTCGGCCGATCCACTCGGATAAACCTTGACTTTTCTCGGGGTCTAAATTTTAGATAAGATTAAAAGGCGAATTCCACGATGACGATTCCAGCCGAAGGAAGGAATGTTTGATGAGCACTGATAAAGTCAGAATTTTAATGGCCAAATTGGGTGAGGGTTATGAGCCTGCAATCATGAAGTTAGGCTCAGCTTTCAGTGAAGCCGGTTTTGAGGTCATCTACACGACGATACAAGACCCTAAGGCAATCGTATCCGCGGCCCTTCAGGAGTCAGCCGATCACATAGGCATTACGATTCTGCCGGGAGCGCAAATTGAAGACTTCGCCAGGCTCTTTGAGTTGCTTGCCAAAGAAAACCTTTCAAACATCAAAGTGACGGCGGGAGGTTTTCTTGAGGATGAAGACATTCCACGGATAAAAAAAATGGGAGTAGTCGAATTCTTCCCTAAAGGCACCACGTATGCTGAACTCATACAATGGAGCAAACTGCATATCAAACGTACATCCTAAGGAGGCAGCCCTCTTCGGTTCAGGAACGCTTTGGGTAGGTAGTCCTCCAGGCTGAGCGAATGGGCGCCCAAAATGGGGCCACCGCGACTGGTCGCAGGTCTAAACTTCAAACTTTTCCGGCAATCCCAGGCTTGCCTGAACGGATAAGCTTTCATCACAGACAATCACTATCAAACTAGTAGCATTTATTCGATATACCGCTTGAAATTTTTGACTTTCAGGAATACAAGAAACTGCGGGTACACAAAGCTGGGCCGTCCGCCTCATAATCGATGGTATTTTCTCGTCCTCACCCCTGATCAGTTCAGCCCATGGCAGAGAAGACTCTTGGCCAGGCACCGGATTTGCCCCGCTGCAATGCTGTTCAATGTCATAAGGCGGGGGCCTTTAAAACTCAATAGCCAAAATCCAGCCGTGAGGGACCTGATGAATACTCGCTCTCCGAGACGGAACGCTTCGCTGAGAGGTTTGACGTTCTGTGTGTGCCTTATCATTGCAGGCGCCATCACTCCCTGCTCCAATTCCGAAGTGGTGAACGGTGTCGGCAAGCTGAAAATCGAGCGCTATGCGCAGAGCATCCCGACTAACCCTGTATCGGCAGGGGAAACGGCTGTTGCCGCACGGGCGTATGGACGACTGCCCCTGTATTTCATAGCCAACCTTGGCCAGGTGAATGGAAAGGTTGCATTCTATGAAACCGGCTCGGGACACACTACTTTCTTCACACGTAAAGGGATCGTGCTGGGTCTCAAGAATTGGGAGTCCAAACCTTATCCGATAAGGCATGAAGCGGCAGGGTCGCGAACCCTCTCCTTGAAATCGCCGGCTCGTAGAGCCGCCCGTGTTCGCACGTCCTACCTCCGGATCGGCATGCTCGGAATGAGTAAAGAAGTTCAAGTCGTACCCGAAAACCCGCAACAGGGAAAAGTGAACTTTTTCATTGGGAACGACCGCCACAGATGGCACACCAACATTCCAACTTATAGAGCCATCCTTTATCGAAATGCCTTCCCGGGAATAGACATAAAATTTTACGGGAATAACAGTCGGCTCGAGTACGATATCATCGCAAGACCTGGCTCGGACCCATCAGCCGTAAAGTTCAGGTATTCGGGGGCAAAGGACATTCGTCTCACCAGGGACGGGGACCTGGAAGTTGAATTAAGCGCCGGGCGGTTGATCCTGCAAAAACCTGTCGTCTATCAGCAGGTTGAGGGCAGACGGGTAATGCGGCGTGGCGCGTTCATGGTGAGGGAAGACCGCTACGCACCGCGCGATTCAAAAGCATCCGCCTGGACCACCGCGGGCCACCGGACCTTCACCTGCGGCTTTGATCTCGGTCCATATGACCCGAGCACCCCGTTGGTCGTCGATCCCACTCTCGTCTACTCCACTTACCTGGGCGGAAGCGTACAGGATGTGGCCAACTCCATCGCGATCGACGCCTCCGGAAACGTTTACGTCACGGGATCGACATCCTCGACAGACTTTCCCACAACTCCGGGCGCGTTTCAGAGTGCGCTCAATTCCTCTTCGGGAAATGTTTTCGTAACCGAACTGGCAGCGGGCGGAGCGAGCCTGAGTTACTCCACCTACCTGGGTGGAACCGCACAAGATGTGGCCAAGTCCATTGCGATCGACGCCTCAGGAAACGCTTATGTCACGGGATCGACCTCCTCAACAGACTTTCCCATAACTCCCGGCGCGTTTCAGACCACTCTCACGTCCTCTTCGGGAAATGGTTTCGTAACCGAGATCGCAGCGGGCGGAGCGAGCCTGGGCTACTCCACCTACCTGGGCGGAAGCACAAACGACTCGGCCAACTCCATCGCGATCGACGCCTCAGGAAACGCTTATGTCACGGGATCGACCTCCTCAACAGACTTTCCTATAACTCCCGGCGCGTTTCAGACCACTCTCACGTCCTCTTCGGGAAATGGTTTCGTAACCGAGATCGCAGCGGGCGGAGCGAGCCTGGGCTACTCCACCTACCTGGGCGGAAGCACAAACGACTCGGCAAACTCCATCGCGGTCGACGCCTCAGGAAACGTTTATGTCACGGGATCGACCTCCTCAGCAGACTTTCCCATAACTTCCGGCTCGTTTCAGACCACGCTCAAGTCCTCTTCGGGAAATGGTTTCGTAACCTCTGTCGCCGCAGGCGGAGCGAGCCTTAATTACTCCACCTACCTGGGCGGAAGCGTACAAGACTCGGCCAACTCCATCGCGGTCGACGCCTCGGGAAACGCTTATGTCACGGGACAGGCGGAATCATCCGACTTTCCCATAACCACGGGTTCGTTTCAGACCACGCTCAAGTCCTCTTCGGGAAATGGTTTCGTAACCGAACTCGCCGCGGGAGGTGCGAGCCTTATTTACTCCACCTACCTGGGCGGAAGCGCAAACGACTCGGCAAACTCCATCGCGGTCGACGCCTCGGGAAACGTTTATGTCACGGGATCGACCTCCTCGGCAGACTTTCCCATAATTCCGGGCGCGTTTCAGACCACACTCAAGTCCTCTTCGGGAAATTGTTTCGTAACCGCGGTCGCCGCGGGAGGTGCGAGCCTTATTTACTCCACCTACCTGGGCGGAAGCGCAAACGACTCGGCAAACTCCATCGCGGTCGACACCTCGGGAAACGCCTATGTCACGGGAAAGACATCCTCAACCGACTTTCCTGCCACTTCGGGCGCGTTCCAGGCGTCGCTCAACTCTTCTAACGGCAATGGCTTCGTAACAGAGATCTCCCTTCTCACAAATGGCGCATGTGGAACCAGCAATGGCGGCTCCTTCGGTTCGGCTCCCGCATCCAATCTTTGCGGCGCCGGCACTGCATCAACTGTTACGGCAGGCACGGGAACTTGGGCCTGGACCTGCGCGGGACAATACCGAGGCACGACTGCAAGCTGTTCGGCAAGCATCCCGGCGGTCAACGGCGCATGCGGTTCCGCAAATGGGGAAGCGTTCCTCGCGGCTCCTTCGTCAAACCTCTGCACTTCCGGCGCGGCCTCGACTGTTGCCGGCTCCGGGCCCTGGACCTGGACCTGCGCGGGACAATATGGAGGCACGGATGCAAGCTGTTCGGCTGATCTCGGGGTCAACGGCGAAATGTGGTTCGGCAGTTCGGGCAGCTATCAGACGGTCTTGAATGGTTCCACTATCCAGATCGGCACTCTTCCTTCCCCGCTATACTTCAGCGTGACCCCGATGGGTGGCTCGGGTAGTGACGAATGGTCCTACGAGGTTATTGCCGTAGATTCTCAAGGGCATTTGGGAACACCTGATATTGCGTTTGCTCCAAACGGGGTCCCCTGGGCATCAATTGGTGGGTCCGTCTACAATGCGCTCTCATGGTCGAGCGTTGCCGGGGCGGTATCGTACAACATCTATCGTCTGCTGGCGCCCTCGGGCGGCACAACGGGCCTCATCGCTAATGTGACCGGAGGGACATCATTTAATGATACAGGTCAAACTGCAAGTGGGTCAGTCCCTCTCGCACAGCTGGTCATTGGCAATGGAGGACTTAATTCCAGTTTAACCGGAACTGATCCGCTTGACCCGTTGAGTTTTGAGTCATCAGGCACCCTGAATGGCCAATATAACACTTTTATAGGTATGGATTGCGGCATATCAAATACAACGGGCAATCAGAACACATTTATTGGCCGCGCCGCGGGAATGGCCAACACCACCGGGACTCAAAACACCTTTATCGGGGAGCAGGCGGGGGCAACAAATACGACGGGGTATCATAACGTGTTTATTGGCGAGGAAACGTGGAACGTAACTGGGAGTTACGATACTTACGTTGGAATAGATTGTGGGTTGACAGCTACTGGCGACGGGAATGTTTTTCTTGGCGAAGCTGCCGGCTCCTATAACACTGCGAGCAATGATGTCAGTATTGGCATGGGATCAGGGTCGCAGGATTCCGCCGGTAGAAATGTCTATGTAGGGACATTCTCCGGGACTAGCGGGACCACCGCAACTGGCAGTACCATGGTGGGTTATGCCAGCGGCGAGAATACCACAACAGGCGCAAATAATACGTTTATTGGATATCTTTCAGGAGTTAATAATTACACCGGTTTTGACAATACCTATATCGGCGGCATAGCGGGGTTGAATGCTGGTGGTGATCGCAATTCCGCTCTAGGTTACGGGGCTTTGGGCAATGCTTCTGGTCCCACTGATAACAATGCCATTGGCTATCAAAGCCTGTATTTCGCAACCGGGGAACGTAACGATGCAATAGGCTCTAATGCTTTAGTATATTTGACATCCGGGTTTGACAATGAAGCTGTTGGCTATTCTGCTATGGGTGGACTGACAACGGGATATTTGAATATTGCCTTAGGTTTTAGAGCAGGCCAATGGATTTCTGGCGGGTCTGTTGCCAACACAACTTCAAACACTTCTATATATATTGGCCCAGAGACTATGCCTTTGGCTAATGGAGACAGCAATGAAATAGTGATCGGCTACAATAATACCGGAAATGGCAGTAACACAACTCAGATCGGCAATTCCAAGGTTACCCAGACCGGCTTGGGAAAGTTGATGTTTTATGGGCCGACTACGTTTGCAAACCTTCCGGCCTGTTCTTTAACTGTGCAATTTGCATCGGGATATATTACAGACGGTCCCCCGTCTCCAAACTGGCATCAGGTGATTTCGGCTGGAGGCGGCATCACACCGATGAAGCTTTTTTGCAACGGAACCAACTGGACGGTGGAGGCTTATTAGTTCCTTAAATCATTGCGGGATCAACGCAGTGCTGACCGCTTTGATCGTGAATACCATTCTCGCGGCCTGGAGATTCTCTCCTCTACCACCTGACCGTCTCGACGGCTGTGCCGGCAGACACGCGCTGGAACCGGTATTGAACTAATCGTGATGCTAACGCTGTCTCAGCACTCTCCGCAGCACTTTGCCGGAGGTGGTTTTAGGCAACTCGTCAATGATTTCGATCTTCCGCGGATACTTGAAAGCGGCCATTCGGTCCTTGCAAAACTCGATCAATTCGTCGCAGGTTACGCTGTCTTTAAACTCGTCTCTCAAGGAAACAAACGCCTTGACGGTCTCCCCCCTGTAGGGGTCCGGAACACCCACCACCGAGGTTTCCTTGATCGCTGGATGCTTATAGAGCACATCTTCAACATCCCTGGGCCAGACTTTGAAGCCGGAGACATTTATGAGATTCTTTTTTGCGGTCCACGATGTAGACTCAACCGTTTGCGTCGATCTTGGCGATATCTCCCGTGCAAAACCGCCCGTCCTTGATGGCGTGGTCGGTTTCCTCGGGCTTGCGCCAATACCCCCGGGTGATACCAGGGCCCCTGAGGACCAGTTCCCCTTCCTGCCCGAGTGGGACTTCCAGGTCGCGATCGAGCGCATCGACAATCCACGCCTCGTGGCCCGGAACGGGCAAACCAACCGACAGGGCGCCCGACTCTTCATCGACCGGCCCCTCGATACCGATGGGAGTAACAGTTGCCGGCGAACTGCTCTCGGTCAACCCGTAGACGTTGTAAATGGTAAGTCCGGCGGCCTCCCTGAACCGGTCCACCATGCCCTTTGGCACCGGGGCCCCGCCGCTGTAGCATTTCGTAAAACTCGCGATATCGAAGCCCGATAAACCAGGATAGTTCATAAGAGCGGTAAAAACCGTTATGGCGGCCACAGTGAAGGTCACCTTGTATTTTTCCGAAAGCCGTAGACAATCGCCCGGGTCGAAACGGTGAAAAAGCACCATGGGCAAGCCGAGACGAAAAGCGATTATCATGTGCGCGACGATGCCCGTGATGTGAAAAATCGGGGCCACCCCCAACACGACGTCGCTTCTGTCCAGTTGGCAAACCACCGCGTAGACATGGGCGTTATGGAGCACGTTGCTGTGGGTGATCATAGCCCCCTTGGCGGGACCCGTCGTCCCCGAAGTGTAGACCAGGTAGGCTGTGTCCTGCGCGCTGACCGGTACTGCCTCCGCCGGCCGGTCGCGGTATCGGTCCAGCAGCTCCAGGAGGTCCTTTGTTTCCGGAAAACTCTTTTTTTCAAGCCCCTTGAGCTGGCCGGGGATTTCTTTCCCCGGGGAAAGAAAATCGAGCGGGGATGTGGTGATGACGCTGATATCCTTACGGTCCCCGACTGCCTCTTTTACCATCGAGGCGTAGACGTCATCCTGGGTGATGATTACGTGAGCCTCGCTGTCCTCGATGTAATACTCAAGTTCATGCGGTTTGAACATGGGGTTAAGGGGCAAAACGATCGCCCCTCTTATCCACACCGCCAGCGCGGCTATAACGATCTGGGGAATGTTCTGCATGTCGACTATAACCCGGTCGCCCGGTTTTACCCCCATCTCCTTCAAGGCCGCCGCCAGCGCCGAGGCGGCCTCGCTTACCTCCTTATAGCTGTAGACATCGTCGAAATAGTAAACACACGGACTGCCAGGTTGCTCCCGCACCACCGCTTCGAAAAGGTCCGCACCGCTCTGCGTGGGCAGCGGCAATGAAGCCGGAACCCACGCGGGATAGGTCTTCAACCACGGCTTTTCATCATACACAGACATAGAGTCCTCCTTGTTGTGTTTGCGCCCATGCGTTCAAGATGACTCCTGCGTAGGGGCGGGGTTTATCCCCGCCCCTACCCAACTTGGTATTACTCCTCGACGCCGGCAATTTTTTTTGCCATCTTTTTCTTCATGTCGAATTGGCCCAACCGCCCGTACATCACTTTCTGCGTCTGAGGCGACCCGGCGCCGTGCATTGATTCGACAAGCGCCGTACCGCCGGTGAGATTTTCGATCAGCCGGAGGATCCTGATGCGATTTTCCGTGGAAACGCCCTCCACTCCGGAGAGGTATTTTTCCACCAGTTTTCCGATTTCATTACTCCTCAGATCGCTTTCGAAAGGCATGGTGGCAAGTATTCCGCCCGCTACATCGTGGGCCAGACGGGAGATTTCGTAGATGTGGCGGGTGACGTTGTGCTTGGTGCAGTTGGCGAGAAGCGGGTCGGGATAGTAGGCCCCGCTCGCCGTCTTGGACCCCATCGCGGAACAGGCGATCGAACCCGCATAAAGGGTCTCTGCCAGGTGCACCATCTCGGCAAGCTTCTCTTTTACGTGTGATGCCTTGCTCGTTCCCTGGTAATCACACGCGACGGCGCATGCGCCGATGATCACATCGGCCACCCCGCCCTTGCAGCCCCCGTAATTCTGGCGGTGCAAAGTGGCGAAGCGCTCGACGAGTAAACCCGCAAAATCGGTTTCCCCGCACATGAACACGCGCTCCCGGGGCACGAAGACGTCTTCAAAAGCGAGCAGCGTCTCTCCGCCCACAAGCCCGAAGTCGGGGTTGCCCGAATCGAGACGGCCGCCGAATTTTCGCCCATCATTGGTCTGGCGGCCGAAAATCTGCACCACGCCCGGAGCGTTTAGCGGGATGGCGCATGTTACGGCCCAGTCCCTGTCTTCCTCACGCATCGCCTGGGTGGGCATGATCAGAACCTCGTGGCTGTTCGCCGCCCCGGTCTGATGGACCTTGGCCCCCCGGATGACGATGCCGTCCCCGCGCCGCTCGACGACACGGACGAACATGTCCGGGTCCGGTTGTTGCGACGGGGATTTGCTGCGGTCCCCCTTGGGATCGGTCATGCCCCCCACGACCATCCGGTTTGTGGACTGGATCATCTTGACATACTCGACGAAGCGCCCATGATAATCGGTGCCGATTCTTTGGTCCATGTCAAAGGTAGTCATGAAGGTAGCGTTCATGGCGTCCCAGCCGACACACCGCTGAAAGCAGCTGGCCGTTTCATGCCCTATGGCCCTGAGCAGCTGAACTTTTTTGATGAGATCCTCGACTGACTGGTGGATGTGAGTGAATCGATTGATCCGCTCCCCGGTGAAATTGCTGACCGCTGTGGCGATATCTTCGAAGTCTGGCCGAAGAGCCATCTCATATGTTTTGGCGGCAGAGTTTATATGGGGTATGAACGCCGGGTGCGTGGTAACGTCCTCAACACGAAGGCCGTCATAATAGATAACGTGTTTTTGCTCTCTCAGGCTTTGAATGTAGTCCTCTTTGGTTAGAATCTTCATCGCTTAGCTCCTTTCTCGATCAGCATGTCAGCCACACTTCGAGGATCGGCATCATCAGTTTTCAGGGAAAGGATCGGAACCGAATCCGGAAGATGTTCCTCCGGGCAGGCCGTAAGACAGCCGCTTATGACAAGTATCGCCTCAAAGCCGCCATCCCCGATAAGAACCCACCGTATCCGGTCTCCAGCCGCGGACTTTATCTTTTCCAGGTATTCAAGACGCTCGTATGCTGGATTGCATCCGCCGCAGAACTTAACAGCCACAGTGATCATGATTGCGCTCTTTACCGCTTCCTTTCCGCCGCAGTGAACGCACCGCCACCTTAATGGCACAAAGCAACATCCGTGCCCCTGGAAAAATCACGGGCCCCGGCTTGCGCCAGGGCCCGTCGGTTGCTTATCTGAAAAGGAGTTTGGAAAAACGGTGCCCGGGGATTATGAAAGCAGGCAAATACCGGGTGGGGTGCGCGCGTGTAAAACATTTCATCACACGCGTTAAAGATTTTAACAAAATTACGGCGGGAAGCCCTACTTCGCAGTTTCTTCGTCGCTAAGATAGCAGGCTGGATCACACGCCCACAGGTCGCCGGAGGCAGCTTCGGCGCGGACACGGAAGTTCCCCCCGCAGATCGAAAGCCACCTGCATTCGGCGCAGCGTCCCTTCACATGGAGCTTCTTGTCCTTCAATCGCTCCATGAGCGGGTTGGAAAGATCGGTCCAGATTTCACTGAATTTGCGCTCCCGTATGTTTCCGAAAGAATAATGCCTCCAGAACTGGTCGGCATGTACGCTTCCGTCCCAGCTCACACACCCGATCCCTCGCCCGGAACTGTTTCCCTCGTTCATCTCAAGAAGTTCGATCACTTCCTTTGCCCTCGGCGAGTTTTCCCGCGCCATCCTGATGTAGAGGTACGGGCCGTCGGCGTGATTGTCCACCGTTAGAACTTCCTTGGGCTTGCCCCGCTGATGCAGGTCAGAGGTCCTGTCGATTATCAGGTCCACCGCCTTGCGGGTCTCCTCGTGGGAGAGATCTTCCTTCATCATCTCGCTTCCTCGCCCCGCGTATACGAGATGATAGAAGCAGACCCTCGGGATCTCGTATTCTTCCAGAAGATCGAATATGCGGGGAATCTCTGAAACGTTTAGCCTGTTTATCGTGAAGCGAAGGCCGACCTTTATCCCGGCGTCCCGGCACGCCTTGATGCCCCCAAGCGCCCGGACAAATGAGCCTTTTACGCCTCTAAACCTGTCGTTAACCTCACCCATCCCATCCAGGCTCACCCCGACATAAGAAAGCCCCACCTGTTTCAACTCGCCGGCAACTTTCGAATCGATCAGGGTCCCGTTGGTCGAAATCACCGCCCGCATTCCCTTGTCAACCGCGTATCGGGCAAGCTCCAAGAGATCCGGGCGCACCAGGGGCTCACCGCCCGAAAAAAGAACGACCGGGGAGCCGTAAGCGGCCAGGTCGTCGATCAGGGCCTTGCCCTCGCTCGTGGAAAGCTCGTCCCGGCCCGCCTCGCCCGTGGCATGCGCATAGCAGTGAATGCACTTGAGATTGCACCGCCGGGTCACATTCCAGACGACCACCGGCGTTTTGTCCGCTGAAAACTGCAGGAGATGAGAAGGCAGCTTGCCGCTGTGACGCCCGTAGCGCAGGGCGTCGGAAGGTTCGACCGTGCCGCAGTAAAGTTTGGATATGCCGATCATGAGTTCCCCGATGCTGACTGTCCGATTGCCTCATATGGGCCAGGGATGTCTATTTGGCCAAATTCTTAAAATACTAAAATCTAACTCTAAGCAGTCTCAAAGTAAAGCAGGGCGGGATGTTTGACAGGATTAACAAAATTAGAGAAGGCCTGAAGCCACAGGCGGCCGGCGCGAACCGATCACACGGATTAGGGTGTTCGACATCCTGTTTCTGCCTTTAAAATCCTGTAAATCCTGTTAATCCTGTCCAAAGCTTTCTTTCTTTTTTGACAGGATTAACAGGATTAAAGAAGGCCTCATGCCCCGGGCGGGCGGCGCGAACCGATCACACGGATTTGGGCGTTCGACATCCCGTTTCTGCCTTTAAAATCCCTCAATCCCTCAATCCTGTAAATCCCGTAACCTATCTCTCTTTCGAAAATTCGCCCGGTCTTAAGGGAAATTGCTTGTAACTATCGCGGATCAACTCGTCCAGGTACTTCTGGTGGTCGACCACGGCTTCCCTTGGCATGATGAACTGGGTCCGCCCGCTTCGGTCGGCTATCAGCCTGAAACCGTAGTCGTAATCCACTGAAATCCTGTTGCATATGGCCGTGGCGCTTTCATTTTGCTCCAGCCCCTGGAAAATAATCTCATTGATGGCCTGTTCGTTGTAATGAACCTTGAATCCATGTTTTTCATAAAACTCGGATTCAAACATCCTTACCTGGTTGTAGAGCGCCTTTACCTCCTCGAAGACCGCTTCGGCTCCAATGCCTGTCTTGACGTGATGGTTTATCACCAGTTCGGTCCTCTCGGCAGTGAAAATGAGCGGGTACTTTTCGGCGAATTCTTTCCTCGCCTTCAATACTCTGTCCCGGACAGCGGCCTTGTCTTGTTCGACCAGCGTCCGGTACACCTCGAAATTCCCCTCCGAGGGCGCCTTGAGCAGCCGGTCCAGTTCCGCGTCAGGACTTCGGACGATGTCGGCGGTAACGGCTAGTTGCCTGATCTCCGATGAGGGCAGCCTTTTTTCAAAGGGCAGGACCACCCTTTCGAGCACGCTCACCAAACCGCGCGCACCGGTTTTCTCGAGGAAAGCCCTCTCGGCAATTATGCTAAGAGATTCGCTTTCGAACCTGATGTCGATTCCGTAGCTGCGGAAATCCTCTTTTTTGGCATTAATAATCGGGTTATTGGGGTTTTTCAGGATGTCGAACAAATCCCCGGCATCCAGCGGTTCCAGAACGGCAACGACAGGAATGCGCCCGACAAACTCGCTTTCAAAGCCGAATTGAATCAGGTCTTCGGCCTTCACGTGCTTGAGAAACTCCAAATCGCTATCACGATCGCGGCTGTGCACTTGGGCGCCAAAGCCGATTTCCTGCTTCTGAAGCCGCCTTCGGACAATCTCGGCAAGGCCGTTGAAGGCGCCGCTCATGATAAAAAGAATGTTTTTCGTGTTTACGGTGCGCTTTTCACGCTTGCCGGTCTTCCGGTACTGCTCGATCGCCTGCATCTGGGATACCGGATCATGGGGCACCTTGAGGTCGACTTCGGTCTCCTCCATGGGTTTTAGAAGCGCCCTCTGGACCCCCGTCCTGGAGACGTCCGGGCCGATCAGGTGCTGTGAGGACGCTATCTTGTCGATCTCGTCGATGTAGATTATGCCATGCTCGGCAAGCTCTATGTCCTCGTTGGCCTGGATCACTAACTCCCGCACGAGATCTTCGATGTCGCCGCCAACGTAGCCGGTCTCACTGAACTTCGTTGCGTCGCCCTTGACAAATGGCACTCCCAGCTTCTGGGCAATCAGCTTGACCAGGTAGGTCTTGCCCACACCTGTCGGCCCGATCAGAAGGATATTATTCTTTATCCTTCCGACCATCGGTTCGCTTCCAAACCTCGAAATACTCTTCAGATACCTTATACGGTTATAGTGAGTGCAGATCTTCGTGGCAAGAACCGCCTTCGATTCATTCTGGCGGATCACGTACCGGTCCAGGTAGGCTTCGAGTTCCTCGGGCTTCATGTCGAACCTTATGCTTTCGACTCCGCCCGGCTTGTTCTCACCCTCCCCGGGTTCACGAACATGCTCGGTCGCCATCATCGGGGATATGACCTTGATTCGATAACCATATTTTTTTGTGAGGTAATCGCTCAGCTCTTTTTCAAGAGTTTCCTGGTCCGGAAAATTGGGAGGTTCATGCATCGGATGCCCCTTACACACAAATTATTCAGAATTAATCCCGGCCTTTATTATAAACCTTACCTACCCTGGAGTCACCCGGCGGAAAACAAGTTCCTCGCCTCCCCTCAACCATTTCCGGAAAAACCCTGAAAAGGGTACGCCCCTTTTGACCTCAGAGCCTGCGCGCCCACCGGCCTTTGACCTTTCGACCCGCCCCGGCTTAGTCCCAGCCCAGAATGTCCTCGTCGTAGAGCTTTTCCAGCTTTCGCTTGTGCTTTTCTTCTTCATTTTCGAGAAGTTGAAAAAGCTTGGAAGCCTTCTCGCTCATGCACTTGTCTTTCCACCCGCCATAGAATGCCATCGCTTTTTCTTCTTTTTTCATCGCGATGATGAGTGCATCCTGGTAGGAGACGCTTTCCGAAAAGGTCACCTCGACCAGGTAGTCGCTTATCTTCAGGTTTTCAACTTTTTGAAGCTTGACGTTATCGAGGTTGAGCGAGTCGAGGCTTTTCAGCATGTCCCTGTGCCCCTGCTCTTCGACTACCATTTCCCTGAAAAATTCCTTTATTCCCGGGTTTTTGGCGCGATCGGCGCATTCCTGGTAAAACTGCATCGCTTTTTCTTCTTTTTGGATGGCAAAATCGACTACATCGTTCACGGAATGGCAGGAAAGAACACTCATCGGAAACCCTCCATAATTTGTTAAAAAGTTGAAAATCCTATTTAACCATCTCCGTCGAAGTTTCAAGACTTATCTTCGTTCTCGCACTTCTCGCGCAAATCCGGATGCCTGTTGCCTCATTCCAAGAGGCTTACTCCCGCGCAGGGGCAGGGTTTATCCCCGCCCGATCTTGGACACAACTTGGTATCAGGCCCCTTCGAACAGGGGCACATGAGTAAATTTGCCTACATCCACAAGTCCCAGATCGGTCAGTTTCAACTCCGGTATGACCGAAAGCGACAAAAAGGAAAGCGCCATGAACGGGTTTTCCAGCTTTGCCCCCCAATTTTTTGCGCACGCTTTGAGTTTTTTGAGTTTCTCGGAAACCTCCGGAGCCGAAAGCGGAGACATGAGCCCGGCGATCGGCAGAGGCAAAATCTCGACCGTTCCTTCCGAGGCCGCCGCCATCCCCCCGCCGCTGCGCTTCAATGCGGAAACAGCCGAAACAATGTCGCCATCGCAGACCCCAACGGCGATAACGTTGTGCGAATCGTGCGCAACGGAGGTGGCGATGGCGCCCTTTTTGAGCCCGAGGCCGTGTACGAACCCAACAGCCGGCGCCCTGCCCGGGACGTACCGGTTATAGACCGCCGCCTTAAGTAAATCCCTCTCGGTGTCGCTTACCGCCAGGCCGTTTTCGACCTTGGGGCGCATCAGGAGTTGGCGTGTAAAAAGCGTAGCCTCGAGCACTTCGATTACCCTCAAGTTCGTGCCTTTGGCCGGCACGAGCAGATGTTCCCGGTCGATGTGATCGATGTGCATGGGGCTCTCGGGCGGGGTAGGTATGCGCCAGGAGCCTGGATCGACCAGGAGTTTACCCTCGCTCGCGATTTCGATTCCGCTTTTGAACACCCGCAAGGGGTTCCAGGGATTAAGGGTCGGGCTGAGGCTGAAATCGGCGATAAATCCCGGGCGCAAGCGCCCCTCGCCTCGGCAGGCGATGAAAGTTGGCCGCCGTCCATGACGCCATGGCGATGGCGCGCGCCGGTGCCATTCCCAGGGCCATCGCCGCATTTACGATAGCATTCATATGGCCTTTACCGACAAGATCGTCGGGATGTACGTCATCGGTTACGAACATGCAGCGGCGCCAGGTGGAATCGTTAACAATGCCGATGAGTTTTTCCAGGTCTTTTGACTGGCTCCCCTGGCGAATCATGACCGCCATTCCGCGCGAGAGCTTCTCAGTCGCCTCCCCGGCGGAGGTGCATTCGTGGTCGGAGGTTATCCCTGCGGCAATATAAGCGTTTAAGTCCCTGCCCGATACTCCCGGGCAATGCCCGTCCATTACCGACTCCTGAAAAAGAAGGAGTTTGTCGGTAACCTCGGCGTTGGCGCGCTATCACTCCCGGAAAGTTCATCATTTCCGCAAGGCCGAGCAGATTTTCGTCGGGCAGCAGGGACTGGAGGTCGACGGCCCTTAAGTTTGCCCCGGAGGTCTCGAGGGGGGAGGCCGGCACACAGCTCGGCAGATTGAGAAAAATATCGAGTGCGAACATTTCTGGCACACTCGGCAAAATATCTTATCCCGGGAAGACCCAGTACGTTTGCGATTTCGTGGGGGTCGGCAACCACAGCGCTCGTGCCCCACGGCAGCACCGCCGCGCAATAATTGGCGGGACTCAAAAGTGAGCTCTCGATGTGATTGTGTCCGTCTATAAAGCCGGGGCTTACGAACATTCCATCGGCCCGAAGAGTCTTCCTGCCTTCGTAGTCGCCCACCCCGGCGATGAAGCCGTCGCAGACGGCCAGATCACTTTTTACTCGATCTCCCCGGTAAAAACATTTACCAGGCGGCATCCTTTTATGCACAAATCGCGGGCCGCCTGCCGGCGGCAACTGCGATCATTCCCGAAACGCTGCAGTATCAACTTCATGGCCCCCCCTCCATTAGCCGTAAAATCGGGACAAGGGTGAACGCAATGCGCGGGCCCCCTTTCATCCCTGGCTCAAGAACGAATCCGCGCCGGGAGAAAGGAATCCGCCTTCAACTCCCCCCGAGCCGGCGCCCCATAATTTTACATCTTGTACTTGCTGAAATCGGAAGGATCGAGTTTGTCCAGCATTTCGCTCCACTGTTCCTTATTTTTTTGTCAAAGGCAGGCTTTTGCCTCATCGGACCTGAGGTACTTGGAAATCACCTCGTCTTTGACAAAAATGGGAGCGTTTGTCCGGAGCGCGATGGCGATTGCATCGCTTGGGCGCGAGTCTATGGAACTGAGTTGTTCGCCGTTTCGGATATGGATCAGGGCGTAATAGGTATTGTTTTTGAGCTCGCAGACCTCTATACGTTCCACCTTGACCTTCAGATGATCGAAAAGACTCCGGATCAGATCATGTGTCATGGGCCGGGGGAACTGGATGTTTTCCAGTTCGGTGGCGATTGCCGTGGCCTCGAGCAGACCTATCCATATCGGGAGTGTTGTTTCGTCGGCGATATCTTTGAGCACCAGGATCGGCGTGTTCGAATGCGGGTCCATCACCAACCCGGTCACTTTCATCTGCTTGAACATGCTTACCTCCAAACATCTGCTCCGGCATAACCCGGCCTGGATTTGGCAGAGTCTGTGGTTAAGAGGTTTCCTTGCAGGCAGGCCTTGATCTACACTATAACCGCAAAGATCGAGGGGACAGGCAAGGCGAAGCGCGGGAATTATCGACGCTTTTCCGCCGGCTATCGGTCGACTCGCCTCTCCTTTGAGGGAGTGTGAATAAGCAGAGATGATTCTTACACGCAAGAATTTTCCCCGTCGATGACAGGGGGCCATCGAAGTTTACTATCCTGTTTTGAGAGGTGCGCCCGGTCATCTGCCCGTTTGAGGCTTTGCTTGGCCCTTCGACGAGCACCTCCCGGATCGAGCCCGCTTCCGCAAGATTTTTTCGCAGCGTCACCTCGGCCTGGTAGCCCTGAAGCTCGGCAAGCCTTCCGGCCGAGGTCTTTGCGTCCACCTTGTCCACAAACGCCGTAGCCCTGGTGTTCGGCCGGTCCGAATAACGGAAGGAGAAAAGATTGTCGAACTGGACTTCTTCGATCAGTTCCATAGTATGCCTGAAGTCCTCGTCGGTTTCACCGGGAAATCCCACGATAACATCCGAGGTAAGAGCTATCTCAGGGCAAATCCGGCGAAGCCGCTCGACCTTTTCGATGTATCCGCGACCGGTGTAGCCCCTGTTCATACGGGCAAGCACGCGGTCCGAGCCCGGCCTGCACGGGAAGATGAAGGTGCTTGCAAAGGGGGGCCAGTTCGGCGAAACAGACCATCAGTTCTTCGGTGAGATCTTTGGGGTGGGATGTGGTGAACCTGATGCGCGACAGGCCTGTCTTTTCCGCTATGCGCCGCAAAAGACCGGCAAAGCCGATCTCTTCCTCCAGGCCCCTTCCGTATGAATTGACGTTTTGGCCGAGAAGAAGCACCTCCCTCACTCCGGAGCGCTCGAGCAGCCCGATCTCTTCCAGGATTTCTCCCGGCCGCCTGCTTCGCTCCGCCCCCCGCACCGCCGGGACTATGCAATAGGCGCAATGGTTGTTGCAGCCCTGCATTATCGTGAGCGGGGCCGCAACACCGGTTTTCGGCTCGGCTTCACACCTCTCAAGACCCGGGACCGATATTCCCGCGTCGTGCAAAAAGGCCCCCCTGCGGCCGCCTTGCTCGATCCGCTGCAGCAACTCCCCGATGGAGTTAACAGCCCTTGTCCCAACGACCATATCCAGGTGATCGAACCTGTCGAGCAGCTTTTGGCCGAGTTGCTGGGCAACGCACCCCCCGGCAATGATCTTTAGCTTCGGGTTTTCTTGCTTCAGCCGCCTGAGCCTTCCCAGGAAGGAGTGGACCTTCTGTTCCGCCTTGTCCCGCACCGAGCAGGTATTGAGAAAAATAACGTCGGCCCCGCCGATGTCGTCCACCGGAACGTATCCAAGGACTGCCAACTGCCGCCGGACCTGCAGGGAATCGTATTCATTCATTTGACAGCCGAAGGTGCGGACGTAGAGCCGGCGAGGGGTGCATGAATGCAAAAGTGGTTCTGACATTGCTTAACTCATTTCAATGGCGCGCCGCCTCGGGCGGCTGTTCCGGCCAATTCCCGGCCTCGCAGCGCTCCATCATCGACTGCATGATCCTGACGGCTGAGTCCGGGTAATCGCGTATGATGATATCGAGCTCGTCGGCGCCGTATTTTTCCACCACGCTTTGGCCGATGCTGCGTACGGAGGCGTTGCGGGGCAGGATGGGAGCGCCGAAAAATTCGCCGGGTTTAGTGATTCGCATGGTTTCCCGCCCCTCGATGGTTACCTGCACCCGGTCTTCTGTGGATATGAGCCGGTAGAGCGCGCTCCCGCCATCCATATCGTCCCTTATCTCCTCGCCGTCTGAAATATAAAGAACGCGGTCTTTAGCCTCAAAAGTCTCTGGGGGAGGCTCGAGCAGGTTGCCCACCGTCTGAGTTAGTTGGCGCACCATGGAAGAAAGCACATTTTCAACCATCCGCGGACTTTTTCGAATAAGATAATCGAGAATTTCAGGCGAGTATTTGGCGATCCTGCATTTTTGCACGGCTTCGGCCCTATAATGTGAAGGCCTCCTCAATAGCAGGCTCTCCAGGCCGAAGATATCCAGCTCCCCAAGGGTCCTGATCCTCTTCCCTTTCTGGGTAAGCATCACCTGCCCGCTTAAGATCACGAAAAAGTATGGACTATCGAAGCCGAGCGGGATTATCTGCTCACCTGCCTGAAATATGGCCACTTCAATGGCCTGCGCCGGATCGTTACGGCTTTTCTTATTCACTTTCTTCCCGTTTCTGTAATGCTCGAAAAAACAAAAAACGTCAAATCCCCGTGCCAAAAGCGTCGAAAACCAACCGACTCGGAAAGTGTATCGCACTTTTAAACCATTTTGGAGCCTTAGGACAAAGAAACTTGAAGAGATAAGTCAAATTTCTTTCAAGTTTTTCTGCCATACAAACGATTGCATGCCTAGGAACCCTCGATTCCGTGACTCGAGGGAAGACCTTCCGCTTTAAACTACTTGTGGCCTTCCGGCAAGGAATGGCTTTGGAGGGTAGTAAATGGATTTAAGGGCTAAGATATTGATATTTTCCTTCCTGTA
>CAWEZA010000039.1:0-16471 GCA_963813125.1 uncultured delta proteobacterium | reverse complement strand
CACAAGGTCAAAATGAGTATTTTCGCATATTCTTACCCCTTGTTTACCACTATGGGCAACAACAACGTCGAAGTTTCCCCGTTGCAGCATCGCCTGCATCAAACGGAGAAACTGCTCGTCGTCGTCAATGACAAGAATACGCGGCATCCTGGCTCCATTCCAGGTGGAAAACTAAAACACGATCCCCTGACAGTTACGCTTGGATAAAGTCAACCATTCAAGTAGGATTCAAGGAGTTTATCGAGCAAGAATTGGCTGGTGAAATCGTCTTCGAGAATCAATGTCCGCACCTTGAGTTCCTTTTTCTAATACCTAGTTTATCAAATCCATTGCCTTCCCGCGAGAACGAACTTTACCCGTTAGAATTCGGTTTCGAGGCGCGGCAGCGCATCGAGTGCCTCTACAAGCCCGCCGTTTTTTCCCATCTCTTCCAACTCGAAAGCCGCCTCCTTCAGTCCGGGACAATCCTGCCATCAGGAGACATATGATTTATCGGTAAAGGGCGGCGCAAACATGAGCCCCAAGAAGCCCGATCCTTCCTGATGATCGGCGAGCAGAGCAATTTCACGGGGGACTTGTTCGAAGAATCCTCAAGTTCTCTTTTGGTCTTACCGACATAAAGGATGTCACCCGATAAGTCTTTTACGATCGGCCGAGCAGTCATACGAAGTCGTGTTGAAGATGCGCAAGGCGATGGGTTTGCCCCCATCCCGCAGCCGCTCACGAGATGGTCAACCGCGGGATGGGTGGAGCGAAGCGCAACCCGTCGGATACATTTCATATATGAGCTGGGAGGTCGAATGGGTGGGTTGCCCGTGGTTTTGTTGGTCGACGATGACCCTACCGCACTGGCCATGCTGGCCGGGATGTTGAAGCAGGAGGGTTTCGAGACTCTGACGGCCGGTACCGTCCGTGAGACAAGGGAGTTGATGGCCAGGGTGGTTTCTTTCGACCTGGCGATCCTCGACGTTCATCTGCCCGACGGCAGCGGGCTCGATCTGTGCCGTTTGATGAAAAACGGCTCACTTACCACCGATGCGCCGGTACTCATCGTTTCCTCGGATGAGGATATCGAAACCAAGATCGCCGGGTTTGAAGCCGGCGCCGTCGACTATGTAACCAAGCCCTTCCACCGGGCGGAAGTTCTGGCGCGCGTGCGCACACACGTTCGCCTCCACAAAGCCTATCTGTCCATGATCGAGCTGCAGTCGTTAAAGCTCTCCCAGCTCGCATTCGCCCAGCGGGCCATGATACCTCAGCCCGAGCAGATGCCGGAGGCCAGATTCGAACTCTACTACCAGCCAAAACAGGAAGCGGGCGGCGACCTGTGCCAGGTCTTTCGGCTTGCCCCGCATCTTCACGACTACATCGTGGCGGATGTGTGCGGTCATGACGTCGGGACCGCCATGTCGATGGGTTCCCTCTGCGCGCTGTTCAGACAGAATTGCTCCGCGCTCTACTCTCCAAGCGAGGCCTTGCACATTATCAACCGGGTGGCGTGCTCGCTTCTTCCGGACGAGCAATTCGCAACTGTGGCGTATGCGCGGTTGAACAGAAAGACCAGGCAACTCACCGTGGCGGGCGGAGGCCATCCGCCGGCAGTGCTCCAAAAGGTGGACGGAACAATATCCGCGCTCTGGCTCGAGGGCGACCTGGTGGGCGCGTTCGAAACCGCTGAATTCGGCATGCTGGAGACGGCCGTGCGGCCCGGGGACCGGGTGTTTCTGTTCAGCGACGCGATTATCGAAAACGGAGGGGGAACGAACTGGGAGGTTGGAGTCGAAAAGTTTGTGCGTAGTTGCGAGAAGTTGCGGGGACAGGACCTGAAAGGTGAGGTAAATGAGCTTGCCGGCCTGGCGACGGAAAACGGCGCCCCTGTCGATGACATCTCCATTATGGGAATCGAGGTATGAAACGGTCTGCGGCTCTGTGTTGCAGGATGGCTTCGACTTTAAACGCGGTCGACGAACTGTGCGAGCGCGCCAGAGCCTGGCTGCGGGAGAGCGGGCTCGAGCAGGACTGGTTTGCCGTCGGGCTTTTGTTGCGGGAAAGTCTCAATAACGCGGTAGTGCATGGCAATCGATGCGATCCCGGGTTGCACGTGGACTTTGAACTGAGACGAGGGCGCAGGTGGTTGAGCATAACGGTCGCGGACAGCGGCGAGGGTTTTGCCTGGACGCGCTGTCGAAAACATCGGGCCTGCTGCGAGGATACATGCGGGCGAGGTCTTGAAATCTACCAACTCTACGCGGACAGAGTTGTCTTCAACCGAAAGGGCAACCGCGTGCTTTTGCGTCTGAAAATAGGGAAAGGGGTTGAATGTGGAGTCGATTCAAATCGAGCAAAGTGAAAACCGGGCGGTTGTGCTGGTTGAGGAGGCGCTGACATCGACGTTTGCACGCGAGCTGCGGCCGAAGTTGCAGGAAGTTATCGCCAAAGGCGCGGCAAACATCGTTATCGATCTGTCTTCGGTCGATCAGGTGGACTCGACGGGAATCGGATTGCTCATCGCCACAAAGAATTCACTCGCCAAAGTGGGTGGGGGGTTAAGGATCGTTGGGGCGTCGCCGGAGATCGAGCACCTCTTCCAGGTCATGCGGCTCGACCGCCATTTTGAAATCGAGGGGAAACAGGGTGTCGGGAGCCTGTCATGAGCACCTATGAAAACGATGATCTCCAAGGAGAATTCGTAGCGGAAGCGCTGGAGCATCTCGCCGATATCGAAGCCGATCTTCTGACGATAGAAGAGGCGGGCGCCGACATCGACGAAGAACTGGTCAACAAGGTTTTTCGGGCGGCGCATTCCATCAAGGGGGGCAGCAGTTTCCTGGGCCTCAACAGGATCAAGGAACTGGCCCACAAGGCGGAAACCGTTCTCGACATGATCCGGTCCCGTCAGATGATCCCAAACCCCGAGACAACCAACGTTCTTCTTGCGGCTTTCGACAAGCTGAGGGACATGATCGGCAATGCCGCCGAGAGTGAAAACGCCGATCTTTGGGAACATGTGTCGAGTCTTAACCAACTGGTTTCCTCATATTTGCCCGCAGAGCAAAAAGACTCGGTGAGCGGGATGGCTCTGCTTACTTCAGAACAGGTTGCGACGCCGATCGGCATCGCGGAGACCGATCTGCAGAGAGCGAAAAGATCGGGCCAGTACATTTATGCCATCGAATACGACTTGATCCACGACATAGAGCGAAAGAACAAAAACGTCCTGGCGGTTTTTAATGAACTGTACGAATCGGGGGAAGTCCTCGACTGCGCTTTGGACTTCGAAGCCGTCGGGGGCCTGGACGAAGACGATTACAACAAAATTCCCCTGCGCCTCGTCTTTGCCACTATTCTCGATCCGGACGTCATAGATGTTCTTTTGAAGGTGGATAAGGAAAATATCCGCTTGCTTTTCGACCCGGACGGCGAGGCGAAAAGCCGGGGTGAAACCGCAGGTGTTCAAGCCGCTAAAGCCGAGGAGGCGATAAGTTTTCCTCGGGAGGAGGCCGCACCCGAGCCTCGGGTCGAGGTCCCGGCGCCGGTGGTTTTCGAGGCGCGCGAAAAAGAGCTCAAACCCGCTGCCGCCTCTACGGTAAGTGAGAAGCTGGAAGGTGCGGCGGCCAACAAGCATGTTGTTTCAACGGGGGATAGTACTCTTCGAGTGGGCGTCGAGCTGCTCGAAACGCTCATGAACCTCGCCGGAGAGCTCGTTCTTAGCCGCAACCAGCTTCGGGAGGCGGTCGCAAGGAATGATCACCAGAGCCTCGAGGCAAGCTCGCAACGAATCAATCTGGTCACCTCCGAACTGCAGGACGCCATAATGCAGACCCGAATGCAGCCGATAGGAAACGTTTTCGGCAAGTTTCCCCGGGTCGTAAGAGATATTGCCAAGGCAACGAACAAGGAAATCAACCTCGATATCCGAGGAAAGGATGTCGAAATCGACAAAAGCCTTATCGAAGGGCTCTCCGACCCCTTGACGCACATGATCAGAAATGCGGCCGACCACGGCATCGAAGAGAAAAAGGAGCGCATTCGCGCGGGCAAGGCCGCGGCGGGCACGATACGGCTTGAGGCAAGGCACGAGGCGGGCCTTGTGGTGGTGGAAATAGCCGACGACGGCAAAGGGCTGGACCCGCGAAAAATATCGGCCAGCGCCCTTAAAAGAGGGCTCATAACACCGGACAAGCTCCAGAGGATGTCGGACAAAGACAAGATGGCGCTGGTGTTTCTGCCCGGCCTGTCCACTGCCGAGGAGGTAACCGACCTTTCCGGGCGCGGCGTTGGCATGGATGTGGTCAAAACCAACCTGGACCGTCTGGGCGGAAAGATCGAGATAGATTCCGAGGTTGGATCGGGGACCCTGCTTCGGATCAAGCTGCCTCTGACCCTGGCCATAATTCCCTCGCTGGTTTTGACGGCGCACGGGGAGCGGTTTGCCATCCCGCAGATCAACGTGGTGGAGTTGCTTAGAATTCGGGCCGAACACGTCAAAAAAAGGATCGAGGTGGTCGGTGATGCCGAGGTTTTGAAACTGCGAGAAGAAATAGTCCCTCTTGTAAGATTTACCGATTTTCTCGGGGTAACCAAGGACTACATCGATTCTGCGACCGGCGAGAGGGAGATTTGCCGAAGAACCGGCATTGCCGACAGGCGCTCACCCCGTCACCCCGGCAATGGAATGCAAAATGAGGCGGGACCTGGAGGCGAAGACAGCTGGAAAGACCGCAGGCAAAAGAACGGCAGAAGGATCAGTTCGGAAAGCGATATCGAAATTGTCGTGCTCACGACCGGCATCATGAAATATGGCCTGGTTGTCGACTCGTTTCAAAACACCGAAGAAATCGTGGTCAAACCACTCGGGCGTCATCTCAAGGGGCTCCAGGAATACGCGGGCGCGACCATAATGGGGGACGGGAAGGTCGCGTTGATCCTGGACGTAAACGGGCTTGCGACGATAGCCGATCTAAGGCCCCTATCGGGGTCCTCGCGGGCGGTGCAACTCCAGGAAGAAGCCGAAAGAGAAAAGCTTCAGGATTCCCTTTCGCTGCTCCTGTTCAACAACGCGCCCGATGAGGTATGCGCTGTGCCGCTGGATATCGTATCGCGCATCGAAAGAATTCGTGGTGAGCAGATAGAGATGGCGGGCGGCAGGCGAACGGTGCAGTACCGCGGCGCCTCCCTTCCCCTCGTGGCATTGTCGGATGTCTCCGCGGTTAAGCAGATCGACGAAAAGAGCGGCCTGGTCGTTATCGTTTCAAACGTTTCCGGCAACGAGGTCGGGCTCCTCGGGGCAATGCCCGTGGACGTGATCGAGTCGCGGGCGGCTATCGACCAAATCATACACCGCCAAAGAGGCATCTCGGGTTCAACGATCATCCGGGATAAGACAGTGCTGCTGACGGATATCTACGAGCTTGTCCAGGCGACTTACCCCGAGTGGGGTGTCGCGAAAAAAAGCCTGACCGTGCCTGAAAGGCGGGAGACGACCATTACCTTGCTGTTGGCCGAAGACTCCGACTTTTTCCGCACCCAGGTGAAGAGATTTTTCGAAGAAGACGGCTACACAGTTTTGGCCGCACCCGACGGGGAAGCCGCATGGGAGCTTCTGCTAAACAATGTCGACACGGTGAGAGCCGTTATAACCGATATAGAAATGCCCCGGTTGTCCGGTCTTGGACTGACCCGGCGAATTCGCTCGGAAGCCCGTTTCAGCTCGCTGCCGGTGATAGGCCTTACCTCTCTTGCGGGAGACCAGGACATCGCGGCGGGCAAGGAGGCCGGAATAACGGACTACCAGATCAAGCTCGACCGGGACAAGCTGATGGACTCGCTGCACGAGCTTTTGCAGAGAGCATATGCGTAGAAAGCATAGCCTCAGCGAACAGACCAGAGCCAGTTCCCCGGCCTCTCCGGGGCTGTCCGGACCGCTCAAGGAAATGGTCCAAAGATTCAGAGCGCAGGTGAAAAGGAGCCTTTCGTGATTGAAAACGATACCATGGATAACGAGCAGCAGATGCTTGTCTCCACATTCTACCTTGGGGAGGCGGCTTTTGGGCTGGATACGGCGCACATACAGGAGGTCGTGCGAGTTGGCGGCATTACGCCGGTTCACCACGCGCCGGCTTATCTTCTGGGGGTGATGAACCTTCGGGGCCGCATCGCCACGGTGATCGATCTGGGGATGAAGCTCGAACTTGCCCGGACGGAGAAAGGAGAAAGCAGCAGGATCTTTATCCTGGATCACGAGGGTGAGCAAATCGGGCTGATGGTGGAGTATGTGGCTGACGCGGTCTCCATCGACCGAAGCGGTATCAAGCCGGCGCCTGAAAACGTTCGTGGCGTGCAGGGCAGGTATGTAAAGGGAGTCTTCGAAACGGAGGGCCGGCTGGTAGCACTGCTCGACACATCGGCGGTTCTAGAGACTGAAGACGGACAGAAGGGAAACTGGTAAAGGATGAGCAAATGGGCATAAGGGCGCTGGTGGCAGACGATTCGGTTCTTTTTCGCCGTGTTATTTCCGAGGCGCTTTCTTCATTCCCCGATGTGGAGGTGGTGGGCTCGGCGCCAAACGGCAAGCTGGCGGTCCAGAAGGTTCGGGAGCTAAAACCCGACTTGCTGACTCTTGACCTGGAGATGCCGGAGATGGACGGCCTGGCGGTATTGGACGCCTTGCGCGAAACCGGGGAAGATACCATGGTGATCGTGGTGAGTGCTCTTACCTTGCGAGGGGGGCGTCTTACGGTGCAAGCCCTTGAAAAAGGGGCACTCGACTTCATCACCAAACCTTCTTCGAGCGGGGCGGCACAAAGCCGCGAAGCCATCGTGAAAGAACTGGCGGAGCGGCTTCCGGCATTGACAAACAGGCACCGCATCCGAAAGCTCTTGAAGCCAACCCTCGCCCAAGCCAGGCCGGCGGCGCCGCCTGAAGTGCAAAAAAAGCCCGATCTCGACCATGCCATGAAGGTCATGAGCCGCCTGGCAAGCGCCAAAAAGCCGGAGATGATCCTGATAGGGGTCTCGACTGGCGGGCCGAACGCCCTGGCGCAAATTCTGCCGGCTATCCCGGGAAATATTGGAGTGCCGATCCTTTTGGTGCAACACATGCCGCCTATTTTTACCAAATCGCTCGCGGAAAGCCTTTCGGCAAAATGTGCACTCAGGGTGTGCGAGGCTTGCCATAACGAGCCGGCAGCGCCAAATACCGTGTACATAGCCCCGGGCGGCAAGCAAATGCGCCTGGCCCCGGGGGGCGGCGGCTCGAAAGTAATAGAGATCACCGACGATCCACCTGAAAACAACTGCAAACCAGCGGTGGACTATCTTTTTCGGTCTGCGGCGCACAAATTTCCGGGCCGCTCGATGGCGGTGATTTTAACCGGCATGGGGAGCGACGGCACTCTTGGACTGCGTCTTCTAAAGCGTAACGGGTGCCAGATCATCGCACAAGACGAACCGACATGTGTCGTATTCGGAATGCCAAAGGCGGCAATCGACGCCGGCATTGTGGACTTTGTTTTACCTATTGACGCAATAGCGTCCAGGATCGTTACCCTGGTACGCGGGGGCTGACCATGGCCAGTGTTTCAACCGAAGAACTCGCCGTTTGGTCACGCTACATCCAGTCGATTTGCGGCGTCCAACTGGACAGTTCCAAGGGATATCTCATCGAGACCCGTCTTCATCCACTTCTGAGTGAAAGTGGATGTGCGAATTTCACCGACCTCTTCAAAAAAGTCAAAGCCGATGCCTCAAACGGGTTCAGACGGAAAATAATTGACGCCATCACTACGGGGGAAACATCTTTTTTTCGGGATACCTCCCCGTTTGAATTGCTCCAGCACAAAATTATTCCCGATCTTATCGACAAGCGCGTAAAGACCCCGGGCAATGGGGGCCGAACCCCGATTCGCATCTGGTCCGCGGCGTGTTCGACGGGACAGGAGGTCTACAGCACCGCAATCGTGTTAAAAGAGCTTCTCGTGGATTTGAACCGGTATGATATCCGCATCCTGGGCACGGATATCTCGGACAAGGCCGTAACCCAGGCCAGCTATGGCCACTACAGCAAATTGGAAATGGACCGGGGGATGGCCTCGGACAAGTTGGGCAAGTATTTTCGGCAGGAAAAGCAGGATTGGAAAATTAAAGATGAAATCCGGTCTCTTACGGTATTCAAGAAGATGAACCTTCTTCGAGCCTTTTGCCTTCCCGCAAAGATTTGATATCGTTTTTTGCCGCAACGTGGCCATTTATTTCAGTGAGCGGGATAAAACCCAGTTATTCAAATCGATCTCCAAGGTAATGGCCCCGGACGGCTACCTCATCATCGGTTCGACCGAGTCGATCATGGGACTGTGCCCGGAATTCGAATCCAAACGATATTTGCGCTCAGTGTTCTACCAGTTGAAAACGACATGACCAAAGGGCGTGCTCCGCGTCTGTCATTTTCTTGCGAAGCGCTCTGGCAAAGGGTTTGAGTTTCCTGTTAAAGGGGAGCTCGATTAAAATCCCCTGCCCCCCTTTAGGAAAGGGGGGAAACTAGAGCCCCCTTTAGAGGGGGGAAACTAGAGCCCCCCTTTAGAAAAGAGGGGGGAAATTAAATTCTTGGAAAAGGGGGAAAATTGAGCCCCACCCTACTCGGATCCGCATTTGGAGCAGGGTGGGCACTGGTTGGATACTGGACGCAGCCTGATCCGAGGTGGATCGGGGCGTGCCCTAGTCGATTTGCTCCACCAGGTAGTTGGGAAGGCCCATCTGTTTTATCTGGTCCTGTTGGGCTTCAATCCAATCGATGTGGTCTTCCTCATCCTTCAGGATCGACTCCATCAGTTCGCGCGAGCCGTTATCGCCCATGTCGGCGGCGAGTCGAATGCCCTCGTTGTATGCCTTGATGGCTAGATCTTCGGCCTGCCAGTCATTCTTTAGTTGCGCGGGCACTTCCCCGCCGATGTGGATCGCGTTTAAATTGGTTACTATCGGGATGCCGTCGAGGAAAATAATGCGTTCGATCAGTTTTTCGGCGTGTTTCATCTCACCAATCGATCGTTCCCTGATTTTGTCGTGAAGCTTTTCGTACCCCCAATTGTCGCACATCTCCGCATGAACGAAATACTGGTTGATGGCGGTAAGCTCATCGGCGAGCAGGTGGTTCAATTTCTCGATTACTTTGTCGTTGCCCTTCATTTTGGTTCTCCTTATTCGGTGTAAATAAGTTGATAAACGCAAAAGGCAAAAGGGTTTCATTTTTTCTGGGGGAGAATGTGAGTCGAACTCCCGAGGAAGGCCCCCGCGGCCTCTTCCTCCGCTTCCGAAAGGGTGGGGTGAGGGTGCATCGAAAGGCTTACGTCCTCGGCGAGCGCTCCCATCTCGATTGCGAGGACCCCTTCTGAAATCATCTCTCCGGCATCCCTGCCGACGATTCCGACCCCGAGCACACGTTGCGAATCCTGATCTATAATCATCTTGGTCATTCCGGACGCAAGTCCCATGGATACGGCCCGGCCTGATGCGGACCAGGGGAAACGGCTCGTCCTGACCTTTACCCCGCGTTTTTTTGCCGCCTCTTCGCTCAACCCGCAAACCGCTATCTGCGGGTCGGTGTAGAGGACCGCGGGCACCGCCTGGAAATCGAAAGAGGAGGGCATCCCGGAAATCACTTCGGCGGCGATCTTTCCTTCATGCATTGCCTTGTGCGCCAGCATGG
This sequence comes from uncultured delta proteobacterium, assembly GCA_963813125.1. Taxonomy (GTDB): domain Bacteria; phylum Desulfobacterota; class Syntrophobacteria; order Syntrophobacterales; family Syntrophobacteraceae; genus SbD1. The sequence continues at coordinate 6,771 of CAWEZA010000039.1, read as the reverse complement.
CGCCCCCAGTGACATCGCCTACCGCAAAGATTTTTTCATCTGCCGTTCGCCTCTGGCGGTCAATCGTTATGAACCCGAACTGGTCTGTTTTTACCCCGGTATTGTCAAGGCCGATCCCCTCTGAATTGGGGACCCTGCCCGCGGCCGCCAGCACGCGATCGAACCGCTGGGCCTTGCTTTCGATTTCTCCACTGAATTTGACGTTGACGCCGGTATCGTCTTCTTCGATCGACTCTATGGTCGTGTTGTAGTGAATCGATTCGAAGAGGTCTTTTAGCCGGTCGAGAAGTGGTCTCGCGAGATCGGCGTCTATGCTGCGCATAAGCCGGCCGTTGCCTTCGACGAGGGTAACCTTGCTTCCAAGCGAGGCGTAGACCGACCCGAGTTCCAGGCCGACAAAGCCGCCGCCAACGACCAGGAGCCTTTCGGGGACGTCTGCGAGTTCGAGGGCGCCCGTGGAATCCATGATCCGCCCCCCGGGTTTAAACTGGGCTCCGGCAGGGGCCTCGGTCGGGACCCCGTGGCGATGATTGCGTGTTTAAACCTGATATGGCTGGAGGAGGTGTTTTGGACCCGCGCGTGGCTTGAATCCTCAAGGGTCGCTTTGCCCTGAAGATAGAGAATCCCGCGCCGTTGGGTAAGGCCGGCAAGACCTTTGGCCAGCCGTGCGATCACCTCGTTTTTCCATCCCCGCATCCGTTCGAGGTCCACCTTCGGCTCGGCAAAGGCGATGCCCATCTCGGCCGATCTGCGGGCGTCATGAATGAGTTCTGTCACATAGAGCAGGGTCTTCGAGGGGATGCAGCCGGTGTAAAGGCATACTCCCCCCGGCTCGGGGGTCATCTCGACCATAGTTACGTCAAGCCCCAGATCGGCCGCCCGAAAGGCCGCGGCATACCCCCCCGGGCCTCCTCCTATTACCAGTAGATCGGTTTCCTGGGTAAACTCGCCCATTACCATTCGAAATAAAGCTCCTTTGCAGCGAGAGATTCCCGAAATGCCCGAGTGCGCCTGCCTAGCTCATCATCAACAGGGTCTCGGGTTCTTCCAGCGCCGATTTTATCACGTTGAGAAACCTCGCCGCTTCGGCTCCGTCAATGATGCGATGGTCGAACGTGATGCCAAGGGGCAGCATCAGGCGCGGAACGATCTGATAATCGAGCAGGTCACCGATCACAACCGGCTGCAACCTGGCCCGGGCCATCCCCAGGATGGCCGCCTCGGGGTAGTTGATTATCGGGGTAATTGCCGTTCCGCCCATGGGGCCCACATTGGTTATCGTAAAGGTCCCTCCGGACAGCTCTTCCCTGCTCGCTTTACCCTGGCGGGTCTTTTCGCCGATCTGCCTGAATTCGGCCGCCAGTTCGAAGACGGACTTGCAATCGACGTCCCGGATAACCGGGACAAGCAAGCCACGGTCGGTATCCATCGCGAAGCCGATATTACGGTAATGTTTAATTATGATTTCACCGGATTCCATATCCAGGCTGGAATTAAAGATGGGGAATTTTTTGAGTGCGGCCGCCGCCGCCTTTATTGCGAAAACCATAATGCTAAGATCGCCCGACTGCGCTTGGACCTGTTCTTTGTGCTTGCGGCGGAAAGCATCGAGGGCGGTAATGTCTGCCACGTCCATGTGAGTCACATGAGGAATTTGCGCCCAGGCGGCGGCGACGTGTTTTGAAGTGGCGCGCCGAACGGAGCGAAGCGGAATTCTCTCCTCGGGGCCCGAGAACCCGGGGGCCATGCCCGGTTCTTTCTCAATTGGAGCGGGAGAGGGGAGTGGTTCCTTTTCCTTTTCCGGTTCGGGCCGGCTGGTTTTTTCGGCAAAAGCGCGCACGTCCTCCGGCGTCACCCTGCCGCCGGAGCCCGAAGGCGAGACTTTTGCTATGTCTATTCCAAGTTCCCGCGCAAGGCGGCGCGTGGAGGGGGCGGCGGCCACAGGACCAGAGGAAACCGGGGCGGGTTTTTCCGGTTCGACCTTTTCCGCGGCCCTTAACTCTTCCTTTCTTTCCACCGTTCCCTTTTCGTCTCCCGGGGTTTTGGGCGCGGGTTCAATCTTTTCATCCTTTTCGCCCTGTTTTAAAAAAACGATGAGCACCTCGCCAACTCCGACCGTCTGCCCCGCTTTTACCCTCACTTCCATAACAGTTCCGGTAACCGGCGAAGGGACTTCGGCGGTAGCCTTGTCTGTTTCGATAATGAGCACGGTCTGTCCGTCTTCGACTTCGTCTCCTGCCTTAACGAGGACGTCGATTACCTCGCCCTCGCGGATACCCTCTCCAAGGTCCGGAAGCTTGAATTCGACCGGCATGCAATCCTCCCCTGCAAAAAAACGGTGGGCCCGCGTTGCGAACCCGTTGGTTGATACCGGCTAGAACGCCAGGGTTTCGCGAACCGCTCTTTTGATCCTGGCAACACCAGGCATGTAATCATGTTCGCGCTGATACAAGGGTATTACGATATCGAAGCCCGTCGCCCTGCGGACGGGGGCCTCGAGGTAGAGAAGGGCTTTTTCCACGATTCGGGCAATGATTTCCGCGCCGGCCCCGTATGTGGCATGTGCCTCGTGCACCACGACGGCCCGCCCGGTCTTTTTGACCGATTCGACGAAGAGCTGGTCGTCGAGTGGCGAAAGTGAAAGGAGGTCTATCACTTCGCATTCCACCCCGTCTTTTTCGCTTAGCTCCGAGGCGGCCTCGAGTGTCGGCATGAGGCTAGCCCCGTAGGATATCAGGGTGATGTCGCCGCCCGGCCTGGCAACTCTTGACTTTCCGATTGCGAAAGTCTCCTCTTCTTCGGGCACCTCTTCCCTGAATGCCCTGTAGACCGCCTTGGGCTCGTAGAAAACGACGGGGTCAGGGTCGCGGATGGCACTTACCATAAGCGCCCTTGCCAGGCGCGGTGTTGAGGGAATCACCATCTTTAACCCCGGCGTGTGGGCCCAGTAAATCTCCCGGCTCTCCGAGTGGTGTTCGAGCGCTCTTACTCCACCGCCGTAAGGCGCCCGAAGGACCATGGGAACGGTGTAGCGGCCCCGCGATCTCGCGCGCATCCTGGAGGCGTGAGCCTCCATCTGGTGGAAGGCGAAATAGCTAAAGCCCGAAAACTGCATCTCGGCGACCGGCCGAAGCCCGTATACTGCCATTCCTATCGAACACCCGGCTATGGCCGATTCGGCAAGAGGGGTGTCGAGCACCCGCCGCGGCCCGAATTTGTCGAGAAGTCCGTCGGTGACACGGAACACGCCCCCGTCCACCCCGATATCTTCACCCAGCAGAATGACTCGGTCGTCTTTTTCCATCTCCTGGCGAAGGGCCATGTTGATGGCCTGAACCATATTCATCTTTGGCATTGGCTGTTCTCCGGGTAAAAAGCGAGAAAGAGCAAGAAGGGGCCAATCGGTATCAAGACCGGTTTTCCCGCCGGCTCCCCGCTTTAGAGACTATTTTTTTCTGCCAGTTCCTTATTAAGCATCTCTTTTTGGTCGCGCATCGCAACCGTTGCTTCCGCATAGGCGTGTTCGAACATGTCCAGGGGATCGACAGGTTTTCCGGTAATCTCTTCCCACCTTTTTTCGGCCAAACTGATTTCGGCCTTGATGTCCTGGGTAATCGAGCGGATTTGCTCTTCTTCGAGCAGTTGCCTTTCTGTCAGGTATTTTTCAAACCGTGTTATGGGGTCTTTTCTTTCCCATTCGGCTACTTCCTGATCGGTGCGGTATTTTTTGGGATCGTCGGCCGTTGTGTGCATGGACATCCGGTAGGTCACCATTTCCACAAGGGTTGGGCCCAAACCCGCCCTGCCGCGTTCGGCCGCCTCCCGTACCGCGCTGTAGACGGCCAAAACGTCGTTTCCGTCGACCTGTATGCCCGGCATGTCGTAGGCAAGGGCTTTTTGGGCAAGAGTTACCGAGTTTGTCTGGCGGGCCCTGGGCAAAGATATCGCCCAGTGGTTGTTCTGGCATATAAAAACGACCGGGACCTGGTAGACCGAAGCAAAATTCATCGCTTCGTGAAAGTCGCCCTGCGATGTCGCCCCGTCGCCAAAAAAGGTGGCGGCGACCGACTTTTGGCCGCGGTACTTGAGTCCGTACCCGATTCCCACCGCATGGGTCATTTGCGATCCAACGGGCACGGACACCGGAAGCAGGTTCAACCCATCGGGGAAGTCTCCGCCTTCGCTGTAGCCGCTGTAGTAGAGAAGCACGCTTTCCAGGGGTTTTCCGCGCCACAATTCGACCGGGGTCTCGCGAAAGGACGGCACGATCCAGTCCCCCGGGTCGAGGGCGGCGGCCGCCCCAACCTGGGCCTCCTGCCCCTTTACCGGGGCAAAGGTCCCGAGTTTTCCCTGCCGTTGAAGAATCAGCATTCTTTCGTCGAACCTTCGCGCGAGCAGCATGGCCCGGTGGAGTCTTAGAAGCAGTTCGCCCCCAAGCCCCGGATCGAGGGCCTGGTCAACCTGCCCCTCCTCGTCCAGGATCGAAAGGTATTTGACACGGTTTGGAATTTCGATTTCCCGGGTTGGCATCAGTCTTTTTTTACCTCTCGAAGTCAGGAATAAAGCAAAGAGACGTCGTAAAACTATGAATGTCCTCGTATTGATCGAACAATATAAGTACGTGTTATTTTGCCGCCAGAGGGAGAAGGCCCGTCATGTCCGCAAATATGAATTAAACACATGCACCCTCGTATGGTATCCAGGAGTTCGAATAACTATCTTGGTAACTTTAGTGACGGCTATTTTACACGGAAAGGCGTTTAAATCCATGAAAACCCCGATGATAAGAACCGATTTGCCAGGGCCCAGGGCTTCCGAGTTCATCCGCAGGGACGCTTTGCTGGTTTCCCCGTCTTATACGAGGGCCTATCCGCTGGTTGTAGAAAAGGCCAAGGGGCTGTGGCTGAAGGATGTCGACGGGAACACGTTTCTTGATTTCACCGCGGGCATCGCTGTCCATACGACCGGGCACTGCCACCCCGAGGTCGTAGAGGCCATAAGAGACCAGGCCGGAAAGCTGATCCACATGTCGGGGACCGACTTCTACTATCCCAGCGAGATAATGCTTGCCGAAAAGTTGGCCGAAATCGCAAATATCACCGGCGGCGTCAGGGTCTTTTTTGCCAACTCGGGGGCCGAGGCCATCGAGGCTGCGTTCAAACTCGCACGCTATCATACAAGGCGCGAACACACGATCGCCTTTTTCGGGGCTTTCCACGGCAGGACCATGGGGGCCCTGCTCCTTACCGCAAGCAAAGCTTATCAGAAAAAGCATTTCCACCCGTTCGTGCCGGGCGTTATCCACGTGCCCTACCCCAACTGCTACCGCTGCCCATACGGCCTGTGTCATCCGACGTGCTCCATTGCGTGCGTGAGGTGGATAGAGGACCCGATCTTTAAAACGAGTGTTTCGCCTGATGAAGTCGCCGCCATATTTGTCGAGCCGATCCAGGGGGAGGGCGGCTATATAGTTCCGCCCGCCGAGTTCCACGTGGAACTCGCAAAGCTTGCGAAAAGGCACGGCATCCTGCTCGTTGCCGACGAGATTCAATCCGGCATGGGAAGGACCGGCAGGATGTTCGCCATGGAGCACTTCGGGGTGGAGCCGGACATCATGGCCCTCGCAAAGGGAATCGCCTCGGGCATGCCGCTCGGGGCAACGATTGCCGGCGCAAAACTCATGGACTGGCCCCCGGGGCCCACGCGTCGACTTTTGGCGGAAACCCCGTTTCGTGCCGCGCGGCCCTTGCCACCATCTCGCTTCTCGAAGCAGGTCTTGTGGAAAACGCGGAAGTAAGGGGCCTCCAGTTGATGGCGGGGCTGCGAGAAATGCAAAAAGGCTTCGAGTGCATGGGGGATGTGCGCGGCAAGGGGCTGATGGTCGGCGTTGAATTCGTAAAAGACAGGACCACCAGGCAGATCGCCCCCGACCTTAGAGACAAGGTGGTCCAGGCAGCGTTTCGGAAGGGATTGCTCCTGCTCGGGTGCGGTGAGAGCACCTTGCGTTTCTGCCCGGCTCTTACCATAAGTGCGGAGGAAGTCGATACGGGGCTTTCCATTTTCGGGGATGTTCTTAAAGAACTTTAGACAGGATTTACAGGATTTACAGGATTAAAGGGCTGTGAGACTGAGGCTGTCAAGATGGAAGGTGGTGTTTTTTTAATCCTGTAAATTCTGTCTAAGATAAAGGAGAAGACATGAATGATCTCCTGGAAAGGCTCGGAATAAGCGGCTTGGAACAGGGGGCCCGCATCGGGGTAACCCCCCTGGACTGCCGTGGTGAGGTCATCGAGTCCATATCGCCCGTTGATGGGAAACCCCTCGGCAGAGTTAGGCAGGCCGATGCGGCAGCCTACGACAGGGTGGTGCGGTCGGCGGAGGAGGCCTTCCTGCTGTGGCGCGAAGTTCCGGCGCCGCGGCGGGGCGAGGTGGTCCGAAGGATCGGGGAGGCTTTCCGCGAGCGCAAAAAAGAGCTCGGCGCTCTCATAGCGATCGAGACGGGAAAATATTGGCCGAAGGGGAAGGCGAAGTCCAGGAGTTGATCGATATGTGCGACTTTGCTGTCGGCCAGTCCCGCATGCTCTATGGATATTCCATGCACAGCGAAAGGGACGGCCATCGGATGTTCGAACAATACCATCCGCTGGGCCCTGCGGGGGTTATCACCGCGTTTAATTTCCCGGTGGCTGTTTGGTCCTGGAACGCCATGCTGGCGCTTATCGCCGGGGATGCTGTGGTCTGGAAGCCCTCGTCCAAAGTCCCTCTTTGCGC
>CAWEZA010000038.1:0-14608 GCA_963813125.1 uncultured delta proteobacterium | reverse complement strand
AAACGCCGCGGTTGAGGCGGCAAGAGCCGGCGAACACGGAGCCGGGTTCGCCGTGGTAGCCGAAGAGGTGCGAAACCTCGCCAAAAGATCGGCCGCTGCTGCCAGGGGCACTCAGGATTTGATTCAAAGCGCCATCAGCAAAACTGGAAGCGGCGTGGCCCTTATGAAGCGCACCGAGACTGATTTTTCGGACATGTTGGAATCTTTCGAAAAATCGGTCACACTGATTCGAGAAATTGCTCACGCCTCTGCCGAACAGCGCATAAACCTCGAAGACGTCTCCAAATCCATTGCCCAGATCGATACGATTACCCAGAAAAATGCCGCGCGTGCAAGCGAGTCCGCCGACAGTTCCGAACAGATGGAAGTGGAGGCCGAAAAACTGCGCGAGATTTCCGCAACCCTGCAGGAGGTGTTAAGCGGCACGAACAGGAAAAAACAGGCCATCGACCTCGTGAATAAAGGCCTGGTCATGGCCAACAAGAAAGGGCTGAACGCTGTCATCGCCGCGGCCGCGGATAAAAACGGCCCGTTTTGCACCGGTGATGAATGGTATATCTACATAGGTTCCACTAAAGGGCAGGGTCACCCTGCTCGCCCACCCCTTTCAGCCGGAAAAACTTGTTGGGCCCGACCTGGCTCAACTTGAGGACATCAGGGGCAAAAGGTTTTTTAACGACCTGATCGAAACGGCGGTAGATCTTGGGGCGGGATGGGTGAACTACTGGTGGCCGAAGCCTGGCGCATCGACTTCCTCGCTCAAGAGCACCTACCTGGCGAGGGTCCCGGGCGAAGACGCCTTCATCGCATGCGGGGTATACATCTAACCTGAAAATATAGGGTGGGCGCGGCGCCCATGGGCGCTAATTCTAATCTCTCATTGCGATTCGTAGGGGCGGGGTTTATCCCCGCCCGCATCGGCCCCTGCGCAGATCGTCTTTAGATGGGCGCTTAATGGGGCGCGGCGGCTCCTTCACTATACTATTTCGGAAGATCAAAAGGCCTTATCGGCCCGCCGCCCCCGCCTTCGATTCGATCGGGGGACTCGAAAATAATCTCGTTTTTGCCGACCCAGCCCAATTGCCGGCGAACAAGTCTTTCCTGGGCCTTGGGGTCTGTCTTGATCGACTGGATCAGTTCGAAAAGCTTCTGGTCTTCGGTCCTGAGCCTTAAGACCTTGTTTTCAAGCCCCCTCACCTGCTTGTTTTGCACCCTGTAGCCGGGAATTCCACTCGGAGAATAGAGTATCGTCGCCACCAGGGCGATATCCAACGCAAGCAAAAGACCCACCAGGACCCTTGCGACATAGATGCCCTTGATCGTAAATCCGGCCTTGACCGCTCTTTGCTGATACCTGTTGGGCTGTAACGGTCCGTTCATCTTCAAACCCCGAGGCCCTGCTGTTTGATGCCCGCCTATGGCGCCTGCACTGATGGAAAAAGTCTCGGATCGGTGTGAGGGATGAATTGCGCCCCTCGAAACTCATTCATCAACTCGACGTTTACGTTGAGCTCGACATAGGTGATCATGTTGCGCACCTTTTCGACTTCCGCAAGCAGCGTCCGGTCGCATAAAAGCATCGAAGCCCCCAGAAGACTCGAATTGCCGATCCCGTGATACTTGTCGAGGGGTAAATCCGGAATCATGCCGATACGGACGGCCATTTCCGGATCGATGTGATTTCCAAAGTTGCCCGCAATGAAAATATCATCCAAATCGGCGAAGCCAAGCCCGACCTTTCGACAGATGACCGATAGTATAGTGTACATCGCGGCTTTTGACTTTAAAAAAACTCCTATATCTATCTCGGAGATGGAGATTTCCCGTCCGTCTACCGTCTGGGGGGAAAGAGCAAGAGCATAGGCCCTGCCGTCCGGGGTGTCCCTGAAGCGCGGACAATCGAGGTCCGTGCTGAATTTGCCCTGAATGGTGAGTATCCTCGACGAAAACATCTCGGCAACGAGTTCTATGAGTCCGGAACCGCAGATTCCCGCGGCTTTTGAGCCCCCGATTACCCGAAAATCGGGCTCGAGAGTTTCCCTGTCGATCCGCACCCACTCGATGGCCCCTGAGACGGCCTGCATTCCACTCTCGACTACTCCGCCTTCAAGGGCGGGACCCGCGGCGCCCGCGCAAGCCAGCAGCCACTCGCGGTTGCCGACCACCACTTCGGCGTTTGTCCCCACGTCTATCAGCATGCGTGTTTGCGTAGACCTGTCCAGGTCGGCGGCAATAACTCCCGCCAGGATATCGCCCCCCACATACGAACCGACGTTTGGGAAAAGATAGAGCAGCGAGGCGGGCAAAAAGTCGAACCCCAGCTCCTCCGCATAGGCCGTGGGGAAAGTATTGGCCGCCGGGATGTAAGGTTCACGGCAAATATTGGACGGGTCGAGCCCCCAGAAAAAATGGCTCATCGCCGTATTGCCGGCGCAGGATACCGCGTAAACGCGGCCGGCCGGGACCCTTGAGTCTTCCAGTATTTTTCCCATCGCCTTCGAGCAGGCTTCGACGAGGCAAGCCCGAAGCAGGCGCAGCCCTTCGGGATTGCGAGCAAAGACGATGCGGCTAAGGATATCCTCCCCCCACTTCACCTGGGGGTTTATTACGGAAGTCTCGCTCACAGTCTTCCCGCGGCAAATATCGATCAGCCTTATCACGAGGCTGGTCGAGCCAAGGTCTACCGCAAAACCGAAAACGGCCCCTTCGGGGGAGCTCCCGACCACGTCGAGCAGTTCCCAGTGAGTGGTCGCATAACCCACCACCGCCCGGAAACTCAACCCTTCCTGTCGTATTTTTCTTGCCGCCTCGTCCATCCTGCAAGGCGCGATTCTCAGCGGCGAAAAACCCAGTTGCCCAAGGCACCGGGCCAGCCTGTCAAGGTCGGCGGTGTTGTCGCCAAGGCTGGGCGCAGGCAGCTCCACAGGGACAGATTCGACAAAAGGCCGATTTTCGAGCTTTACCGGAATATCTGCGTTCTGGTTCATGCGGCGAGCGGCCACCTCCCTTAAGAATTGATAGATAGAGAACTTATTCAATAACTTACTTTTGTTCAATCTTTTTTTCTCCCCGCGGATAGGTTTTAATTACCCTGAGGGTGCCTGGAGTGGTGGGGGATTGTGGCCGATTCACTGCGTTAACTGTCGAAATCTGTTGACACTCCGGTCTATTTCTCATAATTTCACATGACTTGAGCTACTTTAGCTGCCAGGTTCTGCTTTTCCCGCTCCCACGAAAAAGCGCTCAACTTTTATCTCTTGCTTTCGCGCTGATCGGCGTTCGGTTCATTACGGGGCAATCCTTCGGATTGCCGGACCCTTTACTGACGGCATCAACATTGGAGCCTGCGTTTATGGAAGACATTCAGATCAAAGAGCTTGTGGAATACATCGCGCGTTGTCTTGCGGAACATCCGGAAGAGGTTGTTGTAAAAGAGATTTCCGGGCAGCAGATATCCGTTATAGAACTGCGGGCAGCCAAGGTTGACCTTGGGAAAATCATCGGTAAGGAAGGCCGCAATGCCCACGCAATGCGAACGATTGTGAACGCGGCGGCAACCAAACTAAAAAAGCGCGCCGTGCTGGAAATCCTCGAATAAGGCGCCTGGCCGGAGAAAGTGGATGAAAGAAGATTTATCGGGTCCTTCCCGGCCCGAGACCGCGGGACCCCCAAAGTGTTTCGGGGACGGGGAAACGGTCTGCCCGGTCGACGAAGAGGGAATAATGCAGCCCCGCAGGGAGTGCGTCCCATGCCCGTACCTTAAGGCATGTCTCCAGCGGGTGATGGTCGAGCGGGGCAAAATTGAGATAGTGGAGCAGCCCGCCACCAAGGTGACCGGTTTTTTAAAAAGATGGTCGGACAGGAAACTGAAAAAATAGGCTAACCGGCTTGGCGCTTCGGGTTGTGACGGAGACCCTTTTTCGGGGTGCCGAGCTTAAGGGTTGGAGACCCCCCTCGGGCATCGAGTAAGTTGCCTGCACCCCGCTTTATGTCTCTATCACCGCTGATAATTTGGCCGGCAACCGTAGGCGTTGACTGCCCGTTTGGTTTTTGCCAACCGCTGGAGGCTGGCCGATACCGCGTCGCTTTTCCTTCGCAGTATGTCCAGACAGACTTGGGTGCGCTCGTAAAGGGAGCGCATTTTATCGAGGAGCTCGCCGCTCGCCGCTGCCGATTTTTTTAATTCAGCCGGCAAAAGTCGCTTCAGATCCTCGGTGCACCTGGCGCATTCGTCCGAGAGCGCTCTGATGTCGACCTGCGGGTCTTTTTCATACTCCGCAAGTTGCGCGGCGAATTGCAGGAGCTGGTCCAACGTTGATTCAGCGTCCACAGTCCAGCGCGATCCGTTGCTTTCCATTTACTTAGTCCTATGCGGAAGCTTGCCATTGTTTCGGGAGAAGACCGGCCTGTACGGGCACTTGTCCCATTAACCTGATCGTTTCCCAGCCGTCCTTCAGATTGGCTAGAATTCTTACCAGGTCGTCATAGATGGAGGTATCCCCACGGCTGTTTATTCCGATCAACTGCCGGAGCACGAAATTATAAAGGCGGTTGAGATTTCGGGCTATGTTGCCTCCCCTTTCATAATCGAGACCGACGAGCAACTCGGTTATTATGTCCTGGGCATGCCTGATTCTCTGGTAGGCTTCGTTCATCTCGCTTCTCTCGTGCAGTTCTTTGGCCTGCCGGAGGTCGTTTATCGCCCCGTCGTAACACATGATAATAAGCTGGAGCGGATCGGAGGTTTGAATCGCCGTCCGGTGATAGACATTTGACGCTCGCGTTAGTGCCATTTGAATTTCTCCTGATGAGTGGTTCGCTTTTCTGGGCTGTTGCTTTTCCCCTTGCCTTAAATATCGACGAAGAGGCGTCAAATCTTTACCGTTTTTTGACCCAATCTTTTAATTGACCTCACCGGCTTTCATTGGATAGATTACCCGGGATGAAAAAAACCCTATACCTCTACTTGTTTAAAGAACAGTGCGTGCCCGTGCTGATATGCCTGGCCGGAGCGGTTTTCGTGCTCGTTACGGGGCAGCTTCTGCAGCTGATGCGCATTCTTTTCGCTTCGTCGTGCAGCATCGAGGATATCGCCAAGTTGGTTCTTTTCGCCATGCCCAGGCTCATTTTGTATGCGGCCCCCATGGCCTCCCTGCTCGGTGTGATGCTCGCCTTCGTCCGCCTTAACGGCGATAACGAACTGATCGCCTTCCGTGCGGCAGGCACCGGTTTTGGCGGCTTTCTACCTCCGGTGCTGGTAGTGCTCATCTCTATAACCGTGCTTTCCTTCGTGAACGCCGTTTGGCTCCTGCCCGCATCCAACCGCGCGTTCGAGGGAAAATTGAGGTCGCTCGGGCGCACCTCCATCCCGTCGCTGCTCGAAGAAGGCGTCTTCATATCCGCCATTCCAAAACTGGTTCTGTTCTTCAGGTCGGTCGATCACACCGATTACGAGATCAAAGGAATTTTCATTCAGGACCAAAGGGAACCCAATCAACAGGTCACTATAGCCGCAAAGACCGCAAAAATCGATTTCCCGCCCGATTCGAGCTCCATCATCTTCAAGCTCACCAACGGCATGATAACGCGTACGGCCACCAACCTTAAGGATGCCCAGGCCGTCTCGTTCAAAAAATATGACTTTATTCTGCCGATGGATGAGATCCTCGGTGCTGCAAAAAAGGCGGCCAGGAGCAGAGGCGAGATGAGTCTCGACCAGATTTACTGCAAGATCAAAACTACAGTGGGCCGCGCCGCGCTCGTATGGTGGTGTCTCGAGTTGGAGCAGCGGCTCGCTTTCCCGGCAGCCTGCCTGTTTCTCGGTCTGCTTGGCCCACCGCTCGGCTCAATGTTTCGTCAGAGGGGTCGAATGACCGGAGTCACCCTGGGAATTGGAATCTTTCTCACTTACTACGTCATGCTCTCGGCGGGCAGGACCTTCGGGTACAATAATATCATGTCGCCTTTTTTCGCCGTCTGGACGCCTAACCTCCTGTGTATCGTCCTTGCCGCGTATCTGTGGGTAAAACTGCAACGGGAAACTCCGTTTGGTTTTGCCTCTCTCGGCCGCCTGCTTGCCCGTCTGCGCTCGTCCGCCTCCCGGGGAGGAAAACAAGGGGCGGTCAAACCTTGAAAATAATTCCGAAGTACGTTCTAAAGCATTTTCTCCCCATTTTTTTCCTGGCCAATATCGGCTTTGTCGGGATCTACCTGGTAGTGGATTTTTTCGAGCGTGTCGATCGCATGCTCCAGCATCACTTCGGGTTCCGGGAACTCTACGTTTACTTTTTGTGCAAAATCCCCATGATCCTGACACAGGGCATCCCGATGTCCGCAATCATTGCGACTATCATCGCCCTTGGCATTATGAAGCAAAACCGGGAACTGATAGCAATGGAGACGGCCGGCATAAACCCTGCCTACTATCTCGCGCCTCTGGCGCTGGCCGGACTTTTTCTGTCCCTTTTCCACTTTTGCCTGGCCGAATACGCCGTTCGTCCCCTTAATCAAAAGCTCTACGATACCTGGGATGTCAAAATCGAGGGCAAAAAACCGCCCATCTGGATGAATCCTGAAAATATCTGGTTTCGCGAAAAGAACACGATTTACCAGATCGGGCTCTACGACAAAAAAAATAAGGTAATGCACCTTGCCTCGATTTTTTACATGGATCCCGCCTTTCGCCTCACTCGAAGAATAGATGCTCAAAACATAACCTGGACCCCCGGGGGGTGGCTTGCCGAAGACGGGCTCATCGTCAGCTATCACGGTGGAAAGACCGATCAACAGTGGTTCAACCGCAAAATGCTCAATTTGACGATCACACCCTCCGACTTCAAGGCCGGCGAACTCCTCCCCCACAACCTTGGATGGCTGAATCTTTATCGTTACACGAAAAGAATAGAGCGCGAAGGGTTCAGCGCGACTCCTTACCAGGTCGACCTGAATATGAGGTTTGCTTCCCCCCTTGCCACCCTCATCCTTACCCTGCTGGGAATACTTGTGGCCACAAGACAGGGACTCCACGGAGGCATTGCCTCGGGAGTCGGAATGTCGCTTGTCATGGCATTCGCCTTCCTTGCCGTATCCAACATCGGAAGCTCGCTTGCCTCCGCCGGCACTCTGCCTCCTTTTCTGGGAGTATGGGCGGGAAATATCATCTTTGGCGCACTGGTTTGTTATTTCTGGCTCAAACAAACTGCGGGCAGGTAAAAAGTCCGGGCAGTGGAAAGTCCGCCGGAATCCATTAATCCGATTTTCATGCGCGTTGGAAATTCGTAGGGGCGGGGTTTATCCCCGCCCGCGGGTGGCCCGGATACTCGCTATCCGGGCGCGAAGCGCAAGAGGCTACCATAAAACAACAATTTCAATCCCAACCGTCCGTTGCAGAAGCCAGCGGCGGGCTCCCCCCGATGTTTAGGCTCCGCCTCCGCCCCCCCAAGGATGGTCGTGCCCGGAAGCGGCGTAAAAACCCTTCTGCCCAGTTCCTGGTCCATCATGTAAAGGCCCCCGCCGTCGCCTCCGATCAGCCTCAGCTTTTGCACAATGTTGTCCGCGCTGGTCTCCTCCTCCACCTGCTCGTTTATAAACCATTGGAGGAAATTGACCGTCGCGTGGTCTCGCATCTCCGTGGCAAGATTTACCAGGTCGTAGATCAGGCCCGTCACCTTGACTTCATGTTCGTGGACTGCTTCGAAGACGGCAAGCGGCGAATCCCACGACACAGAAGGACCTGCGATAGCTTTCAGCTCGACTTTTCCGCCCCGTTCGTTCACAAAATTAAAAAACTTCGACACGTGGGTCAATTCTTCGAGCACCTGGACTTCCATCCATCTGGCGAACCCTTCCAAATTGAGCCGTTTGCAATACGAGGCCATCGAATAATAGAGATAGGACGAGTAAAGCTCCGCATTTATCTGCTGGTTCAAGGCATCGCTCATTTTTTGATCCATGATCCCCTCCTTATAAGTTGTGTACGGAACTCGAATCCTTGCTGATCGATCCAATCTTGATGGTATGGACCGCTACTGCGCACCCCAGGAAAAGGAAAAACAGGTCGCGCGATAGATACCACGCGAAGTTTGGTGACGCGGCGGGACTCACGCTAAAACAGCCGCAGTCGATATCGATGCCTCGCGCGGCCGCTGATCCAAGCGCGATCAGGAAAACAATCAGGAGTGAATTGGCGATCGAGATGGCCCCGGGCAGCCACCAACCGCACAGGATTAGCACCCCGACAAGCATCTCCAGCCATGGCAAAACTATGGCCGCACCGTTTACCAGATGGTCCGGGAGGATTTGATAGTTGCCTATGATACCGGCAAACTCGCCGGGATGGAAGAGCTTGCCGGCGCCGGCTGCAATGAAGACAGCTCCCAGCAGCAGGCGCGATAACAAAAACAGGTATTTAACTGGCCGGGCCTTCAGCCGGTTTGGCTCCATGGAGTCTTCTCCCTCCCGCTCAAAGTTTTACTGGCCCCCCGCAAATGCCGCACTTCCGGCAATTTTCTCCCGGCCGGCATTCGGGGCTCTCCTTCTCCCGCAAAGCACGCCCGTACTCTTCCCACAGGTAATTACGCTCGACCCCGTGGTCCAGCACCTCCCAGGGGAATCTTTCATCGCGTTCGCGCTCCCTCATGACCCAGAAATCGGGGTTAAGCGGAGAACTGCGCATCGCCCGCGTCCAGCTGAGGTTATCCTTCACCACCTTGTCGATAAATAAGGAAACCCTGCGGTCGCCTCTGGCAAGCAGCGCCTGCACATAAGCCCACTTGGGCTGATCGAAATGGACCCGAACGTTGGGGACCCTTGCCAGGGCCTTCTGGAGCCATTTGGCTTTTTCCTTAAGCTCGACCACCCCCGCAAACCCAGCCCACTGGAACGGCGTAAAAGGCTTGGGGACAAAAGAATTCACGCTTAGCGTAACCGTCCCGAGCCGGGTTTTGCCCCGGCTCGAACTCAGCACGTGATGGCGAATCCCCTTGGCTAATTCGACAATGGCCTCCAGGTCTTCCGCGTGTTTCTGTCGGAAGGCCGATCATAAAGTAGAGCTTGATATTTAGAATCCCTTTTTCGGCCAGCATTTCCGCCGCCCTGTATATCTGGTCTTCGGACAAATTTTTGTTTATAACCCGCCGCAGCCTCTCCGAGCCCGCTTCCGGGGCGATCGCAACGGCGTGGTGCTCGCTTGCTTCCAGTGCCGAAAGGATTTGCGAATCCAGCGTATCGGCCCGCAGCGAAGAAAAGGAAAGCGAACCGCCCGAATCGAGAAGCGAGGAGCAAAGGGTTTCGATCTCCGGGTGATCGGACACCGCGGCGCTGACCAGACCGATTCGGTTTGTCCCGCAATCCCGGGAGGCGGCCTGAAGCAGCGCGTCCGCGCCGTGATAGCGGACCGGCCGGTAGACAAACCCGGCGCCGCAAAACCGGCACCCGCGCCCGCAGCCCCTCCCGATTTCAAGGAGCATCACGTTGCTGAATTCCGTATTGGCCGTAAAGACGGTGGTCCTGCACGGGTCGCCCTTCGAGAGGTCAGCCCGCCTGACCTGGATCTTTTCCGGCAGGCCGGGCAAAAGGGGGCGTATCGAATCGAGCACCCCCTCCTCTTTAAATACTGGTTCATAAAGAGAGGGGACATAGACGCCTTTTACCGATGTGGCCATCTCTCGTAAAAACTCGGAGCGCTCGGCGGGGCCGTCCCCCAACTGATTCAAAAAATCTACAAATTCGGGCAGCAGCGGTTCGGCTTCCCCCGCGAATATGAAATCCAGGTAATCGGCCAGCGGTTCGGGATTTAGAAAGAGGGCCACCCCGCCGCCCGCGACCAAAGGACGCATGTGAGGCGCGATCCTTCGACCTGGCCGGGATTCCTCCAAGCCGGAGCATGTCCACAACATTGGTGTAGTCGTTTTCATAGGGGACGGAGAAGGCCACCAAGTCGAAATCGAGAAGAGGTCTTTGATTTTCAACCGAAAGCAGCCTCCCGGGAGATTGCCTGACCTGGGCCATATCTTCGGGCTCGGGATAAAATACCCGCTCGCAAACCACTGTTTCAAACCGGTTAAGCGCGTGATAGACATATTGGAAACCCAGGTTGGACATCCCCACCGCGTAGCGGTTCGCAAAGGCCAGGGCGATGCTGATCTTGCCGCCCCAGTCCTTGATGACGGTTCCCTTTTCGCCTTCAAGCCATTTTTGCTGCCGCTGTTTGATTTTCCATATCATTTTTTTATAAGCGCTCCGCCGAAAGTATATCAAAAATCCGGCGAGTTTATAAACAGATGAAAAAAATTGCCCGCCATCCGGCGGCTTTTGTGGATTGGCTCCAAAAAAAGGTCGGGCAGCGTGGGTCTGGTACCCCCCACGCTGCCCTACGTGCCAAGCTATTGAAATGTCACTATTTTTTCACTGGTTCGTCGTATTTTTTGATTACCTGCTCGGTGATATCCATCGCATTTTGAAAATAGGCCACATTCGCGCTCGTCAGGATCACCTGGAAGTTCTGCTGCTTGCCGATGTCGTTGATCACGTTTTGCAGTTCTTGCAGGACCTTGTTCCTGAGCAGCGCGGCCCTCTTCCTCACCTCGGTGTTGGAAGAGTTCAGAAGGCTCTGATAATCGGCCTGCGCCTTCGCAAGTTTGGCCTCGTCTGCCTTTTTGGCCGACGTTGAAGACACTGTCTGTAAATCCTTCTGCAATGCCCCGATGGCTTCGGCTTTCGGTTTCAGCTCGTCCCGCTTTGCCTTGACGAAGGCATTGAGTTCAGCGTTGGCCGCCTTTCCCTTGTTGGATTGATCTACCGCCCTGGCAACGTTCACAACGCCGATCTTGACCCCATTATCATTGCAGGCTGCCAGTCCGCATAGCATGAGGCCAACGACTAAAAACCTTAAAATCTTCAATTCGTACTCCTTTCGAGGACGGCGTCAGCTTCGGGCGCCGGGGGTACGGCGGCCCTGGCCACAACCGGGTGAACATGCTGATGATCGCGCAATTCAGTATTGAAGAAAAAAGAAGCAAATCCTCACGGACAGCTTTCCCCCCCCTTACACCATGACTTGCTTTAGTGTCAATTGGAACCACTTGGCGGGACGCAAAATAAGGGTTTGTCCGTAAATAAGCCTTTTAGGGATTGTGCCGGGGCATCTGTGACACGCGCCACTGCTTGGCCGTGTGAAAAGGGTTGTTCGTGATCCGCAACTCAAGTAGAATTTCAAGATGTCACATAATTCCAGGCAAAAAAATTCATTCCTGATATGCGGGACTCACAGCGGGTGCGGCAAGACCACCGTTTCGCTCGGGCTTCTTTCCGCGCTAAAAGCCAGGGGCCTCCATGTTCAGCCCTTCAAGGTGGGACCCGACTTTATAGACCCCGGGCTTCACACGCTGATCGCCGGCTCTAAGAGCCGAAACCTCGACGGGTGGATGCTCGGGCGCGAGTGGAACGAGACACTTTTCCGGCGGTTCATGGCCGGGGCCGACGCCGGTTTGATCGAAGGCGTCATGGGGCTTTTCGACGGCTACGACGGCCTGAGCGAATCGGGCAGCAGCGCCGAGATGGCCAAATGGCTCGGGGTACCGGCCGTACTGGTCGTAGATGCCCGGAGCATGGCCAGAAGTGCTGCTGCGCTCGTCTACGGCTTTACCCGTTTCGACCCGGCTCTCAGGTTTGCCGGGGTCATTTTCAACAGGGTAGCCGGTGAGAAGCATCTGAGGTATCTAAAGGAAGCCGTCTCTTCCTCGTGTCCGGAAACGGTCGTTTTGGGCGGCATTCCCCGCGAAGAGGCCGTGCAGATACCCGAAAGACACCTGGGGCTTGTTACCGCCGATGAGATGAAGCTCGATTCGGCGTGGCAAAGTCGCTTGGCCGGGATTATGGAAAAACATCTCGATATCGACCTGCTCCTGGAAAAAACACGCTATTCCGTACCGTTCCCCGATATATCGGCGCGCCCCCCGGTTTCCGGTTCCGGGCCCCTTGCCGAAATAGCGGTTGCCCGCGACGCTGCGTTTTGCTTCTATTACCCCGACAACCTCGAACTCCTCGAACAAGCCGGGGCGCGGCTTCATTTCTTTTCTCCCCTGAATGGCGAGGGTCTTCCGGAAAATTGCTCGGGTGTCTACCTGGGCGGCGGGTATCCCGAGCTTTTTGCCGACGAAATATCCGGCAATTCCGCCTTCCTCGACTCGCTCCGCACGCGCGCGGGCCAGGGGATGCCCATCTATGCCGAATGCGGCGGCCTCATGACGCTCGGACGCTTCATAGAAACCACCGAAGGCAAAAGGCTGCCGATGGCCTCCATACTGCCGTTCGGCACAAGGATGCTGCGCCGCCTCAAAACGTTGGGGTATACGGAGGCGGTGGTTCGGCGTGAATGCCTCCTGGGAGGTCCCGGGACAGTTATACGGGGCCATGAGTTCCACTACTCGGAGATTGTGGAGCTTGGGCCCGACTCCCGTCTCGAGTTCGCCTATGACCTTCGGGGACGCAGAACCGAAGCCTCGCGCCTGGAGGGCTACCAGGTGGGGTCAGTTCTTGCCAGCTATGTTCATCTTCACTGGGGAAGCGCTCCGCAAGCCCCCGGACGGTTCGTCCGGAAGTGCGCCGACTGGGATAGTGGGAGGTAGTCGATTCGTGTCTTCCGCAAAGTCGATCATGTTCCTTGGAACGGGCTCAGATGTTGGAAAAAGCGTTCTGGCTGCCGCTTTTTGCCGCATTTTCCGAAACCTCGGGTACCGCGTGGCGCCTTTCAAGGCGCAAAACATGGCTCTCAACTCGTTTATCACTCCGCAGGGCGGGGAGATGGGGCGGGCCCAGGTCGTCCAGGCCGAAGCGGCGGGCATCGAGCCTCATGTGGACATGAACCCCATCCTTTTGAAACCCACCTCACAGATGGGCTCACAGGTCATCGTGCTCGGGCGGGCGATAGGCAATTTCTCCGCGGCCGGCTATTACGACTATAAAAAAGAACTCGTTCCCGTTGTGCGATCCGCATTCCAAAGGCTCTCCGCAAAAAACGACCTGATAGTCATCGAGGGCGCGGGAAGCGCTGTCGAGCTAAACCTCAAAAGACACGACCTCGTAAACATGGCCATGGCTGAAATGGCCGACGCCAAATGCATCCTGGTCGGCGACATCGACCGGGGGGGCATCTTTGCCTCCCTCATCGGCAGCTACTCTTTGCTTACAAAAACGGAAAAAGAGCGCATCCTCGGCTTTATCGTAAACAAACTCCGGGGAGACCCCCGCCTTTTCGAAGACGGGGTAAAGATTTTACAAGATCTTTCGGGCGTGCCGGTCCTTGGCGTTGTGCCTTACTTCGAAGATATTTCGCTGCCCGAAGAAGACTCCGTTGCGCTTGGCAGAAAAATGGCCGCGTCCGGCGGAAAACCTGACGCCCTGCGCATTGGGGTCGTCCGCCTTCCCTTCATCTCCAACTATACCGATTTTGACCCCTTCGAAAGCGACCCGAGGGTCGACCTGGTCTATTTCGAACGTCCCGCCGAGATCTTCGGCTTCGACGCGGTGATCATTCCCGGGAGCAAAAACACGATCGAAGACCTCGACGCGCTGCGTAAAAACGGCATGGCGGACGTCCTTTCGGCCTATTACAAATCGGGAGGGACAGTCGTTGGCCTTTGCGGGGGCTACCAGATGATGGGCAGCGTGGTGCGCGACCCCCACGGTGTCGAAAGCTCGATGGAGACCATCCCCGGCCTTGGCCTCCTGGACATGGAAACGGAGATGTATCCCGAAAAGACCACCACGCAGGTCCAGGCCGGTCTTATCTCAGAATCGCTTCCGTTTGCGGGACGAATTGACGAGGTGCTCTCGGGCTATGAAATTCACATGGGCCGCAGCACCTCGGGAGGCGCGGCCAGGCCCCTTTTCAGGATCTTTATGCGGGACGCAAAACCCGCCGATCTCGAAGACGGACTCGCGCAGCCGGGCGGACGGGCATGGGGCACATACATCCACGGCATTTTCGATAACGACGGCTTCCGCGCTATGTTCCTCGAAGATTTGGCCAAAAGATCGGGCAAGGTTGTCCTGGAAGCCTCCGATTCTTTTTCCTTCCGGCTGTGGAAAGACGAACAATACGACCGGCTTGCCCGCTACGTTGGCAGTCACGTCGATGTGGACCGGGTCCTTAAAGAAGTTTTAGGTAAAGATTAGTGGGTAAAGATTAGAAAGGTGAAACGGGAGTGGCTTTTCTGCCCTGGCAGCTTTTTGCGGCTTATCTTTTAGACCTCGCGGCGGGCGACCCCGGGTGGTTGCCTCACCCGGTCCGCTGGATCGGGAGCCTCATCGCCCGGACAGAGAAAGTCCTCTATCCCGCGAAAGCATCGCCTGCCGGGTTGAGATTTTCGGGCTTCGCCCTCTGGGTGGTCGTTATGCTTGCGGTCCTTTTGGCCGCAAAAGCGTTCCTGGGGCTTTCGAACTTCGTCGCTCCTCCCCTTGCGGACCTCGCCGCCATATGGCTTGCATATTCAACTCTTGCAACACGCAGCCTCCATGATGAATCGAGACGGGTCGCAGACGCCCTTCGATCGGGCGATCTCGACCTCGCACGCTCGCGCCTTTCGTTTATCGTAAGCAGCAATACATC
>CAWEZA010000037.1:0-13628 GCA_963813125.1 uncultured delta proteobacterium | reverse complement strand
CGGGCGAAAGAGAATTTGAAATTCAGGCGGCTTTACTCTTCGCCGAAAGATAAAGACGCAGGCGTCAGGGCCGACCAGGTGATTGCTCTGGCAACATTAAAATCCCAAAAGGCATACCCGGAGCGGTTGCGCCGAGTCAGTTATTTTGACAAAGAACGAAAGAAACATCTGGTGTTTCTCACAAACAATTTTGACATTCCGGCAAAAACGGTCGCCGACATTTATAAACAGCGCTGGGGAGTGGAGCTTTTTTTCAAATGGATCAAGCAGCATCTGCGGATCAAGTCGTTTCTTGGCACCTCCGTGAATGCAGTGAAGAGCCAGATATGGGTCGGGCTGTGCATTTACCTGCTCGTGGCCATCGCGAAAAAACGGCTCGGCATCCCATGCTCCCTCTACACCCTGTTACAAATTCTGGAGGTCAATATATTCGAGAAAAAGCCAATCATATCGCTGGTTTACGAGGCTCTTAAGCAACCGAATGAAGCAGTTGACGTCGGAAAGCAGTTGAATTTATTCAACAATTAACCGGACAGTAGTGAAGCTAAAGATATATTCTTACTTTACGGATACCCGGGAACCTTTCCATGTGCAAGCAACCACTGATTATAATTTACCAACCCGGGATTATGCCCGAACATGGACGGGAATCGCGGAAACCGGCCTCTTTGGCATTCGACTTGCCAGTTCGGTTGGTAAATCGTATATTTAAAACCATATCGGGTTGCAAAAACCAGTCGATCGAGCCTTTGCAGACAACGGGGGTAGGGTATGCACAGGATCTTTTTGTGCCTTGCAGGACTGCTTCTGATCAGCAGCGTGGCGAGGGCGGAGCGCACCATCAACCTGGGGGCAACCGAGTTTCCTCCTTATTATAGTGAAAATCTCCCAAACGGCGGCCCGCTCACTAAAATTGTCACAGCCGTCTATGGCCTGATGGGATACAGGGTAATAATCGGTTTTTACCCTTGGGCCAGAGCGTTGCAAATGGGCAAGACCGGAGCGGTCGACGGCTTACTTGGGGTTTGGCACACCCCGGAACGCGAGAAATGGTTTTTGTTTTCAAGCCCCCTGCCTGGCAACGCCGTTGTAATATACAAGCGCAAGGAAACTCCAATAAAGGCATTTACTGCGTTCAATGCGCTTAAAGCTTACAGGGTTGGAATTGTCAGGGGATATGCCCTGCCGCCAGGCTTCAATGAAGCCGGCTTACAGACCGAAGAGGTAACGACAGATATCCAGAATTTAATGATGCTCAAGGAAAAAAGAGTAGACCTGATATTAATCGACAAAGGCGTGGCGAAATATTTGTTGCGGACTTGCTTTAGGGACTCGAGCGGGATTTTTGAAATGCTTCAGCCACCATTGGAGTACGAGCCGTTGTACCTCGTAATTTCCAGAAAAACAACAGATGCGGCCCAGAAAATAAAGGACTTTAACACCGGCTTTTTAGCACTTGAGAAAGAGGGTAAAATCAATGCAATCCGGGAAAATGGGGCGGCATTATCTTTATTCCCTCATTCCCTTGACTAAGAGCCCTCGCTTTGGGGAGTGTTCCAGAGCCTACCCGCCTGCAAGTATTTCCCGGACTTTGGACGCCAAACCCTTCATGGAATATGGTTTCTGCAGAAAGTTCACTCCATCTTCCAATATTCCTCGATGAGCGATAACATCAGCCGTGTATCCCGATGCGAACAGGCATTTAATAGCCGAGTTGGCCTCACAAATCAATTTGGCCATTTCCCTGCCGTTCATTTCGGGCATAACCACGTCGGAAATAAGCAACTGAATTCGGCCTGCGTTTTCTTGTGCCAGCAGAAGCCCCTCCCTGGGGGTGCTCGCCGTCATAACCTGGTAGCCGAGATGCTCCAGCATTTCCCTTGCCATGTCCAGAATCAATGCGTCGTCCTCCACCAGCAGCACAGTCTCACCCATGCCTTTTTGAATCTCGTCCCGGGACTCGGCAAGCGAAGCCTTCGGTTCGGCTGAAAATTCGGGAAAGTACATTTTGAAGGTGCTGCCGGAGCCGGGCTCGCTGTAAACATTAATATATCCGTCGTTTTGTTTCACAATGCCGTATACGGTGGAAAGCCCCAGGCCTGTTCCTTTTCCGGGTGGTTTGCTGGTGAAAAACGGTTCAAAAATGTGCTCCATGAGTTGTTTATCCATGCCGCAGCCATTGTCACTTACTGCCAGCATCACGTACTCTCCGGGCACAGAACCGGGATGAACGGCGCAATACGCTTTGTCAAAAGCAACATTTTTCGTCTCGACCGTCACATTGCCCACTCCGTCAATGGCGTCACGGGCGTTGACGCAGAGGTTGGCCAGGATCTGGTCGATTTGCGACGGGTCGATTTTGACCGACCACAGGTCCGCACCCGGAATCCACTCATAGTCAATATCCTCGCCTATAAGGCGTCGCAGCATTTTGAGCATGCCGGCCACAGTTTCGTTCAAATCCAAAACTTTAGGCGCCACGGTCTGTTTTCGCGCAAAGGCCAGCAGTTGCCGGATAATGTCGGCGGATCTATACGCGGCTTGTTCGATCGTTTCCAGAGAGGCGCGGACCGGATCGGACGGCGCGCATTGGGCCATCGCCAGTTGCGCATGGCCAAGGATCACTCCCAGCATATTATTGGAATCGTGCGCCACGCCGCCCGCCAACGTGCCCACGGCCTCCATCTTTTGCGCTTGAAGCAGTTGAGCCTGAAGGTGAGTGTTTTCCTCCTCCGCTTTTTTCAGCTCGGTTACATCCCGGATCACCTCGATGGCCCCGGTGCGGTTGCCGGAACTGTCATACAGCGGGGCGGCCACACTCCACAGGTGTGCTCCGCGCCCGTTATTCAACTTCTGGATGTATGTTTCCGCGGAAACGGCGCCCGGACCTCGCAATGTTGTCGTAAAACTTCTCGCATTCCTCATCCGGGGCATCGAGGATATCGACCAGCATGGGGCGGGGTTCTCCATAAAAGGGAACAGCATATTCGTAGTTGCCTTTTCCCTGCAATTGATCTCTTTTTACTCCGGTCATCGCTTCGGCAGCCCGGTTCCAGGCTGCGACGCGCATATCGGTATCGATCACAAAGGTGGCATCCGGCAGAAAATCAATGATATCGATCAAAAATTGTCTTTCGGCCCGAAGCGCCTCTTCAGCACGCATGGACTCGGTGATATCGGTGCCGATGCTTAGCACTTCGACCAGGTTTCCCTCGTCATCAAAGGCTGCCTTGTTTGTCCAGGCAATCCATACCCTGCTTCCGTCCCTGAGCACATTCTCCTTGATGTTTTGCTCAAAGGCGGCGGGGGCGTCGGTAATGCTTTGCATCAGAGGACGAAGGTCCCGCCCGGTCGTCTCGGCTTCAGGCACAATAGTACCCATGACGTTACGGCCAATGAGTTCGTGCTCCTCATACCCGAAAAACCTCAATCCGAACTCGTTCATAAACGTAATGTCCGCGACGCGGTTCCAGCGAAAAATGATACTGTTGGCGTGTTCGATCAATTCGCGGTATTTGCGTTCGCTTTCCCTCAAGGCATCTTCGGCGTCCTTGCGGTCGGCCACCTCCCGCAGGGCAACTTCATAGAGCCGTGCGTTGGCCAATGCCACCGTTACCTGGTGAGTCAGAGTGGCAAGAAAGTTCGCCTGAGCCTCGAAGTCCCGCTCCGTCCTGGAGGCCAGGCCGATGACGCCGATGACGCCATCACCGTCAACCAGCGGCAACGCGCACACAGAGCGCAAGCCTGCCAACTTGCACTCGTTCCATGTACAGCGCGGGTCGATGTCTATATCCCGCGAGTACATCGCTTTGCCCTGCTCGGCCGCCAACCCGCAAATGCACTGGCCCACCATGTGGGGAATCAAGGCTAATTCCTGCCTGGCCGCAATCGGCAATATTTCCACCACGGTCAAACCTTCACCATGCCGTTCGAGCAAGAATGCAAGATCGGCTTGAACTGCGTCCATCATCCCTTTCAATGCCGCGTTGGCGGTCTGCTCGAGCGATAAGGAGGCATTGACCGCAAGCCCGAGGCTGTGGAGTGCGGCCAGTTCGCGTGCGTGCCGCTCTGAGGCTGACTCCGCCCGGCGCTGTTCACTTATGTCTTCCAGTATCCCTGTCACCATGGACAACTCACCATCTTCGCCGATGATGGGGCGAGCATTCAGGGACACCCAGACACACTCTCCATCCTTGCGGAAAAGTTCGGCCTGGAACCGGGTAACGCTTTCCCCTTTTCTTATCAGATGCATAAATTCCGAATAGCGCCAGGAAGACACCCAAAGCTGTTTTCTGATATTGGTAATCCGCTCCGCAAGCTCTTCGGGGGAATCATACCCGAGTATGCGCGCCATGGACGGATTGGCGCTTAAGAAACGTCCAGCGGGCGTGACTTGAAAGATGCCTTCCACAGAGTTTTCGAAAATACCCCTGTATTTCTGTTCCGCGTTCCGCAATTCCTGCAGTTGCTCGACAATTCTGTCCCCCATTTTAGCGAGGACACCCACGAACGGCTGAAACTCTGTATATGGCATGGAGCGATCCGAGGCGCCGTACCTACCCGTGGCATAATCGTCCACGATCTCCCCAAGGAGTTTGAATGGCTTGTTTAAAAGGGTGCGCAGGAGGAAGCCCGTGGCCAGGATCAGGACCATGATGGCAACAGCAAGACTGCCGATTCCCGAAAATATGAGCTGTTGGTTTGCTTTCGCCGAGGATTCTTTAGAGAGGGCGATGGACACATAACCGACCTTCATGCCCCTGTGGAAGATCGAACTCTGCCGCAGTACCACGGGGACATCTCGTTTTTGCTTGAAATCGAAATAAACCTCTCCCAGGTTATTGACGATTCGGAGCCGCTCGACGAGTTCATTTTGGGAAAACGCCAGCCCGATTCTGTCCACGTTCCTTTTGTCCAAATCCCACAATGAAATTTCAAGAACGCCCGGCAGGAATCCTATGAGATCATCGGCCTTATGGCCCAGTTCCGCCGCCGCTTTCCGGGAAACCGTGAGGTAGACCAATGAGAAAGTGACGGTGGAAACAGCGATAACTGTCAAGATGAGCGAGACGGTTAGAGCCCGGGAGATGGAACCAGTCCTGGCAGTATTGTCCGGCGAGGCGGCGGGACGCGGCACCAGCATATAGGATCCTCTGCTCTAAGGGTAAACCGAAGCTAGCTGCTCGAAGGCATCCCCTCGGGCTGCCACGCTTCATTTGCTGTGCAACAACAGTGCTTCGTTCACTCTCGCGCTGATTTTAGCATCGATAAATATGCAAAAAAGGTGCCGTTTCTTTAAAAAAAAAGGGCGCAGGCTTCTTCGGGAGTCCTAATAAAGAGGGCGCCTGATTTCCTTCAACCTTTGAGCGTTTCTCCCACACTTGCATCAATCTCTGGATGGTGCTCGGCTTTTTTTGATCCAGCCCTCCTGATCGTTGTGCAAAGGGCGAGCTTCATCTTTCGCCCAGGTGCTCATGGATGGTCCTGGACGTGGGCTAAAAGTAACACCAACGTTACCAATTACCGCAAAATCGAAAAACATGAGGGGAGACTTTAGAATATCGAAGCTTGCGCCAAAAGGAAAGAAATCGTTTTGATTCGTTAGAATGGAAGGAACAAGAGTTTCTTTGGAGTTGGCGGCATCAGGCCCGACCTGATGCCGCGCAATATCGCATTAATGTGGCCCGAACCGATGGAGTGACAAGACAATGACGTGGCTGTCTTCCCGCGCTCTTTTCGCCTGGCCTCAAGACGCCCTCGGCCGCGGGCGGACCGCGCGGTCAGGATTTAAAGGAGCGTTCGAACAGGTCGTGGATGGCCTGTTTTCCCTTCTCACTCAGGTTCCTGGTTCCGGTCCCGGTGAAGGTCTGGTATTGGATGGTCGGCGTGCTTTCCACCCAGCTGCCATCTTTCCAGTCGAACCAGCGGTCGCGGTCCTGGTCGAAGACGCTGATGGGCCGGTTGAAGAGTTTGGCAAGCTCCACGGTCCAGCCGGTCCCCCCTTTTACGGTGTCGTTTGGCTGGATCCAGCCCACCACGAACACCTGGAAGCCTTTATTGACCATGTGGAAGATCATCTGCATCACCTTCCGGATGGCCTCCGCGTTGGAGTAGCTCCGGTTCATCCGCATGCAGACGATCTCCATGCTGATATCGCCTCGGGTCATCTCATCGGGGGAGAGTTCCGTAAGGCCCATGGTCCTGGAAGACTGGTGGCCCTCATAGGTAAAGGTGACTTCGTTTGCTCCCCACTTTTCCGCCTGGGCGCCGAACTCGGCTTCCGCGCCACGCAGACCGCCGCTGTAAAGTGTGCATTCCTCCGCATTCGCCATTCTATTCTCCACAAGTGTTAGTTCGTTTTTCGTCCGCAAACCTCGTCGCCTACTCGCTCCCGGTTGAAGGGCGGCGACGGGTCGCGGCAGAGTCTCGGCCGCTAATAAAAAAATCCCGGACGGGGAAGGAGCCTCTTCCGGGACACGCCAGGCCGGCGGATGTAGGCGATCGGGCGTAAGGCCTTGGGAGAAGCCCCCCGACCTCTGACAGCCGACCTGCATCCCGCACCGATCATAGCATGTCCGAAGCGAAAAGACAGAGGCGGTTGATCCGGCACCGGCCGATTCCATCTATTTGTAACACAATTGCCGCTTCAGTGTAACCTTTACGGCATGTCCGGCTAAAATCGGGTGGGGGATTGTATACGATCGACACTCCGCTTCTGATGGCCGGTGTGCTTTCATCGGAAACCTGGTTCTGAAAATCTAACTGGGACTTTCGCGCAAAAAGCAGCCTCTTATTGCGTCTTTCGCCTCCGGCCATTGCGCGCTTGTATTCCAGCCGGCCCCCTATTATCATCTGAGTTGGCGAGTCGGCTTTGCCGCCGCTTTTGAGCCCCGGCTTCCGACGTCTCCGTTAAAGCTCCGTCCGAATCGCCTTTAAGGAATCGACAAACTCTTTTTCTTAAGACTCCACAGGACACCGGATAATGAATGAAATGCTCGCGGCGCATGAACGTCCCCAGTCACTAGGAGAGGAAATCGCAAACGCCGTCAGTCACTCAATCGGGTTGATCGCAGCTCTTGTTGGCGCTCCGTTTCTCATCGTCTCAGCCACTCGTCACGGCAACCCATTGACCGTCACCGGTTCCTGTATTTTTGCCGGGACGCTGGTGCTGCTCTACCTGGCATCCACCCTCTATCACGCTATTCCAGAGGGCAAAGCGAAAAGTGTGCTCAGAGTGTTCGACCACGGAGCGATTTTCTTGCTCATCGCCGGCACATACACTCCATTTACGCTCGGCGTGCTTCGCGGTCCCTGGGGCTGGACACTGCTGCTCCTTGTGTGGGGCCTTGCAATATTCGGTGTCACAAGGGAGGTGGCGGGAGGAATCCGGCGGCCCTATTTATCCACGGGACTATACCTGGTCATGGGATGGCTGATTCTGACAGCCATTCGGCCGCTCTGGTCTCAAATGGACTTGCCCGGAATCCTCTGGCTGCTCGCGGGAGGCATTGCATACACGAGCGGTGTAGTGTTCTACGCGGCTAAACAGGTTCGCTACAGCCACTTTGTGTGGCACCTGTTCGTTATGGCGGGCGCCACATGTCATTTCTTTGCCGTGCTGTGGTACGCCTGAAAAGAGCGCAAAGTTGGCCAAACCTCTGGCGGCAGCTTCCGTCATCGGTGTCGTCCTTTTCATAGGATGAAAGGGGCCCTGAAGAAGGTGGTTTCTTTTCCGCCGCAGGCAATAAAAAAGGAGATACCCTCCGTTATAGGTGAGTTCCCCTTCTTGCCCGTAGGTAAATTGACAGCCAACCTTGTCAGCCGGTGTTCTTTAAATCGATTCGGGACGAGCCGATTTGAACGGCCGACCTCTTGCACCCCAAGCAAGCGCGCTAACCAGGCTGCGCCACGTCCCGAAAAAAACCAGATTAGCATCGAGAAG
Organism: uncultured delta proteobacterium; assembly: GCA_963813125.1. Taxonomy (GTDB): domain Bacteria; phylum Desulfobacterota; class Syntrophobacteria; order Syntrophobacterales; family Syntrophobacteraceae; genus SbD1. Next base: position 5,686 of record CAWEZA010000037.1, on the reverse strand, counting down.
ACCGCTAGTCAAGCTTGGGAGTGGAGTAATTTTCATTTTTGGAGGATGCGCTGCGGGACGCGATTGCAATCGTCGCGGAGAAGCCCTCCCGGACGAAAAGGAAAACTCGGGAATTTTTCAAAAAGTTATGAAATAATGGCGCCGGCTCTATCCTGCTGCAATTTGACGACTACCGCGATTCAAAGATTCATCGAAAATGGAAGGGATATTGGGGAAATGGGTAAAATGGAATTTGTGATGGAAGATAAAATCGCGCGGATAACACTCGATGACGGCAAAGTGAACGCCATGAACTGGGAGTTTTTCGATGAATTAAACGAATCGCTCGACCGGGTCCAGGCCGATAAAGCGGCTGTCCTTATCTTTACGAGCCGCCGCCCGGTTTTTTCCGCGGGCCTCGACCTGAAGCTTGTAGGCAGCCTCGGTCTTTCCGAGCAGTTGCGTTTTCAGAAAGCGTTTGCGAAAACGATGCTCCGTGTTCTCCTGTTTCCGGTTCCGACCATCGCGGCGTACAAGGGGCACGCCATCGCCGGGGGCTTCATTCTTTCCTGCGCCTGCGACCGGTTCATGGTCCAGGACGGTCCGTTCCGGATGCAGATGAACGAGGTGGTCAACGCGATGATGATTCCCAGCTGGATCTCGCTAATCTGCCGAAGCTCCATCCCCAGCCGCTGGTGGCGCGAGGTCCTGCTGATGGCGCGCCCCTACACCCCTCGAGAGGCATATGAGCGAGGCATCCCCGATACCCTTATCGACGAAAGCGGCGACGTGCTGGCCGCGGCCTGCGAGGTGGCCAGGGAACTAAAGAAGGTTTCCGGACCCGGCTTTGCCGTGACGAAGTCTGTCCTTTTCAAGGAAGAAGCGGACCACGTCATGGTAATCTTCGAAAAGGAACTCGCTGACTGGTTTACAAGCATGGGCCTGCAATAGTGGTTTCGTGCGGCGACGGCGGAGCGTTCCGCGTCCGTCATCGCCCGTTTTCCAGCCCCGCATAAAATCCTTTACGCCACTTGTCGAAATTTTCCGCGGCTATCGCCTCCCGCATCCTGGCCATGAGTTCCAGGTAGAAGTGAAGGTTGTGGATCGTGTTCAGCCGGTATGAAAGCAGTTCCCGGCAGATGTAGAGATGCCTCAGGTAGGCGCGCGAGAAGCGGCGGCACGTATAACAGCCGCAGTCCGGGTCTATTGGGGCGGGATCATCGGCGTAAGCGGTGTTTTTTATATTGAGAGTGCCGCGCCAGGTGAAAAGAGTCCCGTTTCGTGCGTTCCTGGTGGGCATGACGCAGTCGAACATATCTATCCCTGCACGCACTCCTTCGACCAGGTCCCCGGGGGTTCCAACGCCCATGACATAACGGGGCGCGCCGGAGGGAAGCCTGGGCGCGATGCTGTTCATGACTTCGAGCATCTGCTCCTTCGACTCGCCGACCGAAAGGCTCCCGATTGCATAACCGTCAAAGCCGATCCGCATGAGGTTTTCAAGGCACATCTCGCGAAGTTCTGCAAAGACACTGCCCTGGACTATGCCGAAAAGGGCCTGGCCGCTTCCGGCCGAAGCCTCTTTGGAGCGTTGCGCCCACCGGATCGTGCGCTTTACGGATTCGGATGCGTACTCGTATGTGACCGGGTAGGGAGTGCATTCGTCGAAGCACATCATGATGTCCGAGCCGAGGTTTCTCTGTATGGCGACGGCGGTTTCGGGGGACAGCATGCGGCGTGAGCCGTCGATGTGCGACTGGAACCGGACGCCTTCCTCTTCTATCTTGTTTATCCTGGCAAGGCTGAAAACCTGGAACCCGCCGCTGTCGGTCAAAATCGGCCGCTCCCAGCCCATGAATTTGTGAAGCCCGCCAAGGCGCGCTACCCGTTCATCGCCCGGGCGCAAGCAGAGGTGATAGGTGTTTGACAGGACGATCCGCGCCCCCAGCGACTCCAGTTCGTCGGGAGACAGGCTCTTTACGGACCCCACCGTTCCAACCGGCATGAAAATCGGCGTATCTATCGCGCCCCGGGCCGTTTCGATGCGTCCGGTCCGGGCGTTGCTTTCCCTGTCTTTCGAAAGGACCTGGAATTTCATTTGCTCTCTTTTCCGTTCTGTCGCCGCCCGCCCGATGATCACAGGATCAGCATCGCATCCCCGTAGCTGAAGAAGCGGTAGCGCTTACGCACAGCCTCCCGGTAGGCGGACAGTATCGCCCCTCGCCCGGCGAAGGCCGACACCAGCAGGATCAGGCTGGACCTTGGAGTATGAAAGTTCGTCACCATGCAATCGACGACTCCGAACCGGTAGCCCGGGTAGATGAAGTGGTCGCACATGCCACGAAAGGGCCCCACTTCGCCCTGTTTGGCGAAGACCCACTCGAGCGTGCGAACCACCGTTGTGCCAACGGCCAAGACCCGCCTTTTTTCATGCCTGGCCCTGTTTACCGCGTCCGCTGTCTTTTCGCTTATTTCAATGAACTCGGAGTGCATCCGATGTTCGCGAATGTCTTCGCACCTTACGGGTGAAAAGGTGCCGTAGCCCACGTGAAGAGTTAGCGCCGCGACCTCTATCCCCGCGGCTCCAAGATCGCTTAACAGCGGTTTTGTAAAATGCAGGCCGGCGGTGGGAGCCGCAACCGCCCCGGATGTCTCGCATATTCGGTCTGGTAGCAGATGAGATCACTCCCCGGACGGTTCTTTTTCTTCCCGCTAGGATATAGGGAGGCAGGGGCGTGCGGCCGATCCGGTCCCAGAACCTCCACTATATGGGAAGCCCCCGGAAACCGCACTTGAACCTTCCGTCCCCTGGGGCGGAAACGACCTCGGCGATGATGCCTTCGGCTAACTCGACTGTCTCACGGGGCGAACGGGCTTCGACGCTTTTGCCAGGCAGCAGTAGCCTTCGGTCTCTCCACGCTCGGGCGGCTTGTGGTCCACGCCAGAAGCTCAACTCTGCCTCCCGTATTCTTACGCCCGATAAGACGCGCCGGCACCACGCGCGTGTCGTTTACCACCAGCGGGTCGGCCAGGCCTTAAATACTCACCGATCTTGTCGAATCGTAAATGATTGGTTCCGCCCGTGGACCGATCGAGGACCAGCAGGCGGCAGAGTTCCCTCGAAGGGGGCTGGATGCTGGGCTATGAGTTCGGGCGGCAGATGGTAGTCGTAATCCTCGAGCCGAAACGATGAATCTTTGCCGTCCGCCATGTTTATCTTGGAATGCATACCGATATTGCAGGGCCTCTTTAACGATTTTTCTTTAACCCCGAGCGCCGGATAACCCGGCATTTACGCGCGCGGGTGTAAGACTAAGCACAGCGCCGACCTCGGGGGAAACATGGTATAGTGTCCATTCGGGAACCAGTATAACGCATAGAGTTGGCGATTTAAGCATGAATTGGGGGCCTGGACAAAATTCTTCCTCCGGCTGTAGACTAAAACGATCGCGCGCGCATCTTCCCTAAGTGAGGTGATTTTATGAGAGTCGCAATGTCGCAGGCAAATCCAAACGAAAGGGGTGTGCATATGAAAAGCATACTCATCATGATTCTGGCGGCGGGTCTTTCCGTTTTGCCGTATTGGGCCTCAGGCCGGGGCGCAGGCCCCGTCCTCGGCAAACCCTCCGGTCGAGCAGCCCCTGGTAAGCGAAGGTCAGTTCGCCGTAAAACTGGCCGGCGCCCTGGGTTTGCCCTCTCGCCAGGATGAAGCCGCGGCGGAAGACTCTCTGGCCCGGGTCAACATCGCGCCGCGAAACGGGTGGATTTCCGACTACCCCATGACGCCCGATATCATCGAAGAGGTGAGGGACAGCGCCGCCAGGGCGGCCGCGGCAGGCGGGCTCAACATGTCGGAGGAAGGTGCGGCGCGGGCCGTAAGCGATGTGAGTTCTTCGATGAACCTTCCCGTCACGGCGGGCGGCGGATATGCGCAGCCGGGCTACAATCCTGCGGGCAATGGTTCGAATCCCGAATACGCAGGCGGTGCTCCCCCCCTCCAGCGGGAGCCCCCGCGTACGGTTCCGGCGGGGAATATGTCGACCCTTCGGAAATCGAAGGCTATTACAGCGACTATGGGCCTCCGGTCGTAACTTACTACGGGCCTCCATCGGAATATGGTTACCTGTATGACTGGGTCCCCTATCCGTTCTGGTGGGGAGGGCTCTATTTCGGAGGCTTCTACATCCTTGGCGATTTCAGCTGCTGGGGGGACTGGCACCACTATCACCACTACTACGGGCACGGTGAGGCGGGAGCCCACAGGATAACCAACCATGTGACAGGCGCAAACGGCGCCGTCACGAGGATCGACCCCGTTGCCAGGGCAACGGGCGGAACACGCTCCTCGACATTTTCCGGGGCGGGAAGGTCGGCAAATACGGCGCGTTTTAATTCCCCCGGTGCTCGGGCAGGCGCAAGGGCCATAGTGGAGCACTCCGGGGCGAGGAACCCGGTTGCTGCCGCAAGAGGTCTTGGCGGGTATGGCCGAAGCGGTGCGGGGACGGCCGGAAGAGCTTCTTATGGAACCTCATACTCCGGTGAGCGGGGCTCAACGGGTGCTGAGTCCCGGTCCGGTTACTCCGGCGAACGCGGTTCCGGTGGCGGTGGAGAGTCTCGCTCCTCCGGCGAGTCCGCTTCCGGCGGTGGCTTTGGCGGCGGAGGCTCCGGCGGCGGTTTTGGTGGTGGGGGGTTCGGAGGCCATGGCGGCGGAGGCGGGGGCGGACGCCGTTAAGTCAGTGTACTCTCCTTGAGGCCTGCGGACCCGGCGGGGGGCAAATTCCCCCCGCCGCTCCTTTTAGGGACGGTTTTCCGGGCCGGGTTGGTGTCGTATACCTCACCTCCCGGTCTGGCCGTCTTTTTTTGAAAGCTCTGAATTGAAAAGAGCGTAGAAACCCCTGTGTTCCTTCATCAAGCGGGCGAAGAGCACTTTGGCCTTGTCGAGGTCTTTTACGTTCAGGATGAGATTGACCCCGATCCTGAAAGCAAGCTTTGCGTCCATGGTGGTTTTTTCCCTGCTTAGGAGGCACAGGTAGAATTGTCTTCTAAGGTGCATGGGAAGAAGTTGGATATGGTGAAGGACGAGATTGTGTGACTCATTTTCAGAATTGAAATTCTCATCGAGCACAATGAGATCGTAGCTGTTGTGGTGCAGCTTCCCGAGGGCGAAGGCGGGGCGATGGGCATGGACGACCCAGAAGTCGAGTTCCTGGAGCGCTTGCACAATCCTTTCCCCGCGTTTAACATCAGTGTCGCAAAGAAGGGCGGTTCTAACGCCTTCATCGACCACGTCGATTGCATTTGCGAAATCGAGGAGGGTGTCTGCCCGATTTTCCTCAAAAGTGCGGGCGGCGCTGCCCTCAACCTGGTTGCCCATTGCCTTCCCTTTGATTTCCATGGGGGATTTGCACTTTGGGCAAAGAATTCTTAGCGGCTTGTCTTCCGGTATCTTATCGTCCGAAACGTTGAATTCGACCCGACATCCCTTGCATTGAATTTTCACTGTCTGTCTCCACTAATCCATGTATCTATTCCAGAGCCGACGCTTTTGGGCTATAAGTAAATCGGCAGAATATGGGAATCTGACTATCGGAATTTGCAATTTTCAGGCCTGCGGGACTAATTTCATGTCAGAAGAAAGCAGAGGAAGCTTTATGGATTTCCTGGAACCAGACGCATTTTTCGAACTGGCTTCGTACGATCACCGAGA
>CAWEZA010000036.1:0-16606 GCA_963813125.1 uncultured delta proteobacterium | reverse complement strand
GGCCGCGCCGGCGAACTTTCTAGATGTTGGCGGAGGCGCGAGCGCCGAACAGGTGGAACAAGGGTTTCGCATCATCCTGGGGATCCTTCCGTTAAAGGGGTGCTCATAAATATTTTCGGCGGTATCCTGCGGTGTGACAGGTTGGCCAACGGCGTAGTTGAAGCGGCCAAAAAAGTAGGGATCAAGGTGCCTGTAGTTATTCGGATGGAAGGGACCAATGTTGAAGAGGGGCGCAGAATCCTCGATGAGTCCGGTCTCAATCTTATAACGGCAAAAGATGTCTCAGACGCCGCCCAAAAGATTGCAGCGATTGTGAAGGCATAGGAGGGAACCATGAGCATTTGGGTGGATCGAAACACGAGACTTTTGGTACAGGGAATTACCGGCCGCGAAGGCCGGTTTCATACGGAGAACTGCAAGAACTACGGCACCAATGTCGTGGCCGGGGTAACCCCGGGCAAGGGGGGGCAGGATGTAGAAGGAATCCCCGTCTTTAACACCGTGGCCGGGGCCGTCAGGGAAACGGGCGCCAATGCCGCGATGATCTTCGTGCCGCCTCCTTTTTGCGCGGACGCAATACTGGAGTCGATTGACGCTGGATTGGCGCTGATCGTGGCAATTACCGAAGGCATTCCGGTCATGGACATGCTCAAGGTCAAAAATTACCTCAAAAATAGCGCCAGCAGGCTGATCGGCCCCAACTGCCCGGGCATCATAACCCCGGGCCAGTGCAAGATCGGCATTCAGCCGGGCCACATCCACTCGCCTGGCCACGTTGGTATCGTGTCCAGGTCGGGCACCTTGACCTACGAGGCTGTTCACCAGATCCAACAGTTCGGGATGGGGCAGAGCACAGTGATCGGCATCGGGGGAGACCCGGTGAACGGCACGAGTTTTATCGACTGCCTGTCGGCATTTCAGGCCGACCCTGAGACCCGCGCCATCATAATGGTGGGCGAAATCGGGGGATCGGCCGAAGAGGAAGCGGCTGAGTTCGTAAAACAACTATGTTACCAAGCCGGTGGTGGGCTTCATCGCGGGTGTGACCGCTCCTCCGGGAAGGCGTATGGGACATGCGGGCGCGATCATCAGTGGTTCGAGCGGGACGGCTTAAGGCAAAATAGCCGCCATGCGCAAAGCCGGTATAACGGTAGTGGAAAACCTGGGGGAGATGGGCGCCATGGCAAAAAAAGCTTTCGCCTCGGCGCTTTAGGTCCGTGGATAAATAAACCGCAAACATCGCGCCGCAATCCGCATGGCGTGGACGGGCTAGCTGTTAAAAGTCTTCCCTGCGCGCTATCTTGCCGGAAGAGCCCCGAGCATTTTTGCCACCTGATAATCGATTACGCGCGGGACTTCATAGGGCGGAACGTGCGCCATGTCCACGTAGACGACCTTGCGAAGACATCCCGCTACGAAAACTGTGGGTGTGTATTTCTATCCTTATAACCGGCGTGGCTGCCGGAGCGGAAGCCCCCAGGAATCCGCCTCCCGCCGCGCCGGCGATCGTGCCCGTCACCGGGGCGTGTGCGGCCGCGCCGATGAGCGCTCCGGCCGCTGCGCCAGAATCGCTCCGCCCAACATCTGCTGACCCCTAAGTTCAGGATTGTCACGAGCTTCCTGGAACAGCGCGATATTAATTTCAAAATCGGCCTTGCGCTCCCTTCCCACCCGGTCGTATCCTTTTCGATAAAGAACCCGGTTGGCCCTGGTGAAGGCGAACTTCGAAAGGTGTGTTGTTTTCAACGCCCATTACGTAAAAACGGTCCATCGGGCCTACGGCCAGAAAACCGCGGGAAGGTCCTGGGGCCACGACGGGCGGGCCCGGCGCAACGGCCGGGGGGCCGTAGTGAGGGGGGCCTCGGCGCAACCGCCAAGCAGGGCCAATGCAAATCCGATTACCAGAATCTTCGATGACCATTTCCACTTTTTCATGAATTACTCCTCTTAGAAATTGAGCAAAAATACTTGAAATGTCTCATTTGCGGCAGCAATAACAGGTTGAACCGATCTTTTCAACAACCATTATCCCGCCCAACCATCCGGTATATCCTTGCCGTTTCCCGGTTGCTAAGACGCGCGAGCCCTTCCCGAAGTCTACAATCTGGGATTGACGGTGGCATAAACTTGAACTGTATTGCCCACTCATCCGAGGTCGCTTGGGTTCTTCTCGCGATTTATGATGAACATGATTTTCTTAAAAAACAGCTGTTTTCGAGCAGGCTTGAGCAAGATTATACGGCATGGCAGAAGAGAGATTGGCGACACGACATTCGAGCGATGATCCGTACTGATCGCCATCGTCTTCATCTGACTACCGGATTGTGCTGCTTAAGGCTATGGCGGACAGGTTGGGTACAGAACGCCAGTGGGGATGACCGCGTGCTGGCCGCTCCTCTCGCTTGTCCCGAACGTAAGGCCTTTTCATGCCCGGCCAAAACTGCTTTCGCTTGCCGGAAGGCGTGCTGGACGAAGGGGTAAACCTCATCCGAGCACGCCTTTCTCGCTCATGGATATGGTTGCCAGGGTGCGGGAGGCATTGCACGAGAAGTGATAACCTCCGTCCAATTCGATGTGGCCGTTTCAACTGCGTCCGTATCTGTCGTCAAACCGGCTGATGTCGTCTTCTCCCAGATAGCTGCCCGACTGGACTTCGATCAGCTCCAAGGGTATTTTGCCCGGGTTTTCCAGCCGGTGCCGGGTGCCCCATGGGATGTAGGTGCTCTGGTTTTCGTTTAGCATAGACTCCTCGTCGCCCTTGATTATGCGGGCAGTCCCCCTCACCACGACCCAGTGTTCCGCCCTGTGATAATGCATTTGAAGGGAAAGTGCCGCGCCGGGATTGACCGTTATGCGTTTCACATTGAAGCGCTCGCCGGTATCTATGGATTCAAAGGACCCCCAGGGGCGATATACCCTGGAATGGGAAAACACTTCTTCCCTTTTGAGTTTTTTGAGCTTGTCTACGATAATTTTGACGTCCTGTGAGCGATCGATCGAAGAAACGAGCACTGCGTCCTTGGTTTCGACGATGACCAGGTTTTCTATGCCCAGGGCTGCAACGAGCCTGCTTTCCGAATGAATATGGCAGTTGCGGACATCTTCGAGCAGCACGTCTCCAGTGGAGCTGTTGAGGGATTGGTCTTTTTCACACACTTCGTGAAGTGAGTGCCAGTTGCCCACATCACTCCAGCCGACGCTTAACGGAATTACCGCCGCATGCGTGGTCTTTTCCATTACGGCATAATCTATCGATAAATTCGGACAGGCGGCAAAACTGCTTTTTTCCAGTCGAACGAAGTCCAGATCCCGGGTTGCTTTCTGGTATGATTGGCTGCAGGCTTTGAGGATCTCGGGCGAAGACCTCTCGAGTTCTTCGATAAAAGCTGAAGCTCGGAACAGGAACATGCCGGAGTTCCAGAAATACTCCCCGGAGGCTACGTAGGAGCACGCTTTTTCATAGTCCGGCTTTTCAAAAAACCGGTTTACCTCGAAAGCCTCGCCGGCGTCCCCCCCGGAATGGTTTTCCCCTTGCGGATATATCCATAGCCGGTCTCCGGCCTCTCCGGAACGATCCCGAAAGTGATGATCCGCCCGGCCGATGTGAGTTCGCTCCCTTTTTGTACCGCTGTTGCAAACAGTTGGTCATCCCGAATGAGGTGGTCCGAGGGCAGTACCAGGATATCGGGGTCGCCTCCGTTTTTCATCGCTGCGAGCGTTCCCGCGGTGATTGCCGGGCAGGTGTTTCTACCGTAGGGTTCGAGGATGATATCCCCATAAGGCGTGCCGATTTCCTGCATTTGTGCGGCCGCCAGGAAACGGTGGCTCTCGTTGCAAACGATTATGGGAGGCTCCGCGCCCTCGATCCTTTTCAACCGCAAGAGGGTTTTTTGAAAAAGAGAGTGATCCCCTCCCAGGATCGTGAGCAACTGCTTTGGGAGGTGCTCCCTCGAAAGAGGCCACAGTCTCGATCCCACGCCGCCTGACAGGATTACAGGAACTATCATTTGCATCCGCCTGTATTGTGAGGGGTAAAGATTTTGCGTGCCGCACCGAAATGGGGAAAAGCAATTCAAGCCTTTCTTTTACCCCAGATGCCCGGTTTTGTAGAATAATATTTTTGCGCCGTCCAATCATACTTGTCTTTGAGGGGCTCACAAAATCGTGTATTCTCGAATGCGACTCCCGCCTGTTTACGAATACACGTTCGGGGCGCTTTGAGGTGGAATTTCCGGGGCAGGCCTGCCGGCCTATTTTTGCGAAAGAGAAAACACATGATAAAGACTCTGGCGGTAATGACGAGCGGGGGGACTCTCCTGGCATGAACGCCGCAGTGAGGGCCGTGGTGCGGCGCGCGCTGGGTAGAGGGCTTCGGGTATACGGAATATACTGCGGCTATGATGGGCTTTTGAGGGGCGGTGATCTGATAAAACCTCTTGGCTGGCGGGATGTTGGAAACGTTCTCCAGCGCGGGGGGACTTTCCTTGGCACGGCCCGAAGCGAGCAGTTCAGGACAGTGGAGGGCAGGCGGCGCGCGGTCGAAAACATTCTGGATCGCGGAATCGAGGCTCTGGTGGTGATCGGGGGTGACGGATCCCTCACCGGGGCGCTCATGCTCTCGAACGAATGGACAGAACACGCGGAAAAGATAGCCGCCGTTCGTCCGGACCTTCGGCCAATGGTCGAACACATTCCCATGCTTCAGGTGATGGGCCTGCCCGGCTCCATAGACAACGATCTGGCAGGTACCGATATGGCCATAGGCGTCGATACCGCCCTGAATCACATCGTGCGCGCCATAGACGACCTTTCGTCCACGGCGGCCTCCCACCAGCGTACGTTCGTAATAGAGACCATGGGCAGAAATTGCGGCTACCTGGCTCTTGCCGCCACGCTGGCCACCGGGGCGTCCTGGATGCTCATCCCCGAATGCTCCCTCGAGCTGCATTGGCATCAGCGGATGGTCGAATGCCTGGATAAGGCCCGCAAAACCGGAAGGCGTCACCAGATGGTAGTGATCGCCGAAGGCGCGAGACACCCTGACGGGCTGCGGATGGAAGCGGGCGAGGTGCGCAAAATTCTGGCTGAAAAACTTGGCCTGGAAGTCCGGTTGACCGTGTTGGGGCACGTACAGCGGGGAGGGTCCCCGAGCGCTTTTGACAGGATTCTTTCCGCGCGCCTTGGGGTTGCCGCTGTTGACCTCCTGGTCGACGAGCCCGGTGTTGTTCACCGGCATATGGTCGGCGTTAAAAAGAACAGGGTGGTTTCAACGCCGCTTGTCGAAGTGATCGAAAAGAGCAGGGAAATCCACAGGCTTCTTGAAAGCGGGGATTTCAGAAGCGCCCTTGGGTTGCGCGGGAAAACCTTCGGGACCATGCTTGAGCTGGTCGAGGCCCTTACCGCCGCATGTCCGTCGCAGGAATCCGGTGGGCGGGGCAAAGTGGTCATTATGACCGGAGGGGCCGACTCGCCGGGAATGAACGCCGCTGTGAGCATCGCCGCAAGGCGCCTTCTGGACCGTGGAGTGTCCGTTCTCGGCTCCAAAGATGAATTCTATGGCCTGACCCACGGCGATTTTCTGGAACTCGAATGGAACGATCTCGCCGGTTGGATGGGCCGCCCCAGCTCCGATATTGGGACTGCGCGGTCAAGTCAGCTCATCGAGGACTTTGGAAAGGTTGCCGAAAACATCGCCAAATTCGACATAAAGGGAATCATCGCCATTGGGGGCCTGGATACCTACCGGCACGTCCAGCGCTTTGTCGAAATGAGGACCGATTTCCCGGAGTTTAATATCCCCGTGGTGCTCGTGCCGGCAAGCATAGACAATAATCTTCCGTGCAGCGACCTGTGCGTCGGTTCCGATACGGCCCTGAACAACATCGTCCAGGCGGTCGATAAGGTTCGCGACACCGCCGGCGCCACAAGGCGGGCGTTCATAGTGGAGACGATGGGAAAGCAGTGCGGCTTTCTTGCCGCAATGGGCGCCCTGGCGGCAGGCGCGGATAAGGCCTACCTGCCCGAGACCGGAATGAGCCTTGCCGAACTGAACAGGGACGTCTCCGACCTTAAGAGCAGCTTCGAGTCCGGAAGCCGAATGGTCATATACATGCGAAATGAAGTGGCCTCGGGGCACTACACGACGGATTTTCTCCGCCAGTTGCTCGAAGAGGAGAGCAAGGATGAATTCGAGGTGCGAAGCGTGGTGCTCGGGCACGTCCAGCGCGGAGGGGCTCCGACCGCTTTCGACAGGATTCTCGCCGGAAGGATGAGTGCGGCCGCCGCCGGCGCGCTGTTGGAGATGATGAACAATGGATCGAGCGAAGTGCTCGCCTTCGGGTTAAAAGAAGGCACGATGGCATCGTGCCCGCTGTCCGAAGCGCTCGATCAGGTAGACGCCACTCATGGGCGGCCAAAGGTCCAGTGGTTCATGGAGCTTTTTCCCGTCATCCATTCTCTGGCCAAAACACGCCCGTGCTGCCAGGGCGGGATGGAAACCGTTTAGTGTCCATGCGGAAACCGTATGCTGATAAAACAGCGCATTTTTTTTAATATTTTTATAACTTACTTAATTCATTATACATATCCAATTTTAGGCGACAAATTAACAGCCAGTAAACAGCATGGTAACAGCATGGATAACAGCGTAGGTAACAGCAGTGATTTACAGCGGTGATCAGCTGTTTTCTCGTATGACCCCATATTCTTTTTTCAAGGAGCCGCTGCTCGGGATTTTTCGCATTGCATATAGCACAAAGTCGCTCTTAGCCGCAAAACGGCAACGAGAAGCGGCAAATAAGAAAGGGCAATAGAAGCGGCAACAGAAAAGGCAGAAAGCCGGATATTCTATCGAAGGAGGACCGTCCTGGTCCAGGCCTGAGCACTCATCTGGACCGGGTCCCATGGACTGCTGAGGGGCGGTGTGTAGCTCAAATCAAGCTCGTTTAGATCCTCGATGTGCATGTCGTTGTAAATAGCCGCGCCTATGATATCGATGCGCTTTGACACCTCGGATAGCCGATGGCCCAGCATCTGGGCTCCTAGCAAACGTCCCGAGTTCCGCTCACCGGTCAACCGTATCCACAGTTTTTGCGCGCCCGGGTAGTAGGCCTTGTGGTCCCACGTCTCGAACTCGACTGTGACCGGATCAAGGCCCGCCAAGGCCGCTTCGGAGTCCCGAAGACCGGTGCGCCCAACAACCATGTCAAATATTTTCACGGCCTGTGTTCCAAGTGTCCCTTGGTACTCGCGGCTTCCCCCCACCGCGTTCTCTCCTGCCACACGGCCCTGCTTGTGTGCGGTTGTGCCAAGCGGAAGATAGCTGTTTTGCTTTAACAGCCGATGCCAGGTTTGGGCACAGTCGCCGGCGGCATAGATGTCCGGCGTGCTCGTGCGCATAAGGCGGTCAACCTTTACGGCTCCTTTGATGCCTGTTTTGATGCCGGCGGAAAAGGCAAGTTCAGTCCGGGGGCTCGCGCCAACGGCGACAAGCACCATATCCGTCGGAGTGGAAAAGCCCCTGGCGCCACTTACGACCAGCCGGCCGTTTGCTTCACTTATGCCTGTGACCGTGACGCCGGTGTTCACCTTCACACCATTGGCCGTGAGACTTTGCTCGATTCTTTGGCCAAATTCCTTGTCAACGGTGGTCAAAACAGAATCCGAAAATTCGAGAACCGTTACATCCAGCCCGCGGCGGGTAAGAGAATCGGCCATCTCCATCCCGATGTATCCAGCTCCGACTATGACTGCGGCTCGCGGCCGGCGCTCATCCATGTATTGCCGCATGGCGAAGCCATCGTCCATCCACCGGAGCAGAAAAACGCCAGGCAGCTCTATCCCTTCGATGTTGGGCCTGATGGACTGAGCGCCCGTGGCAATTATCAGCCTGTTATAGGTGAGTTTGCGAGGGCCGGCGCCGCGACCGGCGACCGATACCGTTTTTTCAGCAGGGTCGATGGATGTCGCCCGGTGATCCAGAAGAAGGCGAATTCCCTCATTTTCGATATCCCGGGCAGTTCTGTGAGCAAGGGTATGCCAGTCGGGGACTTCGCCGCTCAGGTAAAAAGGCAGGCCGCAAATGCTAAAATTAGGATAGCTGTCTGCAACCACAACGCTTACCCCGGTTGCAGGGGCAAGTTCTTTGGCGCGAAGTGCGGCACTGATTCCCGCGTCGCTGCCTCCGATAATCACGAGTTCCGGCATGTCTTCCTCCCTGATCTTCGCGATAAAGGTGAATCCGCAAACCAGCGCGGGCAAAACCTGCCTCTACGACATACCCGTGAAAGGCCGGATTATAAAGTAAAGGCCCAAAACAGCTATGGCCGCGCCGGCGCACTTCCTGAACCGGCGGCTGCCGTCATTAAACGAACCGCTTTCGAGGAGTTTCCTGACCTTGGCGGCCGAACTGCCGGCGACGGCAATGGGGATGCAGTGGCCGATACCGAATAGCACAATGTATAGGACCCCGGTCAGGAGCTTTTGCTGAACGGTGATGATGGCAAGTATGGGGGCAATGAAACCGAAGGTGCAGGAGCCGGACAAAATGCCGTAGGCCAGCCCCAGGACCAAGGCCCCAATCAGACCTTTGATCCTGATCCTGCCCATGAGGCTTCCGGAGAGCGAACACCTGGACACCCCCAGCATATCGAGTGCGATCCAAATGAGTATCGCCCCCACCAGGATGGTCCAGTAAGGGCTGACCTGCCCCAGCATTGTGCCAAGCAGTGAACATATAATTCCCAGGGTGGCGATGCTGATAAAAAGTCCGATACTGAAGATCACGGCGCAGAGCGCGGCGTCTTTTGGCTCGAAGTGTTCGCTCCTGACCCGCCACGTAGCTAACGATGAGCGGTATGGAGGCGAGATGGCATGGACTGAGGGCTACGCTCACCACTCCCCATAGAAGACAGCCCGAAGCGGCGATGAGAAAACCTCCCATCATCCACGCGTTAATGGTCATGAAAACATGTTCGAGCATCCTTTTCTCCTCAGCCCCCGGACTTTTTTTATGAAATGATAACGCAGATAATCTATTTCACTCCCATCTCCTCCAGCTTGGAGATGATCGCATCTTTTAGCATGAGCCCTTCGTGGCGGTAGACCTCCTTCCCCTCCCTGTCAAAGAAATCTGGGTGGGAATGAGCTTGATGCCGAATTTTTGTCCCTCCCCGGGGTGTTTCCAGACATCGATAAAAACAATGTCCGCCTTGCCCTTGTATTGCTTCCGGAGAGATTCCACGATCGACGACATCATCTTGCAGACCATGCACTTATTGGCTCCGAGGTCCACCATGGTGACCATGCCTTTTTCGGGAACCGGCGGTATTGATGAGGCCCGGCAGTCAGCGGGCAGCAAACAGCAGGAACCGGCCAGGAATAAAACCGCGACAAAAAAGAAAATAACCCTGTTCATTCCACAAATCCTTTTTTCTACCTCTTGCACGTCACGTGACAAACCCCGGTGGGGGTTTCGACGGCAAACGGGAAGTACTTGCGCTTGAACCATACGGCCACATTGACCAGGGATATCAAAACGGGGACCTCCACCAGAGGTCCGATAACCGCTGCGAAAGCCTCTCCGGAGTTGATCCCGAAAACGGCCACGGCCACCGCGATCGCCAGTTCGAAGTTGTTCGAGGCGGCTGTAAAGCTTAAAGTCGTCGTCTGCTCATAGGTCGCACCCACCTTCATCGAAAGAAAAAAGGTGACGAAAAACATTGCTCCGAAATAGATGCAAAGCGGTATAGCAATCCGAATCACATCCAGGGGCAATTGAACGATATATTCACCTTTCAGGGAAAACATCACGAGGATGGTGAAAAGCAACGCCACAAGAGTGATGGGGCTGATCCGGGGGATAAACTTTTCCTCGTACCACCGCTTGCCTTTGGTCCTTAACCCGATGAACCTGGATATCATTCCGCAGATAAAAGGAATACCAAGGTAGATGAAAACACTCTGTGCGATTTCTCCTATGGAAATGTTTACGGCCGCGCCCTTTATCCCAGCCAGGCTGGGCAGCACGGTAATGAAGATATAGGCGTAGACCGAAAAGAAAAGCACCTGGAAAATCGAATTGAACGCCACAAGACCTGCGCAGTATTCCGTGTCGCCCGCGGCAAGGTCGTTCCACACGATCACCATGGCGATACAGCGCGCAAGGCCTATTAATGATCAGGCCCACCATGTAGTCGTGGCGCCCGGACAGAAAAGCTAAGGCCAGGGCGAACATCAAGACGGGGCCGATGACCCAGTTTTGGATAAGCGACAGGGCCAAGACTTTGAAATTTCGAAAGACCTGTCCGAGCTGCTCATATTTTACTTTCGCAAGCGGCGGATACATCATGAGAATCAGACCGACGGCGATCGGAATGTTGGTGGTTCCAACCTGGAAGTAGCCGATGATTCTGTTTACGCCCGGATATAACCAGCCGGCCCCGACACCGGCAAACATGGCCAGAAAAATCCAGAGGGTAAGGAAACGATCCAAAAAAGAAAGATGCCTGGAGACTGATGTGTCCACGATTTTCTCCTCAATCCATGCACAAAGCCTGCGGTGCTATGCAAAATGCTATGCAAAAAAGCGAACATGCGCAGCCATGAACCCCGGGATCGACTGATACCAAGTTGCGTTCGAGATGCGGGCGGGGATAAACCCCGCCCCTACGCAGGACAAAGCCTCCTGCCCTTGCATTGGTATCGTTTTGAACGCAACTTGGTATGAATCATTTTTTGGAAAATCCCTCTTCTTCAAGCCATAGAAGAATCCTTTTTTCAATCTGATCGCGTATCCGGCGAAATTTTTCCAGTTTTTCCTCATCCGATCCCTTCAGTTGCCGCGGGATCGTCAAATGGCCAGGAGAGCCTGTGGCTGATTCCGGGAAATACAATCGGACAATTGGCCTCAGCTTCTCCGCAGACCGTAATCAAGTATGTGAAGCCCAGCTTGCCGAGATATTCCTTTACGCTCTTTGAAAAATGGCCGCTGAGATCCATCCCGATCTCCCGCATTACACGTTCGGTATACGGATTGATGACGCCTGGCTTTAACCCCGCACTATACACCGCGAAGTGCTCCCCGGCATGTTTTCGCAAGAAAGCCTCCGCCATCTGGCTGCGCGCCGTATTGCCGATACACAAAAAAAGAACGCGATTGTCTCCCATGATCTTTTCCTTTTTTGCAAAATCTTTGCTTTTCGTCTATTCAAACTCGAATTGCCGAAGGTAGGCTTCGAGCTTCGCTTTTCCATCGCCCTTAAGGGGAGGGCAATCTTCAGCCCCCTTGCCGCCTTCGGCCGCCTGGACGGCGAAGACCATGCAGGTGGGCCGGCCGCACTCGCGGCAATTGGTCCTTGGAAGGAGCTTGAGGATTTCCATTACCTTGGGTTTCGGGGCGGTTTCAAAACTGGGTTCGATCTCGCCACGCCTCTGCCAGGTTTCGTTTATCTCCTGCTTCAGCCACTCTAGAATCTTGTCTCCCTCGGATTCTTCCTTGAGAGCATTGACACAGAATCTGATTCGAATAAACCGCGATGAGCTTGCCCTGGACCCTGAAGGAAACACAGGGAGGGTCTTTGATATATTGAAAGCCTCCGAATACCCTGTTGAGATAAGGTATTACCTCCGAGATATCCTGATCGAGATGCGCGATGCACTGGACCGATTGGGCCTCCGGCCTGCACTCGGGGCGAATAGTCTCTTTACGGTAGCTTGTCAGCAGCATGGAAACTCCTCTTTGCCGGGATGAGGTGTTGCCCTGATGGAACGTTTCATTCAGATTGGACGGCTGTTATTTGCCAAGCCAGCTTTTCACTTCGGCCTTCGAGGGCACTTTACCCGTCGATTTCACCTTGCCGTCGACGATCACCCCGGGGGTGGAGAAAATGCCATAGCCGGCAATCTTCGCGATATCGGTTATGTATTCGACGGAAGCATCCAGGCCGGTTTCCCGCACAACTTCCTTTACCACTTTTTCGGTCTCGTGACATTTCTTGCATCCAGGCCCAAGGACTTTGATTTCCATCTTTATCTCCATGATTAAATCAGCAAGTTGAACAAATATCCAACAATGATGCAGCCAAGAGCCACAACGCATGTGAAAACCAGAATAAGCCTTGGTTTCAGGACCTTGCGCAAAATCACCGTTTCCGGAAACGAGATGGCAATGACCGCCATCATGAAGGCGAGCGTTGTCCCCAATGCCGCGCCTTTTTCAACCAGGGCGGACACGATAGGGATTATTCCCGCGGCATTGCTGTAAAATGGGATGGCGATCAGTACGGCCACCGGGACCGACCACCAGATTCCCTTTCCCATGATCGAAGCCAAGGCCCCCATGGGCACGTAGCCGTGAATGCCTGCCCCGACTCCAATGCCCAGAAGGACGTATATCCAGACCTTGCCTACAATATCGCGCACCGCCTCAAGTCCAAACCGGACGCGATCCGCAAAGCTTCTATGTTCCTCCTGGTATCCGCCGCTCTCGCCTGCCTGAATTTCCTGGACCCAATCTTCAAGATACCGCTCCATTTTGAGCCGGCCTATGGTCCAGCCGGCAACTATGGCAATGACGAGGCCCGTACTCATGTAAATGGCGGCGATTTTCCAGCCGAAAAGTCCATAGAGTAATACCAGTGCGACCTCGTTTACCATCGGAGAGGATATGAGAAAGGAAAAGGTAACCCCGAGCGGGATGGAAGCGGTGACAAAGCCGATGAAAAGGGGGCATGCCGAGCACGAGCAAAACGGGGTCACGACCCCGAGGAAGGCTGCCAGGACATTCGCTACGCTCTCACGCTTTCCGGCAAGGATTTTTCGGGTTTTCTCCGGGGTGAAAAATGAACGAACAACCCCAACCCCGAAGACTATCAGGAGCAGTAGCATCAAAACTTTGGGGCCCTCGAAAACGTAGAATTCCACGGCGTTTCTTAGGTGCTCGATGTTCCCGGAAGACAAGTTGTAGACGGACAGATATCGCGCAAAGTGGCCGGCGATCCAGCCGGCAAAGGGTGCGAGGCGTCCATAGATGAGCCACCAGGCTGCAAGCACGGGAATCCCGACCAGGATATACCCGGCAGTCTCCATTGTACCGGACCAGGTTTTCGCCGGCTCGCTCAATCCGCACCCTGAATTACATGTGGGGCTTTCTGTCCGGTTCGCCTTCATCGATTCTACCTGCTATAGTTTTGAGCATCTAATGAGGTTGCATCCGATCCGGCCCCGGCCGCCGTCCTGCAGGACCTTCCCTGCCGTATCGGTGAATGGGAATATAGCACCTATATCGTCAATGGTCAATATGGTTTGGTTGGTGAGTGCTCTTCCCCGTCAGCCCTTTTGTGCCCCGGATGCTAAATTGCTATAAGGGAATATTGGTGGTTTCGGAGCTTGTCGGGTGGGCAGCGTCTTTTCGTGCCCACCAATGTTCGCAGATGAATTAAGAACGGTGGGCACGGAAAAGCACCCTTCCTTCTCGCCCTGCCTGGCGGGAATGTGCATCGGGGATGCGCATAAAGTTAATAAGTTAAGGGCATCCCCTTACTTACAATTACTTACACACTTGACGATATATATCCCACAAGGTATATTTTGCGTATGGAATGGGACATCGAGTACACGGATGAGTTCGGCGAATGGTGGGATGGCCTGACTGAGGGAGAGCAGGAATCGGTACGCGCCAGCGTTAAGCTTTTGGGTGATTTTGGCCCAGGCCTTACGTTTCCCCATGCCAGTAGCGTCATGCAGTCGCAGCACGGCAACATGCGTGAACTGCGCATTCAGCACGCTGGTCGACCTTATCGTGTGCTCTACGCCTTTGATCCTCGTCGGTGCGCGATCTTGTTGATCGGTTGAAACAAGACCGGCAAGGATCGTTGGTACGACGAATACGTTCCCATTGCAGATCGGCTCTATAAAGAACATTTGGAAACATTGAGTAGGGAGGCTTGATAAATGGCTCGTAAATTTGCTCAATTGGAAGCTAAAATGTCGGCTGAAGCGATTGCTCGTTCCGACGCGCGCTATCGGGAAATGGTCACGGAGATGCCGCTTCACGAATTACGACGTGCGCGGGGCATCTCTCAGGACAAGCTCGCCAAAGAGTTGCACATAAAACAACCGAACATTGCGAAATTGGAGAAGCGCACCGATATCTACATTTCTACATTGCGCTCCGTTATCGAGGCAATGGGCGGGACTCTCGACATTGTAGCTCGTTTTCCAGATGGTACGGTGAAGATTACAAACTTTTCGTCTATCAATGAAAGTGAGACGGTTACAAGGCAAGGCGCTTGAGGCTTACCGTACGATATTTTGTGCGCAGTGCAAAGGCTCGGCCTTTCAGCGGGTGTTCGCAGATGAATTAAGAACGGTGGGCGCGGAAAAGCACCCTTCCTTCTCGCCCTGTCTGGCGGGAATGCGCATAAAGTTAATAAGTTAAGGGTGTTACTTACAGATCATGTGGTCTGCGCATATTCACCTTTTCGGGAAACAATCCCGGCATCCAGCGAGAGGCGAGTGCCGCGGGGAAGACAAGGCGAAGCGGCGAGCGTTGACTCTCCGAGGCGAGCACCCCCCGCCGGATTAGCGCGGAGACAATACGGCGGGCATGGCGCTCGCCCGAACCCACAACGCCGGCGGCATCGCCGCGAGGCAGCTCTCCACGGTAGAGCACAGCTTCGAGGATGCTGCCCGACTTGGGCGGCAAAGCATTGACCCTGATTTCTTCTTCGGCCCAAAGAAGGATGCGTGCCCGTAGGCGATCCGGCTGCATCAGGTTTTCCATGAATTCAACCTGGTCGATGCAGATTTCGAGAAAGAACCCTGTGAATGCCGCGAGAGCCTCTTCGCTCAAATTACCACGCCCATCGAGATCGTTTCGACGGGTGTTGTCACACGCGGCGAGGCGCCTCTTATAATCATCTACTTTGCGCGCCAAGCCGCGCGCCACCGACCAGAGGGCGCCGGTATCGAGCGTCTCCCGCAGCATCGCATGGGACATCAGGCGTGCAACACGTCCATTGCCGTCAACAAACGGGTGAATCCACACGAGCCGATGATGCGCCGCCGCAGCGCCCAGGACCGAATCGGTCTTGCCGAGGCGGTTGTAGACTTCCTCGAAGCGCTTCAAAAAGCGCGGCACGGCGCCGGGACTGACAGCGATATGCCGACCAACCCTAACGTCTTTCCTTCGCAGTTCGCCGGCGACAATTCGCACACGTTCCTTCGTTTCCGGGTCCTCCACCCACAGCAGATCCTCGGGCAACAACCCGCAGAACCGGCGATGGATCTCCCGGATGCCATCGCTTGTGACCGCGCGTCCTTTAAGGTCGCCATTGTCGATCCATTTCTGAACGGCGATGTGCGCTTGTGCTTCGAGTTGCAGATCGCGTTTTTTAGCATCTTTGCTATAATCGTGTTTCAGTGCACGCTCGATATCGACCGGGTGAGTGTCGTGCCCTTCGATCAGGTTGCTGTAGTAGCAGTTCATTGCGCGCACCAAATCGGCAAGCGACCTCAGCAGGCTCTCCGGCAGGCTGCGCCGAAACCCGGCAGATTTTTGCGCCAGCTCCAGAGCAAGATCTGTCAGGCTGCCGCGAAAACGCGAGTCTGTGCCGATGAGCAAAGGCTCCGCCAGTGAAATTGGCTCACCCCGATCTTTATCCGCCGTTTCAATGTCCGCTTTCATAGCCTCATTCCATATTTAGATAAATGTATATATAGCATCGATTTATATAAGCTTCAAGTCGCATGATGTCCTTGAATAGGTCCGCTTAAAAGTCCGCTTGGATGCACTATTTTCGAAGCCGCAATCAAGGCCGGGAGCCGTGTCCAGGTAAGAGCATCAAGGCCGAGCGACAAGAGGGCGTCGGCCGAAAAGGTATGCTTGGCCGCCAAAGGACTGCTCCCCGAGCAAATGTGCAATCCAATACGAAATTGACAGAGCAAAAATCAGGATCGACCCCTTTGCCCGCGCAGATTGGGTCAAACGGAGACTTGACCGTACGCAGTAACAACTGTTTGATCTAGCGGGTTAAAGTCCCGTCCGGGGAATTGTCCGTACACCCCGGTAGCACGCGGGAGCGGCGTTCTGGCAACAGAGGGTCGTGAGTTCCCAAACGGCAAAGCAGCAGGCCGTAACGAAAGTGAACCTGCATGTAGCCTCGTAACTTGATTGAAGATGCCGACCCTCTGGTCATATGGGGAAGGCCGTGGCGCGTGGGCATGGACAACGGAAGCTGCCCGGGCGATCTTCCGGGGTAGCAAGGTCGGCATGTTGCGGAAGACAGGCAGTCCAGTGCTGGAGACCCGGTAGGGTGGTGATGAGGAACATCAACCGGTGCGTATAAGGAAACGAAATCGCATTGGGCCTTACCGGGAGTCGGAGGGGTTCACAGTACCGTCTGAGGGCTCGGGACAACAAAACCCGGCTCAAGGGAAGGGACCCTGCTTTGTTCATGCAACCAAAGAGTGGAGGATGAGGGGATTGCAGAAATGCTAACAACCCCGGAAAACATCAGGACACTTGAGCGGAAGCTCTACCGTAAGGCCAAGCAACAACCAGCCTGTCGCTTCCATGCCTTGTACGATAAGGTTTACCGGGCGGATA
>CAWEZA010000035.1:0-16872 GCA_963813125.1 uncultured delta proteobacterium | reverse complement strand
CATTGTCTTATACGAGGCGGCGCCTTCCTGGTGCAGGCGAAGACATAGGCCACCGGTGAATTCTCGGGAAGATAGGATATAAACCTGTCCAGTTTGGAACCCAGCTGAGTGATCGTTGCACCGGCATACGAAAACACGGATCCGAAGGTCTTGGGCAAGCTGGGGTTCCGCATTAAAACGAGGTGCTTCCGCCCTCTATGCGTGCGCCGCTTTGTCCTAAAAGAAGAGCCGTCTTGGCCGCCGCGGCGAACCCGCGCAGCATCATTGCGGAAACGTCGGGTTGTATGGCCTGGCTTAGGGGCGGATGACGTCCTCGCCCTTTATGCTCGGGGCCGTTGCCGGGTTGGTGGATGATGGCCACCCCGGCATGCTCGTCTCCTCGGCGCACTCTCCTGAAAAACGGCCCCGGCCGCCGAACACGCTTCCAAGCACTGGCCGCATTGGAGCAGACTCCGCACTGGAGGCACCGCGAGACTCGGCGCGGGCCTGGTCCTTGGTGAGCCCCAATCACCTCGGAAAAAGTGGCAGCCGCAAACCGGAGGTTGCTCGGGCATCACTTCGCGCGGAAAAGACGGAATCCGAGGGGTAATCTCCGGGTAGTCCAATTCCTGGCGTCTCGAAAAAACAGGGTCCTGGACGGGCAGGATCTCGCCGGTAAGAAACCTGTGCACGCCCCTTGCGCCGCGCGGCCTGAGGCATGGCGGACACAACGGTCGACGGTCCGCTCGTCACGTCTCCCGCGCCAAAGACTTTGTCGGCCAGCGTCTTTCCGTTCTCGCCAACCCTTATCAGCCCGGCGGTGGTGGTGAACTCTTCTCCATAACCGTCGAAAATTGCGGGGGTTGCCGTCTGTCCTATGGCTATGACCGCTCGTTCGAATTCGATCTCGACCGGCTTTACCCCCTTGACCGTAACCGGCCAGGGGATCCCGTTCGCATCCGGCAGGCCCGGGACGGTCGCGGCAAAGCGGATGGCCTTGAGGCTGCCGCCGGAGCCTAGGAACTCGGCCGCTTTCAGGCTGGTCTTTATCGCTATGCCTTCTTTTACGGCCTCCTGGACTTCGCTTTCTTCCGCCGGGATCAGTTCCTCGGGAAACCAGGAGACGAGTGTGACTTCCGCGCCAAGGCGGGCAAGAGTTCGCGCTGTCTCAAAGGCCGAATTGCCTCACCTATTACCGCGGTTTTCCCCGAGACCGACGTTATCTCTCCCCGGTGCACGGCGGAAAGAAAGACACGCATCCCAAAACGTTTCCGAGTTCTTCTCCGGGTGCTCTCAGTTTTCGGTCTTCCCATAGGCCTGTTGCAAGAACGACCGCTGAAAACTCCGAGCCGAGCTGCGGATTGTACTCGCTTCCGAGGTGGAATTGGACCCCCAGCCTGTGAAGATCGTCGATTTCCCGGTCCAGTATGGCCCGCAGAAGCGCGGTCCTATGCCATAACGCAAAAGTCCACCCGGCGCTTTTTCTTTTTCGAATATCGTGACCCGGTATCCCAGGCGGGCAAGATCTGCCGCCGCGGCTAGTCCCGCAGGCCCCGAACCGACGACCGCGATTTTTTCCGGCCTTGTCTTTGCCGGTTTTTCCGCGAGCGCAGCCGGTTGCGCGCTGTCGGCAATGAACCGCTTGATGTCCCGTATGGCAAGGGGTTGGTCGATCCCGCTTCTGCGGCATGCGGCCTCGCAGGGGTGGGTGCAGATCCTGCCGCATATGCCGGGCAGGACGTTGTCCTTCCTGATCAATTCGAGCGCCTCGGCGTACTTTTCCGCGCGCGAAAGAGCCATGTATCCCTGGACGTTTACCCCGAGCGGGCAATTGGCCTGGCAAAGAGGGGTCCTGCGCTTGTCGATCGCCGCTCTGCCCGGAAGAGCGTGCCTTCCGCCGTACTTTAGCGCCCTTTTGCCATCGGGGCCGATAGCGGGGCAAACCTGCCAGCAAAGGCCGCAAAGCGTGCACTTGTCGCCGTCTACGTAGGTGGGCGCCTTCGTGTAGCGTATCGAAAATCCCTGAGGAGTGTGTTTTATCGACTGGACGGAAGCCGGAAGGATGAGCCTTGCCCTCGGGTTTCTCATTATCCTTAGAAGCCCCGGGCGCTGAGCGTAGTTGAAGCCCACCCCCGAGTCCATTTTCCAGGATGAGAGCTTCTCATTGAGATCGGCGGCCTCATCGATCAGCGTTACCGGTATCCCCATCTCGCCCAGCTTGTTTGCCGCGGCGATTCCGGCGGGTGTCGCGCCTATTATGCACACCTTTTGAAGGCGTTCCCTGGGGTCATTCATCGATTAGCCCTGTTCTTTGTGCTTGTTGCCGGCGGCGGCCTTTTTAATCCTGGCCTTGAGCATGGCCTGCCCAAGATCGTAGCCCTTGTTGAAGGCGGCTATATTTGTCTTTTCGGTCCCCTTCGGCACGGAATCCGCCACGGCGGAGAGCATCCCCTTTAGTGAAGCGGCCCCGGTAACCGATGTCACAAAGCCCAGCAGGACGATATTGGCCATCATTTTCCTGCCAAGCTCCTCGGCCATGCGGGTGGCGGGAACCTGGAAAACGTGCTCGAATGAGGTCTGCCCCAGTTGCACCATGTCCTGGTCGACAATCAGTGTCCCATCTTCTTTCAGCATGTGGCGGTATTTCACAAAGCCGGTCTGCGACATGCATACGAGGATGTCGGCGGAGCGCACGTAAGGGTAATGGATCGGCTTGTCGGATACGATCAGCTGAGCGCTGCAGGAGCCCCGCGCGCCTCAGGGCCGTAGGACTGCGTAAAGCTGCTCTCCAGATGGTCAGTCAGACAGGAGGCCATGCCGAGCACCTGCCCGGCGAGCACTATGCCCTGTCCTCCAAGGCCTGTTATCAAAATCTCTTTTCTCAAAGCCACACCTGTCTAGCGACTATTCACAACAAGTCACTGCCGTGTAATTTTGCGCAAACGTCGGCCTGTCGTACTCGACGAACTTGCCAAGAGTTATTCCCTGCTCCAGATCGAGGATTGTCTCGGCGGGGTTGGCGCCGTTTTTCACTATTGCCTTGTTCTGGTAAATCCCGAGCAGATCACTGTTTTTGAGCTTGTTTTTACGGCCAAAGCCCGTAGGGCAGGGGGCAAGGACCTCGATAAAGGAAAAACCCGTGTGCTGGAGGCCCTCGGTTATCGACTGGGTAAGTTCTCGGGTGTGAAGCATCGTCCAGCGCGCTATGTAGGTGGCCCCGCTTGCGTAGGCCAGAAGGGGCAGGTTGAACGCCCTTCCGGATTGCCCGGTGGCGTTGTCGATGTCTGGCAAGATGTGGGCTGGTCGTGGCGGCCCGCCCCCCTGTCATGCCGTAATTGAGATTGTTTACGCGATCACCGTAAGGTCCATGTTGCGCCGCGCCGCGTGGATGAAGTGATCGCCTCCCATTGCAAAAAGATCCCCGTCTCCGCTGAAAACGACCACGGTAAGCTCGGGGTTGGCGAGTTTCATGCCGGTGGCAAACGGAATCGCTCTCCCGTGAGTCGTGTGGTAGGAATCGAGGTTGACATAGCCGCGCCTCTTCCCGAACACCCTATACCCGACACCACGGCGGTCTTGACCGGATCGGTCCCGGTCGAGCCGATCGCTATTAGAGATGCGGAAAAAACAGTGCCTATCCGCATCCCGGGCACCAATGTGCGGTATCGATCCTTCGAAGCAGGTTGTCGAGCGGATGCTTTGGAGATGTGCTGCCGTTCATGAAATATCCTCTTTCCATCCGGAAAGCGCCCTTTCCGCCCTGGCGTTGTCAATCTTTGGCTTTGCTGTGCGGCGTACCCGAATACTCCTCCGCGCAAAGCCTCGATTTCCTAGCCGAGGACGAAAAATGTCTGCTTTCCGAATTGGAAACTGTCAGTGTCCATCCGGAAACCCCGATGTGGACACTGACAGTTTCCAATTCGGAAAGCAGACATTTTTCGTCCTGGCTAGGAAATCGAGGCTTTGCGCGGAGGCGTATTCGGGTACGCCGCACAGCAAAGCCGAAGATTGACAACGCCAGGGCGGAAAGGGCGCTTTCCGGATGGAAAGAGGATATTTCATGAACGGCAGCACATCTCCAAAGCATCCGCTGGACAGCCTGCTTCGAACGGATCGCATACCCGCACATTTGGTGCCCGGGATGCGGGATAGGCACTGTTTTTTCCGCATCTCTAATAGCGATCGGCTCGACCGGGACCGATCCGGTCAAGACCGCCGTGGTGTCGGGTATAGGGTGTTCGGGAAGAGGCGCGGGCTATGTCAACCTGGATTCCTACCACACGACTCACGGGAGAGCGATTCCGTTTGCCACCGGCATGAAACTCGCCAACCCCGAGCTTACCGTGGTCGTTTTCAGCGGAGACGGGGATCTTTTTGCAATCGGAGGCAATCACTTCATCCACGCGGCGCGGCGCAACATGGACCTTACGGTGATCTGCGTAAACAATCTCAATTACGGCATGACGGGGGGCAAGCCGCCGCGACCACCCCACATCTTGCCAAGACATCGACAACGCCACTGGGCAATCCGGAAGTGCCGTTCAACCTGCCCCTTCTGGCCTACGCAAGCGGGGCCACCTACATAGCGCGCTGGACGATGCTTCACACCCGAGACCTTACCCAGTCGATAACCGAGGCCCTCCAGCACACGGGTTTTTCCTTTATCGAGGTCCTTGCCCCCTGCCCTACGGGCTTTGGCCGTAAAAACAAGCTCAAAAACAGTGATCTGCTCGGGATTTACCAGAACAAGGCAATAGTGAAAAACGGCGCCAACCCCGCCGAGACAATCCTCGATCTGGAGCAGGGAATAACTCTTGGCAAGTTCGTCGAGTACGACAGGCCGACGTTTGCGCAAAATTACACGGCAGTGACTTGTTGTGAATAGTCGCTAGACAGGTGTGGCTTTGAGAAAAGAGATTTTGATAACAGGCCTTGGAGGACAGGGCATAGTGCTCGCCGGGCAGGTGCTCGGCATGGCCTCCTGTCTGACTGACCATCTGGAGAGCAGCTTTACGCAGTCCTACGGCCCTGAGGCGCGCGGGGGCTCCTGCAGCGCTCAGCTGATCGTATCCGACAAGCCGATCCATTACCCTTACGTGCGCTCCGCCGACATCCTCGTATGCATGTCGCAGACCGGCTTTGTGAAATACCGCCACATGCTGAAAGAAGATGGGACACTGATTGTCGACCAGGACATGGTGCAACCGGGGCAGACCTCATTCGAGCACGTTTTCCAGGTTCCCGCCACCCGCATGGCCGAGGAGCTTGGCAGGAAAATGATGGCCAATATCGTCCTGCTGGGCTTTGTGACATCGGTTACCGGGGCCGCTTCACTAAAGGGGATGCTCTCCGCCGTGGCGGATTCCGTGCCGAAGGGGACCGAAAAGACAAATATAGCCGCCTTCAACAAGGGCTACGATCTTGGGCAGGCCATGCTCAAGGCCAGGATTAAAAAGGCCGCCGCCGGCAACAAGCACAAAGAACAGGGCTAATCGATGAATGACCCCAGGGAACGCCTTCAAAAGGTGTGCATAATAGGCGCGACACCCGCCGGAATCGCCGCGGCAAACAAGCTGGGCGAGATGGGGATACCGGTAACGCTGATCGATGAGGCCGCCGATCTCAATGAGAAGCTCTCATCCTGGAAAATGGACTCGGGGGTGGGCTTCAACTACGCTCAGCGCCCGGGGCTTCTAAGGATAATGAGAAACCCGAGGGCAAGGCTCATCCTTCCGGCTTCCGTCCAGTCGATAAAACACACTCCTCAGGGATTTTCGATACGCTACACGAAGGCGCCCACCTACGTAGACGGCGACAAGTGCACGCTTTGCGGCCTTTGCTGGCAGGTTTGCCCCGCTATCGGCCCCGATGGCAAAAGGGCGCTAAAGTACGGCGGAAGGCACGCTCTTCCGGGCAGAGCGGCGATCGACAAGCGCAGGACCCCTCTTTGCCAGGCCAATTGCCCGCTCGGGGTAAACGTCCAGGGATACATGGCTCTTTCGCGCGCGGGAAAGTACGCCGAGGCGCTCGAATTGATCAGGAAGGACAACGTCCTGCCCGGCATATGCGGCAGGATCTGCACCCACCCCTGCGAGGCCGCATGCCGCAGAAGCGGGATCGACCAACCCCTTGCCATACGGGACATCAAGCGGTTCATTGCCGACAGCGCGCAACCGGCTGCGCTCGCGGAAAAACCGGCAAAGACAAGGCCGGAAAAAATCGCGGTCGTCGGTTCGGGGCCTGCGGGACTAGCCGCGGCGGCAATTCTTGCCCGCCTGGGATACCGGGTCACGATATTCGAAAAAGAAAAAGCGCCGGGTGGACTTTTGCGTTATGGCATAGGACCGCACCGTCTTCCGCGGGCCATACTGGACCGGGAAATCGACGATCTTCACAGGCTGGGGGTCCAATTCCACCTCGGAAGCGAGTACAATCCGCAGCTCGGCTCGGAGTTTTCAGCGGTCGTCTTGAACGGCCTATGGGAAGACCGAAAACTGAGAGCACCCGGAGAAGAACTCGGAAACGTTTTGGGATGCGTGTCCTTTCTTTCCGCCGTGCACCGGGGAGAGATAACGTCGGTCTCGGGGAAAACCGCGGTAATAGGTGACGGCAATTCGGCCTTTGAGACAGCGCGAACTCTTGCCCGCCTTGGCGCGGAAGTCACACTCGTCTCCTGGTTTCCCGAGGAACTGATCCCGGCGGAAGAAAGCGAAGTCCAGGAGGCCGTAAAAGAAGGCATAGCGATAAAGACCAGCCTGAAAGCGGCCGAGTTCCTAGGCTCCGGCGGCAGCCTCAAGGCCATCCGCTTTGCCGCGACCGTCCCGGGCCCGCCGGATGCGAACGGGATCCCCTGGCCGGTTACGGTCAAGGGGGTAAAGCCGGTCGAGATCGAATTCGAACGAGCGGTCATAGCCATAGGACAGACGGCAACCCCCGCAATTTTCGACGGTTATGGAGAAGAGTTCACCACCACCGCCGGGCTGATAAGGGTTGGCGAGAACGGAAAGACGCTGGCCGACAAAGTCTTTGGCGCGGGAGACGTGACGAGCGGACCGTCGACCGTTGTGTCCGCCATGGCCTCAGGCCGCGCGGCGGCAAGGGGCGTGCACAGGTTTCTTACCGGCGAGATCCTGCCCGTCCAGGACCCTGGTTTTTCGAGACGCCAGGAATTGGACTACCCGGAGATTACCCCGCGGATTCCGTCTTTTCCGCGCGAAGTGATGCCCGAGCAACCTCCGGGTTTGCGGCTGCCACTTTTTTCCGAGGTGGAACTGGGGCTCACCGAGGACCAGGCCCGCGCCGAGTCGTCGCGGTGCCTCCAGTGCGGAGTCTGCTCCGAATGCGGCCAGTGCTTGGAAGCGTGTTCGGCGGCCGGGGCCGTTTTTCACGCCGACGAGTGCGCCGAGGAGATCGAGCATGCCGGGGTGGTCATTATCACCGACCCGGCATCGGCCCCGAGCATAAAGGGCGAGGACGTCATCCGCGCCTACAGCCCGAAGGCCATACAACCCGACGTTTCCGCAATGATGCTGCGCGGGTTCGCCGCGGCGGCCGAGACGGCTCTTCTTTTGGGACAAAGCGGCGCACGCATCAAGGGCGGAGGCATTTCGTTTTCCCCCCCGGAACCCCAGCTTGCCCAAGACCTTCGGATCGGTGTTTTCGTATGCCGGTGCAACGATTCGCTCGGCTGGGACCCCGAACTCGACAGGCTTATATCCTATCTTCCCGAGAATTCACCGGTCGCCTATGCCGAGTCGATTCCTTCGGCCTGCACCAGGGAAGGCGCCGCCTCCATATTGAGGACGATCCGGGAAAAGGGCCTTACCCGGTTCGTTCTTGCCTCCTGCGTGTGCTGTCCGCTCGATCTCATATGCGGAACGTGCACGGACCAGCGAAGCAGGCTGAAGACCGCACTCTTCCAGGGTACGGGGATCCCCAGGGCCATGGCCGAGACCTGCAATCTTAGAGGCGAGGCTCTCGCCCTTTTGGGGAGCAACCGGACTCTTGCCATAAGCCGTTTCGAAGGGCTTCTCGAAAGGTCGATCCACCGTGCGGAAAGACTAAAGTCCCTGCTGCCTCCGGCCAGAAAGTACAACTTTACGACCGCGGTGATCGGCCAATCCGAAGCGGCGCTAAGGAGCGCCCAAACCCTGGGGCAGATGGGCATGGAAGTGTTTTTGTTCGGGGGCAGGGACAAACCGCTCACCGCGGCGCCCGCCTACCCAAACGTTCTTGCTTTTCCGGGCTCGAGCGCCAGGTCTCTCAAGGGAACGGTCGGAGACTTTCAGGTGATCGTCAGCATGGAGGACGGCACGCACCAGGTTTTCAGCGCCGGTGCGGTGATACTGGGGGATAAGTCCAGAAAGAGCCTGGCCTACATGCCTCACCCGGACATGCCACCCCATGAGTTCGAATACTCCGTGCAGTCGAAGGGCCGCCTGGGAATACCGTTTTTCCTTCCCGGGGCGACCTCCATACCGGGGCTTCTCCTTGCCGGCCCGCCCGGAGTAAATGTATCCGAACGGCTCAAGGGCACGGCCGCCGGAATTCTCGCCGCCACGGTCATGCCGCGCGGCCCGAGGCAGAACAAGGGCTACACGGTATCAATAGATCGGAACCTTTGCAGAGGATGCGGTCGCTGCGTCAAGGCCTGCCCCTACAGGGCCTTGAGCTTTCACGCCAATCCTCCTCCGCTGGCGGGCTACGCCTCTGTCGACGAGGCCCTTTGCAAGGGCTGCGGCAACTGCATTTCGATTTGCCCGTCCGGGGCGGCGGACAGTCCCTATCGTGACAGGCGCTTTCTCGAACAGGCGATAGAAGAAATAGTGCACACAAATGAATGACGATCTCAAAATAGTTCTTTTTCTGTGCAACTGGAGCCCGCACGCGGCATACCAGACGCTCCAGGATACGCTTTCGCCGCTGCCCCTCGAAATCCGCATGATAAGGATTCCGTGCAGCGGGCGAATCACCAAGTCGCTCCTCTTCAAGGCTTTCGAAACGGGCGCCGACGGCGTCGTGCTGCTCGGGTGCGAGCCCGGCTCCTGCCGCTACGGTATCGGAACCCGGGTCGCACAGAGAAACATCGACGACACGAGGGGAATTCTAAACCTCCTTGGTCTTGGCGAGGAGCGGCTGGGGTTTGCCTCCTTCCACCCCGAGCAGCACGTCGAGCTGCTCGGCTATTTGACGGCGTTTAGAGATAAAATCGCCGAGCTTGGCAAATCGGTCATCGTTCCAGCAAACCGCGCGAAGGAGCCGGGACTTACGGCCCAATCCGCAGCCTCGATCAGCAGCGCTCACAATATCTACGCCTGCCAGGACTGCGGCAAATGCACCTCCGCATGCCCGCTGGCGCTCACCGGCAAGGAGTTTTCCCCGAGAGCCATCGCCAACGCGGCGGTAGCCGGAGACATCGACTCGCCCGCTATCCGCGAGGACATCTGGTCTTGTCTTACGTGCGGTCTTTGCTATGACCGGTGCCCATCGGCTGTGAGCTTTCCGGATTTCATAAAGGACATGCGCTGCGCGGCGGAGGCAAACGGAAAGCTAAACGCCCACGAGGGGTTTTTTCAATCACTCATGCGCGCCCAGACGTCCCCCGGGCTTCCCGTAAAACACTGGAACTGGCTCCCATCCGAAATCCAGACGGACCCGAACAGTAAGACTCTCTTCTTCGGAGGCTGCGCGCCCTACTTCGACACTTTTTTCAAAAACCACCTGGGCATCAGCACGAGCGACATCCTGGTCGACGCATTGAAGCTCATGAACTTTTTCGACATCCGCCCGGCGATCCTCGAAAACGAGAGGTGCTGCGGCCACGATTTGCTCTGGTCCGGAGACCGCGAAAACTTCATCAAGCTCGCCCGGTTGAACGTCGAACTCATTTCTGCGATGGGGATAGAAGAGCTGGTTACGGCGTGCCCCGAGTGCTACCGGGCCTTTTCCCGCGATTATCCCGAAAACGGCATAAAAACCGGGTTCAAGGTAAAACATATCTTCGAGCTGGCGGAGGCCGAGATCGGTAAGGGCGCCGTCGGCTTTTCAAAACTCAACAGGAAGATAACCTACCAGGACCCCTGCAGGCTAAGCCGCACGCAGACCGGGTGCGAACTGCCAAGAAGCCTTCTAAAGCGGCTGAAGGTCGCAGATTTCACCGAGATGCGCGACAGCGGTCCATCTTCGCTTTGCTGCGGCAACTGCGCGTGGACCGGGTGCGACGCGCATTCCAAGGCCATGCAGGTAAACCGGTTGAAGCAGGCGAAACAAACCGGGGCAAATCTGCTCGTTACGGCATGCCCGAAATGCCAGATCCATCTCCGCTGCGCAATGGAAGACCCTTTTCTCGAAAATGAGATCGGCATGGAGATGATGGATCTGACTTCCCTTCTGGCCAAAACGATACAGTGGGAATAACCGATAACCATACAGTTTGATCATGGTGTCACGAGATGAAAAAATTTTCCACGGAAGGTGAGGCTCCGAGAATCGGCGTCTATGTCTGCCACTGCGGGTTGAATATCGCGGGGACAGTCGATTGCCGCAAGGTGGCCGAGGAAAGCGCGGAACTTGAAAACGTGGTCCACGCGCGCGACATTCAGTATGCCTGTTCCGAACCCGGCCAGCAGGCCATAATGAAGGATATCGCCGAGCAGGGGCTTGACCGCATCGTGATAGCCTCATGCTCTCCAAGGCTCCACGAGCCGACCTTCCGGAAGATGCTCGAAAGCGCGGGGCTAAACCCCTATCTGCTCAAGATGGCCAACCTGAGGGAGCAGTGCAGCTGGGTTCACCAAAAAGAACCCGCGGAAGCGACGGCCAAATCCCTCGACCTCGTGCGGATGGCCGCGGCGAGAGCCGCGAGGCTTCAGCCGCTCGAAAGCAGCAAGATTTCGCTAAGCAAGCGCACCATGGTGATCGGAGGAGGCATTGCCGGCATCCAGGCCGCGCTCGATCTGGCAGATAACGGCTACGAGGTGGTCCTGGTGGAAAAAAGTCCCTCGATCGGCGGCAATATGGCCCGACTCGACAAGACCTTCCCCACCATGGACTGTTCCATTTGAATACTCGGTCCTAAAATGACCGATGCCGGTCGGCATCCAAATATCAAGCTGATGACTCTCTCCGAAGTGATCGATGTAAAGGGTTATGTCGGCAACTTCGAAGTAAAGATTTTAAAGAAAGCCAGGTACGTATCGGAAAAGGACTGCACAGCCTGCGGCGAATGCGCCAGGGTATGCCCCGTGGTGCGCCCGGACAAATTCAATTCAGGCCTTTCCTCAGAAGGGCCATTCACTCGCCCTTCCCCCAGGCGGTGCCTTCGGCCTACGTGATAAACATCAACGAATGCCTCGGCCATAACCCGGTAGTGTGCGCCAAGTGCACGGACGTATGCGAGAAAAAGTGCATCAACTTCCATATGTCCGATGAAGAAGTCGTCGAAACAGTCGGCGGCATCGTCGTTGCCACGGGCATGGAGGCCTACGACCCCACCGAACTAGACGAATACGGCTACACGCGGTATGAAAACGTGCTGAGCAGCTTGGAGCTCGAACGGCTGGTAAGCGCCGGCGGACCGACCGGAGGCGAGTTGATACGCCCCTCGGACAGGAAGGCCCCAAAATCGATCGGCTTCGTGCAGTGCGTGGGTTCCCGCTCGGAGAGAAAAGGCGCTTCCTACTGCTCCAATATCTGCTGCATGAACACGATCAAGAGCACCCTGGTTTTGAAGGAACACCACCCGGAAATCGATATCAAGGTCTTTTATATCGACATCCGCGCTTTCGGCAAAGGTTTCGAAGACCTGTACAAGAAGAGCCGAAGCCTTGGCGTGCAGTACATACGGGGTTTACCCGGAAGCATGGTGGAAACCGAAGATAATGGACTGCGGGTCGCCGTCGATAACGGCGCAAATGGAAAGATAGTCTTTCACGACCTGGACATGCTCGTGCTCGCGGTCGGCTTAAAACCTTCCAGCACAACCAAGAAGCTCCAGGAAATGTTCGGACTCCAGCTTACGCCCGACGGTTTTTTCCTCGAAGCCCACCCCAAACTTCAGCCGGTCGATGCGGCCACCAGGGGAATTTTTTACGCCGGCTGCGCCGAGGGCCCCAAAGACATTAAGGAATCCGTTACCCAGGGATCTGCTGCCGCTGCCCGGGTTGCCCGGCTGCTCCACCGGGGCGAACTGCTCTCCGAGCCGATCACCGCCGAAGTGGTCCCCGAAAAGTGCAAGCTCTGCTCCAAATGCGTCGAGGTCTGCCCCTACGGGGCCATTTCGCTGGACGTCAAACACAAAATCCCGGCCTCGGTAAACCCCGCCGCCTGCGCCGGCTGCGGCACCTGCGCCGCCGAATGCCCCTTTGATGCGATCGTAATGAACCATTTCACCGACGAGCAGATTCTGGGCCAGGTCGACAAACTACTTCCCAACAATGTCCTCGTCTTTGCGTGCAACTGGTGCTCCTACGCCGGAGCCGACTACGCCGGGGTATCTCGCCTCCAATACCCCCCCAGCATTCGGCTGGTCCGAACGATGTGCTCGGGACGCGTAGACGAATCCTTCATCTGGGAAGGCTTTGCAAAAGGCGCCCCCGTAATCCTTGTCAGCGGCTGCCACATCGGCGACTGCCACTACATAGATGCGAACAAGTGGACCGTAAAGCGAGTCGAAAAGATTCAAAAGAAGATGGAAATACTCGGAATCCGCCCCGACAGGCTTCGCCTCGAATGGGTCAGCGCAGCCGAAGGCATCCGCTTCGCCAGGCTGATGGATGAGATGGAAAACCTAAGGCTCGGTGTCACTCCGGAAGAAATCGCCAGGACAGTAGAGGTGCTGGCCGAAAAAGCGAAGAGAAAAGATAGAAGCGAAGAGAAAAGATAGAAGCGAAGAGAAAAGATAGAAGCGCGGGGAGCTGTGCCCAATGCTGTTGCTTTAAGAAAAATCACTCAGGATCGGGGAACCCGTTCCCCATACTTTTACTCTTCCTTCGTGCTCTTCGTGCACTTCGTGGTTGACTACCGACCCGCAGCCCTGAACGGACCGCAGGATTAAGATTCAACCACGAAGTGCACGAAGAGCACGAAGGAAAAAATGGGACTACGTGGTGGACGCTTCCCCTAAAGCAACAGCATTGGGAGCTGTGCCCCCCGCACCCCCACAGGATCCGGATCGCAATACCGATTAAATCCGCATGATTTTTGGTCGACATCCCATGTAGCCTGCCGCAGGCATGCGTTTCCACACTCATACTCCGAGGGATACTACGTGATCCGGGACCATGTGGGAGGGGGCAGGCTGGTAATCAGCTTCATTGTTACAGAAACTCAATTTTCGCTGAAGCCAGTCTATCTCTGATGATTTCAAAATGGTCCTTGTCCTCCGTAAATAATGTTGCTCCAATAGACAGCGCCATAAACGCAATGAAAACGTCATTGACAAACGCCGCCCTTCGGATCAGCGAGGCGTATTGCCCGGGCAGCTCTGAAATGAATCGTCCAATGTCAACGTAGTGTTCCAGGCGAGTAGTGATCACGCGACCGGTTGACACGTACGCGCTCAGGTTCCTGTCGAGAAACCTCTCAGCCTCCCTGGTCTTCGCCCCGGCATACAACTCCATCAGTACTATGCCGGAAAGATACTTGACCGTCCCCCGCCTCTCGAGTTCCTCTCCGTGCGAGCCACTTCGTATATAGGAGATGTAAATATTGGTATCGAACATTACCTTCATTCAAAAACACTCTCAATGACGGTTCCCGCTTCTCTCATTCTCCTGTGGGCTTTGATGATTTCGTCGTCAACAAGCGCCATCTCCAGGGCTTTGTTCACCGCCTCTTTTTCAGTACGCACTCCGAAAACAACGCGCAGCCTGTCGATATACTCCTGGTTCATTTCCATTGTCTTCTTCACCATCTCGGCCATGATTTATCCCCTTGGTTGCAGCCATATATTTTCTAGTATTATATGGTTTCTATGGCTCCATTGCAATCCAGTCCCCCCGGATTGTTCTGCCCTGAACACGGAGACATGAATTGCATCCAAGTCAACTTTCCGCTTACAGCCACTTACCGTTCCATCTAAATATACAAGGAATACTCTATGGTCGAAATCACCGCGGATGCCACAGGCGCCCGTTTCCACACTCCAACCTCTGGGGGTCGGTCCATGGTATCGATCAGCCGCCGTCAAGTCCGGCTTTCTCAAAGCAACGATTCAAATTCTTCCCGGGTAATGCATAATGGCACCTCCCCCCGCAATTCTCTCTATCTTTCTATGGCTCCAGGGTCTTGAGAATCTCTATCTCCTTGCGCAGGAGTTCATTGACGATAGAGGACAGATCGGCATCCCTCTTCCGGCCCTGAAGGTATAGCAGGACATCCTCTTCCAGATAGACAGGGATTTTTAATTCCTCTCTCGGCCTGTAGAACTTTCCCTTTTCAGCATTCGAAAAATCATATTCATCCTTCATGGCAGCCTCTCATGATATTGCTTGATTTCGTTCTTGGTGGCCCTTCGTGCGGATATTATCCTAACATATTCTTCAAGATCGGTGTTCTTGCCTCGGAAGGTATGCGCCACGACAACGACCGTCCCGCCTGGCAACATGCCCAGGGTAATCCAACGATCCTCATTGCCGGAGTGTTCATCATCGAAGTTGCTCAAAGAATTCCGATCCGTGGAAACAAGGCTTGCACCCGAAAAAGACAAACCATGTTTCTCCATGTTCATTCTCTCTTTGAGCGGGTCCCAATCAAATCTCATTTCCCTCTGTCTCGTTGAGTGAAGCAGTAAGTAAGAAGACGCCCTTAACTTATTAACTTTACATAACATAACGTAACGAACAGCTTGGCTTCGACCATCGGGAAACAGCCTGGCGGTTCGTGGCATGGCGCCCTCCTCCAGAGTGATACCGCAATATATTATAAAGCATCAACTTGGAGCAGGGCAAAAAAATTGCCGCCGGCCCGTCAGGGCAGCGGCATGATTTCGGCAAAGGTTTTAGTGCTCAAAATTGAGGGCTGGCCCCAATACTGTTCACTTAACTATCGCGATGCATTCTGAAACTTTAATCGGAGGATGTTTTTTGGGACTGGGGCCGCGAACAGGATACTTACAGATCCTTCGTTTAACTCCGCGAGGATTGCGCTTATTGCGGCTGGATACAACCCGTTCGTCCAAGATTTCTGCTAATACCATTTCATGGAACGTCGTCCGGTCCTCAGGGGGGAAAAGAATTGAACATCGGCAGCTTGCGTCGAACAACCCGCACTGCATGAACAAAGGACAACCCGTCGGAGTCCAGGTCGGCTGTGAGGGCAGCTTCATGCATAAGCCCGCGAACAGCGAAGTGTGCCATGAGCAATCCATAGAATTCTTGGCGCACCAGATCAGGGGTCTTGCTCCGCAATATTATCCTGGCGCCCCTCAGATGGGTTTTCAGTTCGTCCAGCGCGGATTCGATTTCCCATCGTTGTTGATAGAGAGCCGCAAGCTCGCAGGCTGGCGCCTGCTCGGGATCCAGGATCGTGGTAACCAGTCGGTAGATGGGCTCAGCGTCCGGAACTCCTTCGAGCCTGTAGTCGATGACTCGAAGCAATATCCCCCTGGTGTTGCGTTTTCGATCCTGTGGGGACGGATAGGTATGGCTCAGGTAGGAACCGTCGGCCAGCCGTTTCTCGCAGGGAAACACCATGTTCTTTTTGATCCTCCAGAGCAGGTCGGCTCCCGTATCGCAGGCTTTGTTCCAAAACTCATAGCCAAAAAAATTCCGATCAGCAAGGCAGAGCATCCCCGGCTGCAGACGGGTGATAACTTTCTCGGCCAGAGAGAGTTCCGCCGCTTTGTAACAGCCAATTTCGGTTCCAAACAGCACGTGAGTGCCGCTTTCCACCAGCGACACAAATCGAAGCTGAGGATAAGCACTTTGGCCCTGGCCCGTACCGGGGCGTCCGAAAGCCTCTTCATTTGCCTTCTCATCAGCTACATCCACGGTGCTTCCATCAAGGTTTATCAATCGCCAGTTCCTGTACCATGCGCCCTTGGTGGCCTCTACCGCAATTGGCCTCACTATCTGGTCATGCAACTGCCTGAGGGGTTCTACCCCCAACCTTGTTCGGGCTTGAGAGATCCCCGATTTGCCGGTCACCTTGACTTCGAGATTGGGACCCAGCAACCACTGGACTCCCTCAAGCAGACATCGCAGCACTTCACGATAGGAAGACTGCATGTAAAAAGCCAAGGCAATGACGTAGTAGCAAACCACATGGGCGGGCAATTCCCGGTTCCGGACACTATCTTTCTTTGTTGCCGCCAAAACCGATTTTACGGTTGCCAAAGGAAAAGTCTTGGCGACCACCCCGAGACTAATGTAATCAGTAATCCTGCTCCCCTTGGGGAGTTCAGCTATAGTCCGTGCCATCTCGCTCCTCCTTGGTTTGAGTTGGCACAGTATACAACAAAACAGACTCAAGCGATACATTAAGTGAACAGTATTGGGGCGGGCCCGGATACTTACTATCCGGGCGCAGGGGCGGAGCTGAGATTCCCCCCCTTTTCTAAAGGGGGGCAGGGGTGGAGAGATGTGTGGAGTTTCCGCCAACACTTCCACCAGCACTGGAATCGAAATATTCCTTTTTCAAGGGCTGACCGTACGCAGTAACAACTGTTTGATCTAGCGGGTTAAAGTCCCGTCCGGGGAATTGTCCGTACACCCCGGTAGCACGCGGGAGCGGCGTTCTGGCAACAGAGGGTCGTGAGTTCCCAAACGGCAAAGCAGCAGGCCGTAACGCAAGTGAACCTGCATGTAGCCTCGTAACTTGAACTGAAGATGCCGACCCGGTGGTCAGATGGGGAAGACCGCAGCATCAGGGTTTAGAACGGAATCGGTCCTGATG
>CAWEZA010000034.1:0-97208 GCA_963813125.1 uncultured delta proteobacterium | reverse complement strand
ATTTTCTGTGATATTTTCTCTTATGAGACACAGCCGGCGTGACAAGTTCATCAAGAACAAGGTCTACCTTAAAGGTAACATAATCCGGTTTCCCCAAGGAAAGAAATGCTGAAATAAGTGTG
The DNA here is from genome assembly GCA_963813125.1 of uncultured delta proteobacterium. Taxonomy (GTDB): domain Bacteria; phylum Desulfobacterota; class Syntrophobacteria; order Syntrophobacterales; family Syntrophobacteraceae; genus SbD1. The sequence goes on along the minus strand of CAWEZA010000034.1, from coordinate 97,086 downwards.
GCGCCGTTCTGCGCATCAGGATCATTGCCAGATGCATTTGCAAGAGTATTATTGATTTTATCCATGCCTACTGTACCGGACTGGTAATCCCCGACGACCATATCAAGCACATAATCGGCACGATCCATATTCGAAGTAGGTTTATATCCCATTGCAGACAATGCCTGTTCAACCGCTGGTCGAACATCAATTCCAGCATTAGTTTGATCTTGACATTTTACATAATACGTTCTACCTTTTATTGGATACAATATGAACAGGATCAGTAGAACTATTTACTCGCGAAACTCTAATCGGTGGCGGCGCCGGTTTCTGTCCAGCCTGCTGTTCCATCGGTGCACATCCTTGAATAGAGAAGACCAAACACAACATCATAACAATTCCGAAGGCCAGGAAGGTTCGTTTCATTTGTCCCCACTCCTCTAATTTAGTTGATAATTGCCACTGCAAATAAGCGGTAGCGTGCCATGAAACCGACGCAGGTCCATACTGTGGACCCCGTTCAAAGTTCAAGGAAGTACATATTTCCCTCTTCATTGTGAGTGAAAATTATTAAACCCGATTTGTGGATTTTCGCGGCTGCTTGGGAATTCTTACGATTGGGGAAAGTGATTTCGAGGTCATTGCGGACTGCCGGGTCCCGCAGGCTGAAACGTTGAGACAGCGGCTCGGCCAGGTTGCGCCCTTTTTGCGCAATATTGTCGATGCGTGCTGGGTGGACTTCCTGGAAAAAGCTTGAGCAGCCATTTCCGCTGTGAACGAAGGCCAACAAGATCAATTGGATAGCTCTATTCATGTTACGGATATTCATTATATGCCGACAATAATTATCACCTGCGGGACGGCGCCGATGCCGCCCAACAGGCAAAAGAAGTGAATCCGCAAGGTTAGACGAACAGCGCTCGGTTTTTACTCACGGATTCAGGAAAGAAGAGCAAAAATCTGATGAGTCCTTAATGTGACAAGCTGAAATTCCGGACCCTGTACATTGTTTGCATTTGGTGACCGGGGCAGCCGCTCCGGTATTCGCGTTGATCCACAGAGGGCCGCCTCGATCTGCTCCGAGTTGCTTGCTGCCAAACAGCTCGGCAATCGTTACGGAAACTCTGGCGCCTTCACCAGTGAAGGACTGCCTACCGCAACAAAAAATCTACTTCCTCTTTTGGCCGCCGCCTCCGCTTACGTGTGCCTGGGGTCTGGACACCTGTGGACGTGCTATTTGTCGTGGTTGCTTTTGCATCTGCCCTCGTCCACCGAATCCCGGACCGCCCATTCCCGGTCTTTGCATACCCGGCCGTTGCCCCCCGTTTGGTCTGCCTCCGAACGCCTGTTGTCCCGGTCCCCGCCCTCTGCCTCCGAACGCCTGTTGTCCCGGTCCCCGCCCTCTGCCTCCGAACGCCTGTTGTCCTGGTCCCCGCCCTCTGCCGAAGTGCTGCTCGCCAGGGCTCGTGTTTCGACCGCGTCCTTCACCCCGATACTCAGGTCCGCCTCTTGTCGCCCCGGGGTTTCGGTGTGAATAATTACTCTCAGGGGAGTGGGAATATTTCGACCCTGGATTGTGAGATGGAGTTCCTTGTCCAGGCTTGAACTGCTTGCCGTTTTCCTCTCGTGGCGATTTTATAGAGGACCCGGTCTGCGGAGAGCCAGGTCCGTGGGCCGACGTTTCCGCATGCTGTAACTGGCCTGTCGTCGGTTTCGGGGGCATGGCGCCAAAGCCGGGTTTTCCAGTTGGTCCGCCCGACCGGCTGCCCTCTGGATGGGCTGAAACACTGCCGCTCGATGCTACTCCTTGATTTTGACCCTTCGCGCCGAAGGAACCGATGATGTCCCCAGTGGTTTGGTATTGCGAGGAATTGCCGCGACTCTGCCGGCAACCGATCTCCCGGTCCGCGGTCCCGCTGCCCGCGCCAGTGCCGCATTCTGCCTTACTCTGTTTGTAACGGCCATGGGCGGTCTTACGTGAGTCATCCCGTTGCTGAATCTATTGGCCCTGCCATTCGCCGCGGCGGCTCTGAAGGCTGCGGACCTCGCCAGAGGGCCCGTCCTGAAGCCTCTGTCGTGCACGTACACCGACGCGTTAACATCGGTAATGTTTACCGATGTATAGTTGTTGACGCTATAGAAACTGGACTGATCGATCACTACGGCTTCACCGGCGTATGCGTATGCTCCAACGTCCTCGTTTACACCGACGTTGCCTACAACGACATCTGATTGCGGACCCCAGTAGTCGGCGCTGTAATATACCTCGGTTGGAGCCAGGGGAAACCAGCCGATCTCTCCATCCGAATAAAACCATCCGACCCTGCCGGGATACCAGTACACAGGGGTTTCGACCGGGGCGCCGGCCACAGGCGCGGCCATCACCGGGGGAGTCCAATACCAGGCGCCATCGGTAAACATCCAGTTGCCGTAGTGGGCCGTAACATATCCAAACGACTCGGCCGGCGCCCAGCATTGGTCACCTTCCCAATCTGTCCATCTGCCGTCGGTAAAGGGCCTCCAGCCCTGTTTGACATGAGTAGGTTTCCATGCCCATACTTCGCGCTTGGTCTTATGATTGTAAACACTTGACCACTCTCCGTTTTCATCGAGAGCGGAAGCGTATTGCCTGAGTGAGTAAGGCAGTCTTTTGACCGACTCCCCGTTGGATTCCGTCTCCTTGGCCCACCCGGCGTCCCGCTGTTCATTCCAGGAATTCCAGTCGGCATCGGTTGTGCTGCTGCCTGCCCCGGTTTGTTTGCCGTCACAAAGAAGAGAGGCTTGTCCGGCAGTCACTTCATATTTATTACTCTCGTCAGGCGGCACAAAAGTCACCGTGCCTTTAAGGGAAACCACCTCGATCGACTGATCGCCCACATACATATCGAAACTCGTGCCGGGAGAAGCAACGACGTAGCCGAAGGGCGTTTTCGCCTTGATGGTGGCCGATGCGCTCTGATTGACCAGACGTGCGAGTCCGGAAGCCACGTCCACGTCCGTCAGATCATTCTTTAACTGCATGAATTGGATTTGCGTCTTGTCATTCATTCTTACCATCGTGAGGTTGGGGAATTCGAATTCGCCCTTGCCGCTCTGGTCGGTGTAGAAGGCCTCATTAGAGCCGGCTGGCGTATCTTTGACGCCGGCCACCCAATCGTTGGCGCTGCTAACGTAGCGCAGAAAGTCGCCATCGGTGTCGGTGATGCGGCCAACCACGGGCGGTTGCTTTTGAGCGGCTGAGCCTTGACTAATATCTTGGCCATTGGGTGGCCCGGCCGGTTGGGCATTGGCTTGTACTGGAGCCTGTGTTGATGCGGGTGCGTTGTTCTGGCCTGCGGCAGGCGCCGAACCGCCGCCGGCGGCACTTGGCGGTTGTTCTGCTTTTGTCCCTTGGTCCGCAGCTTTTACTGTAGGTGAGGCAGGCGCGAATTTTTCTGCCAGCCACCTGGCAGTCCCTGTCAGTTGGTTGGTCACAACCTTGCCAGACATGACATCTGCTCGGAACTCGACAATTTTCGAAATTCCCAATCCCGCCAGCCCGATTATAAGAATCAGGCCAAGTAGTAAATAGACCGCTCTGGCGGGAATAGGTAAACGGATGCCACCAGCTTTGACCGGCATTAGTGGAAGGCCGCACTCGGACTCAGTACACACGAATTCCGCTCCCTCCGGTACGGACATGACCTTGCCGGAGTCTGCATTCGGGCAGTTACCAATGTTCGTACATTTTCCCTTTCTTTCAGCCATATCTCAGCTCTCCTATTTCAAGAGTTCTATTACCTTCCTGGCGCCAACAAGAAAAATCTTGTACAAGTCGTCATCCGAACCAAGCTCCGCCTTCATTTGGTTGACCTCCGTAACGATCCTCTCCTTTAACTTATCAAGGTTGTCCTTGTTGCGGTATTCCTTGGATTTGAGTATCTTATCGACTTCTTCCATGAGCAGGTTCAGTTTTGAATATTCCTGCAGATTCTCCGGAACATCGGCCAGACTGTTTCCCAATAGAACGGGATCCTTGTCCAGCCCATCTTCGTCTTTTGTAATCAATAGGATTTCCTCGAGTCCTGTGGCCTGGTTCTTACGTTCAACTAGAATATCCAAATTCTTCCCCAATAGAAAATAACCAATGGCCCTGTCAATGGGGGGTTTCGTGAGATACAGCGGCGGGAATTCGGCGCCGTCACCTTCAGTGTGGACTTCAATTTTCGCTCTTGCTGCATCGGGGCCGTTAATTTTTCGGTCATATTTTTCCTTCAGAAACTCGACTTGTCGGACAAACCTGAGAGGAAAAAGATTGGTTATGCTGATCAGGGTAATCTCATTGGGGCGGGCGTCGGTTTCCACCAATCCGCTCCGAGCTGTCGGCTTTCCAGAAAAGCCGTTTTCAGTACCGGCATGAAGTCGGAGTGCTCTGGCGCGGCAGGCAGTATTACAGTGAATTTCGACTCGCAATTCGGGGATGTGGGAATACCCTCGGCAATTTTGCCCCGTTCAATATCTGAAAATGAGATGTAGTTGCCGGCGTAGCCTGTGAATGCGCCACGTATGCACGCAAGCTTTGCAGGTTCGGGCTGTATTGATTTTTGAGCCTTTCGATGATGTTCGCCCCCGAAGAGCTTTTCGCGAGGTTTTTCGATCAGATTCTCGTGAGCCCTCTTGGCATTCTCCTGGCAGACCGATTCAAGAGTATCCTTGAGCACGATCGGGGATATCCGTTCGCTGAACTTCCCAAAGCTTGGCATCTCTCCCAGCTTTGCGACCAGGGACGATCGGACCTTGCTCGTTTGTGCCCGCTGCACCGATTCCATCCTTTACCAAGCGGTTTGTTACCTCTTTTACCAAATCCGGTTCGTAGAAGCGGATAAGATCGACCTTTCAACAAGTCAGTTGGCGACCCATCATCATTCCGAACGGGCCGCAAGATCATTCTGGAATTCCTCATGGGCCTGCCTCAGTCCTTCTGATGCATTCGTTCAGGTCCTTTTTGACTGCTTCAAGTTCTGTTTTGATTTCCAGAAACAACTCCCTCGCGAACTGCCATGCCCCGTCGTAGGTTCTGGAAATATAGAGTTCCTGTAGCCAGGATGCGTGAGAGTCGAAAAGCTTATGATGTTTGTCGCCAATAAGACCGCGCACCATGCCGATCTTCGGCCACTGCATTTTTATACTGGTGAGTTCTCCCGCCACTTTATCCTGGCGGTCTCTGAAGCGCCTTATCTTGTCGTCGATACCGTCCAAGCGATCTTGAGTAGTGGAAATGAGGGCAGTAAGGAAATGTTCTATTTCAATCATCGATTTCCCGCCGGTCCTCCACTCGTCAAATAAGTCGATCTCCACGCCCTTCACGATCTCTCTTGCCAAATCCAATTTCGCTTGCCGCTTCGTTCGATAGAAATTGCTGACTCCCAGCCCGCGATATGCCTCGTTAAACCGCCCCTGTGCGGCCCTTTCGAGTTCGTCGAGCCACTTTTCCCGTTCGGCCGAGTCCCGGATCATAAGCTTGGAATTTGTAATGAACTCCTGCCACTCCGCCTTGATCGGCTTCCATTTTTTGTTGTTGATGTCGCCCTGAAGAATGCCCTGAGACAGGCATATGTGCTCGTCAGACAATTTCCACTTTATCAGGGTTTCTTTTTGCTGAACAATTTCCCTGAAATCCTGTCTTTTGGGCTCAGTCGAAAACCCCACTGAATCTTGCCAGTTGTTATAGAGCAGCTGAAGAGCGCTCTGACTGGTGAAATTGTATGTCAAATACTCCAGGATTTCTTCTTCAGGAACTGCCAGACGCTTGATGCCAAACGTCAGGAATCTCTTGCTTCTCTCGGGCATGTTGGTGCCGGGAGCAGTCTCGGGTGCGCCATTGCCGTTTCCGCATTCTCCATTCTCCTCAGAGTATCCCAGTGAGCGACGTCTTTGATCGCTACTATCTTCTGGTATAGAAAATCGGCTACTATATTCGGCAATTCCTTCTCAACATCTACGGTCAACCCATTTTCATTTTCATTGCCGAAAATAAAACATCCATTGAATGGATCTTGCATCTTCAGACGGCCCTTCTGGCCTGTCAAATCGTAAGGGAAATATCTTCCAACACTCAATGCGTTCAGCTCCGTGAGGGCCGCATAGCCATTGGCATGGTAATTCCCGGTGTCCCAACCCTGGTGAGGTTTATCTGGAAGCAGAGCATAGATGATAATCCTGAACTCCCGCGGATCATTGAACGTGTCGCGCATCTGAGAGATGACGTCGATCAGGCAGCCGCTCCCGGTCCCCCCCGCCAAACCACAGCAGACATGGAACGTCACCCCTGTGGTGCCGCTCTCTTTTTGAACCCCTCTTACAACTTCTCCGAGCTGAGTATTAAACTGCCTGACGTTGTTTGCAAACAAGAAGCGTCCCAACCGCCTTTTCTGTCCACCAAGAACTTCGGTTACGATGCTGTTAAGTATTTCTTTCCATGTATTCTTGTCTCCCAGCCAAGGTTTAATGCCCGGGAAATTGTTGATGTTTTCCAACACTGAGGGCAGGTCCGTGCCTCGTATCCTCAGTTGGCTGTTCTTGCCTAATTGAACGCTTGTCCCGAGGACCTTCCAACTCGGGTCTTCAAGCTCCATCATCTCTCCACTTGAGTCCACATACAGATAGCCAACGGCCACTCCTTCCGGCTTTTGATTGCGGAATTCCTGAAAGATGGCCTTCCTGAATGCTCGAATTATTCTCCCCCCGGTTCCTCCCAATCCAATGATCAAATGGTTGTTCATGCTTATCGCTCCATTATCCTGCTATAAGTAAGGCTTGCATCTTATTTCTCGCACAATCTCAAGGCGATTTTCCAATCCGTCCCTTCATTCTCAGCTTGCGAATGCTGTTAGGCGAATCCGACATTGCATCACTGTTTGGTGCTCAATCATCGAGTAAAGATCCCGAGAAGAGGAATAGCTGACACTGGCGATTAGCCGTTGGTTGTGCTTGTTAATTGCTGCGATCGCCCATATTATTGCAACGATATGAATTGGACACATCATAAAACTCATAATGCCAAGAGTCATAAAAGATATAGCCAGGCCTATAGCCTCTGTTATAGACATTATAAGTCCGCCCAAAATACTTGCATAAAATACACCAAATCCACCGAATAGAAATGTTAAAACCACTCCAAGCGCTACATTTTTAGATTGAGTGAGAATAATCGCAGCTTCTTTGTCCATCAGTTTGCCTCCAATCAAGTTAATGAATGAAATGACAGAACCACATCAGAACACCTGCAACATCCTTGATTATCTTATGGCGATATTGTTACGAGTGCAGATGTGACTCAGCGTCAATCATGTTATTGGCAACAACATCCATGGCCTAATGTTGAATAAAACAACCAGTAGATCGTATTTGTTTTTGTGCACAACAATACATTGGAATAAATACTCAGCAGAGATCATCGGAGTATAGTCCAGACCTCAAATATATTTCGTAGCAATATCTAGATATTATATATTTTCCCTCTCTGTCAAGAGATATTTGCTTTTGCAACGATGGAGTATAAAATATACCGAAGAGTAAAAATGTCGCAGTAATTGTGGAGTCTTGGCTAAATTTCAAATTACTATTGTTTTCGATATACAAATTATTACTAAGTAAGCGAACTTATTAGTTACGCATGCTTCTGATGCCGTAATAGGTATCTTGCTCGTCGCTATTTCTGCCAAGGATGGACTTGAAATCAGGATTGTCGAAACGCTATTTTTTGTTGAAAAACTCGCTGCCGGTGGAAAAAGTGGCTGAAAATGATCTTTGATTTCATCATTGCTCTAAAACGGGCGGCCTGAAAATGAAGTTTTGATCGCCTGCATTTTCTTTCCCAAAGTACCGCATAACATCTTCTCCCTATTGGTTTTTCTTTCTTATTCTTCGGGAATCGATGCATTGACCGACGGAGGTAAACGGTCAATGGTGTAGGACCAGCGGCATGCCAGGCCCGTTGGCTCAGTGCGCCGCAGAATCGAGACTACTTGCGAGGACCGTGGAGAAAGGCCGGCAAGCCGGTGGTGAAGGTTATTCCGCTCGATGATCGGGAAGCGACCCAGATCAAACGGTTCGGCTTTATGGCTGGACAGATTAGCGTGCCGGCTGACTTCGACCAAATAAGCGAAGCCGAAATCTCGAATATGTTCGAAGAGCAGACAGGGAACTGCTTGTCGACACTCGTCTGTTGCAATGGGCGGCGCAAGGCTTGGAATATCTACCCGTGGATGCCCGTACGGTGATGGGCGAGCCTGAAAACGAATTGTTCTTCGGCGTCGCCAAGTTTGTGGGAAATCGTTATTAAATGTGGTTTGGATCGTGGATCCACGAGTATTGCGTCGTGGCCTGTTGGACAACGGTTATCTTGAGCTAGCCTGGATTTCCACGGAGCATAAATCAACTAACATGGGTGCCATGAAGGAGTAGGCGAGCACCATTCCACCAGGGCACGGTGGGTGTTTCTGTAAAGAGGTCCGAGGCGAGCAGGATGGGGAGATGAGCTCGGCGGTGGAAAGTCACACATATTTGGGACGGTGTTACTTTGACGGTGGCGGGCAGGTCGATCAGGTCACGGAAAATCTGGCGTGCTTGGGCATCAGGATAACCCCGCATGCGTTTGGCGAAGCGCCGATAGAGTCCGCTTGCCACCACGAGGAGCGCGAGATCAAAGTCCACTTTGAACGCGACCGCCGATGAGAGTGCATTCATGTGGAAAAAGCGGACAGCATCAGAGAGAGCGTTTTCGATGAGCATTCGTTGCGCATAGCGGGTGATGAGCCGCTTGAGGCTCTTTGTTCGCTGATTGGTCAGGAGGATTGTGGGCTCCTCATGGCCAAGGTCTTCGATAAAGAGTTGGCGTAACGAGCATTTTGCAATGGTGACGGTCTGTTCGAACACGCGTGGAGTACGGAATCTCCTGGTGACATGCTCAAGGTTCACGATGCGCCAGGCTGAAGGAGGAAGCGCCTTTATTTCGGCAAGCAGGCGTTTATCGCGGCGACGCAGGGTGATAAAGGGCACGCCCAGGGAGTCGAGGCGCGCGAGACCAGCGTAAGTGGTGAGTTTAGAGTCGAAGACCAGTTCGCGGGGTAGCGCACCGGCGTGATGCTCTTTCCAGAATTCAATGAAACGGAAGACCTCTTCTGGTTCCTCGCCTTTGCGCAGGTCAGCGTTGGAATAACAGAAGACATTCGAATCCGCGTCCTGAGCGAGGAAGGCGAGGATGTTCGGTTGCCGCCGTGAGCGCATGGCGACGAAGTGCTTCTCGACGACCGGGTGTTCACCGGCGTAAGGGAGGGAATGAAAATCGAGATTGATCGACTCGCCGGTGGCGATTGCCGAGCCGGAGAGTTTGTCCTGCCAAGCGCCGAGCAGTCGGAGTGTATGGCGGCGCTCAAGACGATGTGAGTATTCGGAGAGGAAGCTCTTTTTGGGGATCACATTCAACCCGGCGAAAAGCGCGAGGCCTGAATCGGCAGCCAATGACATGACATGGCTCTTCCTTTCGATCGACCAGAGTTTGAGAGCGAGCGTGGAGAGCAGCGCATGGGAGGCCGGGATCGACTTTGAGCCGGGAAGCCCTGCCACTGTGGCGAGTTCGGGCAGATTGAGTTTGACTAAGTCGGGCACGAACAGGAACAATCCGCCGCACTGGGTCGTGAACTCACGTTCCTCAAGTGAGAACATGCGGACATCGGTCACCGGCTGGACAGCGGGTCCGGAGCGAGATGGACGATCTTCATCGAGGCGTCGTGGCAAAGGAGCGAAACCTTCTTCGCGCAGTATGTCGCGAATTGTGGCAGTGGTCAACTTTTTGCCGCGCTCCGCGAAAGCATCACAGATGTCATAAACGGAGTAGTTTTTCTTGCGTAAGGCGATGACCTCTTCGCGGACCGGATCGTGATACCTGACGCCGGGAGGCCGGCCAACGGAAGTCAGCAAGAAGAATTCCCTCGCCAAGGGGTTGTTGCGGAAGTGGGAGCAAAGTACACGGAAGGCGCCTGGCGAGTATCCGAAAGCGCAGGCAGCCTCCTCCGAGGACTTGCCCTCGACGAAGTAGGCCCGCAACGCCTCGTACTGGCGCTGGCGGGGGGAGCCAGGCTTCAGAAAGAAGGAAGAGGGGTCCGTTAGTATATTATCGTCACCTATCGCCATCTTTACACATTACTACATTGGCTTTTTAGGGTCAAGAGTATACTTCTGGATGGCGACGGCACATATACGAAAATAGACATAAATAATTGTTATTTAAACTGATTGTCCTATGGGCGAGCGAAGGGACGGTCTTTTGCCGAAGAGAGGGAATCAGTCGCAATTCAGGACGGATCAGTGACGGAAATTGCTAACGTTGGGAGGCCGAAAAACTTCGGCCTCGCCTACAGTGCCTAACCGGGGAAGGTAGCAAGCGTTAAACATTTATGCTCCGTGGAAATCCAGGCTAGTGAATGGCGTGAAAGTGTTCATCACGGTACATATGCAATATCCGACATTCGGGTAGCCATTTGTCCGCAAAATGAAGGTGGCGATCCTAGGAAAAGCCATGCCGTTGGCTCCTGCGCAAAGGGCTCGAAACCAAAACCGCCTCACTTCAGTCCGGAATGCCTGAATGATTTTTAAAATTACCGCCGTATGCGGGAAATCCGCAAGTACGGATCTGTGCGGGGGTGCCGGGAAACCGGCATTCCTACCGCGACACTTGCTATCCGGGCGCGAAGCGCGGGAGGCCACGAAAAAGCACAATTTCAATTCCAACCCTCCGTTGCCCACCATGAACTTTCCGAAGGGACACTAACTAAACTATGTAATAGTGTTTTTCAAATGGCGCTGTCGCCGGTTTCGCCCGTCCTTATGCGGACGGCGTTGCCGATGGGGTAGGTAAAAATTTTGCCGTCTCCTATCTCGCCCGTTCGAGAAATTTCGATTATCGCCTTGATGACCTCATCCACCATGCTGTCCTGGACAACCATCTCTATTTTGGTTTTAGGAAGCAGATTGATATTGAATTCCGTGTTCCAGTCGTCTCGGGTGTGCCCCTTTTGCAAGCCGCAGCCGATCACTTCGGTTACGGTCATCCCCTTTATTCCCAGATTGCCGAGAACTTTGCGAATATCCAGAATTTTCTGCGGACGCAGGATGCATTCTATCTTAGTCATTTTCCACCTTGCCTGTGAAGTTGATTTTCTTATATCCGGGTTTGCGGATGAACACCAGTTAAACTTTATTCACTTTGACGGTGAGTATCGTCATGTTGTCATGGCCGCCGCGCCGGTTGAGTTCGGCCACCAGTTCGACCAGTCCGAGATCGGAGGACCCCTTCTCCATCAAAAACGCTTTTAGCTCGTCATGGCTCGCATGTTCGAGTATCCCGTCGGTAACCATGCAGAAAAGGTCCCCGGGGCGGGCAAGCCCGGAATAAAAGTCCGGCACGAGCAAAGGACCATCTCCGACCGCCTTGAGAATGACATTTTTGTTCGGGTGAGTCCTGGCCTCTTCGGCGCTTATCAGCCCCAACCGCATCAGCTTGCCGACCAGGCTGTGGTCCTTTGTCAGCTGGACCATATCATTATCCCGAAGCAGCATGATTTTCGAATCGCCCACGTGAGTAATGAAAAACCGGTCTCGTTTCAAGAGAAGCGTAGACAAGGTGCATTTCATGTTGCGCGCCGACTCATGACTCACCGACAAATCGAAGATATGCAGGGAAGTATTTTGAAACGCACTTTTGAGCCGCTCGGGGATTTTTTCCGTAAGATCGCCGAAATAATATTCCTGCAGCAGGACATTTACCGCTTCGGCGCTGGCCACCTCCCCCGCGGAGCTTCCACCCACGCCGTCGGAAACCGCGAACAGGCTTCCTAACCGATTCAATCCCGTATCGTTGGGCACATACCAACCGAAATAATCCTCATTGTTCTGACGGACCATCCCTTTATCGGAAAGACCGCGCACTTTCAAGGCTTCCATTACCTGATCCCCCGGAGGGTAAAATGCAAAAGGCAAGAGGGAAGAAGCTAAATTTTGCTCCTTCCACTCTTAACTTTTGTCTTTAAGAAAGGGGGAGCGAAAACTTTCGCCCTTTGCCTTCCCGGCTTTTCGCTCCCCGCTATATACTCGCCTGAATTGATGTCGATTGCTTCCTGGTCGAACTAACTCTAGCTGCTATGGGCCTGTCGGCCAACGATCTTTCGATTTGTCTTGGCGCTCTGTACGAACAGGTAGAGAATACCGATAGCAAACCATACCGCGGTGGCTATGATCGCGTACATGGCCGCGGTCTTCGTGTCGCCGCCGCCGAGGATGCCGAGATACAGGACCGCGAGAAGCATGGCGATGTTGGCGATAGCACCAAGGATCGGCACCACGATATGGGTGAACACATTTCTCTGCGGGTGCCTGAAGAACGCAACGAGCGCGATCAGGTTGGTCATGCCGTAGAGAATGAACGTACCGATATTCGACCACAGTGTAACGGCGGTCAGGTTTACGACCGACAAGACCCCGAAAGCTCCGATCGCGGCCGATGCAATGGCCATTGCAACCACGCCTCCATGCGGCGTGGAGAACTTGGGGTTGAGAAGCCCGAGAAAACTGGGGACTTCCTTGTCCTTGGACATCGCATAGGTGACGCGCACGCCTGTGTTCATGCAGGCCAACGTGGTGCCGATCACCGCGATCCCCACCGAAATGGCGACCAGGATCATCAGCACAAAACCCATGTGGTTAAACAGTGCATTACCGAGGTTCTGCACCATATCGCCTATCGGGGCGCTCGATGCCGCCGCTGCGTCGATGCCGTGAACCAGGTGCCCCTTGGCGTCTTTTACCGCATAGGCGGTATTTAGCCAGGCATCCGTGCCTGCATACTCGAAAAGATAGCAGACCACTCCCTGGATAAGAAGAGAGAGGATAACTCCACGGCTGACGTGCTTCGGGGACTTTGCTTCCGCCGTAAGCGCGGTGGCCGTCTCGAAACCCACCAGCACCAATATTGCCACGGTTGCCTGGAACATGACGTTTGCAAAGCTGTGCGGCAGCACGATAGCCGAAAACGATTTAAAAACAAACGTCACATGTTCGGGGTTTTTGATCCGGTATATCAGCGCCAAAATGGTCACGACGACCAGAGTGACTATCTGGAGCACATTGATGACTATGCTGATCACCGTCGACCCGGTGATTCCTCGATAGGCTATATAGGCGACCGAGAAGGAGAATATGACCGCTATGGCTATCTGCCACCCCATCGAAGGATTATATCCGAACTGCTGTAAAATATAGACTATCAGGGTGGCCATCATCGCCACCATTACGCCGGGGTAAACCCAATAGTAGAGGTGCGAGATCCATCCGACTATAAACTTGGAAAGCCTGGCAAAAGCCGAAAGCTTGTCTTCGTTTAGCATCGCCTGTTCGGTAAAGTAATAGGAACTGCCGGTCCCTGCGTCGGGATAGAGTTCGGCAAGCTTGGAATAGGAAATAGCGGTCAGAAATGATAAAATCAGTGCGAAAAACAAGCCGGTCCACATATCCATGGCCGTGGTTTTTCCAGCCAGGTCAACCTGCGAAGCCTGCACCTGCAATGTCAACCACAAGAACGCGCCCGGCGCGATGAGCGCCATCGCGTTCACCGTTACGCCGGTCAGCCCCAACGTTTTTTTGAATTCTCCCTGTGCCATAAGTCACCTTCCCCGTTAATTAAAGTGGAAAAACAGCTCGTAATGTCCGGCGCTTGTCCGCGCCGGCAAGTATGAAATCCTCTGCCGCCTGCGCATGCACTCGAAAGGAAAAAGCAATTTGTTTGCCAAACCATCTCAAATCGGCTCCTGGCATCATTTGGAAGACCTGTATCGGTGCAATAAGTCAAAGATAAGGTAGAAGAAATAGCACGAAAGTGTATCTCTATTTAGAGAAAGAACTAATTTGTATCATTCTTGCGCTGTAAATTGTCGCTTCACAAAAATATCCCGCTTTCTGCCGTTTCTGTTGCCGCTTCCATTTCCGCTTCCCGTTTCCGCTTCTCGTTGCCGTTTTGCGGCTCACAGCTTCTTTGTGCTATAAGTCATGCCAAAAATCCCGAGTCGCTCGGCAATGCCGCTCCTTGAAAAATAAATAGGGGTTCACATTCGAAAACAGCGCATCACCGCGCTGTAAATCACTGCTGTTACGTGGCTGTTATCCATGCTGTTAGCCGTGCTGTTAGATGGCTGTTAATTCGGGGGCTAAAACCGGGTATGCATAAGAATATCAGGAAGGTATGAAAATATAAAAAAATTTGCGCTGTTTTATCAGCAGCGGCCCGTCCATCAAAAAAGAGGAGCCGGGGGCTTCCTTTTTACTCCTCCTGTCCCGGACCGGGACCAGAAGAAGCGGGACGGCGGCCCGGGTGGTCAGGTTCGGCGTGGCACTTCCCGACCAGAAGGCATCCATGCCCGTCTTTCCATGGGTCCCCAAAACGATCAGGTCGGCCCCCGTCTGCTCCAGGGCATCGACTATCACCGAGACGGGGTCGCCGCGCCGCACCAGGGCGGCCGCGGAAAACCCTTCTGCCCTCAATGACTCGATACGAATGCTCAGGTACTTTTCCGCATCCTGCTCGATAAGGTCCAAAATCGCATGTGTGGTCCGCGGGAGCATGCGCGCGGTGACGGCGTTCTCACCGGAAAGAGTGCCCACCGTGTGAACGGCCATTATGAGATAGACCTCCGCCTCGCAGACCTTCGCGAGGCCTGCCGCGGTTTTTAACCCTTCCTCGTGGTCGGGGTTGCCGTCGAGGGGCACCAATATCCTTTTGCAGGAAAAAACAGGTGCGCCGCCCCCGGCATACGGATGAATCAGAAGGACCGGCGCAATGGCGAACCCGCTCACCTGCTGGGCAATTCTGCCATGCACGAACCCGCGAAGACCCCCTCGTCCGTGAGTACACATCACGATCAGGTCGGCGCCCAATTCCCCGGCATGTTCGGCTATGCTGCGGGCCACATCCTTTACTTCATTTTCGTGAACGTGTGTTTCAACCTGAATCTGCGGTGGGAAAACCCGCGCGGCCACTTCTTCGAGATATTCGCGCGCCTCCTGCTGTCCAACGAGGTGCCGCTCTCCGTGGATTTCTCGAGGAGCCCCCTTTTCGATGGCGTGGATAAGCGTCACTTTTGCCCGCAGCATCCGGGCAAGCGAAACCGCGGCCGACAGCGGAGCTTCCGCGAGTTGCGATCCATCCAGAGGGACCAGCAGATGTTTAAACATTTTTTTCACCCCCCGGCAAATATCGAATAAATCAAGTACAAGTTCAAAGCAAGGATCAGGGCCGCCACCAGGCACGTAAGCGCCGTCACGGCGGAGTTGTTGACCAGTACTCCCATCACGTCTTTGCGCCTCGTAAACATGATCAACGGAATCAGAGCGAACGGGAGCCCGAAACTGAGAACGACCTGGCTGATTACAAGAGTCCTTGTCGGGTCCAGCCCGATCAGAATCACTGCCATGGACGGTGCGATGGTTACAAGGCGCCGTATCCAGATTGCGATTTTCCGCTGCAAAAAGCCCTGCATCATGATCTGGCCGGCCATCGTCCCCACGGCGCAAGAGGACAGCCCGGAAGCCAGAAGCGAGACGGCGAAAATCACCCCCGATGCCCTCCCCAGCAGCGGCTGCAGAGTGTGGTATGCGGTCTCGAGAGTACCAACCCCGGTCAGCCCGTGTTTGAAGAATGTGGATGCGGCCATGATCAGCATCGCCATATTGACCAGGCTGGCAAGCCCCATGGCCACGAGCACATCGACGATTTCAAAGTGGAACAGTCTCTTTTGCCTTAAGGGATCCTTTACGACAATGCGGCCTTGGGTAAGTGCGGAATGAAGGTAAATCGCGTGAGGCATGACAGTCGCCCCGACGATCCCCGTGGCGAGCAGTATGCTTTCGGCGCCGGAAAATTTCGGTACGACCGTATGGTACAGCAAAACAGACCAGGCAGGTTTGTCCAGCACGGTCTCGACCAGATAGCTGACCGATACGATACCGACAAGAGCGGTTATAACGGCTTCGAGCGGGCGAAAACCGTAGCGTTCCAGCCCGAGGATCAGGAAGGTGGCGATACCGCTTAATATTCCTGCCGTCCAGAGGGGAATGCCAAGCAGAAGGTTAAAGCCGACCGCCGCTCCTATGAACTCGGCAAGATCGGTCGCAATCGCCACGATCTCCATCACCGCCCACATTGTGAGAACGACAGGACGGGGGAAATGGTCGCGGCACAACTCTGCGAGATTGAGTCCGGTAGCTATGCCGAGCTTTGCCGACAGGATTTGGACAAGCATCGCCATAAGGTTGCTCGCGGCGATGACCCAGAGCAGAGTATAACCGAACTGAGCGCCCCCCTGGATGTTGGTGGCGAAATTTCCGGGGTCGATGTAAGCGACACTGGCGATGAACGCCGGTCCCATGAAGGGCAGCAGACTGGATAGGCGCCCCTTGCTGTTTCCATCGCTGAGGATCTCCAGGGCGGAATCCACCGTGCCATGCCTATCCATCTTCGCCTGTCGCGCCATATTGACATCGCCCATCATTTTTGCCGGTTATTTTAGAAACTCTATATTTATTCCAATTTCAGTGGAATTAACTTTAAAATCGTGTGCTGCTAATGACCGAGTAACAATATAATCAGTCGAGGACTAAAAAATGAACGATTCGATAAAAGAAAAAGGGATCGAACTGCTTGAAAAATTGAGCCAGGCGCACGGGGCTCCGGGGCAGGAAAACGAAGTAAGGCGTATTTTCCGAAAGGAATTGGGGGAGGGTGTACGCACTGACAGAGCAGGTAATATCTTTTGCGAGAAAAAGGGGTCTTCCGACCGTCCCAGAATCCTTGTGCCGGCGCATATGGACGAAGTCGGGCTCGCAGTTCAGGCAATAACTGACGACGGCCTCCTCAGGTTTGTAACCCTTGGCGGCTGGTGGGCGCATACGCTTCTCGCCAAACGAGTGCGCATCCGCACAAGTGAAGGCGTCGAGATACCGGGGGTGATCGGCGCGAAGCCTCCTCATTTTCTTTCGGAAACCGAGCGTGAAAAGGTGATGAGCATAGAAGAGATGTTCATCGACGTAGGTGCCCGGGATGCCGGTGAGGTGCGGGCCTTCGGAGTCGGCCTCGGTGATGCCATCGTGCCGGACAGTTCTTTTACTCGGATGCGCAACCCGGATCTTCTTCTCTCAAAGGCTTTCGATGACAGGGCCGGGCTTTCGGTGGTGATCCAGGCGGCGCAGGAGTCCACCGGGACGTCGCACCCGAATACGGTTATTTTCGCTGGGACAGTCCAGGAAGAGGTTGGAACCCGAGGGGCGCGGGCCGCGGCATATTCAGCCTCACCGGATCTGGCCATCGTTGTCGAAGGTGCTCCGGCAGATGATTTGCCCGGCATCGGCAAGCACGACCGGCAGGCGGCAATTGGCTGCGGACCTCAGATCAGATTCATGGACCCTTCGGCTATTCTTAACCGGGAGTTCATACGGTTAGTGATCGGAACAGCGGAAAAAAACTCGATCCCCTACCAACTCGCAGTCAGGAGGAAAGGCGGGACCGACGCCGCTCCAATCCATCTGCACGCTTCCGGTGTACCCACCGTGGTCATTGGTGTCCCGTCCCGCTACATACATACCCACAACACTATACTCGATATATCCGACTATCTTACTACGGTGAAACTCATACTCAAACTGATCGAAACCATTGATGGAGAAGCAGCTGAAAGAATCGGGGGGTTTTCGGACTGAGAAACGAAAAGCCGGGTGAAAAAACCTACTCCCGGGTTATGGAGCAATGTAATGGGAAGAGATGAAAGAAAATCCCGTTTAGAAGAGACTGACATCTATCCGGTAACTTGTGAAAGACTCTCCAACGGCAGGTCCGACCTCGATGTGCTGGACGGGATAATAGAAGGCGGGGCACTGATCGTCCAACTAAGGGAAAAAGATCTCTGCGAGAAGGATTTTTTCCGGCTGGCCGAAGCATTCAGAAAACGTACGGCAGAAGCAGGCCTGATGCTCATCATAAATGACCGGGTAGATGTCGCCATTGCTGTGGGTGCCGACGGGGTCCACCTCGGGCAGGAGGATTTTCCGGTTTGGGCGGCGAGAAATATTGCCCCCGACCTTCTGATCGGCGTGTCTTCGCACAACCTGGAGGAAGCCTTGCGCGCGCAGGACGAAGGGGCCGATTACGTAAATATCGGTCCGATCTTTTCAACCGGGACAAAGCAATGCGTGGAACAATTTCTGGGCCCGGAGGCCATTGCTGAAATAGCGCCCCGGCTCCGGATTCCATTTACCGTCATGGGCGGAATAAAAGAAGATAACTTAATGCAGGTTCTGGAAGCCGGGGCAAGAAAGGTCGCAGTGGTCACCGCCGTCACGCAGGCGCCCGACATTGCGCAGGCGGTGAGAGCTTTTCGTCGTATCGTGCGCGGGTGGTGTGGTGGAAAATGATTTGTCTTTCGTCCCTTGGCTCTTAAATCGAAAATTCATGAATTCGCTTCTTGATTTTTGGCGTTGTCGTTTTATATTGGTTAGCACTCAGCTAGAAAGAGTGCTACTATAATACCCGACAGCCCTTTGGGCAAATCCACTAAAAAATCAAGGAGTGCTGCAGAATGGCGTACAGACCGCTTCACGACAGGATCATCATTCAACGACTCGAGGAACAGGAAAAAACCGCCGGTGGCATCATCATCCCCGATACAGCCAAAGAAAAACCGCAGCAGGGAAAAGTGATCGCCGTCGGGACAGGAATTATTCTTAAAAACGGCAAGACAGTTCCATTGCAGTTAAAACCCGGCGATAGAGTGATCTTCAACAAGTACGGCGGTACGGAAGTCAAATTTGGAGATGAAGACTACCTGGTAATGCGAGAGGACGACATCCTGGGCATTATCGAATAAGCGGCGAAAAGGCGAAGGAGGATCGAAAAGATGCCGGCAAAAGAAATCAAATATGACGTTAAAGCAAGAGAGAAGATGTTGAAGGGGGTTGACACCCTGGCTAACGCGGTCAAGGTGACTCTTGGCCCGAGAGGGCGCAACGTGGTGCTGGAAAAGTCCTGGGGGGCGCCCCTTGTCACCAAGGACGGTGTAACCGTTGCGAAGGAAATCGAACTCGAGGATAAGTTTGAAAACATGGGCGCACAGATGGTCAAAGAAGTTGCGAGCAAGACCTCGGACGTAGCAGGCGACGGGACGACTACTGCGACCATTCTTGCCCAGGCCATTTTTCGCGAAGGAGCCAAACTCGTTGCGGCCGGTCACAACCCGATGGCCCTCAAGCGAGGAATCGAAAAGTCGGTCCAGGCGGTTGTCGAGGAACTGAAAAAGCTTAGCAAGCCCACCAAGGACCAGAAAGAAATCGCCCAGGTAGGAACGATAAGCGCCAACAACGATTCGGGGATAGGCAATATTATCGCCGAGGCCATGAACAAGGTTGGCAAGGAAGGCGTGATCACGGTCGAAGAAGCCAAAAGCATGGAAACGACCCTGGACGTGGTTGAAGGCATGCAGTTCGACCGCGGGTACATTTCTCCCTATTTTGTCACCGACCCCGAACGGATGGTGGCGGCTCTCGACGAGCCTCTGATATTGATCAACGAAAAGAAAATCAGCAACATGAAGGACCTGCTGCCCATTCTCGAACAGATCGCAAAAATGGGGAGGCCCCTTCTGATTATAGCCGAAGATGTGGACGGAGAAGCGCTGGCGACCCTTGTAGTTAATAAGTTGAGGGGGACGCTCAGGGTTAGCGCCGTCAAGGCCCCCGGGTTTGGAGACAGGCGCAAGGCGATGCTTGAAGATATCGCAGCCCTAACCGGCGGTCAGGTAATTTCAGAAGACCTCGGCGTAAAACTTGAAAACGTTTCACTGAAGGACCTTGGGTCCGCCAAAAGAGTCAATATCGACAAGGACAATACGACGATCGTTGACGGCGCCGGTTCGCGCGACGCTATAGAGGGCCGGGTGAAGCTGATCAGGGCACAGATCGAGGAAACAACCTCGGACTATGATCGTGAAAAACTCCAGGAAAGGCTTGCAAAGCTGGTGGGAGGAGTCGCGGTAATAAAGGTGGGCGCGGCCACTGAAACCGAGATGAAGGAAAAGAAGGCGCGGGTCGAGGATGCCTTAAACGCGACCAGGGCTGCTGTGGAGGAAGGAATTGTCCCAGGCGGCGGTGTCGCTCTTCTTCGCTGCGCAGGAGCCCTCGACAGCGTGATAGTCGAAGGCGAGGAACAGTTTGGGCGCAATATAGTAAGGCGGGCGATCGAAGAACCCATACGCCAGATAGCCAATAACGCCGGCAAGGAAGGTTCGGTGGTCGTCGACCGTGTTAAGTCCGGCCAGGGATCGTTCGGTTTCAATGCGGATACCGATGAATACTGCGATCTGGTTGAAGCGGGTGTCATCGATCCGACCAAGGTGGTCCGCTTCGCCATTCAGAACGCATCCAGCGTCGCATCTCTTCTGCTTACGACTGAAGCGATGATTGCGGAAAAGCCCAAGAAGAAGGCCCCCCCGATGATGCCTCCTGGCGGCGGCATGGGCGGCATGGGCGGCATGGGCGGCATGGGCGGCATGGGCATGGATGATATGTATTAATTGACGTCGGAGCGGAGAGACAAAGCCGCAGTCAGACAGTCCTCCCGCACGAACTGTGGATGGTAAGGAAACCGGGGCAATTTTTTTGCCCCGGTTTTTTGGTAATTGTGGTTCGGGTTTCCATAAAGTAATTTGCGGGATGCCTGTGAACAAAACTTGAGTCAAGACTATGACAGAGTCCTACCCCGTTGTCCTGGGCTTATCGAGTCCTCCGTGGCTTTCAGGCGGAGCGGCAGGTCCATCGGAGCTTTCCTTTTGTATTCGCCTCTCCGGGCCCGCATACATCCGTAGTCTTTCACCGGCAAAAGGAATGCTGCGGTCGAAGCGCAACTGCGCGATCTGCTCTGAGACGAGCCCTATTAGAAAAATCAAAACGGAGAATACGATCAGCATCTGAGATGTTGGGCCATAGCGGCCGTTCAGCATAAAAATTTTGTAGAGACCATAGCTCAACCCTGTCAGGAAGGTGAACGCGCTGACTGGGAGGAAAATCTTAAGCGGCGAAAACAGGGTCGTTATTTTAAAAATAATGAGGAAAAAACGGGTTCCGTCACTGAGAAGCCGGATTTTGCTCTTGGTGCCGGCAACCCGCCCCGGACTCTTTATCGGCAGGTACGCCAAACTGTAGCCTGAGCGCACCGTTGCGAGGGTTATAGTCGTAGGGTAAGAAAAGGTGTTGGGAAGAAGAGATACGAATTCCTTTGCAACGCCTGCCCTTATTGCCCGGAAACCGGAGGTGAGGTCCTCGATTCGGCGGCCGCACACGTAGGAGGCAAACCGGTTATAGACCCTGTTGGCCAGGCTGCGGTGAAGGCTTCTTTTTGAACCCGAGGTCCTGGCGCCAACCACCATGTGGTATTTTTCGAGCAAATCGAGAAGGGCCGGGATCTCTTCGGGCGGGTGCTGCCCGTCGGCGTCTAGCATTACGAGGCAAACGCCCCTGGCATACCTTATTCCGGTCTTTATTGCCGCGCCGTTTCCGATGTTGTAGGGATGGCACAAAACGATCGCGCCTGCTTCACCGGCCAAGTCGGTGGTTTGGTCCGAAGACCCGTCGTCAACGACGATGATCTCATGGCTGCGCCCGCTTTCAGCTAGTACTCGCCGGACTCTTGCGATTATCGATTGAATCCCCTGCGCCTCGTTTCTGGCGGGAATTATGACGCTTACAAGCGGCCTTTCCGGGGAGTTTTGCATTGCACCGGGGCTCCTTTTCGCTTTCCCCTGCCGTTAGGGGAATAAATCTGCTATGACATGCGTCTCAATGTGAAACCGGAGGTGGAAAAGTTGCTCCTCCGATGACTCGCTAGTTTGCACGATTTGTGCCGGGCGAGTAATCGAAGGGCGAATAAACAGCTCAAAACGAATGCATACTCCTATATGTCACACGACTTCCCACTGCGTTATTGAAAACCGCGCCTCAAGAAATTACAATTATAGCGTCGCGGCCTTGCCGCCTGTGCAGAATTGAAATAAACAAGGAAGACATGCTGTGTCGCTTTTACCAATATGTGTATATCCGGAGCCGGTTTTGCGCCAAAAGGCCGAGCGCGTCGAGTGTATCGATGAGCCTATTCAGTGTCTGATAGATGACATGATCGAGACGATGCACGAGGCGCCAGGAATAGGTCTTGCCGCAAACCAGGTGGGGCGGCCCGTCAGGGTGGTGGTCCTGGACGTCGAGTGCCGGGAGCCCGGAAGCGGACTGCTGGTGCTCATAAACCCGGAACTGATAAGCGCCAGCGGCAAGACAAAGTACGAGGAAGGCTGTCTTAGCATACCGGGATATTTTGCAAGCGTAATCCGCCACCAGGAAATCGTGGTGCAGGCGACGGACCGCGAAGGCAATAAAATTGAAATCACCGCCGAAGGCCTTCTGGCGATTGCCATCCAGCATGAAATGGACCACCTGGAAGGCAAATTGTTTATCGACCACATAAGTCCGATTGCCAGGGACATTTTTAAAAGAAAATGGAAAAAGAAAATGAAGGAGGAGGGGGCGGAACCGCAACTGTGCATGGATTAGTATTTCTAGGAACGCCTGATTTTGCCGTTCCATCCCTGCGAAAATTGCTCGAATGCAAAGCGGATGTGCGCCTTGTGATAACGCAACCGGATCGGGCAAGCGGCAGAGGTCGAAAAATCCATCAGTCTCCGGTCAAAATGTTGGCGATTGAGTGGGGGCTTCCCGTATACCAACCTGAGCGCGTCCGAGAGGCGGAAGTCATCGAGACTGTCCGCTCATACGGCGCTCAGTGCGCTGTAGTGGCGGCTTTCGGCCAGGTCCTTCCGCAATCTTTTCTGGATCTCTTCCCGCTGGGAGCTTTGAACATCCACGGGTCTCTTTTGCCCCGGCACCGGGGAGCTGCGCCCATTCAGCGGGCCATGCTGGCAGGAGAAAGCCTTACCGGCATCTCGATAATGCTTCTCGACGCAGGGTTGGATACCGGCCCGGTGCTTTTGCAAAAGGAATCATCGATCAGGCCTTACGATACTTTTGGGACTGTTTACAAAAAGCTCGCCGAAAGAGGGGCCGAACTTCTCCTTGAGGCTCTTGGCGACTGGAGTGCGGGACGGATTTCTCCCTTGGCCCAGGACAGCTGCCTGGCAACTTACGACCCTCCCATAAGAAAAGTGGAATTGAGGATTGATTGGAATTCTCCAGCGAAAGATATTATAAATAAAATTCGTGCATTTGATCCTGTGCCGGGCGCATGGTTTTTTTTGGGGGGCAAAAGGGTCAAGTGCTTTAGTGCCGCTTCGGTTTCCTGGGCGACCGCCGGGCGTGCCGGCGAGGTAATCGGAATGGCGGATAGCGGCCTGATCGTTTCTGGAGGCTGCGGCGAACCGCTGTGCCTGGGAGAGCTCCAAATGGAGGGGATGCGGCGCATGAGCGCGGGTGAATTTTCTCGCGGCAGGCCCATACCGCAAGGCTCATTTCTGGAATGATTCGAGTGGAAAAACCGACGGAACTTCCCCGGAAGGAAGTGCTTCCCGCGTTTAGCCCAATGGCCGTTGGTTCGGAAAAGCGGGTAATAATATCGCTTGTTGCGCTTTTCGGGATCATCGCCACAGCAGGGCTCGCCATCCTTTACATAGTGCCCTATTACGGCTTCCGACGCATCTCGGTTCATCTTCCCCTCATAATGGGAGTCCTGACGGCAGTCGCCGGAGCCGTGCTGCTTGGCAGCCTCGCCCTTTTAGCCGTCGTTTTTGCCCTTGGCCGCGATATTTCCTTTTCCAGGAAGCTCCGTAGCGTTGCGATACGGATGCTACTGCCGATCCTTATCGGTATCGGGAGGCTCGCCGGTTTTCGCCGCGAACAGGTCCAACATGCGTTTGTGGCCGTAAACAACGAGCTTGTCTTAGCCCAGTGCAGCAACGGAAAGCCGCTGAAGTCGGTCCTGCTCCTTATGCCTCACTGCCTGCAGGACAAAGACTGCAAGGTAAAGGTCACTCACCGTGTGCAGAACTGCAAGCGCTGCGGCAAGTGCACCATAAAAGACCTTCTGGAGCTTTCCGAAAAATACGGTACTCACCTTGCGGTAGCAACCGGGGGCACCATTGCGCGGCGGATAGTGATCGATACCCGCCCCGACCTGATCATCGCTGTGGCATGTGAACGGGATCTCACAAGCGGTATCCAGGACACGACTCCCCTGCCTGTTTTCGGGATATTTAACGAGAGGCCCTTCGGGCCGTGCCTCAATACCAGTGTCGCCCTGGACCGGGTCGAAGCCGTGCTGAGGAAAGTGCTTCCGCAGGGGTCTGAGAGTTCGGAAAATTGAGGTTTATCCCATTAAATGGTTACATCACGAATTCTGGCTTATCATATTCTGCTGCACATCGAGCAGAAGGCGCCCCATCCCGACCGGCTGATCCGGACCACTTTGGAGCGGCATTCAAGGCTGGATGAGCGCGACCGAGCGCTTCTAACCGAGCTTGTCTATGGCGTTGAGCGCTGGCGCGGGCGACTCGACTGGCACATCGACAAACTCAGCAAGACGCGGCCCGACAGGATTGCTCCGGAAGTTCGGGTCTTGCTTAGGCTCGCCCTCTACCAGATTCTGTTTTTGGACCGCATTCCGGACCATGCGGCCGTAAACGATGCGGTCGAGATCGCCAAGAGCAGCCAGCCCCCTCATGTCATAAGGTTTATAAACGGGCTTTTGCGCGAAGCCGCAAGGCGAGCCGCGGCCGGGATCCGCCGCACCAGACAGCGCAAGCGGCGGCAATTGGGACTGGCCGGATTCTCAAAAAGACCCTGCCGCCCACATGGCCGTTATGACTTCCAACCAGCTCTGGCTGACGCGCAGGATGATAGATGAGATCGGCGTAGAAGAAGCGGGGCTTTTTTTCGATGCGAGCAACCAAATCGCCCCGGCGGTCTTCAGGGTAAATACCCTCAGGGCTTCCCGCGAAGAAGCGATCGCTTCCCTTACGGACGAAGGGATAGAGGCGGCGCCATCCGCGCGCCTCAAAGACGCCATCCGCGTAAAACAAATAAGGCGGGACATAACGGGGACGGCTGCCTTTCCGGGAAGGCCTGGTGCAAACCCAGGACGAAGCTTCGCAGATAGTGTCGATGCTGCTTGCGCCCGGGCGCGGCGAGCGTGTTCTGGATCTATGCTGCGGCTTGGGGGTAAAATCGGCCCACATCGCCATCCTTATGAAAAATGAGGGTGAAGTGTTAAGTGTCGATAAATCCGCCTGGAAGCTCGACGAAGCGCTAAAGAACGGACAAAGGCAGGGAATAACGATAATTCGTACGCTCGCAGAAGATGCCCTTGCGCTCAAGCCCCAAACTGTGGGCCTTTTCGACCGGGTCCTGCTCGATGCTCCCTGCACGGGTTTTGGGACGGTCCGAAGAAAACCCGATATCAAATGGCGACGGCACATAAAGGATTCCTACCGGCTCTCACTTATCCAGAGGGAACTTCTCGAACATGCCGTCGGGGTTTTTAAAGCCTGAGGGCGTACTGGTCTATGCAACCTGCACAGTCTTCAGGGAGGAAAACGAATCGGTTGCCGAGCATCTTGGGGAGTCACACTCCGAGCTTTCCGTCGAGCCGGCCGGCGAACACCTCCCGCCGCTTTGCCGGGAAATGGCTTCCGGCCCTTACTACCGCTCCTGGCCCCATAAGCACGACGCGGACGGTTTTTTTTCCGCAATGTGGAGGCGCCGGGGTTAGGCAAGCCCACAAGCTTTCGGCGCGAATTCCTCAATTCCTAAATTCCCAGATTTGTTTTATATATGGGTTCTCGTCTATGGGGCGCCCATGATTGTCTAATTTTAATCCGGTCAGGAGAAGAAAATGGAGCAAAGAAAGATCGTTTTGGCAGACAACGAAATACCCAGGCAATGGTACAATATACTGTCCGACCTGCCCACGCCGATGTGTCCGCCTCTTCATCCCGGGACAGGCAAACCGGTCAAACCCGAGGACCTGGCCCCTGTTTTCCCGATGAATCTGATCGAGCAGGAGGTGTCGACCGAACGCTGGATAGACATCCCGGAGCCGGTGCTCGAAAAATACCTTCTCTGGCGCCCCATCGCCACTTTGCCGCGCGATCAATTTTGAAAAGCTCCTCGATGCTCCCGTAAAAATTTACTACAAGTACGAAGGGGCAAGCCCGCCCGGGTCTCACAAGCCCAATACCGCTATCCCTCAAGCCTACTACAACAAGGTTTTCGGCATAAAGAGGCTATCGTCTGAAACCGGCGCGGGCCAGTGGGGAAGCGCCCTCAGCATGGCGTGCGCGATGTTTGGCCTCGAGTGCCGGATCTTCATGGTGAGAATCAGCTACGACCAAAAGCCGTACCGGCGGATGATGATGGCCACATGGGGAGCGGAGTGCATTCCCAGCCCGAGCGACAGGACGCAGGCGGGCAAAAAGATCCTGGCCGAGGACCCGAACTCCCCGGGGAGCCTTGGGATAGCCATAAGCGAGGCCATCGAGGACGCGGTTGGAGGCAAGGATTCGCGCTACTCTCTTGGAAGTGTTCTAAATCACGTGCTGCTTCATCAAACCATTATAGGGCTCGAGGCGCAAAAACAGCTCGCAAAGATCGGCGAATACCCGGATGTGGTTATGGGGTGTGCAGGAGGGGCAGTAATTTCGCCGGCATCAGCCTGCCCTTCGTATGCGACAAGATCCACGGTAAAGACATCTCCATTGTGGGCGCCGAACCCACATCCTGCCCCACGTTGACGCGCGGGCCGTTTGCCTACGACTTTGGAGACATCGCGATGACCACGCCTCTATTGCCCATGCACACCCTGGGTCACAGCTTCTTGCCCGAACCCATTCATGCCGGCGGGTTGAGATACCACGGCATGGCCCCGATAGTTTCCCATCTCGTAAAGGAAGGAATCGTCGAGGCAAGGGCCTACGACCAGATCGAGACCTTCACCGCGGGTGTGAAATGGGCAAGGTCCGAAGGGGTGATCCCCGCGCCGGAGACCAATCACGTTATAGCCGCAGTGATTCAGGAGGCGGAGCGGGCAAAGCAGGAAGGAAAACAAAAGACTATACTCTTTAACTTCAGCGGTCATGGGATAATAGATCTAGCCTCATACGATGCGTTTCTTTCCGGGAAACTCACCCAGCACAGGCTAAGCGACGAGGAGATAGCTGTGGCGCTCAAGTCGATCGAAAATTATCCGAAGCCCTGAGGCGCAGCTGCTACCCGGGGGCGTTTGCAAAGGTTTTATGCGGGCGCTTCCGGTGCAAGGTGTACACTCTATGGATGACAGCAATCAGCTTTGTATAAGGTGCCCGAGGCTGGGCGGAGAAGCCCCTCTCACGTACTGCCTGCGGGAAGGGGGAACACTTCCGTGCCACCGGATCGTTTTCTGCTGGCAGGCGTACTTTCCCGTGGAAGAATATTTGAAAAAATTACTCTCGCCTCAGCAGTGGCAGGAGTTCGAGGGGCGAAGGCCAAAGGAAAAGCTTGCCTCACTTCTCGAAATAATCGATGAGGCCAGAAGAGCCACGGAGCAAAAACCGTGATGCATAAAGGAGCGCGAAGCTCCCGCGGTTTTGAGGCGATCTTTGTTTGACAATTTCCCAAAAATGTAAAGAAGGCTTAACTTCTAGTTTAGGGGGCAATCAAGATGGCAGGTCCAATTGCCATAACGATCACGCGGGAACTGGGCAGCGGCGGGGCTTTGATCGCCATGCAGGCGGCAAGGCGGCTGGGCTATGCATACATGGATCACCAGATCCTGCATGAGGCCGCCAAGGAGCTTGGATGCCACGAGGGGGAGCTGGAAAACAGGGACGAACGTTTACAAAGCTTCTGGGATAAGCTCATAGCGGTTTTTGCCCTGGGTGCTCCCGAGGGCATCTACATTCCACCGCCGCGCTGGATTACCGATGAGCGGCTGATCGAAACCGAAAAGCGCCTTCTGCACGAGCTTGCTTCCAAGGGGCCATGCGTGGTCGTGGGGCGCGGGGCATTTCATCTTCTGCGCGGGCAGGCCAAACTTTTCAATGTGTTCATCCACGCCCCGTTCAGCTTTCGAATACGAAGGGTCATGAGCCTTTATGGTGTAAAAACCGAAGGGGAGGCGGCCGATATGATCGACCGCAGCGACCAGGAGCGGACACGCTACATCCGGTTTTGCACGGGCCTTGACCGGTTCGATGCCCGCAATTTCCACCTGGCGATGGATACGGGAACGATCGACTTTGCCTCGGCAACGGAAATGATAGTGGGTATGGCGGGAAGGCTTAGAGAAGAAGGAGACTGGCCCTGGGTGGAGGCCCCGGTCTCACCCGTTTGACTATTGGAGCGAAGGCCGCTAACGCCACTGTTTACTCGAAGTCCGAAGGAGATGCAAAGGCGTGAGCGCCCAAAACAGTCCCGCTGCCGCCCAATGGCGCCCCAGTTACAATCCCTGGTTGATCGCCGTTTCCGTTATGATGGCGACCTTTATGGAGGTGCTCGACACCTCCATTGCCAACGTCGCACTGCCTCACATCGCCGGAAATCTTTCCGCAACAACCGATGAAGCCACCTGGGTGCTGACCAGCTACCTGGTCTCAAACGCGATAGTTCTGCCCGCGACCGGGTGGATCGGCATAAGGTTCGGGCGCAAGCGCTTTCTTCTTACCTGCATCGCCTTGTTTTCGGCGGCATCCGCCATTTGCGGGGCGGCCCCAACGCTTGCCGCGCTCATTGTCGCCAGGATCATTCAGGGCGCGGCAGGCGGGGCCCTTCAGCCCATTTCCCAGTCCGTTCTCCTCGAAAGCTTCCCGCCGGCAAAGCGCGGAATGGCCATGGCGGCCTTTTCCATGGGGGTTGTGGTAGCACCGATAATCGGTCCCACGCTTGGGGGCTGGATAACCGATCATTACACCTGGCGATGGATTTTTTATATCAACCTGCCGGTCGGCGCTCTCGCCTTTTATCTTTGCCAGATGTTCATCGAAGACCCGCCTTACCTGATGTCCGCAAGGCTTTCCGCCGGCCGCCGGATTGACTATGTGGGCTTTTCGTTTATGGCACTCTGGCTGGCGACACTCCAGATCATCCTGGACAAGGGGCAGAGGGACGACTGGTTTGGAACCCCCTGGATTCGCTGGGCAAGCCTGATCTGTTTGATTTCGATGGTCTGCTTCGTTATCTGGGAGCTAAACGAAAAGGAGCCCATCGTAGAGCTAAGAGCGCTAAAAGACCGCAACTTTGCCGTGGGCACAGCCCTTGTGACCATGGTCGGCGTAGTGCTCTACAGCACCATCACTCTTCAGCCGCTGCTCGTGCAGGACCTTATGGGATACACGGCCTTCTGGAGTGGAGTCGCGCTCACTCCCCGAGGCATCGGAGCGATCATTGCCGTGTTTTTCGTGGGAAGGGTGATCGGGATTGTCGACAGCCGAAAGCTGATGACCTGCGGATTCCTTTTGCTTGCCTATTCTTCTTACAAGCTAAGCGGGCTGAACCTGCAAATCTCGATTATCAATATAGCCACGCCCAATATTCTCATGGGACTTGCGATGGGGCTGATATTCGTGCCTCTTGCCACCCTCACGATGGCCGGTCTGCCCAACGAGCAGATGGGCAACGCGACGGGGATTTTCAACCTGATGAGAAACATCGGCGGCAGTTTCGGGATTTCGATTGTCACCACGATGCTCGCCCGCAGAGCCCAAGAGCACCAGACCTACATCTCGGCCCATATCAACCCCTACAACCCGGTATTTGAGCGCTACTTCACGGCATTAAAGGCGCTTTTCGCCTCCCACGCCGATTCCGCTCACGCGGGCCACACGGCCCTTGTGTCCATCTACGGCCTGGCGGTTCAGCAGGCCACTCTTCTGGCCTACATGGACGATTTCAGGTTTCTGGCCTTCTGCAGTCTTCTGTGTGTCCCGGCGGCCCTGGCGCTAAAAAGACTCAGCCTGCGCAAGGGGCCTCCGGTGGGCGTCCACTGAAGGTTTAAACCGGGGGGTTTCTACTTGAATGCTTCACCCGGAGCTACGCCGAACGCTTTGAGGATCTTTGCCGTCGGGCAAAACCCGGTGAAGGAAGCCTGGATGAGGTTGGCCCCGACAAAAGCGGTAAACCACAACCACTTCGGCGTCCAGACAACCGAGAGCAAAAGGCTTATCAAGACAAGACTCCCGGCAATACGCAACACGAGACGGTCAATGTTCATCGAAGGCTCCTTCTTAGTAAGGGGTATCAAACATTGGTTTTCGAATATACGCCCGGACCGGCGGCAACTCAAGGTATTACCCGCGGGATTGGTTCCCGGCCCTTGCTGATAAAACAGCGATAATTTTTTTAATGTTTCCTTAACTATTTGATTTGTATTGATATGCGTGGTTTTTACCTCGAAAATAACAGCGAGCTAACAGCACGCATAACAGCCAGGTAACAGCCAAGCTAACAGCAGTGATTTACAGCATGGAGTGATTTTTACAGCACGGATGGTGACTGGCTTCGCATCGAAATATTCTTTTTGGAAAGAGCGGCAGGCCCAACGCGCATGGGTCCGCATAACCATATAGCACGGAGCTATATAGTGGTGCAAAACGGCAACCTGGAGCGGCAAATAGAGGCGGCAACAGGAACGGCAAATAGAAAGGAAAGAGTGCGCAGATGGTCTCAGTGCACGAAATAGATTATGCTTATCCCAACGCCTGCCGTTACGACGACCCGGCGCAGCAAGACGGGGGAAATAGCGCCGGCAAGGCGTCCTCCGATCACCCCGCCGATTATCGATCCGACCGCCATTACAAGTGCAACCGGCCACACGACTTGATTGGAGAAAAGAAAAAATACGGCCGCGGCCACGTTTATCGCAAAGGCGAGGAATTGTTTGAGGGCATTGAGCCTCGTTAGAGAGTCGTCGAGAACGAGACCCAGAACAGCGAGCACGATCACGCTAAGACCCGCTCCGAAATAGCCTCCATAGACGGCGGAAAGCGCCACCGGGACGCCGGCCAGGAGTTCGGCGCGCGACGGGTGGTGGTTGTCTTTACCTTGGTCCTGTCCGTTTTGGGATGCGCGGCGGGCGAGAAAGTTGCGCACCGGACCCTGTGCCGCGAGAAGTGCCGCGGCAAGAAGGATGAGGTAGGGGACAAGTTTTCTGAACGTATGTTCGTTGGTGTGCAGCAGCAGGAGTCCCCCGGCGAGCCCCCCGATCACACCTGCGGGAATGAGGCACAAAAGTCTTTTCTTTTGCCCGCGCAAATCCTTTAGCTGTGCGAAGGTGCCTCCAAGGTACCCCGGGCAAAGAGCGACCGTATTGGTCACATTGGCGGCAACGGCGGGCAGGCCCAGGGCGGTGAGGGTGGGGAAAGTGATAAGGGTGCCTCCTCCGGCCAGGGCGTTTACAGCCCCTCCGGCCACCGAGGCCAGACCAACAATGGCGAATTGAAGTCCATCGAGCATGAGCGCATTCCATCAAGGTGTGAACAATAGCCCCAAGCGGGCAGCAGCGGGAGCGGTGAAGATTTCCTATTATCACAAGGGGCTTTAAAATGAAAATGTCAAAAACGGACCGTTTGGCCGAACGCGGGATTTTTGCCGGTCGTAAGCTCCCATGGGACAGGTTCGCCCAAGCCTCGGCCGCTTGCCAACGATGCCGCGATGAATTATATAGCACCCCTAGAATCCAAGGACAGCCAAGCCGAGGTGCTCAGTGAATGTGAATACCGAAGAAAACCTTACCGGGGAAGAATATTCGAGCAAAATTTTCGAGATGTCGGGGGCGAAGTTCGACCCGGAAATCGCCTCGGAGTTGTGGGCGAAAATCCAACAGCACAAGTGGCTGCTCTCAGAGAGACTCTTCGAGGGACGTAGGCGCAAGGACGGCCTGCATCGATTTTCTCGAAAACATGGAGCAGGCCGTAGACGAGTACCTGTCCTACAAAAGAAAAGACGTCCTAAACGATATGGGGGCCCAGACCTTCAGCCGGGAAATCTGGGACACGATTTCCGATTCCCAGCCCCCGAAGCAACTTGTCAACCGCAGAATCATCCTGCCCCTGACAATGGAAGACCTGTCACGCAAACACGGTGTCAGCCCTCCTCGGACGATCATCTTCTTCGGCCCCCCGGGGACGGGCAAGACTCATTTCGTCAAGGCCATAGCCGGAGTGTTGTCGTGGTGGTTCATCGAAATCGCGCCGAGCATGCTCATGCAGGACGGCGCCGAAAAACTCGGGGCCAACCTGCGCAGGACCATGGAAAAAGTGAGGCAGCTCGAAGACGCCGTCATATTCATAGACGAGTTCGAAGAACTGGCGCCTTCCCGCGACGATGCCGACCGGTTGGACAAGTGCATAACCAACGAATTTTTAAAGCAGGTCCCGCTGTTTAAAAACGAAACCAAGCGCATGCTGCTCGTCTGCGCGACCAACTACATTCGTCATCTGGACCCGGCATTGCTTCGGCCGGGCCGGTTCGATTGCATAATTCCGGTCGGAGGCCTCAATGCCGACGAGCGAAAGGCGATCCTCGATTATTACCTGTCGCGAATAAACGTCGGGCAGATCGATTTTGACCGGATCGTAGCCGAGACTTCCAGGTTTACTCCGGCAGATATCCAGTATCTTTTCGAACAGGTCGCCCAGCACGCCTTTGAGCGCGAGGTGGCCCAAAAGAAAGACTACAAGGTGAGCACGGAAGATTTCCTCGCGGTCATGGCAAAAATGCGGCCCACCCTGACAGATGAAATCATCGGGGAGTTCGAAAAAGACTCCGTCACCTATGCCAGGGTGTAGGGATTCAGAGCAAATGAATTGAGAAGAATTGAGAATTGAGAATGGAGAATGAAGGCGAATGTCGTTAAGGATAAATCCTTTGCCTTTGCGTTGCGTGTTGTGAAACTGACCAAATATTTGCGGGGTGAGAAGAAAGAGTTTGTGATATCCAAGAAGGTGAATTGAAAATTGAGAATGGAGAATGAAGGCGAATGTCGTTAAGGATAAATCCTTGGCCTTTGCGTTGCGTGTTGTGAAACTGACGAAATATTTGCGGGGCGAGAAGAAAGAGTTTGTGATATCCAAGAAGGTGAATTGAGAATGGAGAATGAAGGCGAATGTCGTTAAGGATAAATCCTTTGCCTTTGCGTTGCGTGTTGTGAAACTGACGAAATATTTGCAGGGCGAGAAGAAAGAGTTTGTGATATCCAAGAAGGTGCTACGCAGCGGCACGGCCATCGGCGCTTTAGTCCGTGAAGCGGAGCACGCTGAAAGCAAAGCGGATTTTGTTCACAAGATGGCCATCGGCCTAAAAGAAGCCAACGAGACACTTTACTGGCTGGATTTGCTTCATCAGTCCGAGTACATCGCCGACCAGAGCTTCGAATCTATCCGAACTGACAGCGAAGAGCTCGTAAAACTGATGGCCTCGATTGTGAAAACATCCAAAGGGGTTTAGCCTCTCAATTTTCCACTCTCAATTTTCAATTTTCAATTCTCCATTCATATGAACCTTGTTGATTTTCTCGAAGACCTGCTGAATAATTGCAGGTCTAATGAAACCAGGCGAAAAAACATCGGAAGAGTTCTTTACCTCGGTTTTCGACGCGATGCCGTCACTGGTCTTTGTCGTTGATGATGACGTGCGCGTAATTAAGCATAATAGTGCGGCCCAACCCCTTTTTTCAGCTCAGAAACAGGCCGTGCTCGGGCTGCGTGCGGGAGATGCACTGCATTGTCTGCACTCTCTGAGGTACCGGAAGGTTGCGGACGAGCCCTCCTGCAGCAAGTGCGTGATTCGTCAATCTGTAGGCGAAGCGCTCAGAGGAAACAGTGTGGTTCGCAGTCCCCACAGGCTGCAACTCCTGCGCGACGGAAGGCTAGAGGAAATACACGCGCTTATCAGTGCGTTCCCTTTGCGATTTCATGGTAACCAATTAGCGGTCCTGATTGTCGATGTGGACAACTATTCGGAGGCGGTTCTCGCTAAAACCGATAACTCCAGAGACATACAAGAAATAATCGCAAATGTCGTCGAAAAGATCGATGCCATGATGGCCTTCTGGGATCAAAACCAGGTTTGCGTGTTTGCCAATGAAGCCTATTGCAGCTCGTTTGGTAAAACGCGCAGTGAGATATTAGGCATCACGATGAAAGATCTCGACGACCAACTCTATGAACATACCTTCCAACATATCACCGCTGCCTACGAGGGGAAAAAAGAGGTCTTCGAACGGGAGATATCTACTCCACGCGGAGTCCACAATTACCTGGTGACATTCATACCATACGTCTTTGGCGGTCAAATTTGCGGTATATTCGTCTACTCCGCCGACGTTACCCATTTAAAAGAGCTCGAGCAAGCGATTCAGATCGAAAGATGGCGTCTGTCATCGATCCTCGACGGCACAAATGTCGGCACATGGGAATGGAACGTCCAGACGGGCGAGATGGTTTATGACCATCGCTGGGCTCAGCTGCTCGGCTACGAACTCGACGAGCTGCAACCGGTGTCCACCGAAACCTGGAGGCGTCTATGCCATCCCGACGATCAAAAAATCAGCAATGAGCGGATTAAGAAGCATTTCCGGGGGCAATCCGATCTATACGAGTTCGAAGGACGGATGAAACACAAGGATGGCCACTGGGTCTGGCTGCTGTGGCAAGGGAAGGTGTTTACCCGGACACCCGAGGGCAAGCCGCTGATGATGTTGGGCTCCCAACAGGATATCACGTACCGCAAAGAGCGTGAGCAGGCTATAGCTCACCTGACCCAGGAACTCGAAGCTCAGGCGGTAACCGACAGCCTGACCGGGCTGCTCAACCGACGCGGCTGGGAAAACTGCATTGCGCGGGAAAAAGTCAGGGGGCAGCGCTATGGAAGCAAGGGTTGCGTCATAATGCTGGATTTAAACGGACTAAAGCAGATAAACGATTCGTTGGGGCATGGCGCGGGCGACGACCTGATAATGCGTGCCGCCAGGAGCCTGCGGGCGGCGCTAAGGGATGTGGACCATATTTCCCGTATCGGCGGCGATGAGTTCGCGATCCTTGCAAACGAGTGCACGGAAGAAAAAGTCCCGATAATACTCAAAAGGATCGAGGAGCAATTTCTGGCCGAAAATGTCAGCGCATCCTGGGGGGTGTCCGCGTTCGACCGTTCCAGTGGGATAGAAGTGGCCCAAATGGAGGCTGACAAAAGAATGTATGAAATGAAGGTGAGGCACGGTCGGCTGCGCCGCGGCGAGTGTGGTCCGCCTCCCGTAGACCGCTGAGCTGCTTTCTCCTCGGAAAGCTCATGGTGGGCAACGCTACAATCCCGTGCCCACCCTACTCCAGGTGCGGATCCTTTAAGGGTGGGCACAAGAATCATCGTGCCCACCGGACCTTCCCCACACCATGGTTTAGCGCAAATGCATTTGCAACACGGTGCTCTGCCCGGAATTGTGGTCGACAGCCATAACCTTGATAACCTGTCCTTTGAAGGCTCTCAGGACCGTAAGAAGAGTCGCCGCGCCGTCCACCTGGTTACTGTCGATCTGCAGTATCAGGTCGTCTTTTTGAAAACCCGCCTTGGCAAAGGGACTGTCGGGCAAGACAGAGACGATCGCCACGCCTTCCGGCGAACTCAGCCCGTACTGGTTTGCCTCATCTGTGGTGGTCGGCCTTACCACAATGCCGAATTCCTGTTTGAGGGCATTGGCCATGGCGGTTTGCTGCGTCTTGAGATTTCCGACTTTCACTGAAATATTGAGTTTAGCGCCGTTACGCAAGATTTGGAAGCTTACCTGCGTCCCCGGTGGTGTCAGCGAGACGTCGTTTCGCAGCGTCGAAGGATTATCGACCTTGTTTCCGTTAAAGCCCGTGATTACGTCTCCGCGCTTGATGCCGGCGTGGTCGGCCGGACCGTCCTTTAGCACGTCGGAAACGAGCGACCCCTTGAAGCTGCTCAATTTAAACGACCTGGCGAGTTCGGGAGTAATCTTCTGAAGGCTCACCCCGAGCCAGCCGCGGACGACCTTACCGTGTTTTATCAACTCCTGCGACACATAGGCGGCTATATTGGAGGGAATGGCGAACCCCAACCCTTCGAACCCGCCGGATTCTGAGATGATCGCGGAGTTTATGCCGATTACCTGGCCGTTGAGGTTCACGAGTGGACCGCCGCTGTTGCCCGGGTTGATGGCCGCATCGGTCTGCAGGAAATCCTGGTAGCTGCTGGGCTCGGAAAGACCCGTGCGGTGCTTTGCGCTGATGATTCCCTGAGTAACGGTTTCACTCAGTCCACGCGGTTGCCCGATAGCGACGACCCACTGTCCGACCTTCATCTGGTCGGAGTTACCAAAAGGAAGAAAGGGAAACGGGCCCTTTCCAATGATCTGAATAACCGCCAGGTCAGTCTTCGAGTCCGTCCCGACGACTTTTACGGACTTTCCGGTAAACTCCCTGCCGTCGGCGAGCACCACCTGGATTTTGGTCGCTCCCCCAACCACGTGGTAGTTGGTGAGAATATGGCCCGAAGCATCGATGATCACCCCGCTGCCCAGCCCGAATATCTCCCGCTTGAACTTTTTGGGCATTTTGTTGGGTAATCCAAAGAAATATTTGAAAAACGGCTCGTTTTCGAAGGGAAGAAAAGGGTTCGCGACCTCCTGGTGTTCGGTTACCTCGACGTGCACGACCGCCGGGATGGCCTGTTTGGCAACCGTCTCGACGGCGGTGACCAGATTTGGTTGATCGGTTTGCGCGCGAGGTTTGACCGTCCCGTACGCCAGGGTAAACAGTAATACCAACGACACCATCAAAAGCAGGTAGACGAGGTTTTTCAGACGCTTTTCCGCCATTTTCACGCTCCTCCGGTTTATATATGCAGTTCATCTCTTATTCTACGAACCGATTCAAACTATGGCAACTATAAGTATTGATCCAGCCGATGCATTCCGAGGCAACCGTTGAACACACGGATTGCCATGGGCTAAAAGGGGGAGCTTGGACGGAAGTATTTACTTTTCGTTGTTCGACATTAAATGAGAAGCGCGATGGTGACGGCCCGCCTTGGGAAATATTACGCCCCTTCAGGGCTTGGATCTACAGGGTTTGTCAAGGTCCCGGGGCGATGCCGTCCCGGGGCGATGCCCCGGGCTATGGTATTCTGCCCCTTCAGGGCAGACCCCCATGCAGAATTAACCGGAACCTGAATTATGATTATTGGATCTATTCACCCAAAGTCGACTTTTGCAAGAGGCTCAGGATTTACAGGATTAAAAGGCTGGGAGAACTGAGGATGTAGAGATGGAAGGCGGTTTTTTTTAATCCTGTCCAAGAGGTTTTTGGCCTTACCAAAAGCGGGGAGGAGGGATTGGCGATGGATGACAACCACCCCCGGATTTCGGACAAACAGATCGACACTGTAATCAGCATTCTGCTAAGGACCGGAGTGATAGCCGCCTCGATCATCGTCCTCGCCGGCGGCGTTCTGTACCTGATAAAACACGGAAGGGACCTTCCGACCTACCATATCTTTCTTGGCGAACCTTCGGAACTGCGAAGCGTTTGGGGCGCCCTGAGGCTTGCGGGCACACTTTCGGGCCGGGGAATAATCCAGCTTGGCCTGCTCGTTCTCGTCCTCACCCCCGTCATGAGGGTTGCGTTTACCGTCATTTCCTTTATTATCCAGAAAGATAATATTTATGTGGGCGTCACTCTTATCGTTCTAACGGTGCTTCTTTTCAGCCTGGCGGGCGGCGGCCGTTAAATCAAGAGCGGGCATTTGTCGGTACCCTTAAAAGGAAGTTGCGATGCTCAACAAGCGGGAGGCGGTAAAGAATCTCGAGGCTATAGCAATAGCCATAGTACTCGCTCTAATTATCCGGACTTTTATCGTACAGTCGTTTTTTATCCCTTCCGGGTCGATGGAGCCGACTCTTCTACCCGGAGATTACATCCTGGTCAATAAATTCATCTATGGAGTGCGAATTCCCTTCGTGGGTTCGAGGCTGTTTTATCACAAGGTCCCCGAACCGGGGTGATGTAATTGTCTTTATTTACCCGAAAAACACCTCGGAGGATTTTATCAAGAGGGTCATCGGGTTGCCCGGTGACATAGTTCAAGTCATAAACGGGAAGATATTAATAAATAACAAAGAGCTCAAGGACCCATGGGGCTACTTCAGCAAAAGCGAGCCTCCGGGGTTCATAGAGGCGGTTGAAAACTTCGGTCCTGTCGTAGTCCCCAAAGACTCCCTGTTCGTGATGGGCGACAACCGCAACAACAGCGAGGACAGCCGGTTCTGGGGGACCCTGCCGCTAAAGAACGTTCTGGGGAAGGCCTTCGACATCTATTTTTCGTGGGACAGCGATGCCGGGAGCCTCGCGCACAAAATCAGGTGGTCGAGGCTGGGCAAGTGGATAAACTAGTTTCCATCCGGAAAGCGCCCTTTTCCGCCTTGGCGTTGTCAATCTTCGGCTTTGGTTGTGCGGCGTACCCGGGTACGCCTCCGCGCAAAGCCTCGATTTCCTAGCCAGGACGAAAAATGTCTGCTTTCCGAATTGGAAACTGTCAGTGCCCACATCGGGGGGTTCCGGATGGACACTAATCCGGGGCGGCTTACCCGAACTTGTTCCTCACGCCGTAGCCGCCTCGGGGAAAACGCCAGTCGATATTGAAATGGGGGCAGCCGACCCGGCACGAACCGCATTCGAGGCAACCTTCGTAGTTGACGCTTATGCGGTCTTTTTCGAGTTTGTATACATTGGCCGGGCAAATATAGAGGCAGGGCTGGTCCCCGCACTTATCGAGGCAAACGGCGGGGTCGATCAGCCGGAGGTGTGAGTCCTCATCGACGTTAAAGCGGTCCAAAAACAGCTTGTCTTCTACTTTTACGCTCATCGAAGGCAACTCCATGCGTCCCAGACAAGGCGCAGCAGCCGCAAAGGGGACATGCCCGCCCTTATTGCCCGCCAGGCCGCGCTGCGCCTGTTTTTTTTCGGTGTCTCGTCCACGGTCAGGATTTCGCGAAAAGCCGCCGAGGCCCCGCGGGGAAGGGTGGTGAAAAGCTCACCGTGGGTTTGCAGGAAGGAAGGAAACCCGCGGTATTTCTTCATGTCCTTTAAAACGAAGGACTCCCGCATCCGCGCTTCATAGCCGCCAAGTGTTTTGGAGTCGAAATCTCCTTTTTCCGTCGACTCGATGATCGTTTCCGCCGCAAGTCTTCCCGATGCCATGGCGAGGTTTGAGCCTTCCCGGTGAAGGGCGTTGAACAGCATGGCCGAATCGCCGGCGATGAGGAAGCCGTCGCCGAAAAGTTTGGGCACGGTCTTCCAGCCTCCCTCGGGGAGCCAGTGGGCGAGGTACTCACCGGGTTTTCCGTCTTTTATGAGGGGTGCGATCGCCGGGTGCAGCTTCAAGCGCTCCAGCATCTCGTAAGGGCGAACCCTTTCCCTTGCGAAGTCGGAGAGATTGGCCCCTATCCCTATCGAGACCGAACGCCTGTTGGTGTAGACAAACGCCACGCCGTTCATCCCCAGGGTTACGTTTCCCAGGATTTCATTTGTGACGCCGTTTCCCGCCGATACACCGAATCGTTCGTCTATTACCTCCTCGGGGAGCGCGATCAGCTCTTTTACCGCCAGGGCAACATTTCCGGGCCGCACCTCCGGCCGAAAGCCGGATTTGGCGGCAAGCGGCGAATTCACCCCGTCGGCGAGAAGGACGACATTTGCGCGCAAATCCCCGTCGTCCCGGTCCGTTTTAACACCGACAACCCTTCCCGCCCCATCCCTCAGTAAATCGGTCACGACCGTCGAACAAACCAGGAGCGCCCCTTTGGCCCTGGCCTGATCGGCGAACCAGCGGTCGAATTTGGCCCTTCCGACCGTGAAGCCGTTGTATTGGAGTTTTTCGAAAAAAGCCTGGTCGCGGTATGTCAGACCGATCGAGCCTTCCTCGGAAAGCCAGCTGATTCGCGACTCGACGATGTTGCGTTCAATGGGGCAGCCTTTCTGTAAGTAATCGGGTATTATGCCGCCCAGGGCCCGCCCGTAGAGCACGCCCCCGAACATGTTCTTCGACCCGGGGTATTCGCCTCTTTCGAGAACGATCACCTTGAGGCCCCTGTCCGCCAGGACGTGCGCAGCCGAAATGCCCGCCGGTCCCGCGCCTACGATTGCCGCATCGAACTTTTCTTCCATGAAGTTTTCCCGGTCAGGATTTTTTGCCCCTGAGCTGTGCGATCAGCTCGGGGATTATTTCCTGATAGTTGCCCACAAGCCCCGCGTCGGCAACCCTGAAAATGGGCGCATTGGGGTCGGAGTTTATGGCCACGATCTTATCCGCCCCCTGGATGGCCACCAAGTGCTGGACGGCCCCGGAGACCCCAACGCCTATATAGAGCCTGGGGGCGACCGTCCTGCCGGTCTGGCCGACCTGTCTTTCATAGGGCAGAAGCCCGGCCTGCACGACGGGCCGCGAACAGGCCACGACCCCCCCGACCAGCTCGGCCAGCTCTTCGAGAAGGGGCAGAGTCGAGCGGTCGCACGCACCCCGCCCAGCCACCACCAGGGCCGGATAGTGAACGATGTCCGCGGCCCCATCCCCGCCCGTGGCAATGAAGCTCACGATCTCGGGCAGTTCGCCGGCCGGCGGATTAAACACGTGACTCGTTACGATTCCTTTTCTTTCACCGTCTCTATCCGGCATCCCGAACACCCGCGGCCTCACCGAACTCATCTGGGGCCGCTCGCGCTGGCAGAAAATAGTGGCCATGATGTTTCCGCCGAAAGTGGGGCGGGTCATGAGAAGCAGGTTCGTTTCTTTTTCGATGTAGAGTCCCGTGCAGTCGGCGGTAAGGCCGGTTTTAAGCCGTGTGGCGACAACCCCGGCAAGGTCCCGGCCAAGAGAAGTCGCGCCTATCAGAAGGATTTC
This sequence comes from uncultured delta proteobacterium, assembly GCA_963813125.1. GTDB lineage: Bacteria > Desulfobacterota > Syntrophobacteria > Syntrophobacterales > Syntrophobacteraceae > SbD1. The sequence goes on along the minus strand of CAWEZA010000034.1, from coordinate 56,097 downwards.
CGGGCGAACCTCGGCGCAAAGATCGGAGAGCGCCTTGCCGTATGTGGCGGGCAAGTACCGGGCGAGAAGAGGATCGTCGGTTACGTGAATCTCGTCGCAGCCGTAGGCGATCGCTTCCTCGGCCACACCGGACACGTTGCTTCCGAGGACAAACCCCAGGACTTTTGTGTCCAGCTGCCTGGCAAGATCCGCGGCTTTCCCCGTAAGCTCCCATGAAACCGGGGCCCCCCGGCCGTCCACGGTTTCGATAAAAACCCCGACTCCCCGGTGAGTCGACGGTTGCACACCCGGGTGGGCAGGTTTTTCTTCGGAAATTTTTTTGCGTTTTTTCTTCTCGAATCTCACCGCGTTGACCGGGCAACTGTCGAAGCACTTACCGCAGCCGACGCATACCTCCGGGTCTACTTGCGCCACCCCGGCAGCGTTCAGTTCGATGGCGCCGACGGGACACTCTCCTATGCAAATCTGGCAGGCGATGCACTTGTCCGATATGATTTCGGCGACTTCTATCCCCCGCGTGTTTTTTGCCATCGGTCCTCACAATCCAACATCGAAAAAAGAGTTGTGTCTGAATTCAGGGAGGTGCGAGACTGCGATTCCGGTTCTAATGGTAAAGACCGCCGAAACAACGGATCCGGTGTTGCGCTCTATGCCTTCCAACCTTTCACGAACCCCGCCGCAAAGTTTTCGTCCGAAAAAAGGGCGTCCAGGGCGTCCGACACCGCGGTTGAAAGACCCTGTGCCGCGTCCCACCTCGGTCCGGCCCTGTGGACCTGCGGTGAGGCGATAGCCTTTACCCAGGTCGGAGAGCCCTTGATGCCGACCTGGTCGGCGGAGGCGCCTATGGCTTTGGCGTCCCAGACCTTGACCGGCGCTCGAATCGAGCCGATAAGCATGGGCAGGGAGGCCCTCCTCGGCGTTGCGAGTTCCAGTTCGACGGTCAAAAGGGCCGGAAGCGGGCCGGAAATCACTTCGAATCCCCCCTCGATCTTCCGCCTGACCCGCAACCGTTTTTTGTCGGGATCGATCGATTCGACGTCGACCACATAAGTGAACTGGGTAAGACCGAGCCTTACGGCAATGCCGGGGCCGGTTTGCGCCGTATCCCCATCGACGGCTTGTTTCCCACACAGGACCAGATCCACCGGTTCAACACTTCCCAGCGTCTCAATGGCCTTTGAAAGCGTGTAGCTCGTGGCCAGGGTGTCCGCGCCGGCAAAAGCGCGGTCGGAGAGCAAGATCGCGTCGTCGGCGCCCATCGAAAGCGCCTGCCTGAGTACGGAATCCGCCTGTGGAGGCCCCATCGATATCGCCGTCACCCGTGCGCCGTATTTTTCCTTGAGCCGCAGGGCTTCCTCCATGGCGATGATATCGTACGGATTGGCCATGGATTCCACCCCCGCCCGGACCAGGGTGTTGGTCTCGGGATCGATTTTGACCTCGGCGGTGTCGGGCACCTGTTTGATGCAGACTGCGAAATGCATTTTCCCTTTTGCCTCGACGAAAAGATTTTGGTTGAAATGAGGTTGAATTGAGTGAGTAAGCATTGGACTAGACGTTGGCAAGCGCGGACGCAAGACTAAGTGGTGATGAGCGCCCTGATCGTGGTCATCCCGAGCCTTTTGCAGGCCCTCCAGCGCTTTTCTCCGTCGAGGATCCGGAATGAATCGTGTTCGAAGCGAATCAAAATCGGATTCTGCCGTCCGTTTTTGATTTCCTGCTCGACCACTTCGATCGATTCGTCCGAATAGACGATCCGGCGGTTCGGACTGATCCTTGAGATTTCGATTTCGCGAATGTCTTCGTCCATGGTCTTCTCCCTTCTGGTTGGGTGAGACGAACCCGGCGGGCATACCCGAAGATTATGCGCAAACTCTAATGCAAAAATCGGCCTGAGGCAAGAGACAGGATTGACAGGATTGACAGGATTAAGGATTATGAGGGGCAAAGGACAGAAGCGCGGGGCGGCTGTGCCGCCGGCCCGAAATGCAGGGTTATCAGGATTAGAGAAGGGCTGGAGAGTTGAGTGGGCAGGGCCGAAACGATGGTCGGGGATTTGGAGGCTGATGTTCTGCTTGGGTCTTAAAAATCCTGTAAATCCTGTAAATCCTGTCCAAGACTTTTTTTGACAGGATTAACAGGATTAACAGGATTAACAGGATTAAAGAGGGGCTGGAGAGTTGAGTGGGCAGGGCCGAAACGATGGTCGGGGATTTGGAGGCTGATGTTCTGCTTGGGTTTTAAAAATCCTGTAAATCCTGTTAATCCTGTCCAAGGCTTTTTTTGACAGGATTAACAGGATTAAAGAAGGGCTGGAGAGTTGAGTGGGCAGGGCCGAAACGATGGTCGGGGATTTGGAGGCTGATGTTCTGCTTGGGTTTTAAAAATCCTGTAAATCCTGTAAATCCTGTCCAAGACTTTTTTTGACAGGATTAACAGGATTAACAGGATTAACAGGATTAACAGGATTAAAGAAGGGCTGGAGAGTTGAGTGGGCAGGGCCGAAACGATGGTCGGGGATTTGGAGGCCGATGTTCTGCTTGGGTCTTAAATCTTAATCCTGTAAATCCTGTCCAAGACTTTTTTTGACAGGATTAACAGGATTAAAGATGAGGGCTGGAGAGTTGAGTGGGCAGGGCCGAAACGATGGTCGGGGATTTGGAGGCCGATGTTCTGCTTGGGTTTTAAAAATCCTGTTAATCCTGTCCCGGCGTCCGCGTGATGCCGCGTCCTGATCCTGGGTCGAAACACGCGCGTAACCGATATGCATTGTGTATGTGGCTACATTGAGTACAGATCCGCGCGGATACCAACAGCTAAACTTGACAGTATAGCTGTTAAGATGACATACTGTGATCACAACCGTAAACGGCGCCATTGCAACCTCGGATATACGAATGGAAGGTGGCCAACGGCGCTTAACTATCTGCCCGGTGAAACAGGGGAATTCCATGTCATCGCCCAAACACATCGAAACGGCCGCAGCCGAACTGACGCTTGCCCTGGGTTCGCTTATCCGGCGCATCCGGGCGGCGGCCCCGTCGGAACTTCATGAACTGTCATGGACGCAAAAATCGGTCATCGTTCGCCTTGACAAAGATGGCTCGGCAACCGCGGCAGACCTTGCACGCGCCGAAGGAGTGAGGTCGCAGTCCATGGGGACGGCTATAGCAGCGCTTGAGAAAATGGGGCTGGTCGAACGCAAGCCACACCCTACGGACGGTCGCCAGATGAACATCGTTTTGACTGCCAAAGGCAAGGACATGCGCAAAAATACGCGAGAGGCCAAACATACCTGGCTGGTTCACGCTATTGAAAAACTCGATAAAAAAGAGCAGGAAAAGCTGTTTGCGGCGGGCGAAGTCATAAAGAAACTCGTCGATTTATGAAAGTCTCTTTTTCTCATGCATGGCGCGCATTAAAGAATCGAAATTTCAGGCTCTTTTTTATAGGGCAAACCATTTCTCTCATAGGCTCATGGATGACGCGAATGGCGACCGGCTGGTTGGTTTACCGATTGACCGGCTCAGCGCTCCTTCTGGGTATTGTCGGTTTTTCAGGCCAGATTGTTCCCTTCCTTCTGCAACCCCTGGCGGGGGTTTGGGTCGAAAGGATGGATCGGCGGAAGCTTCTAATCCGGACGCAAGTCGCAGCAGCCATCCAGTCGCTTATACTTGCCTTCCTTACCCTGGGCCATATCGTTACGATCCGGGAGGTCATCGCGCTTAGCGCCCTGCAGGGGCTGATTAATGCGTTCGACGTGCCGGGACGTAATTCATTCTTTGTCCAGATGATCGAGGATCGGAACGATCTTGGAAATGCCATTGGCCTGAACTCAACAATGGTCAATGGCGCGCGCCTGCTGGGTCCTGCCCTTGCCGGAGTCACAATCGGGCTTGCAGGAGAGGGCGGATGTTTTCTGATCGACGGCATCAGTTATCTGGCTGTGATCGCATCGCTTCTCATGATGAAGATCAAGCCGGTGGAAATAGCGGACACGGCAGACAATTTGTTCCGGCAAATGCGTGAGGGCTGGGATTATGTCCGTACCTTTTCCCCTATCAGGACGATCCTTTTGCTTTTCTCCATCGTTTCACTGATGGGGTTCCCGTATATGGTTTTGCTGCCTATTTTTGCAGGGCAGATTTTCCATGGCGGCCCCTATACACTGGGCTGGCTTACGGCTGCTTCCGGATTAGGGGCTCTCATTTCCGGGCTCTCTCTTGCATTCAGAAAATCGGTCGTGGGCTTGACGCATATGATCCAGATGAGCTCGGCTACCCTTGGGCTTGCGTTGATCCTGTTCGGCTTCTCGCACCAGTTCGCTCTGTCGCTTCTGCTCATGGGCTTTGCGGGTTTTGGCATGATGCAAAGCGCTTCGGCGATCAATACGGTTATGCAAACCCTTGTGCCTGAGGATAAGCGTGCTCGCGTCATCAGCTATTACGCAATGGCCTATTTTGGCTCGGCTCCAATCGGCAGCCTGCTCGCAGGCGCTTTGGCTCAGAAAATTGGCGCCTCCGACACGATTATCATCACCGGGACATTCTGTCTTTTGGGTTCGGTGTGGTTCTCGCTGCAAATGGACAAAATCAGAACGGTCATGCACCCAATCTATCAGGAAATGGGGCTTCTGCCTAAATAACCCGGACAAGGAGAAATGACTTGAAACTCGAACCATCAAAAACAGCCATACTGACGCCGCGGCTGCGCCGCGGCGGGTGTGCCACGCCCACCGCACGGGGTCTGAAGTATACGAGATTTGTCGTTCTCTGTTTCGGCCTGGTTTCCCAGCGGTGGTTCCAACGCCCGGCGGCTGCGCCGCGGGCGAGTGTGCCACGCCTTCTCCACGGGGTCCGAAATATATGAGGTTTGTTTTCTGTGTTTCGGCCTGATTTTCCGGCGGTGGTTCCAGCGCCCGGATAGCAAGTATCCGGGCACCCGCGTTTATCTCTGAACAGGAATAACCAGGGGGGGGAATCAACATGAACTGGACACACTATATCTCTTATTTTTTCGGCGGCGCTTTTCTCGCCAACGCCATTCCGCATATTGTCAGCGGAATGATGGGGCGTGCTTTTCAAAGCCCTTTTGCGAAGCCGCCCGGAGAAGGGCTTTCGACATCTACTGTCAATGTCGTTTGGGGCTTTTTTAATGCGATGGTTGCGTATCCGCTTATTTTTCGCGTTGGAAATTTTGACTTGCATTCAATCCCGAATGTTTTTTCCGTGGGAATGGGAGGCTTCCTGATTGCCCTTTTTTCGGCGCGTTATTTTGGAAGATTCCATGGCGGCAATTCCCCGGCGGCTGCGCCGCGGGCGAGTGTGCCACGCCCACCCCACGGGGTCTGAAATATACGAGAGGGGTGGTGATTGGCAAAGCCCCTATCCCGGATTTTGCCTCAGATGTATGTGTGGGTAATAGTCAGGATGAAACGTGTGCCCACCCTACACTAAATGCGGGTCCGTGTAGGGTGGGATATAGCGGAGAATTCTATTAAAAGGGGGCCCTCATGCCAACCCCTGTTCCGGCGGGCTCAAGAGCTTGAGGATGCATTCTTTCAATTCCCTTATTTTCACCGGCTTGGCGAAAAAGCCGTCGACCTTGCTCTTCATGGCTTCCACCGCCGAGTCCAAGCTTGCAAAAGCGGTTACCATGATGACCTTTGTGTCCGGGTAGGCGGTTTTTATCGTGCGCAGCACGTCCATTCCATCCATGCCCTTCATCTTGAGGTCGGTGATGACAACGTCGAACCGGTCCTCCCTAAGCCTCGCAAAGGCAGGTTCAGCATTGAGAAAAGTCTCCACCACGTAGCCGTCCGGTTCGAGGGCGACTTTTATCATTTGCCCCACAATTTTTTCGTCGTCGATCACTATGACCCTGAAACCAGGCATGGCTCGCTCCTTTCCAAGCGACTGTGGGCTGGGAGCTCTATTGTGAAGCAGGTACCAACCCCGGCTTCACTTTTGACTCGCATTTCCCCCTTGTGGTTTTTGATGATTCCGTAGCTTACAAACAGGCCAAGCCCCGTTCCGCTGGCGCCCTTGGTAGTAAAGAAAGGATCGAAGATATGGGGCAGAATCTCGGGCGATATGCCCTTGCCGGTGTCTTCGACTTCGAGTTCCACGCGGTCCGATTCGGGGTTGAACCGGGTCGCCAGACGAAGCTTGTCCCCGGGCGAGGAAGCGTGAATGGAGTTTGTGATCAGGTTGACCAGCACCCCCTGAACCTGGTGCTCATCAATGTAGACCGAGGGCATGGCCTGGCCCAGCTCCAGCTCTGAGTCAATGTTACAGACCGATATCATGTTCTGCACAAGACGCATGCTCGTATTGATCACCTCGTTAATGTCGGTCTCCCTGAAGTCGGGTTTTTTGGGCCTGGCAAAATCGAGCAGGTCTTTTACGATTCGCTGGATACGCTCGGTTTCGCTCTCAATCCTTTTAACGTACTCTATATGCTCGTCTCTGTCCATTCTATCATAGAGTTCGACAAAATTTTGAGCAAGCATGGAGATATTGTTCAAGGGATTGCCGATTTCGTGGGACACGCCGGCGATCAGAATGCCGATGGAAGCAAGCTTTCTTGCCTCGAGCATCTGCTCCTCACGGTTTCGCAGTTCCCCGGCCATCGAGCGCAATGCCGAGATGGCCATGCCGCATTCGTCGGTGGATTTTTCGGGGGCGATTTTTTCGAATTCACCCCCTGAAATCAGGTGAGCGGCCTTTTCTATTCGCTTGAGGGACCCGAGGACCCTGACCGAAAGAAGCAGCGTAACGCCTACGGCGGTAAAAAGGATCAGTACGAAGGATAAAAAGAGCCCTCTTTCTGATTCGGCGATGATGTGGTTTACCGCGGTCCGCTCGGAGGAGGTGATATAGGTCGTAAATTCCATGACATTGTGGCCGGCTGCGCGCACCTTTGCCTGCGCCGCCAAATCCCCTACTTTGGCTTCCTTTAGCGTGCGGCCGTAATCGAGGAGATTGGATTCGAGCCGGGCTGTTTTGGTCTCGCCGATCGCCCGCACGATATCGGGTCTCGAGCGTTTTGTGGTCTTTATAATGGTGTCAAGTTTTGAGTGGATGTCCGAGAGGGCCGCTTTTTCGCCATACAGGAAAAAATTCTTTTCCGCCAACCTCATCTCGAGAAAAGACGAACCCATACCGTCGGCAATTTCCATGAACTTCAGTTTTGTAAGAACCTTGTCGAGGCTGTGGTAGGCGAGAAACCCGGTAACGAGAATCAGCAGGATGTTGGCAAGATTTGCAGCGATGATCTTGTGGAATATTTTGATCTGTCTCAAGTTTAGAAAGCCTCCGCGCTTTTTAGCGCTTCATAATTTTCTTTCCTGCACGGCCAGGACCACATTATCCCGTCCACTATCATCAGAAGTCCCAATACGATCATAAATACGTCGATGAAATTGAGAATGGAGGGGCGAAAATATTCAATCAGGCCCAGACCGCCGCTGGCAAAGGATACGCCGGGGCCGATAAACGACATCCCGGTCCTTGCCCGGGCGTAAATCGTCCGGTAACAGCCGGCCACGGTGCGCTGGGCGGCATAAATGCTCCTCTGGTGAGCCAAAAGAGAACGGGGTTTGTTGTCGCGCGAATTGTCGACCACCGCCACGGTGCGATTTGCCAGATCGAAAAGGCGGGCCAGCATGGTCTTTCCCTCCTTGCTTTCCACCTCTCCCTTGTCGACGAACTGGTAGTCTTCGAGGAACTGCACGCTTGCCGCCGTGACTTCTATGATCGTCTGGTGCCTGGGAGGCCGGAAATAGGACTTTTTGATCCTGTAGTAGCTGAAAAGGCCAAGCAGGACCAAAAGCATGCCAAAAGCGATCATCGACCAGTAAAAGGGCGCGAAATGGACGGCACGGTCGTTTCTAAGAAGAGTTCTTCCGACCAGCATGAAAGTGAGTCCGGCCTCCAGGAAAGCCATGTAGGTCCTTACCGTGGCGAAATCGGTGCGGTAGGTGGCAAGTTTTGTCCTCCAGCGCGCCATGGTGTTTCGCCACATCGCCAGGGAAGTCCTTTCGTTTCCGGAAAGGTTTTGTGGATCGGAGTTTAGAAAATCCTCTATAAAAAAGGAAATATCCTCGGCAAGAGCCACCATGAACTCGTACTGCCTGTCCTGGCCCATGCAATCCCTGACGTCACGGGCAACGGAAGGATCCGTTGGATTTCTGGCGGCAATAATCACCGTTTCGCCGTCCAAAGCGACGGGAAACCAGAGCATCAAACCGAGTCTTTCCGGGTCCAGGCCGTCCAGAAGCTCCGGGGGTACCGGAATTCTTTCGTCGTACTCGACCCAGTCGCACCCGGAGGAAAGGGCGAGGGCCTCGAGGAGCTTGCGGCGCTGAATACCCCGCTCGTAGCGCAGCACCTCCTCGACTTCGATGTCCCTCACACGGGCCGCTTCGCCCACCGAATGCAGTTCGGCGGCGCTAAGGAGCCCCCAATCCACCAGCGGCATGAAGCTTACCGTCGAATCAGCCACCGCACTCATTGTCCTCATAGCTAAACGTCACCTTTTTCCACAGATGTGCCGGTTTGCCGTAATCGGGCATCCGGATCTCGAGGCCTTCCCAGCAATAGGGCAGTTGCTTTTTCCTGCGCTCCGCCTGCACGTACCAGAAGATGCCCTCGGATATCACGAAGAGCCCGCCGATAATCAGAAGAAAATCGAAGACAGTCCACCAAACGTTGCCCCAGCCGAAATAGACCTGCAGGCCAAAACCGACCGAAAAAATGGACGTTCCGGTCCTGATGAACCTCAGGGCGGTCCGGCACCTTGCGAGCGTTGTGCGCAGCCTCGCCTTGACGTTGCGCCTCTCGGCGAGCAGCGTCCGTTCCAGGGCGAGCCCGGTGGTGCCCCAAATCCCGGGGGCGTATGAGGCCTTTAGCGTCAGCTTGGGCGGCAGGTCGTCCAGGCGGCTAAACGCCCGGAACATGAAATCCCAGATGGAAGTGCTTTCCTCGATCTGTTTGGTGGTCTTTATGCTTTCCACAACCGCGCGCCGCCCCGGGAAATACCACCTGGCGCCTTCGAAAAACATGGCAACGCCAGTCATTATCAATCCGGCATAAAAGACCGACCAGGCCCCGACGGGATAGTTTCTCCAAAGCAGTATGCCGAAGCCCACAACGGAAGTGCCTGTACTGGCGAAGGCAAGTCCGGTCCTGGATCTCGCCATCCTCGTGCGGTACATCGCGAGCAGGGTCCTCTCCTCGGCCAGATCCGAGCGGTCTATTGCGAAAAATCTGCGCCTCATGACCGGAGAAAGCCGGCTCCAGCGGTTGCGAAGCTCCTGTGCCCCGGTTACGGGCTCGGTCCTGGTCAGAACCGTGCCGACTTCGGTCGATATTATCTGCGGAATGGTCGTCCCGAATGTCGACCGGGCAGGCACATAGCCTATGCCCTTGGGTTCGAGTTTTCTCAAGGGCATGTACCAGGTGATGCCCTCTACCACCATGAAGACCCCACCCAAAAGGATGACCGCCTCTATTATGCTCAACCAGCCGATCCCGAAAATCCTGAGCAGGGTAATGGCGATGGCGATGAACTTGACCCCGGTGCGTATGGCGGCAAGCCCGGTTCGCCCCTTGGCCATCGTGGTCCTGTAGCGGGACATTTTCGTTCGTTCGGCGGCAAGCCTGGTGCGGGTCCGGGCCAAGGGGGTCCGGCCGGCTTCCGGCGGAAAGCCCGGGTTTACGTCCAGGCTGTGTTCGATCATGCGAATAATATCGACAGGCAGTGCAAAGATAAGGCGGACCGCTTCGGTTCCCAGCGCGCTTTTGACCTTACCCGGCAGCACCGGGTCCGCCGGGTTGGAGGTGGCGACACGAGCCACTTTGGGCGTGACGGAAATCGGAAACCAGAGGTCGCGCCTTAGCTCTCCAATATCGAGGCCCGCGAGAATTTCGCGCGGCGCCGAAACCCTTTCGCTAAATTCCATGAACGGGAGGCTATAGTGGTTGCTGAAACACAGCAGGATTTCGTGTTTGGCAACACCCAGGTCCCGGAGCGACTTCTCGATTTGCCTCATCGATCCGTTCGACTCGGAAACGATCTTTTCCAACGCGGCCCTTTCGAGCACACCCCGGTCGACCAGCGCCCCAAGGGCTTCCAGGCGGCTTCCCACCTGTTCTTCAACCAATTGAGTTGCAGCGCGGAGGCTATTTTGCAGCATCAGCATCCAATCCACTTGAAAGTCGGCTTCGACCTGCCGGGCGAAACGCGCGCATCAGTAAGATATAATATCTCGAATGTATTCTACCAGTCTCGGGGCTTTTTACAATGACAACGCACCCCATGCCGGTCGGTTCGACGCGAGCAAACAATCTGCCGCGGGCGGACGGACAAGGGAATGCATAAATCGTGCGATAATTCCTGGATATACACCAAGATTTGGGCATCGAAGAACCGTCGCTATTCCGGTAATTTCACCGTGCCGGCTTGACGGGGAAACAGCGGGTGATTGTGCCGGCGGAGCAAAGTGTCTCCTGGATGTGTCGTGTGTCGCCCGGATAGATACGGTTTTTCTTCATCCGCATCGGGATCAGGTCTTTTGCGGGTTTGAGCGCTTTTTTACCGCAAGGTTTAGCCCGGCAATTTTTACCGCCCCGCGATGATAGCCGGGAGGGAAAAGTTCAGCGAACTGCTCCATTTCGATCCCGACCGCCTCGCAAGTGGCGTAAATGGTGGGCACCTCGCCGTTTTTTTCGAATTCCGAGCGCATGTACCTTATGATCTGCCAGTGCTTTTGAGCCAGAGGCGAGGTAATTTGCAGTTCTACGGCCTTGAAAATGGCGAATTCCTCGTCCCACTCGCCCGGGTCGATTAGAAAGCCCCTCACATCCACGCGGTAGATCCGTTCGTTTAGGGGAACGGGTTTAACCGTAGCATTTTGTTCCGGAAGCGAAGGAGCGGTCGCATCCGCAGCCGTGGAGGACAGGAAGGCGAGCTTGTTGGTCTCCAGCTGAAACTGGAGTTCGGCCTGCTTCAAGACCGCGGTCATAAAGGAGAGGCCGGCGAGCTTGCACGCCCCGCGCTGATAGCCGGACGGGAAGAGCTGCTGGAGGTCCTTGACTCTGAGCCCTTTGGCCCTGCACGTCTTGTGAACCACGGGGCACAGGCCGGTTTCCCGGTAGGTGTCGCGGATAAACCTCAAAACGTCCCAATGGGAAGGGGTAAGCGCGCCCGAAATACCCAGCGCGGGTGCCATGGACTCGGCGAAGTCCTCGTCCCATTGCTCCTGGTCGAGCAGAAAACCGTCGTCGTCAAGGAGGTAGGTCTTGTTATTTCTCTCAAAAGTCTGCATGTTCGCCCCTGAAGTCTTTTATCGCACGAGGCAGCGGCGCGGCAGGAAGCACCGGGATTCCAGCCGGCCGGTCTCGGCATTTTGAAGCGATCGCTTTTTGCCCGGCTCTTCCCGCGATATCCCTATCAAGAAGGGTGCCAAATGGAAGCCGCCGCCTTTTTCGAGTTGATTTTTGAAAAAAGTCGCGTTTAAGCAAAGCGATCGGGCAATAAATATGTCACCAGTATATTGCAGGTGTGTCCTTTGAAGGCGGCAGCGGCCACGGTTCCCACGACTTCCATCGGAGCCGGGGGATAAGGTTAGAGGTACAGGAAAATCTTCCCGAGGCGGGGGGGGGGACGACATTTTTTTTCTCAATTGGCGGCAAGGAACGATAGGAGGAGTTATAATAGGTTCAGAGGACAGGACATTGAACTGGCAGGCATAGACGCAATAGTGGCGCCGCCAAGAGGCACCTGGAGAAAATACCCGTCATAATGCCGGCCACGTCGAGGCGAGAAGAAAAATCCGCCAACCCCCTTTAGTGAAAGAACAGCACCCCGGCCAAACTTGCAGGTGTGAGGCATGAAATCGCTCAGGCTCGCCATCGTCGAAGACGAAGAAGCCCACTTCGAGCTAATCCGCCGAGCCATCGTCATAGGGCTTCCGGAAGCCGATATCTACCATTTCCGGGATACCGGCGGGCTTTTCGAAAGCATCAATCAAATCCGTCCGGACATAATACTCGTGGATTACCGGATGGTCGGAATGAGTGGCATGGAGTTCCTGCGGGACATGCGAAGGGACCGAAGCTCGGCGCCCATCATAATGATCACCGGGCAGGGGGATGAACGGAGAGCGGTCGAAGCGATCAAAGAGGGGGCGTCGGACTGTATCGTCAAAAGCGGTGAATTTTTTACACTGCTCCCGTCGATTATCGAAAGAGAAATCAGAAGGATGAATGAGCGCATGTGGGCCGAGCGCAGCTTGCGGGCTTCGCATAGCTTCCTTGAGATTGCGAACCGGCACACCGCGTTTGGCCCGCTTGTCGAGGAGTTCGCCGGCGAAGTCCAGGGAATTGCCGGCTGCGATTTTGCGGGAATCCGAATTCCGGACAGCAAAGGCAACATAGTTTTGCTCGCCGGCGCCGAACCGGGCGACGGATTTTCCGGAACCCCTTCCAAGCGCGCTCTTCCCGGGATGTGCTCCCGGGTGGTGGCCGGGGCTATCGATCAACGCCTTTGCTGCATAACGAAGGGCGGTTCGTTTTATACAAACGATGCGGACCGGTTTTTCGCCGAAATGAAAAAGACCGTGACGGGGCCCTTCTGCTTTCATTGCCACAGGCTTGGGTACAAATCCATCGCGCTCATGCCGATATGGGTCAAGGGCAATATCATGGGGCTGATCCACGTGGCCGACCACGAGGGGGATAAATTCCCCCTTGAAACCGTGTCTTTGCTCGAAATCGTGGGGATGGTTCTCGGGTCGGCCATTCGCCGCGTGCGGATGGGGGATGCGCTGGGGCGGTCTGAGAAGAGGCTGAGGGTTTTGTCGTCGAGGCTTTTGCAGGCGCAGGAAGAGGAGAGAAGAAAAATTGCAATGGAGGTGCACGACAGCATAGGTTCAAGCCTTAGCGCCATAAAACTGGGCTTGCAGCTGCGCATGGACAGACTGAAGGAGGGGGCGCTGACGGCCGAAGACCTTTCGGAGCTGGTGCGGGTCACGCAGAGCGCGCTCGACGAGGCCAGAAAAATCATGTCGGATCTTCGCCCCTCGATTCTCGACGACATGGGTCTACTCAGGACCGTCAACTGGTTGTGCGGCCAATTGAAGCTGGTGTGCCCCCAAATCCGGATCGAGCAGTCGATGGAGGTGGAAGAGTCAGATATACGCGAGCCGCTAAAGATCGTGATTTTCAGGATATTGCAGGAAGCCTTCAGCAATATCGCCAAGCACAGCAAGGCCGATGTGGTGGAAGTCTCGCTCACCCGCCGGAGGGCAAAGATCGAGTTGCTTATCCGGGATAACGGCAGGGGTTTCGATGCGTCCGCCGTTTCAAGAGGAAAGAAGTTCGAAAGAGGCCTTGGGCTTTCTTCCATGCGAGAGCGGGCGGAACTGTCGGGAGGCAGTCTTTCGGTGCGCTCCGCGCCGGATGGGGGACTCCATCCGAGCTTTCTGGCCTGTTTCCGGGTAGTGCGTTTGCCACTATGACCGTCATGCAGCCGGCAGGCCCGGTGAAGGCGGCTTCTACCGGCCGCTCAGGCGGCCTTGCGGATTTTCCAGGCGTGAGCGTTTTTCCGTGCGAACTCCTCAAAGGAAATGGGCGATTTTCCGGTGACTTCTCTTACCACCTCGGTCGTGTCGGCCATATGGCCCCTGCGGACCTCGTCGAAAAGCCGCACCCTGTAGCCTATCGAGCTTTCGTCCATCCCATGTTGCCGGTCGATGCGCGCCATTTCCTCTTCCGTCATGGGAATGTAGTCAACGGTCCTGCCGCAGGCATCGGATATTATCCGGGCCGCCTGGCCATAGGTGAGGGGGTCGCGGCCGGTGAGGCCGCATTCCTCCCCGTAGCGGTTTTGCTCAAAGCAGGCCGCCACCACCCGGGCTATGTCTTCGACGGAAATGAAGCTTGTCCGCGCATCTCCTGCCGGCACACGTATGGTCCCCGCCTCGATCATCTGCGCGATCCACCCGGCGGAAAAATTTTCCATGAAAAAATTAGGCCGCAGGATCGTGTAGTCGAGTCCTGATTTCATCAGGTGGCGCTCGATGATGCGCAGCGGGTTTTCTTCGTCCGAATCGGCCGTCATCACCGAATTGAACACGACATGTCTTACTCCGGTCGAAACGGCCTTGTCGATAAAAGGGATCAGCTTCGCGGGAGCTTTAGAATCAAGGGGGGGAGCGATCAGGAAAACAGCCGGGATATTGTCGAGCGCGGCGTTGAAGAGGCCGTGGTCCTCGTAGTCGAAGTGGACCGGCCGGACCCGGTCGGTCCACGTGATCTTCGATGTTTGCCTGGTGGCGGCCCTGACGCTATAGCCTTTTTCCAGAAGCGCCCCAACGACTGCCTTGCCCAGCTTCCCGGAGGCGCCCGTAACAAGAATTGTCTCCATTATTGTCTCCTTTGCCGAAATTCTTTACACTTAAATAAAATAGCTACCGAAAATGAGCCGCACAACCCTCGTGGCGGCGGGACCGAAAGGCCGGTCGATGCTCGTCGACCCTGGCTGCTGTTTTTTTATATTTAACAACCGGTTTGTGCCGGCAGAAATTCGTCTCAAGAAGGAAATAAAATGGAAAAAGAGGTCAATGTGTATGTGTTTCCCGCATCTCCGGACACCGATAAGATCAAGGATTATCTGGCGGGCAAGGGGATAGCGTTCAAAGTCTATGATATCGGCTCCGATCAAAAGGCCCACAAGCGCATGCTGGAAGCAGCCCGCGGCGCATGCGCGGCGCCGGTGATCGAGATCGGAAACCGGATTGTATGCGGACTGGATAAAAAGAAGCTGGACGAGACGACATCGGAACTCGAGTGAGGCAGAGGGCGGCGGGCGGGGGCCGCGGGGGGCGGCCGCCCGCCGTTTTTCGAAAGATTTCCAAGTGATACGATACCTTCCCGACTTAATAATCCCGATCATACAAATGTAACAGGGCCGCGACGGCGTCGTCGATATTTAAGGGTATCCTGCAGCCGTGTTGCAACACACGATCCGCCAACGGAAATTTGTTTATCTGCCGCCTGGTAGCGACTTTCGTAAACAGGCGGGATGAACAAAGGCACTAAGAGAAAAAAAACAGATACACATTCAAGAAAACGTCGGTCAAATCTGGAGGGCATCTATTTGCGGAGACCCCGCCAGTTAAGTGCTGAGCCATCTCCGGCGTTTGTTCAAAACAACTCAAATCCAAGGGGGGGTAAAATGCGTTCGAAATGGTATGGGAATTATTTTAAAGGTTTTATGATTATTTTGTTTTCCGTTTTGTTTTCTCTTCCGGCGGCCGCCTCTCAGGGCGGCATGAATTCAGGAAGAACGATAAAGAGGGTATTGCTGATCAGCATAGACGGCATGCATGCGCTCGATTTTCAAAACTGCGCCAAGGGAATCAAGGGCATCAATGGGGGAAACCCGTACTGCCCCAATCTCGCAGAACTTGATGAAAACGGCGTAAAATACCTTCAGGCTTACGCATCAAGACCGTCGGATTCATTTCCCGGCACGGTCGCCCTGCTCACCGGCGCGACGCCGCGCTCATCCGGGGCGTTCTATGACGTCAGCTACGACCGCAAGCTTGCTCCGCCTAAAATGACCACCCCTTACGGCATTCCTGGCGATGAACCTAATACTCAATTCGGCATGACGAATGTAACGGGATACAGTGATTCATGCAAGGAAGGGGTTAGGGGAACACAGGTGGGCTTTGACGAAGAAATAGACATCAATTACACCGAACTCAATGCAGGCGGGGGGATCAACCCGGATTACCTGCCTCGCGACCCGGACAATGGCTGTAAACCGGTCTATCCTGACAAGTTCGTCCGGGTGAACTCGATTTTTGATGTAGTCAATGCCGCCGGCGGCTACACGGCGTGGTCCGACAAACACCAGACCTACACCGAATTCTCCCAGCCGACCGATGGTTACTCGCCGGAAATCAACTCGATTCCGGAGCCTCTTAAAGGGATTACGGCAAATGGGAACGCCTGCTTCCCATCATTGCCCGATCAAAATGAAGTATTGAGCAGCAACTCCTGGACGGACAGCTTTCAAAATGTCCAGTGCTACGACGCCTTGAAGGTCCAGGCAGTCATCAACTGGATAGACGGCAAGACGCACGACAGGTCCAGCTCCGCACCCGTGCCCAATGTAATGGGTATGAACTTCCAGGCGGTGAGTGTCGGCGAAAAGCTCGTGGAAAAAGCGCTAAGTGAGACCGGGGGGTACACGGATGCGACGGGTACGCCCTCTGCCGCATTGCTAAACGAGATCGAGTTTGTAGATTCGTCCATAGGCGAGATGGTCCAGGAGCTTAAAAACCGTGGGCTCCTCGATTCCACGTTGATCATCGTCTCGGCCAAGCACGGGCAATCGGCCATAAACCTCAAGAGCATGTTGCGAATCCCGGCGGACAATCCCGCTGATGAGGCGCCTTCCACCGCTCTTACAAATGGTGGTATCGGAGTGGCCCAGGCGCTCGAGGATGACATTTCACTTATATGGCTAACCGATCAGAGCAAGACTTCGGACGCTGTGGCAGTTCTTAGCGCAAACCTTGGCACGATAGGCGGCGGCGAGATATTCTCCGGGCGTTCGCTCGACCTGTTGTTCAACAGTCCTCTTGTCGACTCGCGCACCCCGGACATCATTTTAGCGCCCAACGTCGGGGTGGTTTACACCGGGGGAACCAAGAAGGTGGCCGAACACGGCGGTTTTGCAAATGATGACAGAAATGTGATGCTGCTCGTGTCCAATCCCCGGTTGTCTCGTTCCACGGTGACAAATCTGGTGGAAACCCGCCAGGTCGCTCCGACAATTCTTAGCGCCCTGGGGCTCGATCCCAACCAGCTCCAGTCGGTTCAGCTCGAGCAGACCGCAGTGCTTCCCGGGCTCTCCTGGGTAACGGGTTCTGTCAACTAGCGTTTCATTTCGGAATTCAACGGTTTTTGAAATGGTGGGCACGATAAAAGCTGTGCCCACCCAACGTTTTCGGTTTCGACTTTCGGGCGGGGGAAGCTGTTTTCTCCTGCCTGAAATATTTCAGGGGTCCCGCTTCGGGAAAGGATGGAGCATGAAGTCGGCGAGCACGAGGAGAGTCATTGCCTCAAGGACCGGGACGATTCTCGGGATGGCCGAGACGTCGTGCCTGCCCCTGACGGTTATGACCGCCGGTTTTCCGTCCGAGTCCACGGTGTCCTGGGGCTTGGATATGGAGGGTATGGGCTTTACGGCGGCCCTTAAGACTATATCCATACCCGTCGAGATGCCTCCCAGGATTCCGCCGGCGTGATTGGACCGGTAGCCGTCGGGGGTTAGCGGGTCGTTGTTTTGGCTGCCAAGCATGGCCGCGGCCTTGAAGCCTTCCCCTATCTCGACTCCTTTTACCGCGCCAACCGACATTACGGCCGCCGCAAGGCGCGCGTCGAGCTTGTCGAAGACAGGCTCGCCAAGTCCTGGCGGGCATCCTGTGGCGCGGACCTCAACGATTCCCCCTGCCGAATCCCCCTCGCCGCGGATTTCTCCCAGGCGGGCGAGCATCTTTTGTGCCGCTTCGGCGTCAGGGCAGTAGAGCGGATTTTTATTTATTTCTTCCGCATCGAAGCTGGTGCATTCAATTCCGGCAAGTGCCAGGGTAAAGGCCTGTACCGAAATCCCGCACCCTTCCAGAAACTTTCTTGCGACCGCCCCGGCGGCGACCCTTGCCGCGGTCTCCCTGGCCGAACTCCTGCCCCCGCCCCGCCAGTCTCTAAGGCCGTATTTTTGCATGAAGGTCCTGTCGGCGTGCCCGGGTCGGTAGAGTTTGGAAATTTCGGAATAATCGCCGCTTCGCACGTCGCGATTGTGTATGATCAGGCTTATGGGGGTCCCGGTGGTGAGGCCCTGGAATACGCCGGAGAGGATTTCGACGGCATCGGTTTCGGCTCGCGGTGAAGTAAGCGCTTTTCCGGGCCTTCTGCGGTCCAGGTCTTTTTGGATGTCGGGTGCGCCAAGAGCAATTCCGGGCGGGCATCCGTCCACGACGGCGCCAAGGGCCGGGCCGTGCGATTCTCCCCAGGTCGTTACTGAAAAAAAGCGTCCGAAGCTGTTGCCTGCCAAGTCGTTTCTCCGTTTTGATTGCCGAGGTTACTTTTCGAGACTGTCCGATTAAAAAGTGATACATTATATTATAATTAGCAAAAATACGCAGGAGACTTTCCAATCTTTGATTTCGATGCGGAGAAGCGGGGATGAATGATTATCATCCGGATTACTGGGAGGATCTGGAACAAGAGGTCGAAGAGAAACTCGAGTTGCCTCCAATGTTCAAGGTCCTGCTTCACAACGACGATTACACCACGATGGAGTTCGTCGTTGAGATTCTCCAGCAGGTCTTTCATAAAAGCGCCGCTGAAGCCACCCGGATAATGCTCCTGGTGCACAAGACAGGGTACGGGGTCTGCGGGGTTTTTAGCGAAGACGTGGCTGAAACCAAAGTGGAAATCGTGCGTCATCTGGCTAAGAAAAGCGGTTTTCCGCTAATGTGCACCATGGAAGAAGCATAAAATGATCAATAGAGAACTCGAACTCACATTTTCGGCGGCCATAAAGGAAGCGAAACAGCGCAGGCACGAATTCTTCACCCTGGAGCATATCCTCTACGCCATCCTTCATGACGTGACCGGCAGGCGCATCCTCTACCAGTGCGGGGCGGACGTCGACAAGCTCAAAGAGCGGCTGGAGAAATACTTCGACGAACGTTCGGAAAAACTACCCGAGGGAGTGGAGCAGGACCCGATCCAGACACTGGGGGTTCAACGGGTTTTGCAGCGCGCGCTTATGCACGTACAGGGGGCGGAGAAAAAGGAAGTCGACGCGGGCGACATCCTGGCGGCAATGTTTTTCGAGGAAAACTCCTATGCCGTCTATTTTCTCAAATCCGAGGGAGTTTCGAGGCTGGATGTGCTCAGCTACATTTCGCACGGTGTATCGAAGATTTCCGAACCCGAGGAGGGCGACTTTCAGCCGGCGGCAAGCGATCAGCCCAACCGCAAGGCCGGGGCGCTGGAAAGCTTTACGGTAGATCTCATCGACAAGGCGCGCCAGGGTCATATCGATCCGCTCATCGGGCGTGACGAGGAAATATTGAGGACGCTCCAGATACTCGGGAGGCGTTCGAAGAACAACCCCATTTTCGTGGGAGATCCCGGCGTTGGAAAGACGGCCATAGCCGAGGGGCTGGCTCTAAGGATTTTCAACCGGGAGGTGCCGCCCGCTTTTTTCAATGTCGACATTTTTGCTCTCGATATGGGGTCGCTTCTCGCTGGGACCAAGTTCCGGGGGGACTTTGAAGCCCGGTTAAAGGGCGTGATCCAGGAGCTCAAGAAAAAACCGGGGGCCATCCTGTTTATAGACGAGATCCATACCGTGGTGGGGGCCGGAGCGACGAGCGGCGGTTCGATGGATGCGTCCAACATCCTGAAGCCCGCGCTGGTGGCGGGCGGGCTGCGTTGTATCGGCTCGACCACCTACGAGGAGTACAAGAACCACTTTGAAAAGGACAGGGCGCTGAGCCGGCGTTTTCAAAAGGTGGAGATTCGCGAGCCATCGGTTGACGAAACCTACCGGATACTGCTTGGACTGCGGTCTTACTATGAAGACCACCACAGTGTGAAGTACACTGAGGCTTCTCTTAGGGCTGCGGCCGAGTTGGCCGGCAGGTACATAAACGACAGGTATCTGCCCGACAAGGCGATCGACGTAATAGATGAGACCGGCGCGAGCTTGAGGCTCAAAAAGGACAAAAGGGTCCGGAGAATAGTCGGAGTGAGGGACATAGAGACAGTGGTGGCACGGATTGCCAAAATCCCTGCCAGAAGTGTTACTTCCGCCGATCAGATAAAGCTCCAGAGCCTTGACGAGGAACTCAAAAGGACCGTTTTCGGACAAGACCCGGCGATCGAGATGCTGGTGCGGGCGATCAAGCGGTCTCGGGCCGGCTTGCGGATTCCCGAAAAACCGGTAGGCTCCTTTCTTTTGATAGGTCCGACCGGGGTCGGCAAGACCGAGGTCGCAAAGCAGCTTGCGGCGGTTTTGGGCAACCATTTCCTGCGCTTCGACATGAGCGAATACATGGAGAAGCACACGGTTTCCCGGCTGGTTGGAGCACCTCCCGGATACATCGGTTTTGACCAGGGAGGCCTTCTTACCGACGCCATACGCAAGTATCCGTACACGGTGCTCTTGCTCGATGAAATCGAAAAGGCGCACCCGGACATTTTCAGTATCCTTCTCCAGGTGATGGACCATGCGACCTTGACCGACAATAACGGCAAGAAAGCCGATTTTAGAAACGTCATCCTGCTCATGACTTCCAACGCGGGCGCACGAGAGATGAACGCGCCGGCAATCGGGTTTGCGGGCGGCGAGCTTCAGGACACCAGGGTGTCGAAGGGTCTTAAGGCCGTTGAAAACCTGTTCAGCCCCGAGTTTCGCAACCGCCTCGACGGGATCATCGCATTCAACGGCCTTAGCATCGGCATAATGGAGCGCATCGTCGACAAGTTTTTGGCCGAAATCGAAGGACAGCTCGCAGAGAAAAATATCCGCTTCGAACTGACGCCCGCCGCCAGGAGATGGCTTGCGGAATCGGGCTACGACTCGAATTTTGGCGCCCGGCCGCTTGCAAGGTACATCCAGTCCGAGGTCAAGGACATCCTGGCCGATGAAATCCTGTTTGGAAAGCTGGTCAAGGGCGGCAGAGTGAAGATTTCCAGGCCCGATGAAACTGCGCAGGAACCGGGGGATCTCGAAAACGGAAAACCTGGTTTTCCAGTTTCCCGACAAGGCTCTTGCGCAAAATGCGGAGCAGGAAGCAATCAGTTAATGCAGAAGTGAAAAGGCAAAGAAGAAGCGTCCCGGCGGGGGGTGCTTCTTTGCCTTTTTGCGACCGGTTTTTGCCCCTTAACTTTTGCCACTTTACTTGTGACACTTTTGCCTTGCCTTGTTGGCCTATGCCTGTGTACCGTCTTTCAGACGAGTTCGTGTTTCCTCACCCATCTCTTGCGGAGCCTTCGGGTCTTCTTGCCGCCGGAGGGGATCTGTCGCCTGAGCGGTTATTGCTCGCCTACGCCAACGGGATATTCCCGTGGTACTCGGACCCCGGTCCTATTCTGTGGTGGTCCCCCGATCCCCGTCTGGTTCTTTTTCCCCGCGAACTGAAGGTTTCCCACAGTCTCAGGCGCACTGTAAAAAAGCAGGTTTTCAAGGTAACGCTTGACTGCGCATTCGGCGAGGTGATTCGCGCGTGTGGGGGAACCCGGGAAGAAACGTGGATAACCGGGGAAATGATCGAGGCTTACGAAACGCTTCACGGATTGGGATTTGCCCATTCGGTGGAAACCTATTGCGAGGGCCGGCTGGTTGGGGGCCTCTACGGGGTTGCAATGGGCAGGGCGTTTTTCGGCGAGTCGATGTTTTCGGTCATGAGCGACGCCTCCAAGGTCGCCCTGGTTTTCCTTGTGGAACAGCTGAGCGAGCGGGGTTTTGACTTGATCGATTGCCAGATGTCGACAGAACACCTCAAAAGTCTTGGGGCAAGAGAAATCTCCCGGAAAGAGTTCCTTGAGCGGCTAAGAGCTGCGCTGGACGATCAGTGGAAAGCTCAAAGGGGAATATGGGGGGGCGAGTGAGGGAAACATACTTCGAAAGCAGCGCTTACATCGACTGGAAGCACCCAGCGGTTTTTACCAGGGCGGCGCAGATCGCGACCGGATGTCTTTCAGACGAAGTTGTGGCAAGACGTTGTTTTGAATTTGTTCGCGACTGCATCGAACACAGCTGGGATTTCAAGAAAAACCCGGTCACCTGCCAGGCGTCGGAAGTATTGATACACGGTACCGGCTGGTGCTATGCCAAAAGTCATCTATTGGCGGCACTGCTCCGGGCAAACGGGATTCCCGCGGGGCTTTGCTATCAGCGGTTAACGGTTGAGACAGGAGGGCTTCGCCACTGTCTACACGGGTTAAACGGTGTTTATCTGAGGCGATACGGCTGGTACCGCATCGATGCCCGGGGGAACAAACCGGGGGTGAGCGCCGATTTTTGCCCGCCGGTGGAAAAGCTGGCTTTCCCTGTTACCGGGGATTGGGAAAGAGATTTTCCGGAAATATGGGCCGAGCCGCTTCCTTTGGTGACAAGGGTACTTACTCGCAGCAAGACGGCAGAGGAGGTCTATGAAAACTTGCCCGACATCGAGGCGATTTGACAGATCGGGTTCTCCTGGCTTTAGGAGTCGCAGATGATCGAAAAAGTGATAATCGTTGGGGCAGCAGGGCGTGACTTCCACAACTTCAATGTCTATTTCAGGGAAAACCCCCGCTACAGGGTAGTCGCCTTCACCGCGGCGCAGATACCCAATATCGAAGGCCGGACTTATCCCGCGGAGCTTGCCGGGCACCTGTATCCCGAAGGAGTTCCAATTTACCCGGAACGTGAGATGGCCGGGCTCATCCGCGAACACCGGGTGGACCTGGTGGCTTTTTCCTACAGCGACGTCTCCTACCGGCATGTGATGCACAAGGCGGCCATAGCTATGGCTGAAGGGGCAGATTTCATACTTTTGGGCGCCACTTACACGATGCTCAAATCGAAAAAACCGGTCATAGCTGTGTGCGCGGTGCGAACGGGGGCCGGAAAGTCCCAGACGACCCGCAAGATCGCAAGCCTGCTAAAGGACAAGGCGGGCAAAAGGGTTGTGGTCGTCCGTCACCCGATGCCTTACGGCGATCTCCGAAAACAGGCGGTCCAGCGGCTTTCGTCCTACGAGGATTTCGAGTCAAACAAGTGCACCATAGAAGAGCGCGAAGAGTATGAACCCCTGATTGAAAGGGGCATCACGGTATATGCGGGAATAGATTACGGCCTGATTCTCGAGCGGGCGGAACCGGAAGCCGACATCATCATCTGGGATGGGGGCAACAACGACACTCCGTTTTACTTTCCAGACCTTCACATAGTTGTCTTCGACCCTCACCGGGCGGGCCACGAGCTGCTCTACTACCCGGGGGAAACCAACATGATCATGGCCGACGTGGCGGTCATAAACAAGGTCGATACGGCCCCGGCGGCCAAGGTGGAGGAGGTGGCAAAAAACATCGCCCAAAGCAACCCCGCGGGCGGCAGTTGTTCTGGCGGAGTCCCCGATCACGGCCGATGATCCCGAACGCATCCGGGGACGGCGCGTCTTGGTCATTGAGGACGGCCCATCGATCACCCACGGGGGGATGCCTTTTGGGGCGGCAACGATCGCCGCCCGAAAGTTCGGGGCGGCAGAAATCGTGGACTGCGCGGCGGTTTGCGGTGGGTTCGATCAGGGAGACCTTCGAGAGTTACCCTAACATCGGAAACCAGTTGCCTTCGATGGGCTATACCGAGCAGCAGATAAGGGACCTCGAGGCGACGATAAACGGGGCCGACTGCGACCTGGTGCTTTTTTCGACCCCCGCGGACCTGCGCAGCGTGCTGCAAGATAAACAAGCCGGCGATCAGGGTCCGCTACGAGTACAAGGACCACTGCCCCCCGTTCCTGGAAGACATAGTCGTTCAGAGGCTCGGAGAAAAGGGGATTTTGTAATGAGGCCCATCCTCCTCGTTGCGCTTGGCGGAAACGCTCTTATTCGCAAGGGCGAAAGCGGAACGGTGGAAGAGCAGCTAAAAAACCTCTCGGTCCCCGTCGGCCAGATAGCACGCCTGTACTACGCAATACCGCGTCATAATCACTCATGGAAACGGCCCGCAGGTGGGGCAACTTCTTCTCCAGCAGGAATGCTGCAGCCAGGGGCCGAGGATGCCTCTCGAAATCCTTGTCGCGCAGACGCAGGGACAGACTCGGCTACATGATCGAATCGACCCTGGATAATGAACTGACAAGGCTGGAGGGGGAGCACCAAAGACTGATCGTGACGGTGCTAACCTATGTGCTGGTAGATGAAAACGATCCCGGTTTCCTTACGCCCACAAAGCCTATAGGACCGGTTTTAAGCGAAGACCACATCGCAAAGCTCCCTTACCCCGCGGTGAAGACTGCTCGCGGCGTAAGGCGAGTGGTCGCATCTCCCCGGCCGGTTACTATTATCGAAAAGCGGGAGATAAAGAGGCTGATCTCCATGGATTTTATCGTAATTGCGTGCGGAGGGGGCGGAATTCCGGTCGTGCGGCATGGAAGGGCCTTCCATGGCGTGGATGCGGTGATCGATAAGGACCTGGCAAGCGCAAAGCTCGCCGAAGAAGTCGGCGCGGACGTTCTGATAATCGCAACCGACGTCGAGGGGGCGGCTATTTTTTACGGTTCCAGCCGCCAGAAGTTTCTGCGCAGGATGGGGATGGGGAGGCGGAGCGATACCTTCTCGAAGGGGAGTTTGCACAAGGTTCGATGGGGCCAAAAGTCGAGGCGGCGCTCCAGTTCATGAAATCCGGCGGAAGCCGGGCGGTAATATGCTCGGTCGACTCCATCGAAGAAGCCGTGGCGGGCGAGGCGGGGACCGAGATCGTGAGATGAGGCGGGTGGGATGGCGGAAAAATTGAGCGGACTCTGCTTCGCGATAAGGGAGATGACAGCGGTTGGAGAAGAATAATTTCAGCCTGACTGCGCTGGGGACAGCGTTTATGCGCGGCTATCACGCGCGGTACGACGAAGCTGACGATCTTTAAGGATCCCTTGGCCTACGGCCTGCTAACGGAGACGGAACGCTCCCTCATCTCGACGCACTGGATAAACAGGCTCAAGTCGGTCGACCCCGAGGGGGCGGCTTCGTGTCCCGACGAGGCGAGCGCTCTTTCGATATGCCGCCATAACGGCCTGTATCCGCAGAAAAAACTCCCTCTATTTACTGCTCACTGCCCGGGCGTTTTTAGTGATTCCAGGAGCGGTGTTGCATGTGAAACCACCGCGAAATTTCGCTGATCAAAGAGACCGAACTTGCCGATAATTTAAATGACTATGAAGAACACGGTATTCAACGGCCGGTCCGGCCCGTTTTTCCGGAGGCGCCAGGTGTTTCTGTTTCATGTAAAAACTTTCCGGACGATAGAAGATGGTAAACGGGACAAATTCTACCTGAGACAGCGCGCAGGGCTGGAATGGAATCCAGTTTGACAGAACAGAAAGGTACGCGTTATGAGTGGCAGGATAGCGAAGATCATATCAATTACGGCCTTGGCATTCTTGGGGCTTATAGGTGTTTTTTCAGTACATGCTCTTAGTTTGCATTCCAAACTGATTATAGTTGCCATATTCGCTTATTGCGCTCTTACTTTGGAGACGATTTACGTACTCCGCATTATTTTAATCCCTTTGAAATCGTCGGTGGAAACGCTAAGAGCCATGGTGGACGATGTCGAAAAAACATCCATACAATACTACAGTATGTCCAACTCCCTGGCCGACGGCGCCAGCAATCAAGCGAGCAGCCTCGAGCAAACCGCCGCAAGCCTGGAGATGGTTGCCGGCACCACCAAGCTCAATGCCGATAAAGCAGGGATCGGGCGCACACTGATCGAAGAGGCCCAGGCGATGGCGCATCGCGCGGCCACCTCGATGACTCAAACGAGCCTGGCAATGGAGGAGATTTCCGGGGCAAGCCTTAAAATCAGCCAGATTATCAAGGAGATTGACGCGATCGCCTTTCAGACCAATCTGCTGGCGCTAAACGCTGCGGTGGAAGCGGCCCGGGCAGGGGAAAACGGAGCGGGGTTCGCGGTGGTGGCCGAAGAAGTGCGTAACCTCGCCAAGCGTTCCGCGGCGGCTGCCGCGTCCACACAGGAACTGATTAAAAACGCGATAAGCAAGACCGGCGCCGGCGTGTCGCTGGTGAATCAAACCGAGGACAATTTCAAGAAGATGGTGCAATCGTTCGAACAGTCGGTCAACCTGATCCGCGAAATAGCCGAGGCGTCGGCCGATCAGCGCATCAGCCTTACGGAGGTCTCTACGGCTATTAGCCAAATCGACATCATTACACAGGAAAACGCCGCCAAGGCACAGGACAGCGCCGAGAATTCCGAGAATATGGAGGGACAGGTGGAAAAAATGCGCGATGTCTCCTCCAATCTGCTTCAGATACTGACCGGGGTCAATAGAAGGAAAAAGGCGATGGAGGTGGTAAGAAAAGGGATAGACATGGTAAGAAAAAATGGACTGGAAGCCACCATCGCCGCGGCTCAGGATAAGAACGGCCCCTTCTGCGACGGTGAATGGTATGTCTTTATTAATACTATCGAGGGAAACGTAATTACCTTGGCCCATCCTTTCGCGCCACATCTGGTGGGGAGCGATGTTTCGAGGTTATTGGACATCAAGGGGAAAGCCTTTAACCTGCAGATGGCTCAAATGGCGTCCGCCAAAGGATCGGGTTGGCTCAATTACTGGTGGCCCAAGCCCGAGGCGACCGTTCCTTCTCTGAAAAGCACCTATTTCTCCGCAGTCCCCGGGGAGAATGCCTTTGTGGGTTGTGGTGTCTTTATATAGGGGTTGCCGGGTGTCACGGGGAGACAGCGGCCTGTGATGCGAGTGGCCGGGGGGGGCGCGCTCGCCGCAAGCCCCCGCGTGATAGGACGGATAAGTTTTCATGTTCGTCCCATCGGAGAAAGAGGTTTCCCATTTATCCAAAGTTCGCCTGTTTGAAGTTTCCCATCGAGCCGCAATATCGTCGGCATTTGCGTCAGCTCCCCCCCGGTCTGCACAATCTCGGCTTGAAGGTTGGTTTAACCGTGATTTCCACCTTAATCCTGAGCATAGTTGCGTTGCACAACTCCAGCAAGGTCGGGTTACCCCTTGGAAAATGAAGGGAATGCGGAAGGCAGGATTGACGGCAATACCAAACGTTGGTACATTTGGAATGCAGGAGAATGATGATGAACAAAAACACTTCATTCAGCATTGGCGAACATTTTAACGCGTTTATTGCAAAACAGGTAAACCAGGGCCGCTACAGCAGCGCAAGCGATGTTGTACGCGCCGCCTTGCGGTTGCTGGAGGAACAGGAAGCGAAGCTCGCCGCTTTAAGGGCCGCGCTCGATGAAGGCGAGCAGAGCGGGCCATCAACCCCCTTCGATTTTGAAACCTTCATCGCGCAAAAGCGCGGATCACAGTCGGCAACATGACGTCGCATTACACTCTTTCTCCACGTGCTCAGTCAGATCTTGATCAAATATGGGATTACACCGCGCGTCATTGGGGCATCGACCAGGCCGAAACTTATATCCGCCAACTCTGGCAAGACATTGAAGCAGTAGCGGAAAATCCCACCATCGGAAGGGCCTGCCTCGAAGTAAAGGCTGGTTTACTACAAATTTCGCTCCGGCTCTCACGTCCTTTTTTTCTGATTGAGCGGCGGCAATGTAGATGTTGTCCGTATTCTTCATGGACGGATGGATTTTGAACAATACCTTTGATATATGAAGCCTTCTTGCTACTTCTCATACTTGTGCTTGAGTCGAAAGGTGTAAGAACCGCTGACCGCCGGAAAGGAAGGAATCCATGAGGATGCACAATCCGCCGCACCCCGGCGAAATCATTCGCGAGCAGTGCATCGAGCCGTTTGGTCTGACGGTCACGGCGGCGGCCAAGGGGCTGGGCGTCACACGCAAGGCGCTGTCCGAGCTGGTGAACGGACATAGCGGGGTATCGCCGGAAATGGCGATCCGCCTGTCCAAGGCCTTCGGGAGCAATCCCGAGACATGGCTGCGGTTGCAACTGCAATATGATCTCCGGCACGCCGAGCAGCGCACGGATAACATCAATGTGACACGTTTCCCCGGGGCAAGCGCCGGCGTGAGGGAGTAAAAGGGGAGCATGACAAACGGCAATGAAGCCTTTTCGCGGGTCGTCATCGACTCCCAGCTCACCGATCAGGGCTGGAAGATGCGGGACCCCAACTGTGTCCGTTACGAATATGTCCTGCCGGACGGCACGCGGGCGGACTATGTGCTTTGTGACCGCTACGGACGTTCCATGGCCGTCATCGAGGCAAAGCGGTTCTCGATAAGCCCGGGGGATGCGGCGGAGCAGGCGAAAGCCTATGCACGGCAGCTCGGCGTCCCTTACGTGTTTCTTGCCAACGGGCAGGAAATTCGGTTCTGGGAATGGGAAAACGAAGCCTTCCCGCGCGCGGTTAAAACTTTTTTCAAACAGACAGACCTCGAAAAGCGCTTTGCCACCCGCCAGGTGAAACAAGACCCGCTTGCCATGCCCATCGACAAGCATATCGCCGGCAGGGATTATCAAATGGAGTGCATTGACACTCTTTGCCGGGAAATGGGGCTGGGGAAGCGTAAAATGCTCGTCGAAATGGCGACCGGAACGGGCAAAACCCGCACGGCGGCGGCATTTATAAAACGGCTGTTCCAGGCTAACGCCGTTACGCGCGTTCTGTTCCTTGTGGACCGCATCCCGCTCGCCAAGCAAACCGAAGACGTTTTTGCCGAACATCTGCCGGATTATCCCTGTTACATGCTGCGGGCGGGGCGCCGCTTCCAGGACGAAAAACAGATCACGATCACCACGCTGCAAAGCATGATCAATATCTACGGCGATTATTCCTCAGGGTATTTCGATCTCATTATCAGCGACGAATGTCACCGAAGCATTTACGGTAAATGGAGCGGGGTCCTCAAACACTTCGACGGCATCCAGGTCGGCCTCACGGCAACGCCCTGCGTGGCGGGGGAAGATGACGGCGACGAAGAGGACGGGCTTTTCGTGCGCGATACGATGCGCTTTTTCGAAGTGGACAAGCCGACGTTTACCTACAAGCTCAAGGATGCGATCCGCGAGGGCTACCTGGCCCCTTACCAGATTTACAAAGCCAAAACCGTGAAGACGGCTGCCGAAGGCGGGTTCGAGGTTAAGCGCGCCGATCTTGACTGGTCGGCCATGGATGCGGCAACCCGCGCCGAATTCGAAGAGGTTTTTGGCGAAGAGCAAAGCATCATGATCGACCCGGCGGTCCTCAAGCGCCGTTTCACGATCCCGGAACGCAACCGGGCAATCGTGCGGGAGTTTCGCGACGTGTACGACAACGGCTACCGGGATGGGAAAGGGCGGTTGCGCAAGCCGCTCATTGGCAAAAGCATCGTCTTCGCGGTCACTAAACGCCATGCGGAAACGCTGGCCGAAATGCTCGATGAGCAATTCAGGGATCAAAAACCTTCCCCTGAAATACGCTATGCCGATTATGTCGTCTCGGGCATGGGTAAAGACGATACGGTTGACGGAATGAGCAAGATCAAGCGGTTCAAAAAAGAGGTTTTTCCGAAAATCCTGGTCTCCGTCAATATGCTGGACACCGGCTTCGACTGTCCCGAAGTGGTTAACCTGATATTCGCGCGGTTTACGAAATCGGCCATTCTCTACCAGCAAATGCGCGGTCGCGGCACGCGCAAGCTGCCCACGAAGCCGGTTTTCACGATGTTTGATTTCGTTGGCGTGTGTGACTATCACGGCGACGATGAGGGTACCATCGAAGGCGGAATCATAACGGAGCGGAAAAAGAAAAAGAAATACGAGCCACGCAAGTTGCTGGCTTTGGATATCGACGACCATATCGACCCGATGACTCGGGAATGGGTCACGATAGATGAAGACGGCAAAATGGTCTTTCCGGAAGCCACGGAGCAGAAGGCGGCTGAAGTCGGCGCGAAATTCGAGTCCTGGCTCCTGGCCCAGGAGGACCTGACGCCTAACGAGGAAAGCTGGCTGCGCGTGATCGGAAACCAGCTCCGCGCGAACGCCGACAGCCTTGAGGAGTTTAGCATCGCGCATCTCGCTTTCCCGCCATTCACTCTTATGGGCGGCGACATGCGGGCGGCCCGTGTTTTCGGGGGCGAAGATCGCCTTGAAGGCCTGCTGAGCGGCCTGAATGCGGCTGTTTTCAGTAAATACCCACCAGAACTCCTTCTCGCAGCCGAAGCTCAATTGGGGCTTCCGGTTCATTAGGCAACAGGAAAAAGAAGATATGCCTTTAACTCCCGACATGCGCCGGTCCGTCGAGCAAATTCGCGATTACCTCTATGGCGGCGGCTATCCCGATCCTGTCACGAATGCCGAACAGCTCTCATTTTTGTTTTTCTT
This sequence comes from uncultured delta proteobacterium, assembly GCA_963813125.1. Lineage (GTDB taxonomy): Bacteria > Desulfobacterota > Syntrophobacteria > Syntrophobacterales > Syntrophobacteraceae > SbD1. Next base: position 25,955 of record CAWEZA010000034.1, on the reverse strand, counting down.
CTACCTGATCGAGGGCATCGATCGCGACAACATCATGAAAGCCAAGGTCTTGAAACGGCCCTACACGAGCATGTTCGAAGGCCTCTGGACGCTTAAGAACCCGCTAAACGGACCGAAAAAAGGGGTTACGAGCGTTCCCCGCGAGCGATTCCGCTGGTCGGTGTGGGCAAAAGGGCTTTCGGGCGAGTCCCTGGTGCGCTTCGTCCGTGATGAAGTGTTCCCTTTCTTCGCCGAGTTCGGTGAGAACGGCGCTCATAATTTCATGCGCGGTGCGCGCCTCACGATTGACGAGCCGACAGTTTTAACCCAGGTCGTCAACCTTGTGGACGGGCTCCGGCTCGACCGGGAGGACGCGGACAGCAAGGGCGATTTATTCGAGCATGTCCTCAAGCAGATCAAACAGGCGGGCGAGCTTGGCCAGTTCCGGACGCCGCGCCACATCATCCGGACAATCGTGGAGATCATCGATCCGAAGATTGGTGAGACTATCTACGATCCGGCCGCGGGCACGGCGGGATTCCTTGTCGCCGCCTACAATCATATCCGGCTTGCGCATTCATCGGCCGGCGCCATCCAGGAAGTCGAGGTGGACGGGAAGGTGCAACGGCGAGGATGGGGTGATAAGTTCTCCGCCAAGCAAGTCTCGGCCCTGCAGACGGCGACCTTCTTCGGAAACGACGTCGATCCGAAAATGGTTCGACTGGCGACCATGAACCTGACGCTGCGCGGGCTCCCGAACGTGCATATTCTGCTAAGAAACGTTCTCACCACGACGCTGGATGCCGGGAAGCGGGCCGAATATTCGCTGCCGGCGGACGGCTATCACGTCGTGCTTGCCAATCCGCCGTTTTCGGGGCGCGTGGACAAGGACCGGATAGTTGAGGACGTGAAAGTCGGGACCTCGACGGCGACGGAATTGCTTTTCGTAAAATACATGATGGACAGCCTGCGCCCAGGCGGGCGCTGCGGTGTCATTGTGCCCGAGGGCGTCCTCTTTGGCTCCACGACGGCCCATAAAGAGTTGCGCCGGCAACTGATCGAGAATAACCGCGTCGAGGCCGTTTTGTCGCTGCCTGGCGGGGTGTTCCAGCCCTACTCGGGCGTCAAGACTTCGGTGCTGTTTTTCAGGAGGGGAGGCACCACGGAGCAGGTGCTATTTCTTCACGCCGATAATGACGGCTACAAGCTCGATGCGAACCATGACACGCCCATCGAACAAGATGATTTTCCCGAGTTGGTGGCAGCCTATCGGGAGAAAGATAAATGTTGGAACGAATGGGAGAACCGGGACAAAGCCAAAGACTGGACAAATCAATGGTGGTTTGCGGATGTGGCCTCGCTGCGGGCCTATGAGTTCAACCTATCGGCCGGCCGCTACCGGCCCATGAACCATACGGCCGTCGAGCATCGCGATCCGCGCGAACTGCTGGACGAGCTGGCGGCTATCGAGGCGGAGATTATGGAAGAGGTTGAAGCCTTACGGGCAGCGCTGGCGGAGGGCCTTGCATGAGAGAATCTCACTGGCCGTTGGAGCCGTTAAGCCAAGCGTGCACGATCAACCCACGTTTACCAAGATCTCACGGGCTGGCCGACGATCATGTTGTGACGTTCGTCCCTATGGCCGCGATAGATGAGATAGCGGGAAAAATTGCAAATCCTCAGGCCAAGCCCTTTGTTGAGGTCAAGAAGGGATTTACACACTTCGAGAATGGTGATGTCTTATTCGCGAAGATCACTCCTTGTATGGAGAATGGCAAAGCAGCGATTGCCCGCGAACTATTGGGAGGGCATGGATTTGGCTCGACGGAATTTCATGTCCTCCGCACAAAAGCAAGAGTGCTGCCTGAATGGGTTTTCTACTTCGTCCGTCGTCAGTCTTTCCGCATGGAAGCCAAGCGGAACTTTACCGGCACCGCAGGACAACAGCGCGTTCCAACGACCTTCATGGAGTCGACGATCCTGCCGGTTCCTCCGCTCGAAGAGCAACGCCGCATTGTCGATATTCTCTCCCATGCCGAGAGTATCGTCCGCCTGCGAAGGGAAGCGCAAAGAAAGGCGGCGGAAATAATTCCGGCCCTGTTCCTCGATATGTTCGGCGATCCGGCGACGAATCCGAAAGGGTGGCCAGCGAAGAAGCTGGGGAAGTTAGTTTCTATTACAAGCGGTGGCACACCTTCAAAAGCATGTTCTGATTATTGGAATGGTACGCTCCCGTGGGTAAGCCCAAAGGATATGAAAACACCGGAGATCTTTGATTCCATTGATCATATTAACGATAAGGTGCTCAGCGAGACAAACATGAAGCTTATTCCCATCGGAACAGTTCTGATTGTGGTCCGGGGGATGATCCTTGTGCACACGGTACCCGTTGCCAGCCCAATGGTACCGATTACAATCAATCAAGATATGAAAGCTATGGCGCCTTGCTCTGATCTCTCCAGTTCTTACCTTCTGTGGCTGCTGCGTGTTTTGCAGCCGTACCTTTTAGAGATCGTTACCACAGCTGCACACGGTACACGAAAATTAGACACTGCGCGGCTGGAAGAGCTTGTTGTCCCGCTGCCTTCTTTGCATGGACAACGTTTTTTCGAACAGCGAGCTGAAGAAATTCGTTCTATCCAGGCACAACAAACGAATGCGACACAAAAAGCCGTAGCCACTTTCGACGCGCTGCTGGCACGTGCCTTTTGTGGCTCGTAGGAGCGCCCATCAGGGGACACGAGCAGGAAGAGGGTATTTCGTACCTTTACCGAAATAGGCATCTTTAGAGCAGTTAATACAATTCGGCCGTTGCCTTTCTTCTTGCGCTCTCACAACGCCTTGGATCCCTCGGTAAGCCTGTAAGCGGATATCACTCGGTACCCCGGCAACAGCCGCAAGAAACATCGTAATAGCCAGGGACGCGGCTGTAGAATTGAGAGAAATTACCGCAGGCTGCTCAATCCCTGTTTTTTTTGAGAAATATGGATCAGCCCGTAGTTGGCTCTCGTTGCTAAGATCACGACGAACTCTCGTCGGGTCAAGAACACCATCCCCACAAACCAGACAGCAGAGGCCGGGGGCCAACATCTGCACGCGCCCGCCGAAGTACTTTACCTTTCCGTCGTCGTCAGGGTCGATGACAACTCCCATGTCGATGCAAGGGATGAAATATTGGTAGACAAGCTGATTGATAAAATACCTGCTCCCATCAGAGTCGGTGCAACAGAAAATAAAATCGGCGCCGGTCAAAAGCGCGCCAATCGAGGCGTCCAGTATATCGCCTTGCACCGCCTTAATTTCGGCATCTTTCACCAATCGTTTGAGCATCCGCTTTGCAATGGCAACTTTCGGGCGGCCAATGTCAGATCGAACTGCACCCACAATTCTATTGAGGTTGATGTCCCTCTGATTCTTCGGGTCAATGAGCAAATAGCGACGTACCCCTAAATGAGCGAGTTGCTGGGCTATAACCGAACCCGTTCCGCTCAGACCGACAATAGCAACTCGTAAGGCTTGAATCGCTCTTTGGCCTTCCTCACCGAAAGCAAGGATTTGTCTATTGTGTTCCGGGTGGAGGGCCGTTTCTTCCACGGGGAAATGACGGACCAATCGAGGCCCTATTTCTAAAAGCTCTACTGCTGCTCCACAACCTAATTCACGAGTTCGATAGCCTTCGGAGCCTATCAGAAGGGATACATGCGGCGCGCCGGGCACCCGGTCCTGCGCGTATTTAGCAAGTGGTTTTTCCGTTCCGTCGTCTATTTCGGAAAAGTAAGGTATTCCCCCTTGGCAAGGATGGCTGTGACAGTAGATCAGCGACATCCCTTCTTTGCGGGCGGACTTTTCTATTGCCAGGCGAAAAGCGGCCGTTGGTTGAGCACAAACCTCCGACCGTATTTCGTATTCATCCGGAGCTGGTACATGGATTGACTGCACCAGCAACCGGTATCCTTGGGGCGACACAGGAGTCGCCCGTGCAAGGATCAGTGCAAAACTTTCGAGGCGTTCTTGCCGAAATTTTTGTGCCAAATCAGAAAGAAGTTTTTCCGGAAAAATCAACTTCATCATTCGAGAATCTGTAACCTCGCGAAGCACATATTTAGCCAGGTTAAAAGATCATGTAGATTGGGCAACCACCGGCCACCCTTGTCGCTGTCAACATGCCAAGAAAACCAGTGAGCCTTGTTTGCCGTCTCCGGAATTTGATTTTCGTATGCGCTGTTTTTGGGTGGAGTTCCCCCATTGAGAGTTAAACGGGGTTCCACCCAAAAACAGTCGGGCGCAGCCACTCCGTAGCCGTTCGGCGCAAGAAAACGGAGAGTCACTACTTCCACCGGCCATCCTGACCGCAAAGCACACCCGGGCACGGTGACCATTGCAGCACCGCTAGGCAATGCAATTAATGTTGCATCCGGGTGGCGTTCTTTAAGCCTTTCGAAGTGTTTCTTGAGGATCGGCGTCATTTCGAAGCCCCGAACTTTGCCGGTGGCTGATCATAAAGATGGGGAAATTCATGGATGTGGATTTCTTCATCGTCAAAAAGATTCTTGTCCGGTCGGTCACCTGTTTCTTCCAGAACTAAAGTGTGCGCGGTGTTAAGGTCCGGGACATGCTGCGCGATGAATTGCTTAAGGGCGCTCACCGTCATGCGTGATTGTGGGGCTTCCAGCCGAAGATCGCCGAAATAAAAAATACGTTCGTGGTCGTGGTGGGGCTCGTGTTCATTGTGTTCCTGGTTCATTGTTTTTGTTCCTTTTAAATGGAGTTGGCTTTCTGAGGGACTACGATATCCCTTCACAATTCAATATTAACATTTTTAGTCAGTATTGCAACATAATTTTTAACGTTTGCATTACAAACATACACTGTTTGCATTATAAACCGTTTTTGTTATTGACATTGTCTAAAACTATTAATATATTAAGGACATGATGAAAAAAGAGACGCCACAACATGCTGCGTTCTACAAAGAACTCGGTGAAAACATCCGGAAACTTCGACGTAAGCGAGACCTATCCCAAGAAAAGTTGGCTGATCTCGTTGGCTTGACTCGCACTTCGCTGACCAACATCGAGAAGGGTCGCCAACACCCGCCGTTGCACACTTTCTGCGATCTGGTTGATCAACTGAAAGTTGATTTTTCGGACCTGCTTCCGCGTCCTGAGACAATAAAGGTGCCCGTTGACCTTGAGGCGCTTGCCGGCAAACAAGTGCGTGGAGAAAAGGAGTTGGAGTTTATCAGAACCACAATTACGGGGGAGAAATCATATGGCGATACGGAGACGCAAGATCGAGGGGATGGTAAGAGAGCTTCTAGCCGAAAACAGCATTGAGGAAGCCCCTGTACCCGTGACGCGGATCGCCAAGGCCTGCGGTGCCCGAATTTCTCATGATTCCCTAGACGGAGACCTGTCTGGATTTCTTTATATAAAAAACAAACAGGCGCTGATCGGAGTTAATACCCACCATGCTCCGGTAAGGCAAAATTTTACGATTGCTCACGAATTAGGGCATTTCCTTCTACACAACAAACAAGAACAAATTCATGTTGACCACGGGTTTCGAGGCTTTCGTAGAAACACCCTATCGTCAGAGGGGACCGACAGCAGCGAACGAGAAGCTAATTTCTTCGCTGCATCCTTGCTCATGCCGGAAGAATTTCTCGAAAAAGACATAGATGACGAGATTGATCTTTTTGATGATGACTTTCTTTACAATCTGGCCCGCAAGTATCGCGTGAGCACACAAGCTCTCGTGAACAGGCTAAAAAATCTCGGATACGACGTCGAAGAATGAAGGCAAACAAGTACACAGTTCGAGGCGTGGTTCCAAGCTACGCACAGGCTGCGGCCTTGGTTGACAACCCCGGCGATTGTGCCATAGTGGAACGTTCCGGCGTGCAGCGACAGATAGTGATACGCTGCCCTGATGGCTGTGGCGAAGTGCTGTCTATAAATCTTGATAAGCGTAGCGGCCCGGCTTGGAGATTGTACAAAAAGGCATAGTGTCTGGTCGCTTTTCCCGTCGATAGATAGAACAACAGGGTGTTTGAGCCACTTTATTCTCTGGCGTGGGTACATTCTCTGGTGCAGCGGTTTTGACGAGAACGACGAAATGGAAGTGCCGCAAAATTTGCCGGCGCGAATAATCGAGGTCCTTTTTATCGGTTGCGGGGTTAGCTTTGTGCAATTGGCCGATGAATTGGATGAAATCCCCTGGGATGTACTTACAGCTTGCCGAACCCTAAAGCGCCGTGGTGTCCTCACAGAGGGCTCGGACGAGCAACGGGGGATTTTTTCTCTAGTAGAGTAAACATTTTTCAATTTCTTATGTATGATAAAGGACGTTATCATTCATAGCAATCATTTTTGGGGTTCCCCCTTCAAAGCACGCCGTACCCCTTCGGGGTCGCGGGCGATCACCGTAAGGTAGGCTCTGGCCGGCTGATCCGGTTCCGTGCGCCCTTGTTCCCAATCCCGAAGCGTACCGAGCGGAATGTGGTAGCGGGCTGCGAATTTTTGCCGCGTTAGACCCAGGGCGCGGCGCAAGGTTTTTGTGCGGGGCACGCGCCTGGCCGTGCGCAATTGTTCGGCGGTCATCGGACGTGCGTCCGAATCGGCTGCAGCGGCAGCTTCGATTTCTTCATCCGTTATCGGGCGCATCGGAGTGTCAGGAAAGGGACGTTCCTCACCCGTTTCCAGCACCTCGACGACCGTGCCGGCAGAGCGAATTTTCGCGATAGTAGAATTCTTGCTCATGTTTCTCCGCCCGCCGTGCCGAGATGATCCTGATATTTTCGTCACGCTCCGTATAAGTCACATGGAGGATCGCTCCATCACACATGCCCAGCAAATTGAGGCGCTCCTTTCCGTAGTTTTCGCGATCGTCAACCCATTTAACGGCAAAATAGTCCGTGAAGGCTTTAACGGCCTGCTGGAAAGAAACACCGTGGTTGCGCCAGTTTGCGGCAGCCTTATCATCGTCCAATTCCACTATGGTTTAAAATACTGATTAATCAGTAGTTGCGGCAACTGTCTGTTTCATAATCGGCGATGGTCCCGAACATGTTGCGGATAAATTTTCGAACACTGCGCCGAGGGTCGGCTTTAATCCGGGTTGATTATAGCCATTAAGATGGCTATAATGTTTATCTGTAATCAAGATTTTCTCAGGAGTCTAACTGATGGAAGCCCAATACACTATAGCCGAGGCCAAAAACAAGTTGCCTTCGATCATCCATTTGGTTGAAAAGGGTTCTCCGGTGAGGTTGACCCGCCGTGGACGGCCTGTTGCCGTCTTGTTGTCCGTCGATCAATATGACAGATTGAGCCGGGGAAGCGAAGGCTACTGGAAGGCATTGGAATCCTTTCGCAATCAGATGAAGGTGGAGGACGTTCAAATCTCGGACGCTGATTTCGAGGGGCTTCGGGACGATACCCGCGGGCGGGAAGTCGAACTGACATGAGGAAGAAGTATCTCCTCGATACCAATGTGCTCTCAGAGGCAGTCAAAACGGCGCCCGACGCCAATTTGATGACCATGCTGCAGACGCATGAGGAGAGCATTGTAACGGCCGCACCGGTCTGGCATGAACTCAGGTATGGTTGTCTGCGTCTACCTTCTTCTCGCAAGCGAGATTTGGTCCAGGCTTATCTGGAAGAAGTGATTCGGCGCAACCTTGCTATTCTTCCGTATGACGAGCGGGCGGCCCAATGGCATGCCGAAGAAAGGGCAAGGCTAAGCGCCATCGGAAAAACGCCATCTTTCGTAGATTGTCAAATCGCCGCTGTCAGCAAAGTGAATGCATTGGTGCTTGTTACGCGAAACACGTCCGATTTCGCCGCATTTGAAGGTTTACAGATCGAGAACTGGCACAGCACAGAATAGAAAGCCCAGTCCCGGGGGGCGCGGGGGAGGAGGTCATTGTTGGACCCCAGAGAAAAAGAAGGACTTCCACTGCGATCCACATCTCATGTGCCTACCAGGGAAAAGACAAAAGCGCAGTCCCTTTTAAGCACATGTCAAGACGGACTGATCAGCGACGATTATAATTCACGTTTGGCGACACTCAAAATTCCTGCCTGGAAGAAATAATTGTCGTTGATCAACGGACAAACCATCCGCTGGAAAGCGCAGCCTCCACCCATGCAGCTTTCCGTCTTTGTCCCAGTCTGCGTAGCACGCTCCAATTCAATGAACCCGCCCTGTCGATCACACCGGTAAAGTTCTTCGATGCTTGCCGGAAATTATCGGCAAACCTTGAGCCGCCGCGTACTCGGTCAGGTTTATGTCGGTTTTGAAGTTCCTCCAGCTCGTCCATGGATTCATTCAAGACGACTGCTTGCTTCAATTTTTTGGGCCGTGAGGTGGTAGCCAAGCGCCCGCATTATCGAATTAATATTATCAAGCCGGGGGTTTCCTTCTTCAGACAAGGCTTTTTGTATGCCATTACGGGTAATGCCTGTCTCTGCCGCGATTGCCGAAATACCCTTGACCCGGGCAATCATGCGCAGGGATGACAGAAGCGCCGGGGTGCAGCCGTCTTTTGCGTATTCCTCAAAGCAGGTCTTGAGGTAGCCGTCAATCTCGTCCGGATGATTCCGGTAATATTCTTCGGATACCTCATCCAGTGTTCTATATTTGCATTTAGCCATTGCTCCGGTACTCCTTCCAATATTCTTTAGCGGCGCGGATGTCCTGTTTCTGGCTGTCCTTGTCGCCTCCGCACAACAAAACGACAATGTTTTCATCGTCTTCGCCGAAATAGACACGGTATCCGGGGCCAAAGAACATCCGCAGTTCCAAAACTCCTTCGCCTACCGGCTCACAGTCACCATAAAGCCCCTGCTCAAGCCGCCTCAAACGGATGTCTATGCGGCTTTTTGCTTTCTCGTCTCTTAGAGCGTAAAACCAGCTCGTATAAGGTTCGTTGCCGTTCTCATCCTGATAAACAATGATGGTTTTCGGGGCTGCGGTTCTACCCACATTTGCCTTCCCTGGTAATGCATAGTATAGTATGCATTACCTTGCGGTTCAACCGCTTTCAGGAATGCAAAAAAAATCTTTACCTTCTGAAGGTCAAATATTACGCCCCTTCGGGGCTTGGATCTACATGGTTTGGCAAGGTCCCGGGGCGATGCCCCGGGCTATGGTATTCTGCCCCTTCAGGGCAGACACCCATGCAGAGTTAGTCGGAACCTGAATTATGATTATTTGATCTCTTCACCCAAAGTCGACTTTTGCCTGAGGCTCGTCCTTTTCAGCTTTTTCGGATGAGTTTTCGGTGCAGATTTACGACGAAGTCCTGCGTATTGGTGAGGATGGAGCGTGCGGTTAGAGAGCCGCGGTCGGCGAGTTTATTGGCGGCAAATTCCGACATGTCGATAACGAAAAAATAGACTGGCCGGATCGTTCCGTCCCCCATCACCCTGTAGGAAGGGGTCATGTTCCCCGTGGCGATCGAGTGGAGCTGGGTGGCCATGGAGATGACCGTCGTGGCCTTCGAAGCGAGCGAGCGCATTTGATCCTGGGCCTGGGCGGTGTTTGCGAACACATCGGGCAACGGGCCGTCGTCGCGGATGGAGCCGGCCAGCACAAAGGGGATGTCGCGCTTTACAAGGGATGCCATGATCCCCTCTTTTAGCTCCCCGGATTGGACCGCCGCTTTTATCGAGCCCGCCCGCCGGATAAGGTTTATCGCGTCGAGGTGTTTGTAATGGCCAAGGGGCGCGTGCTTTTTCGTGTAGATGTCCTGCCCTAGAGCCGTTCCGAAAAGCGCCGCTTCGATGTCGTGAGTGGCCAGGGCGTTTCCGGCCAGAACCCCGTGGACGAACCCCGCTTCGATAATTGCCGAGAGGCACTCGCGCGAATCCTTGTCGAAGGCCACCGCGGGTCCCAGCACCCAGAGAAGGAAGCCCTTTTCGCGGTCATGTTCGAGCAGGTTATAGAGTTCGTCGTAATCGTAGGAAAAGGAGGTCTCGCGCGACACCCGGGTCCGGAAGGCGAATTTTTCGCACTCCGTCGTTTCTAACTCGAAAGCCTGCGTGTGGACAAAAATGCCGTCTTCGCCGTTTTCGCGCCTGCCGCAGGCGACAAGGTCTCCGGGATGAAGCCGCCGGGACTCCCTTACCTCAATTTTATCGGCAGCCCGCAGAACCGCCACGCAGTCCATGCGCGAGTCTTCGGGCAGGACCCACTGATCTTTTCGAACCTGGAAATACTCGGGGTATATCGATGTGGCGTGATATCCCTCCGGGGCGGTCCCCGCTTCTATTACCTCTTGGAATTGCACCAGGGGGGCGTCGCGTAAGGGTGTGAAATCGGGTGGGTTGTATTCGGGCAGTTTGAACATTTTTTCCTCTAGTTGCCGGGCTGCCCCTGCTTTTTCGCCTCTTTGTAGAAGCCTACGAAGTAGTCCATGGCGGACACGTAGCCGAGGATCACGGAAATCCACAGAAAGCAGACGCCTATAAACGTCAGCACAGGCTGGACCCCGGCAACCGCGGGCAGAAGAAATAAAAGCGCCAGGGTCTGGGAGACCATCTTGTTTTTGCCCATGCGGCTCGGATTTATCATGAGCCCGTTTCCGGCAGCGATCGCGCGCAACCCCGTTATGCCGATCTCGCGTCCCACGATAAGGAAAACAAGCCACGCGTGAACGGCGTGGACTTTGGGAATGAGCATGATGAGCACGGCGGTGGTGAGAAGCTTGTCGGCAAGCGGGTCGAGCAGTTTGCCAATGGAGGTGACGGTGTTCTGGCGCCGCGCCAGATGGCCGTCGAGGTAGTCGGTAATCGAGGCGACGCAGTAGACCGCAAAGGCGAGATTTTGCGACAGAGCCGACCCTAAAGGCACCATGAGCGCCACGATGAGCGGTATGGTGGCCATCCTGAAATAGGTCAGCACGTTTGGCAAAGTCGTAAGGCTCTGCCTGGACAGGTCGCTTCGGTTCAAAACGAGCATAAAGTCAAACTCTTACAGGTTAGCGGCTTATCGTCCACTCCTCCCGATTAGTAACGGTACTGATCATAAAAGTCCATAACTCTCTTAACATAAATCTGGGTTTCATCGAAAGGCGGAATTCCTCCACAGTGCATTACCGCCTGCGGACCGGCATTGTAGGCGGCAAGGGCAAGGGAGGTGTTGTTGCCGAACAGGTCGAGCATCTGTTTGAGATACCGCACCCCGCCGTCGATATTATCCGCAGGGTTTAGAGGGTCGGCCACGCCGAGATCGCGCGATGTTCCCGGCATGAGCTGCATGAGGCCCATCGCGCCCTTTGGCGATACCGCGCACGGGTTAAAGCCCGATTCGACCCTGATCACCGCCTTTACCAAATTGCAATCCAGGCCGTACTGGCCGCATACCTGCCGGATATGGGTGTCGTAGGCCGCCTGGTTGAGCTTGGCCGTGCGGGACATGGGCAGCGACCGGCTCCTCCCGTAGTAAACCGCCGAAGCCGGGAAATACTTGCGAAAGTTCGCCTCGGTAAGAGGCGGCAGGCTCACCGCTTCGGACCTGGCGTAAGTGGGGGTATTGGTGTAATGAATCGTCCCGTCCTTATCGACATACTTAAATATTTCAGCACGCGGGGCCAACGGGAAGATAACTGTCACAAGCACGATCGTAACGGCAAATAGGAGATACCTGGAAGTCCCTGCCGCCTGCTTCATAGCTCCTCCTGTTTTCACCAAACCGAAAAAACCCGGCGCGGGCTTAGTACCAAGTCGCGTTCAAGGTCGGGCGGGGATAACCCCCCCCCACGCAGGAGAAAGCCGGACGTCCGCGCCCCTTATTTTTCGACTTTTTTCCAGTCCTCTGAAAATTTTTCCATGCCCTTGTCGGTCAAAGGGTGGTGCGCAAGTTGTTCGATGACCTTGAACGGAATGGTTGCAATATCCGCGCCTAACTTTGCGGACTCAAGCACATGCAGGGGATGTCTAATGCTTGCGACTATCACTTCGGTTTCAAAAAGGTAATTGGAAAATATCTCGACGATCTCGCCAACCACGCCCATGCCGTCCTGGGAGATATCGTCGAGCCTGCCCACGAACGGGCTCACGTAAGTCGCGCCGGCCTTGGCGGCCAGAAGGGCCTGCAGGGGCGAAAACACGAGGGTGACATTGGTGTGAATCCCCTCGTCAGACAGGATTTTGACAGCACTTAGCCCCACAGTGGTCATAGGTATTTTCACCACTACGTTCTGGTCTACCGCGGAAAGCTCTCTTGCTTCGGCCAGCATGGAATCAAGGTCGTTGGAGACGCATTCGGCGCTGACCGGGCCCTGCACGATTTCACAAATCTTGCGGATGTGGACCTTAAAAGCGTCCCTGCCGCTTATTGCCTCTTTGGCGATCAGGCTGGGGTTGGTTGTTACTCCGTCAAGAACTCCCAGATCATAAGCTTTTTTAATTTCGTCAAGATTAGCAGTATCGATAAAGAATTTCACATCAGTCTCCCGGTAAGATAAGGTTGCCTATCTGGTGCGTCTAGTCTCGAGATAGCGGTCGCGGCATTCTTTGCTGCAAAAGTAAACCCCCCGGCCTTCTATGACTGCCTTTACCCCTTTTTGCTTCATGAAGTAGGCGCCGCACTGGGGGTCGCGTATCATTTCCGCCTCGGAATCCGAGTCGTGCGGGTGTTGCCCGGAGGTATAGGAGTCGAAATAAGCCTTTGTCATCTTTTTGATCAAATAATAGACACCCCAGACCAGCAGGGCGAAGACGAGCAAACGCATCATTTCAGTCTTCCAGTCTTTGGATTTGCTGTCCGTGATCGGTTCCAAGGAGCCGATCGAGCATTTGGCGGACCGAGCGGCCGGTCCCCGGATGTATCCAGTCCGGTTCGATTTCGGAGAGCGGCATCAGTACGAAGAGCCGCTCGCTCATCAGCGGATGAGGCACCTTGAGCCGGTCGAGGTCGATTTGGCTGTCTTCATAAAACAGAATGTCCAAATCCAGGGTGCGCGGTCCCCATTTTATCGTGCGGACCCTGCCGAAGCTCTTTTCGATATCCAGCATCAAATCGAGCAGTTCGAGAGGTTCCAGAAGGGTTCGAAGCAGCACGGCCCCATTTATGAACCAGCCGCCGGCATCGCTGCCCACGGGGCTGGTCCTGTAGAGCGAAGAGACCTTAACAATATCAAGGGCCGGGTGATTTCGCAACAGGCGAAAAACATCCCGGCATATCCGGACCGAGTCTCCGAGGTTGCCGCCTATGGCGATCGCAGCCTTTTTCACAGGGGCGGCGGCGGGTTTTTGAGATCGAGGCGAAGGATTCGATCGACCGCCTCCCGAATGCGCTCGACAGAAACGGTGAGCGCCATTCGCACATAGCCTTCCCCGGGGTCGCCGAAGCCGCTGCCCGGAGTGGTCACTATTCCCGTTTCCCGGAGAAGAAGGGCGGTAAAGTCCTTCGAAGTGAACCCGGGCGGGGTGGGGCACCACACGTAGAACGTGGCTTTGGGGAGTTCGGGGTGCAGGCCCGCTTTATTGAGGCCTGCAATGAGGACATCACGCCTGTCTTCATAAATCCGGCGCATGCTCTCAACGGGGGCCTGATCGCCTTCGAGGGCGGCAATGCCCGCCCACTGGACCGCGTTAAAGGCGCCCGAGTCGATGTTGCTCTTTATCTGGCCAAGAGCCGCTATGACGTCTCTATTTCCGACCGCGAACCCGAGCCTCCACCCGGTCATGTTGTAAGTTTTCGATAGAGAGTGGAATTCGACGCCCACTTCCTTTGCCCCCGGGACTTCCAGAAAACTCATCGGCCGGTAGTCTCCGAAAGACATCTCCGAATAGGCGGCGTCATGGCAGACCACGATGTCGTATTTTCGGGCAAACCGCACCACCCGCTCGAAGAAGTCCCTGTCGGCGGTAGCCCCGGTGGGGTTGTTGGGATAGTTGAGAAACATCAGTTTGGCACGCCGGGCGGTGTCGGCCGGTATTGCGTCAAGGTCGGGCAAAAACCCGTTTTCCTTGACAAGAGGCATGAAGAAGGATTCCCCGCCGGCGAACATGGTGGCGATCTGATAGACCGGATAGGCGGGGGAAGGCACCAGGGCGAGGTCGCCCGGGTTGATCAAGGCAAGCGGCAGGTGCGCCAGCCCTTCCTTTGAGCCTATCAGGGTGAGCGTTTCGGCCATCGGGTCGAGATCTACCTCGAATCTTCTGGAATACCATCTGGCCACGCTTACCCGAAAGTCGTTCATGCCCGAATAAGAGGGGTACTGGTGGTTGGCGGGGTCCTTGGCCGTTTCGGCCAGCTTTTCGATTATGTGCGCAGGGGTAGGCAGGTCGGGATCTCCCACCCCGAGGTTTATCACGTCGACTCCCCTGGCGACCAGATCGGCCTTCAGCCGGTCTATTTCGGCGAAAAGATAGGGCGGCAGCCGGCGCACCCGTTCGGCTTTAACTACTGACATCAAATCCTCCCAGCTCATGACGAAAGGGGGCCGGTTATTTTATTCCCAGCACATCGCTCATGTCGTAGACGCCATGGGGCCGTCCCACGACCCACTTTGCGGCGCGTATGGCTCCCCTGGCGAAATTATCGCGGTTATGGGCCTTATGGACGAGTTCTATCCTTTCGCCAAGGGAGGCGAAAATGACCGTATGCTCGCCGGTGATATCTCCCGCGCGGATGGTCTGAATGCCTATCTCAGAGCCCGTGCGCTCACCGATCAACCCGTGTCTCGCATAGACCCCGACCTCGTCGAGATCCCGGTCGAGGGCGGAGGCCACTATCCGGGCCAATTTGAGGGCCGTTCCGCTCGGCGCGTCTTTTTTGAACCGGTGGTGGGCTTCGATTATTTCTATGTCGCAACCCTCTCCGAAAAGCCGGGCGGCTTCGGCGACCATTTTGAACAAAATGTTTACGCCTACGCTCATGTTCGGCGAGATTACGACCGGGACCGACGAGGCGAGCTCACGCGCGGAATCGAGCTGTTCCGGGGTAAAACCGGTCGAGCCTATGACCATGGGCAGCCCGCGCTCCGATGCGGCCTTGAGGTTTACAAGAGAAGACGCGGCGTTTGTAAAGTCGATAATTACGTCCGCGGCCCCCAGCACCTCTTCGATGCGCCCCCCGATCTTTTTGCCCGTGGGACTTCCACCGATCGGTTCGCAGAGGTCTTTTCCAACCAGGGGATGGCCTGAAAACTCAAAGCCCCCCGCAAGCTCCACCCCATCGGTTTCGCACAGGATCTGCGCGACCCTGGTCCCCATTCTTCCAGCTATTCCAGCAACCGCTGCGCGTATCATCCGCAATGACCCCTCTTATCGGCTGTTAAAGAAGCCCCTGGGCTTCGAGGACCTTCCGCAATCGCTGCCTGTTATCCTCGGACATGGTTACCAGCGGAAGCCTCACCTCATCCGAGTCGATCTTTTTCATCATTGCCAGGGCGGCTTTTACCGGCGCCGGGTTGGTTTCGATGAAAAGGATGTGCAGAAGCGGCAGGAGCTTGTAATAGAGCTTGCGCGACTCCTCCAGCTTACCTTCGAAGTAGAGATTGCAAAGGTCCGCCATTTGCCTTGGGGCAACGTTTGACACAACCGATATGACCCCGTGGCCCCCGACGCACATCAGCGGGAAGGTGAGGAAGTCCTCACCCGAGACGACCGTGAAATCCGCGGGGCACTGGGCAATTATGTCGGTTATCTGTTTCATCGAACCGGAGGCTTCCTTTACGCCCACGATGTTGTCGATCCTGGCGAGGCGCTCCATCGTGGAGGGTTCGATGTTTACGGCCGTGCGGCCCGGAATGTTGTACACAATTATCGGGATGTCGACGGTTTTAGCGACTTTTTCGAAGTGCCGGTAGAGCCCTTCCTGCGTGGGCTTGTTGTAGTAAGGGCTTATCAGCAGAGCCGCATCCGCGCCCGCTTTTTTCGCATGCGCGGTAAGGGCTATGGCCTCCTCTGTGCTGTTCGAACCCGTTCCGGCAATTACCGGAACGCGCCCCGCGGTCTGCTCGATCGTGATTTCAATCACGCGCGCGTGTTCTTTATGGGAGAGGGTGGGCGATTCGCCGGTGGTCCCGCAAGGTACGATGCCGTCAGTGGAGTTTTCTATCTGGAACTCGATGAGGCTTCTCAGCCCTTTTTCGTCCACTTCTCCTGCCTTAAAAGGCGTAACAATCGCTACAATTGCGCCGCTAAACATTGCAGCCTCCTTTTTTCCATGCTCTCAAGGTTTCGTCCCAAAGTTCGGCATCATAGACAACCTTTGCATCGCCTTCGAGGAAAACGGCCGAGAAGCTTGTTCCACTGCCATGTGAGGTTTTTTCAAAATGAATGGTCAATGTTTCCCCGCTCCCGGTGAGCAAATCCACGGGAGAATCGGCGTAATTCCTGGCGGCCGCGACAAGGGCCGCCGCTATGCATCCCGTGCCGCACGCAAGGGTTTCGCCTTCGACTCCGCGCTCGTAGGTCCGGATGTGCATGTTATGGGGGCCGGCGACAAAAACGAAGTCGGCGTTGGTGCCGGCGGGCGCAAAGCGTTCGTGGCGGCGGATGGCCCGCCCCAGTCCATGGACGTCCATATCTGCCAGTTGTGCGGACGAGTCGGCAAAAAAGACCGCGTGCGGGACGCCGGTATTTATGAAATCGAGGTTGGCCCGGCGGCCACCCAGTTCTATAAAAATGTCTTTTTCCAAGCCGTGCGGGCGGGGCATGGCGACTTTGGCCATCTGGCCAAAAACCCGGGCTTCGACTACGCCGGCAAGGGTCCTGAAGGAAAGGTGCTCGGCCGCGGCTATGCCCTTTAGCACCGCAAAGCGGGCGGCGCAACGGGCGCCGTTGCCGCACATCTCGGCCTCGGAGCCGTCGGCGTTGAAAAAACGCCAGGCGAAATCGGCCTCGGCGTCGTTTTCGATGAGGATCAGGCCGTCGGCGCCGGCAGAAAGCTTCCTGCGGCAGGCAAGCCGGGCGAGGTCGCGCCCGTCCTCCCCGGAGAGCTTCATTTCGCGATTGTCTATTACTAGAAAATCGTTTCCGCTGCCGGTCATTTTCGTAAACGGGATTTTCCGGTGCTCCTGGCTCATCTTTAGTTTCCCCCGAGAAAATCAGGGACAGTTTCGGGCCGCACGAGATCTTCCCAGGTCTCTCTTCGCCTGATGACAAAATACTTGTCGCCGCTAACGAGAACTTCCGCGGCGCGGGGGCGCGAGTTGTAATTGGAAGACATGGTGAAGCCGTAGGCCCCCGCGCTCATAACGGCGAGATAGTCGCCCTGTAAGGACAGGGGCAGGTCGCGGTCTCTTGCCAGGAAGTCCCCGGACTCGCAAATCGGCCCCACCACGTCGACGACTTCGGTCTCCCGCAGGTTTCTTGTGACGGGCTGCAGCCCATGGTAGGCCCCGTAAAGACTTGGCCGGATAAGATCGTTCATGGCCCCGTCGGCGATAACGAAATTCTTCGCCTGGGTTCTCTTGGTATAGAGCACCCGGGTGACAAGGATGCCGGCGTTTCCGACAATGACCCGGCCCGGCTCAAAAATCAGGGTGCAGTCGATGCCCTGGAGTTCCTGCAGGAGCGCCCTCGCATATTCGTGAGGCTGAGGAGGGGCTTCCTGGTCGTAGACGATGCCAAGGCCCCCGCCAAGGTCGAGATATCGTATATCGGCCCCCCGTTGGCGAAGTTGTTCAATGAGGGAGCGGAGCCGTTTTAGCGCGTCAACGAAAGGGGTGACGTCGGTGAGTTGGCTGCCTATATGGCAATCGAGGCCTATCATGTCGATGTGGTTAAGGTTTTTTGCATCGTCGAAGGCCTCCAAAGCGCTGTCGGTGGATATCCCGAACTTATTTTTCTTCATTCCCGTGGAAATGTAGGGGTGAGTGTTGGGGTCGATGTCCGGGTTTACCCGCAGGGAAACCGAGGCCCTGGTGTTCAACGCTTCGGCGCGGCGGTTGATCTGTTCGAGTTCCTGGGTGGATTCGATATTGAACATCAGGATTTTTTCCCGAAGAGCAAAATCGATTTCTTCCACCGTTTTGCCGACTCCCGAATAGACGATGCGGCTCGCGGGTATCCGCGCCTTTAGCGCGCGGTAGAGTTCGCCGCCCGAGACGATGTCGACGCCTCCGCCCATGGAGCCGAAAAGTTTCAAAACAGCTATATTGGAATTGGCCTTTACCGAGTAGCAGGTAAGGTGGGGCGCGGCGGCAAAAGCCGAATCGAAAGTCAGGAAGTGGTGTTTAAGGGTAGCCAGGCTGTATATATAGCAGGGCGTGCCGATCTTTTCGGCGATAAGCCGGACGGGAACGTCCTCGCAGTATAGCTCTTCACCCTTGTACTGGAAATGATGCATCGAATGATCCCCTAATGCGTCAGCAGGTTTCTCACCTCGACCCACTTGGACAGCAGGCCTTCTTCATGGTTGGGCATGGCGCTCACCGCCGAGACCGCGTAAGAATAAGTCTCCCCGCGATTTGCGCCGCGATCGGTGAAAGGCGGGCGCCGCACGGCGCCGGCGGTCAGCCGGACGATTTGTTTGCCCTGTTTGCGGTATACGTAATAGCCCGCGGTTTTGCCTTCGTCTTCTATCCAGTGCACTTCGAGCCCGCCATGGGCAGGCACCACCCAGACTCTGCCGGGAGGAGGAGGCGGCCCGGCCTGCGGCCCCTGGACAGTGATTTGGGAAGAGGGCTCCCCGTAGACGTTTTCTTCGTCGACCCAGCGGACCGAGACGACCCGGTAGGTGTTGGTCTGCCCCGGTGCGACCTGCTGATCGTAATAGGCCTCACCCTTTACGAGGGGCGATACGTCCCGCCAGACGCCGGCGGCGGAAAGCCTCTGGACGCTGAAAGACAACGTGGAACCATCCAGCGGTTTTCCTTCAATGTCTTTTGGCGTCGCTTTCCACTGGATGAGGACCCCGCGCTGCTGTGTCGCAGCCGTGATGTCCACGGGCGCCGCAGGCCCCGGGTAGACTTTGGCTATGACCGCGTTTGAAAGGCTCATGGTTTTGTCGTTTTCGTCGACCAGGGCTATCTGGTAGCGATAGGCCCGGTGATCGGAGACATTCGGGTCGCTCCACCTGAGCCTGCCGTCCGGACCGGGTTGGGCGGTAGCCGCGTCGATGCTCTGGACCTTGAGTTGAGAGGGCGGTGGGCATTCGAGGCAATTGCGCTTGTCCCAGCTGATATCGCTTTTCAGGATCGAATAGCGGATTGTCCGGGCCGCGGCGGCGGGGATCGGGGGCCAGGAAATCTCCACGGCCCGGGGTTCGACCCTTGCGCTCAGATCGTCTATCCGGGGAGGCGGAACCGCGCCTTGGGGGCGAGGAAACAATTTGCGTCCGCAACCCGAGATCAAGAGACTAAAAGCGCAAATGAAGATGATCCCAAAGCGCCGGTGTTTGGCAAAGTCAGGCAGAATTCGCATATGCACCCTATTTTTTCGTATTGGTGTTCATCCCCGAACCCGGTTCGCCGGATTCCAACTCCGCCTTTGCCCTCGCAATGGCTTCCTTTACCCTGGTTGTTGAGGTTCCCCCAACCGAGAGTCTCCGGTCGACGATGCTGGTAACGTCCAAGAAGGCAAAAACGTCCTCATCGAAGGCTTTATGGAAGGTCTTGAGTTCGTCGAGCGAGCACTGGCCCAGTTCCTTGCCGGTCTGAATGCAGTGCTGAACGATCCGGCCGGCGATATGATGTGCTTTGCGGAAAGGAACATCACAACCGACGAGATAATCGGCCAGGTCGGTTGCCGCGGTAAAGCCCTGCACGGCCATTTGCGCCATTCTCTCGCGGTTTACGCGGATTTGCGGGAGCATTTTGCCAAGCAGGCGCAATGTGGCCATGACCGTGTCGACGGAGTCGAAAACCGGTTCCTTGTCTTCCTGAAGGTCTCGGTTATAAGCCAGGGGCAGTCCCTTGGCCAGGGTGAGAAGCGCGAACAGGTTCCCATACACTCGACCGGTTTTTCCCCGCATCAACTCCGGCACGTCCGGGTTTTTCTTCTGGGGCATGATACTGGACCCCGTGCAAAAGGCATCGCTTATCTCGATAAACGCGAATTCGGCGCTCGACCAGATAACGAGTTCTTCGGCCATGCGGCTTACGTGCATCATCAGGATGGCCGCGGCCGAGCAAAACTCTATCAGGTAGTCGCGGTCGCTCACCGCATCGATCGAATTCGCAATGACCCGTGGAAAACCGAGATGGCGTGCGGTCCATTCCATATCGGTCGGAAAAGCCACCCCCGCGAGGGCGGCACTTCCCAGCGGCATGACATCGGTTCGGGTCAGGCAGTCGCTAAACCTTTCGAAGTCGCGGCCAAACATCTCGTAGTAGGCCATCAGGTGATGGGAGAAAAGGATCGGCTGCGCATGCTGGAGATGGGTAAAGCCGGGCATGACCGTGCCGAGGTGATTTTCGGCCATTTCCACCAGGTTCGATTGGACAAAGCGCACCAGGTCCAGTATGGAGTTGAGCGCTTCGCGCATGAAAAGCCGCATGTCGAGCGCGACCTGGTCGTTTCGGCTCCTTGCGGTGTGGAGCTTGCCGCCGGTCTCGCCAATCCGCGCGGTCAGCTCGTTTTCGATCGCCATGTGGATATCCTCCTGCGAGGAATCCAGTTCGATTTTGCCCCGCTCGATGTCGCGTAGAATTTCACCAAGCGTTTGCACTATAAGGGAAGCCTCGTCGTGGGAAATTATCCCGCATTCGGCCAGCATGCGGCAATGCGCGATGCTCCCCTCGATATCATGACGGTAGAGCCGGTTGTCAAAATGAACGGAGGCGGTGTATTCCTCCACCAGCTTGTCAGTGGGCTGTTCGAAGCGCCCCTTCCACAGCTTTTCGGCCATCTGCTAAAACTCCGG
This sequence comes from uncultured delta proteobacterium, assembly GCA_963813125.1. Classification (GTDB taxonomy): domain Bacteria; phylum Desulfobacterota; class Syntrophobacteria; order Syntrophobacterales; family Syntrophobacteraceae; genus SbD1. The sequence continues at coordinate 5,150 of CAWEZA010000034.1, read as the reverse complement.
AGAACTGGAACCTATTGGTTTTTAAAACTCTTCTTCACAAGCGCTTCTATCCGCAGCCTCAGACCGAGCAGCCGGATGAAACCGTTGGCCTCGTCCTGACGGTAGACGTCGTCTTCTTCGAAAGTGGCAAAGCTTGGCTGATAGAGAGACCGGTCGGATTTTCGCCCGATAACCTGGCAACCGCCCTTGTAGAGTTTGAGGCGCGCGGTTCCCTGGACGTTTTCCTGCGCAAGGTCCATCATCTTCTGCAGGTAACTCATCTCGGGCGAATACCAGAACCCGTTGTAGATCATCCGCGAGTACTCGGGGACAAGGCCGTCGCGCAGGTGCATGACTTCGCGGTCCATGGTTATCGATTCCACCGCCGAGTGGGCGCTACGCATGATCGTGCCCCCGGGGGTTTCATACACGCCGCGGGATTTCATCCCGACGAGCCGGTTTTCGACCAGGTCAACGCGGCCGATACCGTGTTTTCCGCCGATTTTGTTCAAATGCCGCAGCAAAGTGGCGGCAGACATGCGCACGCCATCAACTGCAACCGGGTCGCCCCTTTCGTAGTCGATTTCGATAATTTCGGGCTTGTCGGGAGCCTCTTCCGGGTTGGCCGTAAGGACGAACATGGACGGGTCCGGCTCGCGCCAGGGGTCCTCCAGAATGCCTCCTTCGTAGCTTATGTGCAGCATGTTCCGGTCGGAGCTGTAAGGCTTGGCCTTTGTGACCGGGACCGGTATCCCATGTTTTTTGGCGAATGCAATGAGATCGCTTCGCGACTTCATGTCCCACTCGCGCCAGGGCGCAACCACCTTTATGTCAGGTCTTAAGGCCATGTAGGAGAGCTCGAAGCGCACCTGGTCATTGCCTTTTCCCGTGGCTCCATGGCTCACCGCGTCCGCGCCTTCCTCGTCGGCTATCCGGATCTGTTGTTTTGCTATGAGCGGTCGGGCAATCGAGGTGCCGAGCAGGTACTGGCCCTCGTAAATGGCGTTGGCGCGAAATGCCGGGAACACGAACTCGCCGGCGAACTCCTCCCTCAAATCCTCGATGCGTGCTTTGACCGCGCCGGTCGCCAGGGCCTTGGCCTCGATGCCGTCGAGTTCCTCGTCCTGGCCCAGGTCGGCCGAAAAGGCGACAACCTCGCACCCGTAAGTCTCTATAAGCCATTTAAGAATGATCGACGTATCCAGCCCGCCGGAATAAGCGAGAACAACCTTTTTTATGGACATTGCAAATAGCTCCGTTAAAAATTTACAGGATTAACAGGATATCGAGTCGGGATATCGAGATGGAAATAGTTCTTGTCCCGCCGGTCCGGTCTATCCCGTCAACGTTTCGGTCCCCGAAAACCAAAGGCCCGGACAGGATTGACAGGATTGCAGACAGGGCCTGGCTTTTGGGATCTGTGTTTGCGTGTTTGCGATTTTTTAATCCTGTAAATCCTGTTAATCCTGTCAAAAAGTTTTTCCTGTCAGCGCGGCCGCCAAAAAGCTAAAGACTTGGACAGGATTAACAGGATTAAGAACCAACCCAAAATCTTTTTCCGTCAATCCTGTATGACCGTGCCGAGTTTTTGGCCTCTCAGTTTGCCGATCATGTCAAGCCGGCTGTTTTTTTAAATCCTGCAAATCCTGTCAACCTGTTTCGGCTTCGCGGTATGTGCGATGCTTGCGATTGGTCTGGAGACTGGCTGCGCCGAAATTCAGGAGCAAGCCGATCTCTATGCCGGTTGCTGTCAGGTAGTTTACGAGCTGGAGTTCGTGTATCTGCGCCAGCGCTCTGACGGCCTTGATCTCGACGATCACCGCCCCCCCGATCAACATGTCGGCAATGAAATCTCCAACCACAGCGGTGTCATACATTACCCTGACGGCCCTGTGACATTCAACCTCGATTCCGGCCTTGCGCAGTTCGTGGGCCAGCGCTTTCGAATAGACCGATTCGAGGAAGCCCGGCCCAAGCGTGCGGTGCACCTTCATCGCGCAGCCGATTATTTGCTCCGTAAGGGCCGCATCCTCCATCTCATCCTAAAGCCCTCTCCAGGCAATCCTGTCATAGTTCTTTACTTCCGATCAGCCAGTCGAGCAGCGCCATTTGGAGGTGAAGCCGGTTTTCAGCCTGGTCGAAAACCGGGGCGCGCGGACTTTCGAGAACCTCGGAAGTGATCTCCTCCCCTCGGTGAGCGGGCAGGCAATGGAGCACAATCGCGTGAGGCGGCGCACATGACAGGAGTCGCGAATTTATCTGGTAGGGCTTAAAGGCCTCCAAACGGATCTTGGCCTCATCCTCCTGCCCCATGCTGGCCCAGACGTCGGTATAGAGCACATCGGCATCCGAGACCGCAGCCCCGGGGTCGGTGATCAGCCTGACTTTCCCGTTTGACATGCGGGTGGCCCGGTCGCGCAGTTCACTATTGGGCTCGTATCCCGGAGGACAGGACAGATTGAGCGAGAATCCAAGGCGCAGGGCGGCATTTATCCACGAATTGGCGACGTTGTTTCCATCCCCTATCCAGGCCACCGTGAGATTTTCGAGCGATCCCCGCTTTTCCCGGATGGTCACAAGGTCGGCGAGCACCTGGCACGGATGGGAGTGGTCGGTCAGGGCGTTTATTACCGGAACGGAGGAAAACCTTGCCAGTTCTTCGACATCGCTGTGAGCGAAGGTTCTCACCACTATGGCGTCGATATAGCGCGCGAGGACGCGGGCCATGTCGGCCAAGGGCTCATGCCGGCTGATCTGGGTATCCTGGCCGGTCATAAATATAGCTTGTCCTCCGAGCCGGAAAACGGCCGACTCGAAAGAAATCCGGGTCCTGGTCGAAGGTTTCATGAACACCAGGCCCACTATTTTACCTTCAAGCGACTTTTTAAGGACGCCGGCGGCAAGCTCGGCCTTCATCTTTTGAGCTTTACCGATCAAGCCGAAAATTTCATCGGCCGAAAGATCCAGGACCGAAATCAGATCGCGCTTCATAGGGCCTCCTCAAAGACCTCTCCAAGGATGCCGACCATCTTGTCGACTTCGGAGCGGCCGGCGATAAGAGGTGGAACGAACCTCAAGACGGTATCGTGCGTGCAATTTATTATGGCGCCCTTCTCCATGCACCTGGAGACAAATTTCGCACCGGGCATCTCCAGTTCCATGCCGACCATAAGACCTCGCCCGCGAACTTGCTTAACGAACGGGAATCGACTTTTTAGTTCCCCGAGCCTTGCCAGGAAATAGGCGCCGGTGTCGCGGACCCTCTCCAGGAAAGCGGGCTCGGAAATAACTTTAAGGGTAGCCAAGGCAGCCGAAGCCACCAGCGGCCCCCCTCCGAATGTGGTGGCATGGCTGCCCGGGGTAAAAGCGGTCGCCACTTCATCCGCGGCAAGCATTGCCCCCATCGGCAACCCGTTTGCCAACGCCTTTGCCAGGGTCATTATGTCCGGGCTCACCCCTTCCTGCTCATAGGCGAAAAGTGAACCCGTTCTGCCAAGTCCGGACTGGATCTCGTCAAAAATGAGCAGGAGCTTTTTTTCCGTGCAAAGCGCCCTCAAGTCTTTCAAATAGCCCGGAGCAGGGAAATTGAGTCCGCCTTCCCCCTGGGCCGGCTCGAGCAGCACCGCGCAGGTCTTGTCCGTAATGGCCGCTTCGACCGCTGCAACCGAGTTGAAATCGACGAAAGCAAACCCTTCGACCAGGGGTTCGAATCCCTTGTGCACCTTGCTTTGGCCGGTTGCCGAAAGCGTCGCCATGGTGCGCCCGTGAAACGAATCCTTCATCGAAATGATGTGAAACCTGCCGGGGCCGAACACTTCGCTGCTGTACTTCCTGGCAAGCTTTATAGCAGCTTCGTTGGCCTCCGCCCCGGAATTGGAAAAAAATACCTTATCGGCAAATGAAAGCCGTGTCAATTCCGCGGCCAGCTCAACCTGCGGATAAGTGTAAAACAGGTTGGAGACATGGATGAGTTTTCGGGCCGACTCCTCGATTGCCCGCGTCACTTCCGGGTGGCAGTGGCCCAGGCCGCAGACGGCTATGCCCGCCAGAAAGTCGAGGTATTGCTTCCCCGAGTCGTCCCACAGCCAGCACCCCTCGCCTTTTACGAAAGCGATCGGGAACCTCGAATAAGTCCCGAATATGTGCCTGGCGCACGCCTGCTCTATGCCCCCGTCAAATGAGTTCATTTGCCGCCGCCTTTCAGAATTTCGGTGCCGATTCCGGCGTCCGTGAACATTTCAAGCAAAATAGCATGAGGCTTTCTGCCGTCGACGATGTGGACCTTCGCCGCTCCGGCCTCTATGGCATCCATGGCGCAACGCACCTTGGGGATCATGCCACCCTTCAGCGTCCCGTTGCGGATGGCCTCTTCGGCCTGCTCCGCGGTCATGCTCGATATGAGTTGGCCGTGTGCGTCCAGAACCCCGGGCACATCGGTCATGAGCACGAGCTTGTCGGCCTTTAGCGCCCCGGCGATGGCCCCGGCCACCAGATCGGCATTTATGTTGTAGGTTTCCCCGTTTTGGCCGAACCCGACCGGCGCGACGACCGGGATTATATCGCTTTGCGAAAATATTTGCAGTATCTCGAGGTTTATCTTCTCCACTTCGCCGACCAGTCCGATGTCGATGATCTCGGCGGGCCTGTCCTCCATGGCGTCGCGAACGATCTGGAGCCTTCTCGCCTCGATAAGCCGCCCGTCCTTGCCGCTAAGGCCTACCGCGCGCCCGCCGTGCGTGTTTATGAGGGAGGCTATCTCCTTATTCACACTTCCCGCCAGCACCATTTCCACGATGTCCATGGTATCGGCGTCGGTTACGCGCATCCCTTCGATGAATTCGGATTTTTTGCCAATGCGTTCGAGCATCCTGCCTATCTGCGGGCCACCCCCGTGGACCACCACGGGGTTGATCCCGATGTACTTCATAAGGACTACGTCCTTTGCGAAGCTCTCCTTTAGTTCTTCGTCCACCATCGCGTGCCCGCCGTATTTTATTACGATCGTTTTCTGGTAAAACCTGCGGATATACGGGAGGGCTTCAATAAGTATGTTCGCTTTTTCGATCATCGCTATCCCCTGAAGAATAGAAAAAATCCTGCCGATCCGCGTTTAAGCGGGAGGATTGGCAAAATAATCCGTCATTTCCCCAAGAACTTAAAGGATTATGAAA
>CAWEZA010000033.1:0-12962 GCA_963813125.1 uncultured delta proteobacterium | reverse complement strand
GTTATGTTTTATGTGTACACTTGACTAAGTTCTCCTGCTGTCCCCTCCGAGGAATAAATATCTGCAAAATCTCACCCCACAGCTAACTGTGAGCCTTGCGCCCCGCCCAAGCCGTCTTTAGCTTGTTTCGACAATCTCGGGCACAATAGGGGATGGAATAAATAAATTTGAAGCGAGGTCTTGTCAATCGCAGAGGAGAATCGAAAATGAAAGTGCTCATCGTCTATTACAGCACCTACGGCAACGTGTTCGGTATGGCTAAGCTCGTTTCGGAGGGAATGGGGGAAGTGGAGGGGGTCGAACCGGTGCTTCGGCGAGTGCCTGAACTCATGCCCGAGTCCCTGGTGGATTCAAATGACGCGATGAAAGCCGGACGGGATGGGCAAAAAGATGTCCCCCTGGTTACACTCGACGATTTCAAAGAGGCGGGGGCCATAGCATTCGGTACGCCGACGAGGTTTGGAAACGTCTCGGCGCAGCTGAAAAATCAGATCGATCAGCTCTCCGGGCTCTGGTTGCAGGGCAGTTTCGAAGGAAAACCGGCGGGCGTCTTCGTATCTACCGGAAGCCTCCACGGTGGGCAGGAAACCACAAGTCTGACGCTCATGGCGCCCCTGCTGCATCTGGGGTTTGTTCTCGTAGGCGTTCCCTACTCGGTGCCCGAACTCTTTACCACAACCGGGGGCGGCTCTCCCTATGGGCCCGGCCATATTGCCGGACCGGACGGCAAAAGAGCCATCGACGAGCAGGAAGCGGCGATCTGCCGCGCATTCGGGCGCAGGCTGGCTCAGATCGGCCTGAAACTTCGCAACCCTTGATGCGGCGCCCTCCACCACCATGGGGTTTTCCACGAATTGTTCATCTCACGACAGCTCATCTCGCGGCAGCGCAGGGACTAGGTTTCAGGCTGATTTTGCCGTCCCTCTTGCGCTGCTGTTTTTTTGCCGGTCGGCGCCAAAGTAGCTATAAAATAGCTTGACCGAAAGGTCGCTACGTGTAAAACTCCCCGTCCATGAATGAGTACTCATGCGGATGTCCCTCATTCGGAAGACAAGCACAGGGGAGGAGAAGGCAAAACTCCTTGTCGTGATTCACTTATACAGGAGATTGCAACGGGATCTCAGAACGGAGTCCAGGATGAACATCGCAAAAAACATTGAGCGGGCGAGTCTTTACTTTCCGGAAAAAGCTGCCTTGATTTTCGAAGGGCGCATTTATTCGTACAGGGAACTAAACGAGAGAATAAATCGGCTGGCCAATGCTCTAAAAGGTCTGGGTGTGGAAAAGGGAGACAGGGTGGGCTTGTTTTTGCCCAACATCCCGGCCTTCCCGATCGCTTACTTCGCTGCGGAGAAGCTTGGGGCCATCGTTGTTTCCATCAATGTGATGTCGAAAAAAAGGGAGATAAAGTACATAGTAAACGACTCCGGCTGCAAGATTGTCTTCACTGCTTCCGATCTGCGCGAAGAAGTTCCACTGGATGAGTTGCCCTCGCTCGAAAAGATAATAATCGCCGAAGGTGAAGCCGGAAACGATCTGGACATGGAAGGCCTTATCGCGGGGGCAAGCCCGGCTTGTCGCTGCCTCGACATGGACCCGCACGATCCGGCGGCGATTCTCTACACTTCCGGGACAACCGGCTTTCCCAAGGGCGCCGTTCTGACCCACATGAACGTAGTGTCCAATTCGCTTTCGGCGGGCAATCACTCCGGAGCGACCCCCGAGGACCGGATGCAGCTCTTTTTGCCCCTTTTCCACTGTTTCGGTCAAAATTTCATTATGAATTCGGCCTTCACCAAGTGCGCGACCCTCGTTTTGCACCGCCGCTTCGAACTCGAACCGGTGTTAGAGGCGCTGGCTGCCCACCGCGTGAGCATGTTTTTTGCCGTTCCGACCATCTATATCAACATTCTAAATACCGATACCTCGGGGTTTGACCTCTCGAGCCTTCGCTACTGCTTCACGGCCGCCGCCACCATGCCGCGGGAAACCGCCTCTCAGTGGAAGGCAAAATTCGGCATGTCCACCCACGAAGGCTACGGTCTTACCGAATGCTCGCCGCACGCGATCTACAATCACGATTACAGGTTCAAGCACGGCAGCATCGGATCACCGATTGAAAACGTCGATGTAAAGATTGCCGATTTCGAAGGGAACGAATTGGAGCCGGGCGAACAGGGAGAAATCCTCGTAAGAGGCCCAAACGTTATGAAGGGCTACTGGAACAGGCCCGAGGATACCGAGAAGGCGATCCGCAACGGGTGGCTCCATACGGGCGATATCGGCATGATGGACGACGAAGGTTATTTCTACATCACGGACCGGTTGAAGGACATGATAAATGCGGCCGGGTTCAATGTTTATCCAAACGAGGTGGAGCAGGTGATCTACCAGCACCCTTCGGTCCAGGAGGCTGCGGTCTACGGTGTGGCCGACCCGGTAAGGGGCGAAACGGTGCACGCGAGCATTGTGCTGAAGCAGGGCGCGCAGGCGAGCGAGGAGAGCATAATAGCGTTTTTGCGGACCAACATGGCCGCCTACAAGGTGCCGCGGAAGATAATCCTGACCGAAGCGCTGCCAAAGAGCCCGACCGGCAAAATACTGAAGCGGATTTTGCGTGGGGATGAATGATGCGGCCGGGTTCTTTTCGCCTGTGATACCGGGTTGCGTTCTTTTGTCTGCGTAGGGGCGGGGTTTATCCCCGCCCGATCTCGAACGCAACTTGGTATGAAACAGGCGGGCTTCCGTTTGATAATTCGAGTTGAAGACTCAAATCCATGCCCAATGTTCAAATAATGGAGGAAAAATGAAAGAGATAAGTAAGATAGGAGTTGTAGGCGCCGGCAATATGGGGTCGGGGATCGCGCAAAAACTGGCGCAGGAAGGCTTAAACGTAGTGCTTGTCGATACCAAAGAAGAGTTTGTGAAGCGCGGGATCGGCATCATTACCAAAATTCTCGAACAGGGCGTTGAGAGGAAGATATTTTCCAGGGAGCAGGTAGACGCGACACTTGGCCGCATCCACGGAACTGCGGACATGAATGAACTCGAAAACGCGGACCTGGTCATCGAGGCGGTGTTCGAAGACGAAAACGTCAAAAAAGACCTGTTCAAAAAGCTCGACGCCATCTGCTCCAAGGACACGATACTGGCGACCAACACCTCGAGCTACTATGTCTCCGAAATGGCCGGGGTGACCTCCAGGCCGGACCGCTTTGTCGGAATGCACTACTTTTTCCACCCGGCGAAAAACCGGCTCCTTGAAATCATTCCGCATCCGGGGACGAGCGAGGAGACGGTAAATCGCGCCCTCGAAGTTGGGCGTCTGCACTCGAAGACCACCATAGTGGTAAAGGATGCCTCCGGTTTTTGCGTCAACAGGTTTTTTTCTCCCCTCCTGACCGAATCCGTGCATGTCCTTAGCGAAGACCTCTCCAATATCGCAACTATCGAAGAAGCCGCAAAACGCGCTTTTGGCATCGGCATGGGGGCCTTCGAGCTCATGAACGTAACGGGCATCCCCATCGAAGTGCACGCCTCGGCCACCTTCGGCCGCGAACTGGGGACGCTCTACGGTACGCCGAAAATGCTCGTTGACCAGATGAACACGGGCAAAAACTGGGATCTGTCCGGCGAAGTCGACGAATCGAAGATGGAAGAGATTAAAGACAGGCTCCTGGGGGCTTGCCTCGGGGCCGCCGCGGCCCTTGTAAGCGAAGGGATCGCCTCCGTCGAGGACACCGACCGCGGGGCCAAGGTGGGGCTTCGCTGGGAGAAGGGTCCCTTCGAGATTATGAACTCTCTTGGAATCGACAAAAGCTTCAAACTTGTCGAGGCCATGACCAAACGCTACGCCGACTTCAAGATGCCGGAGATCCTTGTAAAGCAAAAGGAACTCGCAAAGCCCTTCGAATTTCAGGTGGTCGACCTGGCAATCCGGGACGGAATAGCTGCGATTACGATAAATCGGCCCGAAGCGATGAACGCGCTAAATCCGACCGTGGTGTCCCAGCTTGCGGAAAAGTTTGACGCCGCGGTGGCCGACGCCAATGTTTCGGCGATCGTCTTCAAGGGCGCGGGCAAGGCCTTCGTAGCCGGCGCCGATATCCGCTTCTTTGTCGACAGCATCAAAAATGGTCGCATTGCCGACACTTGCACCTTCACCAGAAATGGGCACGATCTCCTGCTTCGAATCGAGGAATCTCCCAAAATCACCGTGGCCGTCCTGGACGGGCTTTCGATGGGAGGGGGAAGCGAGCTGGCCCTGGCTTGCCAGGCCATAGTCGCAACCCCGGCGGGATCGATGGCGTTTCCGGAAACCGGCATAGGGATTTATCCCGGTCTTGGCGGAATGTTGCGAACCGCCCGTCAGGTGGGCGCGGACCTCGCCAGATACTATGTCCTTACCGGCAGACCCATGTCCGCCCAGGATGGTTTTGACCTCGGGATAATTACCAAACTGGTGCGGCCCCAGGACCTGGAAAAAACGATAGCCGAGGTGTGCTCGGGGGCAAAGCCCGAAAAATACCGCGCGCGCGAAATCCCGGCAAGGTTTTCCGACCTCGCCAGGATCTGTTCGGCTGAAAACGTGAAATTGCTTTTCGCCGGAAAAAAACCGGAGGGCGTTCCGGAAAAACTTGCCGAGGGTACGCTTAAATCCATTTCCCGCAAGGCCCCCCTGGCCCTTAAGAAGGCGGACGAACTGATCGAGGCGGAAAAGAAGCTCTCGATCCCGGAATCCGTGGACCTCGAGGTTGCCGAGATTTTTAACATGTTCTCCACTCAGGACGCCCTGCTGGGCATGTCCTCGGTTGGGGGGAAGCCGCCGCGGTACTCCGGCAAATAATGACCATCCGGAAAAACTGTACTTAACTGGAGGTATTTCAAAGATGTTTGAAAAAGCGTTCATTCCGTACAAGGGTTATTATAGTTCCCCCTTTTGCCGCTGGCAGGGGGCCTTTGCAAATGAGAATTCCATCGTACTTGGCGCCGAGACGGCCAAAAGATGGTTTGCGACAAAAAATTACGACATGTCCGAGTTCGACTATACCTTTTTCGGGATAACCGTCGGCCAGCACCGCTGGTTTTACGGCGGAACCTGGGCAAACGCCATGATGGGCCTGCAGATATCGGCCATAAACATCATGCAGGCTTGTACGACCGGGACGACCTGCGTCTACAACGCCGCTTTGGCCGTCGAGCAGGGGCAGATGAAAAGCCCGATATGCCTTATGGCCGACCGGTTGAGTAACGGGCCACACACCGTTTGGCCAAACCCCAACGGACCGGGGGCGGAGGTGATTTCCGAAAACTGGTGCATGGATAATTTCGCGGCGGACCCGGCAACGGGGCTTGCGATGATCAATACGGCGGAAAACGTGGCCAAAAAGGCGGGGCTCGTCCGCGAGCAGGCCGATGCGCTCGCCGTTCGGCGCTACGAACAGTACATGGATTCCATGAAAGATGACCGCGCGTTCCAGAAGCGGTACATGTTCCCGGTGGAGGTGAAGCTTTCGCGTAAAAAATCGATAGTCGTCGATGCCGACGAGGGCATAACGCCTTCGACCAAAGAGGGGCTCGCCTCGCTTAGGCCGGTGATCGAAGGCGGCATTCACACCTTTGGCGCCCAGACTCACCCCGCCGACGGCAATTCGGTCATCCTTGTGACCACCAAAGATCGGGCGCAGATGATGAGCGGCGGCTCCGCACCGACCATCCAGGTGCTTTCCTATGGGTTTACCAGGGTCGAGAAGGCCTGTATGCCCATGGCCCCGGTCCCTTCGGCTAAAATGGCCCTCGAGCGGGCCGGGATTGGCATCAAAGACGTATCGGTCATCAAGACCCACAATCCATTTGCCGCAAACGACCTGTTTTTGGCAAAGGAATTCGGGATCGACGTCAACAGCTTCAACAACTACGGCTCTTCGCTCGTCTTCGGCCACCCCCAGGCCCCGACGGTTCCAAGGCTCGTAATCGAGGGCATCGAGGAAGCGGTGATGAAGGGCGGCGGATACGTGCTGATCACAGGGTGTGCCGCCGGCGACACAGGGGCCGCGCTGGTCTTGAAAGTGAGCTAGTTTTGTTCCGATAGTATGGGCGATATTTTTGGCGGTGCGGGACCCCGGCCAAGGCCGGGGCACCGCACCTTTCTATATTATTCAGGGAAAGATGTGTCCAATGGCCGATAAATACAAGGGCGGAAGTTTTCTTCTGGGTGAAACGGATCCTGAGAGCATATTCACATTCGAGGACTTGGCCGATGAACATCGTATGCTTTCCAATACCGTATCGCGCTTTCTTGCGGAAAAAGTCTTCCCGGTGATGGAAGATTTGGATGCCAAAAAAGAAGGGATGATGCGGGGGCTCCTCGTGGAAGCGGCGGATCTCGGGCTTTTGGGCGCGGATATCCCCGAAGAGTACGGCGGCTTTGAAATGGACGAGATCTGCTCGACAATCATAGCCGAGTGGGTGGGAAGCGCGGGCTCGTTCGGGGTCGCTCACGGCGGGCAGGTGGGCATAGGAAGCCTGCCCATAGTCTATTTCGGAAACGATTTTCAAAAGCGCAAATATCTGCCCTCGGTTGCCTCCGGTGAAAAGATTGCCGCCTATGCGCTGACCGAACCGGGTGCGGGCTCCGACGCGATGTCGGCGAAGACCAGGGCGGTGCTTAGCCCTGACTCCAACTATTATGTCCTTAACGGGGCCAAGCAGTTCATAACCAACGCCGGCATGGCCGATATCTTCATCGTTTACGCCAAGATCGACGGAGATAAGTTCAGCGCGTTTATCGTCGACGGAGACTCCGAGGGACTCTCGACCGGGGCCGAAGAAAAGAAAATGGGCATCCGCGGCTCATCTACTCGAAGCGTCTATTTCGACGACGTGAAGGTGCCGGTGGAAAACCAGCTCTTCGAGATCGGGCGCGGGCATATAGTGGCGTTCAACATACTGAATATCGGCAGGCACAAGGTGTCCGCCAATGCTTTGGGCGCCGCAAGGCTTGCCCTGAATTTAAGTGCCGCCTACGCAAACGAGCGCAGGCAGTTCGATATGCCGATCGCAGAATTCGGTCTCATCAGGGAAAAGCTCGCTGAGATGGCCCTTCGCATTTACACGGCGGAAAGCATGGTCTACCGGACCGGCGGACTCCTTAACGACACGCTCCTTACCGTGGACAAAAGCGGACCGGATAGCGGGCGCGCGGCGGCCGCGGCCATCGAGGAATATGCCATCGAGTGCTCGGTCGGGAAGGTGTTCGCAACCGAGGTGCAGGCCTATGTGGTGGACGAGGGCGTACAGATTCACGGCGGCTACGGCTTCATCTCCGAATACGCCATCGAGAGGCTTTACAGGGACGCCCGCATAACGAGGCTGTTCGAAGGCACAAACGAGATAAACAGGACGATTATCCCGACGACCCTGATCCGAAGGGCGAAAAAGGGGGATATGCCGCTGCTGCGGGCCGTTGCCGATCTAAAATCCAGGCTGGCGTCCGGGATAGCCTCGAGGGAGAGCGAAGGCGACGTCGTGCAGGCCGCAAGGGACGCTTTCCTGTTTGTCCTGGGAACGGCGCTCGAAAGATCGGGCGACGGTCTTCTTAAAAATCAGGAAATCCTCGGCCGCCTCGCAGATATCGCGATCCATGTCTACGCCATGGAAAGCGGCTGGCTCCGGGCAAGGAAGGGCGAAAACGCGGCTCACAAGGCCGCCATGGCCAGGGCCTTCATTTACCAGTCGATTCGGAAGGTCGAGACCATGGCAGTGGAAATCCTGGCCGGAGTTTCTGCCGGCGCCGAGTTGGCGGAGTTGCAGGCGCAGCTTACGAAACTGGTCCAGCATGCACCGGTAGACCTGATAGCTCTGAGGCGCGAGATAGCATCAAAAATAACCGCCGCCGGAAAGTACGTGGCGTAGGCACTCACGCAGAGGCGCAGAGAGTAAAACTTAAAAAACCCGTTTTCCCTTTCCCGGGCAAGCTCTGCGTGACACTCCCCCACTTTTAGGCCGCCGCCACCCCTTCACCGGAGTGAAACCGCAGGAACGAAGCCGCACCGGGTTGCCCCATGTAGCGCTCCAGAAGCTTGGGGTCGGTGCGCGCCAGATCGACCAGGACCAGTGCGTCGACGGATTTGCCAAACGCCGGGTCCACGCAAAACCCCAGGAATTGTCCCCCGAGTTTCACATAATGCTTTAGCAGTATGGGAATCCCCTTGGCGTCCTTCTCGATATCCGAGATGACCTCTGAAAAATCGTTGATGTCGCAAATATTGGAATAAGCCGCTCCGAGACCTTTTTTGACCGCGGGCCACCTCGCCGCGACCGGTTGCCTGGAGCGAACGAACCTTGCGAGGTCCGGGCGCGTGTAGCCCGCCCTGAGGTACCTTACGATCAGCCGGCGCGAAATGCCCAGGTAATCGTTGCTTATGCTTACGACGCCGAACAGGAAGCGGTACTGAGGGTTTTTTGCCACAAAACTGCCGATTCCGGACCACAGGAGCAAAAGGGGCTGATAGGTCTTCTGATACTCCGGGCGCACGAAGGACCTGCCGACCTCGAGGCACGGGCCGATACTGCTGAAAAGGCCCCTCTGATACTCGAAAAGAGTATTCGTATAGAGGCCCTTGACTCCGTGCGCTTTCAAAATCGCGTCCGCGTGGCCGATCCTGTACCCGCCGACAATTTCATCGTGCTGCCTGTCCCACAGAATCAGGTGTTGATAGTACGAATCGAAACGGTCGATATCCAGAGGGTGTCCCGTGCCTTCACCAGCTCCACGGAAGGTGATTTCCCGAAGACGCCCGATTTCATGGATTGCGTTGGGCACTTGACTGGCGGACGCGCAAAAGACGTCGAAATTCCTGGTGGACACAAGCCGTTGTTCCGGGGGCAACCCGTTGAGTTCTCCGGCAACCGAACCGGCGGCCCCGGCCTTGGCTACAGGCTGTTTTCGCGAAGCACGAATGGAGGCGGGTGCGAAAGGAAGCCTCAAGCGCTTGTCGCCTTTTCGGTTTTTGAGATTGTAGGTCCTGAGGCGCAGGTAATCCATCATGGCCGAATCATCCATTCCCGAAAGCTTACTGAAGGAAACGGGTTTGCCAATGTGCACCCGGAGGCTTCTGGGCTCTTTTCCCATATTTTCTCTTGGCAGCATCACGCTGCGAAACAAAGGGTGAATCAGGCCGAGCGCATGGAAAATCAGGCTGTTGCGGCCTTCGAAGTAAACGGGGAGAACGGATGCCTGTGTCTTTCGGATAATCCTTGCGACGGTTGGGCTCCACTTCGGGTCGGTGACACCCGATTTTAAGCCGTTTACGTGCGAAACCTCTCCGGCCGGAAAAATGCCGAGGGCCCTCCCGCCCCGTACCCAGTCAACCGCCTCCAGCAATGGTTTGATGTTCTGTCTTTTAGCATCTTTTGTCTGATAGGGGTCTACGTAGAGGAGCACTTTTTTGAGTTCGTCGATCCCCAGGGCCGCCAGCAGAAAATTTGCCATTATCTTCGCCTCGCCCCTTGCAGCCGTGAGTATTGAGGCTAAAACCAACCCTTCCACCGCTCCAAACGGGTGATTGGCAACAGCTATCAGGGGGCCGGAACCCGGTATCCTGGTTCGATCGGACTTCGAGACCTCAAATCCGACTTCGATCACCTTGAGCACCCGGTCGGAAATTGCCATCTCTTTTGGGAGTAAATCCACCTTTGTGGAGAGTGCATTTATGCGCTTTAAGGGCAGTACGTACTTGAGGAACAAGGACTTCATCAGGTTGGCCGGGATTGAGTGCCCCTTGATGCCTCTTCGGTTGAAAAGATTTTCGAGGGCGTTTTCCACCATCTCATCCATAGAAACCAGCTCCCTTCATTTCTAAGTTCCGGGTCGGGTATTTGTTACGATGGGATGTGGCAGTATATGATCGTTCGGTGACGACGGTGTGAGTCTTCAGTTAAGAGTATGTTACAGGTGGGATGAATTTAATTGGTGTCCCCGGATCTTGCCGGCGGTGGACACGTTGCCCCCCCTTGCTACACCGGGTGCGGCTTGTAGGGTGGGCAAAAGCGTAGCGTTGCCCACTATGAATTCTCCGGATGGAAAACAATTAAGACATTCGTGTCTCGAAAACTCGAATTTGTGGTCCACGTGCTCAAAAAGACCGACCTGGTTCCCGAAAACTACTTGCCTCCTATTCGTACTTCGGGTGGGGGTGGCCAGGATACTTACTGTCCGGGCGCGAAGCGCGGGAGGCTGCGAAAAAGCAACAATTTCAATTCCAACCCTCCGTTGCCCACCATCAACTTTCCGGAGGAAAACTAATTATTCTTAGCAAACTCGCCTATTGAATGTTGACCATGTCATCGATTATCTGTTTAACCGACAAAATGCTTCCGATAGAACCAGCCACTTGCCCCGCGGGTAGAAGACCGGCATCGGGGTCGTCCGAGAGAAATGACTTATTCATTGCCTGGGGCCAAAAAAACCTTGCGAATTCACTTCCCGAGTGCGGATCTTGTAATGTGGGCGGGTGGCGGCAATGTTGTTGAGTTAAGCGACTCAATTGAAATCGGTGCTGCTCTTTTAGAGCGACAATCGTGATTCCGGGATCAAAGCCATTAGCCGGTGGTTGAGGCCGTGAGGCCGATACCCCCGGAAAGGGACGAAAAAGAAGGAGACGACCCCGTGAGGGGTCGCAGATCAGAACCATCAATCAAGATATCTCTGATCATATTGAATCCCCGCCTTTTCGAGGAATTCGACAAATTCCTCACGCACTGACTTGAATCGGTGATGCTCTTCCTGGTTTCAGATGTATTTGCGCACGGCAACGCGAACCGTGGCGCTCACGGTGAAGGCCGCATATCCATCTTGCCACCTGAAGGTGCGATCTCCGATTGCTTCGTGTACCCACGCTGATGACGCTTTCTTTAATTCGCGAACAACGAACCAGCCGGAAAGTATTCACCAAATGGGGCAGAAATATGAGCTATGGAAGAAGGAATTTACCGGGCCGGTTCCAATCACTTGAGATTTACGAATTCACTGACGCCGATACGGTCCTCTCTGAGGATGGCTCTAAGGGTCCCCTCAGGTATTTCACCGGGGTGGTTGGGAACGGTTGTATAATGGCTGGTTTTCTCGTTATACCAAATCTCATGGCTGCCGGTCGCCTGTCGATCAAAGGCGAATCCGAAGGCCCTAAGCTTTCTCACAATGTCCCGATAGCGGTATCCCGCAAGCCGTCCAATTTCAAGAATTTACGATCAGGGGATAGTCAAGGGAATCGCCGACGCCTGGCAGTTCAAAGATCTCCTGAACGTTCTCTGCGTGCTTCGATGAGCTTCCTGGCCACGTCTCGTGCTATTTCCAATGCTTCTGTGACCGTGCGGCCCTGAGCCACCAGTCCCGGTACGTCTTTGGAGGTAGCCAGATAGACGCCCTCGGGGAGCTTCTCAATATGTATATTGACTATATTTTCCATCTCCCTCCCCACTCGGCCATCTTATCGATTTCGAAAAAGCCGGCTCTTTCTCCAAAAACTATAGCACAGGAGTCAAAACGACGAAAGGGCTGCTTAGATGACCAGTGATTCAATTGGGGACTCTGCACAAAGGTGCAATAAAGAATGTGTGGTGAAGAGAAGCTTTACAACTGGGGAATCGCAAAAGAGGGGACGTTGTTGGACTACTGCGGATATGATCGTGATAACCGGAATATTTCTGGCGATCCATTTCTTCAACATAGGAGAGATGTGCTGACTTTTCAAAGATACAGACCCCTTCCCAAGGGCTGCTTCATGATGGAGACCATGTGGGCGCCCTCCGAGGCTGGAGGTTTGGAAGGCTGCAATAACCACATGCAAAACTTTGACTGCAAAAAATGGCGCGGGAACAGGTCCAGGGTCTGCGCAGTCCGTGGGGATTAGACCGAGACAAGTCATTTATCATTGTGAAAAGACAAGGGGGCAACTATTATCGATGTGGTTCAGAGGAGTACCTTGAAGCATGGGTGAAACTAATGATTAAAAGATAGAAGGGGAAAGCATGCCGGTTCGGTTTCATCCCCATGCTCTGGAACGTCTCCGGGAACGTGGAGTCACGGAGAACGAAGCGGTAGCTACCGTATTGCACGGCGAGCAGTTCCCCGCCAAATTTGGACGGACGGGTTTTCGAAGGAACTTTCCATTTAACGCGGAATGGCGCGGCAGCCGATACGGCGCCAAACAAGTGGAAATCTATGCAGTTCAAGAGAGTTCCGACTGGCTGGTTATCACAGTCATTGCCCGATATTTTTGAATTATAGAGGGGATGCAGCGATCATGAGATTCACCTACGATCCGCGCTACAACATTGCTTATATTCGGTTTCAGCCCAAATCTTGCGGGGTTGAGTCCATCAAGGTCAGCGATGAGTTGGTTGTGGATATGGCCCCCGACGGCACGATCTATGGTATCGAATTGCTGAACGCAAACGAACAACTCCAGCGCGCGGATGAGGGAAGGCTCCTGGTGGCCAACGAAGCTACCGGGGAGCAGGTCGAAGTGCCGTTGTCGATTCAGCAGTGAGCGGGGTCACCCATTAAGCCTTCCGCTAGACAGATTGCGGTGGATTTCCCGACCGCGATTGCCCCGATGAACGCGACGCGGTAACGTTTGTCCTTCACTTGCCGCACCGCGACCGATAGTTCCTCCTCGTAACGCACTAACCTCCGTTCAAGGAATTGCTTTACGTCCGGCCGTTCAGCTAGGGCATGAACCTTTTGAGGACCAGTGGGGTCACCAGTGGCACCAGTGGGGTCACACCAGCAGTGGGGTCAGGTCTTGCATTATGACGTTATGAAGGCCGACGCCCGCATGAGATAAGGATCGCAGGCACGTGGACATGATGACCTTCCCCGCATCTGACCCCTCCCACATGATCGCAAGTCATAGAATAGCCTGTGGACAAATCTCCTGTGCTTTCTTATCCACAGCCAG
>CAWEZA010000032.1:0-80847 GCA_963813125.1 uncultured delta proteobacterium | reverse complement strand
CTCCCCCTCGCGCAGATTCTTGAACTCGCCCTCACGGCGCTTCTTGGACAGAACCCCTTTGTTCTGTCTGATGAACATCACCAGATTTTCAGCAACCCGGTCCGGCATCTCGACCGCATCCATGATGCGGCGGATCGCTTCGTCGTGGCGGCGCAGATAGTCGATCTCGCGTGGCAGATCCTGCTCAACGGTGCGTCTGACGCACGAATACAGAAACTCCGCCTCCCCCGTACAATCGAAATAGCGGTAGAGATCGGCGGTCTCGTTGAGTACCTCAACGTTGCGCTCAACCGTGGGCCGCCAGTCGATGAAGGGCATCAGTGGGGCGGAATGGGCCTGCAAAGTTGAGCGGTAATCATCGATGCGGTCCAGCATCACGGACGAAACCGGGAATATCATCCCCGGCGGCGTAAACTTCCGTTCGGCGAGGACGTGGTGGATCAGGCAACGGTGCATACGACCGTTACCATCCTGGAACGGATGAACATAGACGAAGCCGAATGCGGTTGCCGCTGCCTTCAGCACCGGGTCGACGCCATCGTCGCGCATGCGCTCGTTGGCCTCCAGCAAGCCGCCCATGAGATCGTTCAGATTATCGGGGCGCGCACCTATGAATTCGGGAAGCGGATCGCCATCGTGACCCCGTTCGCCTAAAAAGACGCCGTCGGGACGCAGACCTGAGCGTACGAACCGCGTGTCCTCGATCAGGATGCGCTGAAGGCGAAAGATTTCATCGAGCGTGAGCCGGTTCTTGCCGGCTTGCAGGACTGCGCGGCCCCATCTCTCCAGCCGGTTGCGCGGCGGACGCTCTCCCTCGATCTCGAAGCTGGCCCGGCTGTCGGCCAGCAGCATGAAGCTGGCGGCGCGCGCAACCAGATGGGCTCCTGTGCGCCCCACGGTCTCCCGTGCCTTGCCGGCCAGGTCGAGCGCCAGGAATTCCGTGAGCGCTTTGGTGCGTCGGATGAACGGGCAGAAACGGCCGGTACCCAGGAGATTGTCGCGTACGCGATGGCGTTTCGAAAGGCGCGGCTTGCCCGTGAAATATCCCTCGGGATCGAGAAGATCAATGGCCGCAGCTCCGGGCGCGTCATCCACGTCGAGAGTATGGCCGGTCAGGGTTTCGTAGAGATACCACGCGCGCCGTGCCGGAACACCCGTTGGGGTGCCCCGGACGATGGCCTCGACTTCGGCCTGGGGCACGGCCTCGAAGACCCGCTTCAGAATCAGGAAATCCATGTCCTCATGGCGGAGCGCAAACGTCAGGTGATCGGCAAAGGTATCACCCGGCCAGTAGCGTTTATCAAAAACGGCCCAGGCTCCCTCTTCCCGATGGCTGCCGCGAATATGCTGCTCCGAGACGCAACTCGGACGCCGGACCGGCGCTTGAAGGGCGAGCGCTTGGACAAGCGCCGCCCAACCGGTCAGTCTGGCGCCGTCTGGGATAATCTTCTCCTGAAATACGGCTGAGAGTAGTCTGAGTAAGCCTCATGCGTCGAAAACCTTTTGATCTAGTCGAAAATAACCGCTAATAGTTGCTCATAGTCGAAATATATCGTAACATTGCCCACCGTCGAAATCCATTGATCAATGTCGAATAACGCTCGAATAACCTATATATTGTCGAAAAAGAAGTTAGAAAGAGCATTTACGTCCTTCAGGATTCGCGAGGAAGAGACCTCGATGATATTCGCCCCGGAGAGGATAACCTCAATGCCGCAATTCAGGGACCGGGACATCTTTTTCCCCTTCTCGTTTCCGCTTCCATTGCCGCTTGTCGTTGCCGCTTCTGTTTGCCGTTTTGCACCACGAAACATTTTCGCGGTATATGCATTGTGGACTCGTCCGCGCTCTTTGAAAAAAGAATAGTGCATCATTACCGCTTCGCTGTTCTTTACTCAGAACAGCCAATCACTGCTGTAAATCACTGCTGATAACACTGCTGTTACCTGGCTGTTATCCATGCTGTTCCATGGCTGTTATTTTGGCGGTCTAAACAGGGTATCTCTAATAAAACGGCGAAGTTATAAAAAACCGAAAAAAAATGCGCTGTTTTATCAGCATGCGGGGCCTCGCGAAGAGGAGTGGTCCCGCACGATGAGAAGTGGTATGTAGTCATATTATGACCATTCCGGCTGCTGATGACTCTGGAGGAGATCACCGAAAATGGCGGAACAAATCCGATGGGCCAAAACCCACTGCGCAAGAATGGATCATGGCGGCTGCGCCCTTCTGGTGGGCGTCCGGGACGAAAAAATCGTTCAGGTCAAAGGGGATCCCGAAGGTTGCCTCAACAAAGGCTACACCTGCTACAAGGGCAGAGTGTCGGCGGAGCGCCTCTACCACCCGGATCGTCTTAAACATCCGCTCATGCGGGTCGGCGAAAGAGGTGAGGGAAAATGGCGGAAAGCCTCCTGGGAGGAAGCCCTCGATGTCACCGCCAAAAACCTTCTCGCCATCAGGGAAAAATACGGAGCAAAAGCGGTGGGCTTTGGCGCCGGGATGCCCAAAGGACTCGAACATTTCGTCCTGATTCGACTTGCCAATATTTTCGGCTCCCCCAACGTGGTCGCTTCGCAGGACGTCTGCCATGCCCCAAGGGAGGTTACCGGCGTTCACACATGCGGGTTCTATCCCGTGGCCGATCTGCACAACCCGACCGGCCTGATCCTTTCGTGGGCGAGCAATGTCCTTTCGACGAGCGAAGAAGGCCAGATCGCGAGCCTTCTCCTTGACCAGCTAAAAAACGGCGCCCGGCTGATAGTGGTCGACCCACGCAGAACAGAACTCGCGCAAAAAGCCGACCTGTGGCTGCAGCTAAGGCCCGGAACGGCCCAGGCGCTCGCTCTTGGCTTTCTTCACGTCATTATCGAAGAAGCCCTCTACGACCTCGACTTCGTCAATAAATACACCTACGGCTTCGAAGACCTCGCCCGGCAGGTCAAAAAATACGACCCTCAAACCGTTGCCTCCATTACCTGGGTTGCACCAGATCTCATCCGGAAGGCCGCAAGGCTCTACGCGTCCACCCGGCCCGCGGCCCTCCAGTGGGGCAACGCCATCGAACACGACGTGAACGCCTTCGATGCCGCCAGATCCCTTGTCTGCCTCATGGCCATCTGCGGAAACCTGGAAGTCCCGGAGGAAACATTAACGCGCACGACCCCGCGATAATGGGACTGGGCAAATTCGTGCGCGCCGATCTCATTCCCGACAAGCGCAAGGAAATGATCGGCGCCTTTCACGGCACGATCCCCAAACTCATGACCGTTCCTCCGGCATATTTTCGAAAAGCCGTGCTCGAAGGGATCCCTTACCCCGTACGGGGATACTACGGCATGTGCACAAACCCTCTCGTGGCATGGGCCGACAGCGCGACTACCTATAAGGCCTTCATGAGCCTCGATTTTATCGCCATGGCGGAAATATTTATGACCCCGACCGCCTCCCTGGCGGACATCGTCTTCCCGGTCGCCCACCAGTATGAAATGAACGATATCGGCCACTACGGAATTGGGCATGGCATGATCGTAGCCCGCCCTAAAATCGTGGAGCCCCCCGAAGAGTGCCGGCCGGACATATGGATCATGAACGAGCTGGGAAAACGCATATCGGCCCCTGAGTACTGGCACGATGACTTCGAAGAATTCCTCGAAGACGTGCTACGACCCGCAGGGATGACTTTCGCCGGGTTTTCCGCCAAAGGCCGGCTCAAAGGCCCAGATCTCTTCGGGCTCCATAAGGAAAAGGGCTTTGTCACGCCAACCGGAAAAGTGGAGTTAAAGCTCAGCACAGCCGAAAAATTCAAGCTCAAGCCCCTCCCCGAATTCACCGGCCTTCCCGAAGAAGACGACCCCGATTATCCGCTGATTTTGATCAGCGCCAAGAGCCGCTATTATCTTCTCTCGTCCTACCGCTGGGTGGAAAAACTCCGCATGAAACGGCCCGACCCGATCGTTGAAATTCACCCCGAAACGGCCGAGCTCCACTCCATAGCCGACGGAGACGACGTCGTCATCTCCACCCGGTACGGCGAAATAACTCAGACAGCTCGGGTGACCGATATCGTCCACCCCGGGGTGGTAAGCGCGGCGCTGGGCTGGTGGTTTCCGGAAGGCGATGCTTCCGGCCAGTTCGAATGGCGAAGGTCAAACTTCAACATGCTGACTTCGATTGAAAAGCTCGGGAAAGAATTCGGAACCCCCAACATCAAAAACCTGCCTTGCAGGATACGCAAGGCCTGATACCAAGCTGCGCTCAAGATGATACCAATGCGATGGCATGAACCGTTCTCCCGCGTAGGGGCGGGGTTTATCCCCGCCCGCTCGTGAACGCAACTTGGCCTGAGATCTTTTCCGCTCGAAAAAAAACGCATTGAGCCCCGGACCGCCCAATCCGGCCACTAATAAAAAACCCCCAGCCACACGGTCTTCTGCTCCGGGTCGGTCCATTCCACCCGGTGCCTTGAATGGGCCGGAATATCTACCCAGTCGCCGGGTTTCAATATAACAATCTGCTCATCGCCCTCAAATCTTAGCCCCGCGCTCCCGGCCAGCACCATTACCCATTCCGACTCCTCCTGGTCGTACCAGAACCCATCGGGCGAGCGGCTCCCATCGGAAATGATCCTCTCGACCCTCACTTTCCCGGAAGCTGTCAGAGTTTCGAAAAATTCCTCCGGCAAAAGCTCCGGCACAGCCGTGTAAATGTTTCCCTTCTTCACGAACTTCTTCTCCTAAAAAAAATCCCCCCGGCCGGATTTTCCATCCGGGCGGGGGGACTTTAAACACCAGAGCCAATCAAGCCTATATGTCGAAATAGAGCTTGTATTCCATGGGGTGTGGCCGCATACGGACCACGTCCACTTCGTTTTTGGTCTTGTACTCGATCCACGTGTCGATGACGTCCTGCGTGAAAACGTCGCCCTTGAGCAGGAACTCGTGGTCATTTTTGAGATTGTTCAGAGCTTCGTCGAGAGCGCCCGGAGTAGACGGAACTTTTGCCAGTTCCTCGGGGCTCAGGCCGTAGATGTCCGCGTCGAGAGGCTGGCCGGGGTCGATCTTGTTTTCGATGCCGTCGAGGGCAGCCATCAGCAGCGCGCTGAAAGCAAGGTAGCCGTTGCACGAAGGATCGGGGAAACGGACCTCGAGACGCTTGGCCTTCGGGGAAGCCGAGTACATCGGGATACGGATGCTGGCGCTGCGGTTGCGGCTCGAATAGGCCAGGTTGACCGGCGCTTCATACCCGGGCACCAGTCGCTTGTAGGAGTTGGTGGTCGGGTTGGTTATGGCGCAAAGGGCCGGGGCGTGCTTCAGGATGCCGCCCGCCGCCCAGAGGGCCATCTGGCTCAGTCCGCCGTATTTGTCGCCGGCAAAAAGAGGGTTGCCTTCCTTCCAGATGCTTATATGGGTGTGCATGCCCGTGCCGTTATCGCCAAAAAGCGGCTTTGGCATGAGGGTAACCGTCTTGCCGTGTTTCCTGGCCACATTCTTTAGAACATATTTGTACCATGCAAGGTTATCCGCCATTTTAACCAGCGGCGCCACCTTCATATCGATTTCCGCCTGGCCGCCTGTCGCCACCTCGTGGTGCTGGCATTCAGTCACTATACCCACCTTCTCCATGGTCAGGATCATCTCGGAGCGGATATCCTGCTGGGAGTCCATGGGAGGCACCGGGAAATAGCCCTCTTTGTAACGGGGCTTGTATCCGAGGTTCGGGCACTCGGCCCTGCCCGTATTCCACTGGCCTTCGACCGAATCGACGTAGAAGTAGCTGGAGTTGACCGTGCTGTCGTAGCGGACATCGTCAAAGATGAAAAACTCGGCTTCGGGGCCGATCCAGCACATATCGCCGATCCCCGTGAACTTGAGATATTGCTCGGCCTTCTGAGCGATATGTCTGGGGTCGCGGGAGTATCTTTCCATCGTCACCGGGTCGACTATATTACAAATAAGCGACAGGGTCGGATGGGCCATAAACGGGTCCATCACCGCGGTGTCCGGATCCGGAATGATCAGCATGTCGCTTGCGTGAATCGGCTGCCAGCCACGGATGCTCGAACCATCGAAGCCGTAGCCTTCCTGGAATTCGCTTTCGCTCAACTCATGCATGGGAACCGAAAAGTGCTGCCATACGCCGATAAAATCCATGAACTTGAAATCTACTATCTTTGCGCCGTTTTCCTTCGCAAAAGCCAATACTTCCTTCGGGGTCATATTCTCCTCCTGTGAGTTGTCAAAATAGGGCATGCAACATGTTGGTCAGGCATGTCTAGGCAAATTGCCTGCCAACGTCAACTATTTTCTTCCTCCCCGCTTCCCATCTTGCATCCGGACCTTTTTTCAATATCGAAAATTATAAACTAAAAAACATTTTCGTTACATATTGGCCCCACACAACAGAAAAAGACGGGCTCACCGAGACAGTGAACCATCTAATTACCTGAATATTCAGCCTGAAATGCTATTTAAAAACAACTTCCGAAACGGTACAAAAATGTATCCAGGACGCTGAGCTGGCCCGTCATTTTCGTAACGCTCGGCCGCTCGGCGGCGCGAAAGCCCCGTCCGCCACCCCCTACACCGCCTCAAGGCATGACAGAAGCTTTTCTCTTATCATTTCATGCTTGTCGTAGCTCATCAGCTTCTCGCCGCTCAGGTCGGTAACGTAAAAAATATCGACTACCTGCGCCCCCGGTGTCGCTATCTTTGCAAGCTGGATATTTAAATCCAGCTCAAACAAACCATTGGTGATCGCATGCAGCACACCGGGCCGGTCCCACGTGTAAACTTCGATCAGGGTGTAAAAATCTGAAGCATCCTCGTCGATTATTACCTTGTCATCCTTGCGGGGGTGGCGCTTGCCCTCGAGAACCGAAGGTCTTCGCCTTTCGCTTAGTATTTCATCGAGATAGGATGAATTATCCACTGCGCGCCCAAGGTCTTTTTCCACCCTGCCCCATAGCTCTCCGGAATGAAGAGGGTCGGGGATTCGCTCGATAATGAGTATATCGCAGGCTACTCCAGGCTCTCGGGTGAATATTTCGGCCGACAGTATATTCAATCCCCGTGCCCACAGAACCCCGGTAATCAATGCGAACAGCCCCGGCTTGTCACGCGTTACGACCGTTGTCTGCCACATCTCGCCCTCGGACGGCTCAGCCCTGAAGCAAACCGAATGGCCGGCCAGCTCCTTTTCCATGGAGTAGTGCTTGAGAATATCCGTCGGTTGCTGCGATAACAGGTACCTGAAAGAAAGCTTCTCCATCCACTCGGATATCTTTTCACTCTCGGCCGGGTCGCTCAGGAGCGATATGACTTTTTCCTGGGTCTTTGAGGTCCGCGCCTCGATGTTTTCCGGTTCGAGGTCTGGCCGCCTCAGCAGCCTGTCGACTTTTAAAAAAAGCTCTCTTAGCAGTGAGGCTTTCCACGCGTTCCACGCCTCCGTACCGGTTCCGCGGCTGTCGGCGATTGTGAGCATGTAGAGAAGAAGCAACCGCGTGCGGTCCTTGATGGCCACCGCGCACTGCGCTATGGGCTTTTCTTCCATGAGGTCGCGCTTCTGAGCGGTTTCGGCAAGAAGCAGATGGTGCTCGATCAAAAAACAGAGAAGGCTTTTCTGCTCGTCGCCAAGTCCCATCCTTGTCGCAATTTCGCCCGCCATACCCGCGCCGCGAATCGAATGGTTCTTTCCGAGCCCTTTGCCGATATCGTGCAAAAGCCCGGCAAGGAAAAGGATGCGCCTCTCCTCCGGGCTGATCAACTCTTTGGCATCCTTTAGAGGTCCTTCGCCGTCGACCTCGCCCGCTTCGATCAGGTGCAACTCCCTGACCGTGCGCAAAAGATGCTCATCGACCGTGTAAACATGATAAACGTCATCCTGGACCTTGTAGCGAACCGACGAGAACTCAGGGATGAACACCTGCAAAAACCCTGTCTCCAGCATGGTATTGAGCACCGGGAAAGAATGCTTCGGGTCGAGCAGGATGTCGAAAAACTGGCTGAGCGCCTGTGGGTTTCGTCTTTCCTTTTCGCCAAAGCCCCCTAAATTTTCCCGTATCACCCGCCCGGCATTATGGTGGAAGTGAGCGTCGGAACGCGCCGCCTGCCAGAAAAACCGCATGAGAAGAAGTGGGTCTTTTCCCACCCACTCCGGCTCCATGAAGTGAAGGTGCTTGCCTTCCAAAAGGAAGGGCCCCGGCAATATTCGCCTGCGCGGGCCGAAACCGGGAAATTTCCTCCCGGTCTCCCCCAGCCTTTCCAAAAAAAACGAGGTCGTTCTGCTGACGCGTGAAGTGCTCCGGTAATAAAGACGCATGAAAGCTTCCACGACGGTGCCGTCGGCACCGGCCATGCAGCCCATCCGATTTGCAATTTGTTCCTGCTCGGGGAAAAGCAGCCTGTCCTGCCTCCTCCCACCCAACTGGTGCAACTGGAGCCTTACCCGCCACAAAAAATCGTAAGCCTTGTCGAGCCACAGCTTTTCGGACTCAATCAGCCATCCATTTCCGAGCATCGCCTCATGCGAGGCGTCCTGGAGGTAAACGATCCCCGCCCACCTGATCGTATGCAGGTCGCGAAGTGCTCCCACTCCATCTTTTACGTTCGGCTCCAGTAGATAGGCGCTCTCGCCGTACTGCCCCAGCCTTTCGTCCCTGTACGCTCTCAAATGCTCGAGAAATCTTTTCTTTCCCGTCTTGCCGAACAGCTTGAGAAAAGAACTCTTCCAATCGCTAAAAAACTCGGCATCCCCGGCTATCAACCCGGCTTCGAGATAATTTGTGAGGATGGAAAAATCGTTTTGAACCATGTCTCGGACCATGGAGACCGAAGCGGTGGCGTGTCCCACTTCGAATCCGCTGTCCCACAGGCCGTATACCAGATCGTGGATAAACTCCGACAGGTGCGCGGGAAGACGCTTTTTATAGAGGAAAAGCAAATCCATGTCTGAAAAGAAGCTGAGTTCGCCGCGGCCAAGGCCCCCCACGGCCGCCAGTGCCCAGCCCTCACGAGGAACGTTTTCGTCCAGCGAGTCTCCGAGCGCCTCCCGCAAATGGGACGAATAAGTCCGCGCCGCGAGCAACCCCGGAACATCGTTGCGACATTCCACGGTAAAATGCTCACGCAGATTTTTTAGCCTTCGAAAAACATTTGGAGGTATCGCCATATTTGCTCTACTAAATCGCGCTTTCCCCGGTCTCGCCCGTCCGTATGCGAATGCACTCCTCGACGGGTATGATAAAAATCTTCCCATCCCCGATTTTACCCGTATTTGCCGTATCGCGGATCGCTGCGGCTATCTCCGCAACCTGCCAGTCGGGTACTGCTACTTCTATTTTGATTTTGGGAAGAAAGTCAACTACGTACTCAGCGCCACGATAGACTTCCGTGTGGCCCTTCTGGCGTCCGAAGCCCTTGACCTCGGATACCGTCATCCCTTTGATCCCCAGGCTGGTCAGCTTTTCCTTCACGTCGTCCAGCCTGAAAGGCTTGATGACCGCTTCTATTTTTTTCATCACGACTCTCCCTGTACAAAAGTCCCTCAGGTTTCGATATATCCGTGCGCAATCGGATTGCGCCTGCCAATTCCGAAGGCCTTTGTCGTAACTCTCAATATGGGGGGGGCCTGCCACCGCTTGTATTCGTTTAGTTCCACACGCCTTGCCACCCAGCGCACGGTTTCGGGATCGAAGCCTTTGGCTGTTATCTGCCGGATTGGAAGGCGCTGCTCGACATATTCGCTCAAAATCGCGTCCAGAACCTCGTAGGGCGGCAGAGTGTCCTGGTCCGTCTGGTTTTCCCGCAACTCCGCGGAAGGGGCCCGGGTGATTATGCGCTCCGGGATCCATCCATGTTCTTCCTTCAGTTTGCCGGAAATCTCGTAGACCACCGTTTTTGGAACATCGCCCAGGACGGCCAGACCTCCGTTCATGTCGCCGTACAGGGTGCAATATCCCACGGATATCTCGGATTTGTTTCCCGTGCTCAAAAGCAACCGCCCGAACTTGTTGGAAATGGACATGAGAATCATGCCCCTGAGACGCGCCTGAAGGTTTTCCTCGGTAAAATCGTGCTCCAAATCACCGAAAATCGGACTCATGGATTTGAGCGCGGTCGAGAAAAGGTCGTCTATGGAAATGACCTCGAAGCCTATACCCAGCCTTCGCGCCAACTCACGCGCGTCGCTAAGGCTTTCCGGCGCGTTATAGGGACCGGGCATTGCAACCCCCAGGACATTTTCCGCACCCAGCGCGAGTACGGCCAGGCAGGCCACCACCGCGGAATCGACCCCGCCGCTCAGGCCCACAACCGCTCGACCGAAGGAGCACTTTCGGGCATAGTCCCGCAGGCCGAGGGTGAGCGCGCTGATAACCTCCGATATTTGGTCGCACTCC
Organism: uncultured delta proteobacterium; assembly: GCA_963813125.1. GTDB lineage: Bacteria > Desulfobacterota > Syntrophobacteria > Syntrophobacterales > Syntrophobacteraceae > SbD1. The sequence goes on along the minus strand of CAWEZA010000032.1, from coordinate 70,454 downwards.
GGGGCGTGCAACTCGCCAACTCCCCCCGCGGTGTCGAAAATTATCAGGTCCTCGATGAAATCGGCGCCGGTGGCCAGCAGTTCGCCATTTTTATCCCACACCATGCTGTGGCCCTGGAATATCAACTCGTCATTGCCCCCGACTTGGTTCACATAGATCAGCGGGGCGCCGGCGCATGCCGCCTGTTTTTTTAGCAATTCGCCCACAAGGGCCGTCTTGCGCAAATGATAGGGTGATGCGGAAATGTTTACCAGCAGATCGAGCGAAACTTTCCCAAGTTCACAGACAGGGTCCACGTCGTAGAGAGGACCGGGAAGATAATCCGGGACGTTCCATGCGTCCTCGCAAATCGTAAGCCCGATCCGCTTGCCCCTGAAATCGACCCAATCGGCCGATTTGCCCGCTTCGAAATATCTTTCCTCGTCGAAAACGTCGTAGGATGGCAACAGCATCTTGTGAGCTACCGCTCTCAGTTCGCCGTCGTCATAGAAAACCGCTGAATTGTGATACGGCTTGCCGTGCCCCTCATTGATGGATACGGCGCCGAAAATGACCCCGACACCCTTGCTTGCCCGCGCAATGCGCTCCCAGCAGCCTATACTGTCGGACACAAAAACGCGCTTGTCCAACAGATCGCGCGGCGGATAGCCCGTTAGGGATAATTCCGGGAAAATGACCAGTTCGGCGCCGGCCTTTTTGGCCCTTTCCACAAACTCGCATATCTTGAGCGTGTTGCCTTCCAGGTCCCCGACAAAAGGATCGATTTGTGCCATCGCAATGCGCATTACCGATTTCCTCGCGCTGGCCCGCTACTTGAGCCGCAATAAGTGCGGGGCAGAAGTACTTCTTCGAATTTTAACACAAACGCCCTCAGCGACCACCGCCCTGCCGTCCCCATCCAGAGTGGACGCTATGCTAAACTATCTCCCCGATTTTATAAAAGCAATTATTTTACATAACTTCTCATTAAAACATTATATTTTTCGGATTGACAGGATTAGAGCGAATCGATTCCGTCGATCAGGTCCGGCCGGCCTCCACCCGGTTTGCCGTTCGTGTTGTCAAGCCGTCTTTTTTTAATCCTGTAAATCCTGTTAATCCTGTCCAAAAGGTTTTCTGTCAGCGCGGCCGCCAAAAAAATAAAGACTTGGACAGGATTAACAGGATTAGAGCGAATCGATTCCGTCGATCAGGTCCGGCCGGGCTCCACCCGGTTTGCCGTTCGTGTTGTCACGCCGTCTTTTTTTTAATCCTGTAAATCCTGTTAACCTGCCCCCCAATCCGGACACGTGGAGAAGGCGAACCACACCGGCCGCGGCGCAGCCGCCCCGATCATTATGTAATCCCTTTTTCAAGCCCCCTGTGGTATAAGGAAAACATACTGGGGGCTTTGCTCCTGGATTGTTGCTCCCGCCCGTGGGACGCTTTGGGTTCGGGGAAAGTTCTTTCCATGTTGGCGGCTTCGAGTCGCGAGGCCAAAAGGTGGGCACTGCGCTACACGGCCCGCCAGGGCCTTTCAAACCAGCTCGGCGGAGAATTTTGTGACCATGAACGCATTCAAAGATGAAGTTCCACAGAGCCAGGGGAGCGAACTCGATATACTGCGCAATATTCTGCGCGATGGGCTCCGTATTTATATCGGGTCTAGCTGCGGAGAACCTCAGCACCTTGTGCGTTGTCTGCTCAAACTCTTGCCCGAGTATCACGATATAGAGATCGTCCAAACCCTCTCCCTGGGAGCTCTTCCCAAAGACTGGAAGCCCCTGGAGGGAAAGGCGAGGCTAAAGACCGTCTATGTGGGCCCAAAGTCCAGGGATGCCGTCAATGAGGGCCTGGCAGACTATATCCCCATTTATTTTTCTTCCTTGCCGCGTCTTTTTAAAGAAGACCCTCTCTGGAAGTTCGACATTGCGCTCGTGCAGGTATCCCCTCCCGACGAACACGGTTTCTGCTCGATGGGGATAAGTGTTGGCATGGACAAATGCGCCGCCGAATCCGCAAGCATCGTTTTTGCCCAGGTCAATCCCCAAATGCCAAGGACGCTCGGGGACAGCTTTCTCCACACGTCCCGGTTTCACTATTTTGTCGAACATGACGAACCGCTGCCGGAGATCGTTTTCCGGGAACGAAGCGCTGTCGCCGAACGTATAGCAAGGTACATCTCCCCTCTTATCGAGGACGGGTCGACGATCCAGACAGGGGTGGGAAGAATCCCCAACTGGGTCCTTATCTACCTCGAAGGGAAAAAGGACCTGGGCATCCATACGGAGGTCCTCACCGACGCTCACATGCATCTGATAAAATCGGGTGCGGTCACAGGGCTGAAGAAAACCATAAACCACGGGAAAATCGTTGCCTCCAACTGCATGGGCAGCAGGACGCTCTACGACTTTGTCGACAACAATCCCGAAGTGGAACTCTACCCGATCGAATATGTCCATAACCGCAAGCTGATTCGGCAGCACCATCGCATGGTCGCCATAAATTCAGCCCTGGAAATAGATCTCAGCGGGCAGATTTGCGCCGAATCGATGGGCCATAAAGTCTACAGCGGAATCGGCGGCTATGTCGATTTTATGAACGCGGCTTCCTGCTCGAAGGATGGTAAGACAATTATCGTGTTGCCCTCTACAACTTCGGACGGGCGCAAATCTCGAATTGTCAGCCACTTGACAGACGGCGCCGGGGTCGTCAGTCCGCGCAGCACCGTTGGCTATGTCGCCACCGAATTCGGTGTCGCCTACCTGCACGGCAAAACTATCCGCGAACGCGCGCTGGCCCTTATCAACATTGCCCATCCACGATTTCGCGAACAGTTGATGAACGAGGCCAAAAAGATCCACTACGTCTACGAGGATCAAATTGCTCCTCCCATTTACGAGCCCCTCTATCCCGGCCAGTGGGAAACCCATCAGGTTTTCCCGCCGAATGTGAGTCTTTTTATCCGCCCGGTAAAACCAACCGATGAACGCTCGCTTCAGGAATTTTTCTACTCTCTTCCCTTTGAAGACATCTATTTTCGCTTTCTTTCGGCGATGAAGGCTTTCCCGCACAGAAACGTCCAGGCCATGTGCAATATAGATTACGAGCACGTAATGTCGGTCATCGCCGTTACCGGGGGGATCGGCTCGGAGAAGATCGCGGGAATCGCCAGGTACATCCTCGACCAGAAAAACAATATGGCCGAAATCGATGTCGCCGTGGGCTCCGGATGGCAACACAAGGGAATCGGCTCCTTCCTTGTCCACTATGTTGCCGAAATAGCCAAAAATAAGGGTATCACCGGGCTTGTGGCCTACGTGTTGGCAGCCAACAGGCCGATGCTCGCCGTGTTTCACTGCCTTGGCTACGCCGTGCATTCAAAACTCGAGGAAGGCATATACGAGGTGTCGCTCAGATTCGATCAACCCGCGTTGGCCTGCCGCACGGAAGATTATAAATGAGCCGGCCGCTCGTCCCGCCTATAGACCCCGGAACACTTGCCTTCGACATAGACGGAGTGGTCGCTGATACCATGTCCGTCTTTGTCAGGCTGGCCCATGAAAGATACGGGCTGACAGACCTCTCAAAAAACGACATGCTCTGCTACAACCTCTATGATTGTCTTGGCCTGGAGAAAGAGATAATCGAGGACCTGATAGGCCTTACTCTGGACGCCGAACACACTAGGGAAATCCCACCGATTCCAGGCGCACCGGAAGTGCTTACTGAACTGGCCGCCGCCGCCCCGCTCAGGTTCGTAACGGCCCGCTCCATGGCAGACTCCATCTCGGAGTGGATTTTTTCAATCCTGCCCACCGTTTCTCGCAGCAGAATAACCGTCATAGCCTCCGGGTCTCCTGAATCCAAGCTCGACATCCTCCAGCAGTTCGGGATTCGCTACTTTGTGGAGGACAGGCTGGAGACCTGCAAACACTTGAAAGGCGCCGGAATCGAGCCCCTTTTGTTCGAACAGCCGTGGAACCGCGACGAACCGGCGCCAGGGCTTATTCGGATCAGCGATTGGATGCAGTTGAAAGAATGCCTATTGCCCTTCGGTGCAAACTTGGGGTAAAGTGCTTTCTAATTAGTGGGGACCTTCTTCGCAAAATATTGTCCAGCATCTGCGACCTGACTGTAAAAATTCACAATTTAAATGCCCCACCGGCATACTTGAGTTCATCGGGCAGAAGATATGTCATCACCCGCAGTGCCGCCTATATTGATTAAAGCCGACCGCGCCGGCTTCACGTTGATCCCGGACCCGGAGGCCTCTTTCGATGCCGTCATGGCGTTCATGGACGATCGGCTCGTCCAGTCGCGGGATTTTTTTCAAAAAGCCGAGATGGTCCTGGATCTACGGAGCAGGCCCATGCGCTCAGACGAAATTTCCGCCCTTTGTACGAAGCTCTACCAAAAATCCATGGTCAGGGTCGTGGAGGTCCGGTTGAGCGAGCAGCTTTCGTTTTCCATAGCGGGCGAACCCGCGAAATCCCACCCCGCGGTGGATGCCCGCCCGGTCAGCAAAGACGATGCCCCGGTTATCGTGCGCAATACGTGCCGGTCTGGCGTGCGGGTCGTGTCTCCCTCCGACTGTGTCGTGCTCGGAGATGTGAATCCGGGCGCTGAAGTTATTGCCGAGGCCGATGTGATTATCTTCGGAACGCTGAGAGGCGTGGCCCATGCCGGCGCTGGAGGCGATAAGACAGCAAGGATTTGGGCCCTCAGTTTCGAGCCCAACCAGATAAGGATCGCCGATCTTGTGGCGGTCCCTCCGCGTGGTTCAAAACCTGCCCATGGCAGGTTCGAAGTCGCCGAGATTCGCAACGGCGTTATCCAGGTCGTTACTCTCTGAAAAAATAATGAGTGATTTGGCGAGGGGAATACATATCGATGGAACGGTTTTCTAAACTACAGGTGATGACCTATGGCGGGTAAAACTATTGTGGTCACTTCCGGTAAGGGCGGGGTCGGCAAGACTACCACCGTGGCCAACCTCGGAACGACACTGGCCAAAAAGAAGTACAACGTCGTGTTGATCGACACCGACATTGGCTTGCGCAATCTCGATGTGGTTATGGGGCTGGAAAACCGGATCGTCTATAATCTCGTTGATATTATAGAAGGTAAATGCCGCAAAGAGCAGGCAATGATCCGCGACAGGAAGCTCTCTAACCTCTGCATGATTCCAGCCGCCCAGACCAGGGAAAAAAACTGCATAACCGAGGAACAGATGAAAGAACTCTGCACGAGCCTGGCTGAGGAGTTCGACTACGTGTTCATCGACTGTCCGGCCGGCATCGAGCAGGGATTCAAAAACGCGATCGCCGGGGCCGATGCCGCCCTTGTCGTGACTACGCCGGAGGTTTCGGCCATCCGCGATGCCGACCGGGTGATCGGCCTTCTTGAAGCCGCCCTGGTGAAAAAGATCAGCCTCATCATCAACAGGCTCAACGCAAAAATGGTCAAAAAGGGGGACATGATGTCCACCGACGACATCATTGCCCTGCTTTCAGTCCCTCTTCTGGGGGTGGTCCCGGAGAGCGAGGAAGTAGTGGTGTCGACCAATCGTGGGGTCCCGCTGGTTCACGAAAGGGGCAGCAAAGCCGGCGCCGCGTTCAGAAGCATCGCTGCGCGTCTAAACGGTGAAACCACTCCGCTCGACGGTGACTCGCAAGGAATTATCGGACGCATGAAGCGGCTGATCTGGAATTGAAAGGAGATAGGCCGATGCTCAGACTTTTGCGCTACATTTGGGGAGACGGGTCTAGCGGAAAGATCGCCAGTAAGAGGCTGCAGTTCGTCCTCATGCATGATAGGATCGACATCACCCCCGATGTGATGGAAGCGGTCAAAAACGATATAATCAAAGTGCTTTCCAGGTATATGGAAATAGACGGCGGGTCCATCAAGGTTGATTTCGAAAAGGGCAAAGACTTTATAGCCCTGGTCTCCAACGTTCAGGTAAAGCGTGTCTACAGGCATTCAACGTAAGACTGATAGCCGCAGCCAAAGCGGGTTGCACAGGACCTCACCATGAAAACCCCACCCGGCGGACAGCACACATAAAACCATGGCGGGCAATGTTGATGCTGGCGGCCGCCTCATGAAAATGCGCGCCGCCTCGCACAGCCCCGAAAGACCGCGGATGCCGGGTTGATATCTCGCCGGCGGCTGCGGCGAGGAGTCCGGGCCGGCAATCTGTCTCTATCGGTTATTCCTCCTCCAGCGCTTCTTTTAGCTTTTGCAGACCGGCCTCCAACTCCGGAAAGAGTTCCACCGATATTGTAAGCCCCTTTTTTGACGGGTGAAACTCGCCGTCATCCCCCTTGTAATAGATTCGAAGATCCACGTACTGCTTTCCCTTGAAATATGTTATCGAAGACCTGACTTCCTCGAGGGGGTTTTTCGGGAAAGAATGTACAATTTGAGGTTCTTTTGCCATTTTCACTAATCCTTGACTCAGGTGAACACTAATCCTAGCAGCTTCCGGCTCCAATTATTTTCAGCTGTATAATTTAAACATCAACCGAAAATGCAACAGCCCGCCGAACTGCCTTTCTTGATACGCTTCGGCCCGATACCCCGGCCCAAAGCGGGCTGAAACCAAATTGCGTTCAAAATGATACCAATGCGAGGGCATGAGGCCTTGTCCTTCGTAGGGGCGGGGTTTATCCCCGCACGCATCTTGAACGCAACCTTGGCATGAAACCGCTCGAACTGAAGGGACTTAAGCCCCGCAGCCTTGCCCCCATCAAAAAGCCCATCCGGAGATGGGCTTTTTGATGTTTATATGCGTCTGTCTTTGTTAAACAGCGGCTTCCGGCTCAATAACAACGCCTTGTACCGGCTCGCGTTCGGCGATGTATCTCCCTTTTACCTTCATCAGCAAAAGGACCACCGGCCTGTACGCAAGATGCGCCCATTTTGCGAAAGGGACTTCCAGGACGAGCATCGGGATCGCCACCATCATATGAAGGACATAGATGGCATAAGTCGCAAACGGCCAGTCGAAAATGTGACCCAGGTTTATCAAAATCCCGGTCACCGCGGTCGCCTGCAGCAGGATCAGGAACATCCAGTCAGTGCCGTGCGAATTCTTGAACTGAGGCTGGGTCTTCCCAAGCCTTGCTATTATCACATACGTTGTCCCATACATGATCGCGAAAAAGGAATAGTAACCGAGCAGCCGGAGCGGGTTGAAAATCGAAAGCTCGGTCCTTCCTCCCATCGACGCCCAGCCGCGCTGAAACTTGAGGAAATTGATCCCCAGGAAAGGCAGGCCGTTTACGAAAACAACGATCAGCAGAAATATCGTCGCATACCCGGTCATAATCGCAAGGTGTGCAATCCACCTCGCCCTGTTTCCCGGCCTTTTGCAACCGTCGAACTGCTTTTGCGTCGCAAATTGAACCAGCAGATATTTCACTTCGTCTAAATACATCCTGAGCGGGATTTTCTTGAAGTAGTCGCCCAGGACCAGCCTTACGCAGCGGTAAAGGTTGGTGAGAAGGAAAAACGACAATATGGCGGCCATTACCAGGTCGGCATCTTCGATTCCAGCCGTCGACCACACCGAACTGACATCGGCGTGTTGCCAGTTGATCCCTGCCCAGTTCGCTATGGCCCAGATGATCATCCCGAGTCCAACCAGGGCGCCAATCGTAGCCACGGCAATCGTCTCGAATTTTTCGGACGTATAGAATTTCCGGGAAAAACCCGTCCAGTCATAAAGCGAGGTAAGGTATCTGCGCAGGACCATCATCGTTTCGCCAGGGTCCGCTCCGCGCGGGCACCTCATCGAGCAGTCGCCGCAGTAATAGCACAGCCAGGGCTCCGGCGATTTTAAAATCTTCTCCTTTTGCCCCAGTTGTACGTACCTGACCAATTTTCTCGGAAACGGGTTTTCGGGGGTCGCCAGGTCGCATATCGCGGTACACGTGCCGCAGTTATAGCACTTACTGGCATCCTTTAACCCGTATTCCTCCAATTCCCTTATCAGATTTAGATCGACTTTATTGCTCATCCATTAACCTCCTGAGCTTTTCAAAACCGGCGTGATCAGGCATTAGAATCCCTTATACGGGTTTGCGCCGATTTCCACCAGTCTTTCGGCGAAGTCATCGAGAATCCCCGGGACCTTCTCGTAATCGGTAATAGAGACATCCTCGAACCGGACGCGGTCAGATTCCAGAGCGAGCCGGTCCAGAGTCTCCCTGACTTTGCCCAGTCGAATACTTGCCAGTTCACTGCCTTTTACGAAGTGGCACTGATAATCATCCCCGTGACGGCAACCAAGCAGCATTATACCGTCAATGCCCTTGGAGAGCGAATCCGCTATCCACACCAGGTTGAGCGAACCAAGGCAGCGAAGCGGGATTATGCGAACCCACGAGTTGTAGTTCATCCTGCGGAGCCCGGCCATGTCCAGCGTCGGGTAGGCGTCGTTTTCGCAGCAGAACACCAGTATCCTGGGTTTCTCGTCGTATTCCTCCGGGACATTGATCGACTTGATCATATCCCCGATCATCGGGACCGAATAATTCTTGAAGGAGATAATGCGCTCCGGACAGGCGCCCATACATACACCGCACCTGCGGCACCGGGTGGGCTGAGGAAGCGGGTTTCCCTTTTCATCCTCGTTGATCGCCCCAAACGGACATTCTTCCGTACACCGCTTGCACTGCGTGCAGCGTTGCATGAAAAACTCCGGGTAGGTCAGGTCGCCGGCTCGGGGATGAACGGCCATGCCCTTCGAGGTAAGCTCAACGCACTGTATGGCCTTCATCGCTGCGCCCGTGGCATCTTCTATGGCGTTCGATATGCCCATGGGCCTGCGAACCGGGCCTGCCGGATAAATCCCGGTCCTGCGGCTCTCGTACGGGAAGCATATGAAATGGGAATCCGGAAACCCGTATTTAAGTTCCGGAAGCTCAGGACCCTGGCGATATTCAAGGTTCAGGATGTCGGAGGCAAAGATCGAATCGACGGAAGCAATCATTTCAGCCTTTTTCGGATCCTCGTCGACCGGTTTCTTCGCCTTGTAATCCTCTCCGAACGCCGTGGCCGGCACCATGCCGGTGGCCAGTACCACGAGGTCCACTTCATCGAGTAGAATCGTGTCCCCGAGAAGCTCGTCATAGGCTTCCACGGAAAGTTTGTCCCCACTGGTCAGCACCTCGGGCGCCTGGGCTCTTACGAAAATCACACCCTCGCTTTGAGCCTTCCTGAAGAAATCCTCGCCTTGGCCCGGGGTTCTCATCTCCTGGTAGAAGACCATCACGTTTGACTTCGGGTCCTGCTGCTTGACCTGAATAGCCTGCTTCAAAGCCGTAAAACAGCACATCGACGAGCAGTATGCAAGATGTTGCGGGTCTCGCTGCCCTGCGCATTGAATGAAAGCAACCGTCTTTAGCGCCCGGTCGTCGGAGGGCCTCGTTATTTTGCCCGCCTTGGCGCGTTCCTCGAACTGAACGTTTGTCACTACATTTGGAGAAGCGCCGTACCCTAACCTTTTGTCGAGCTTTTCAGGATCATACGGCTTCCAGCCAGCCGCCAGGACCACAGCCCCAATCGGGTGATCGCTCGTCGAACCGTTCTGCTTGATTGTGGCGTTGAAAAGACAAGGACCGCCCGAAAGCTTTTCGACCTTGGAGCCCGTAAAGACCTTGATCTTTTCGTTGCTTTTGACCGAAGCCGCCAGCCTGTCGATTTCGTTGGCCTGCACGTCCTTGAACGGGAAGACTACGTTTTTCGTCACGTTTTTCTGAAAGCCGCCAAGTTCTGCTTCCTGCTCGACCAGCACGGCGTTGTATCCGGCCTTGGCCGCCTCGAGGGCCGCCGTCATGCCGGTTACCCCGCCTCCCACAACCAGGATGTCTTTGGACAACTCCTGCTCAGGCTTGTACGGGTCGGGCGGCAGCATGGTGCTCATCCTGGCGCCGCTCATGCGCAGATAGTCCTCGGCCATCATCTGGGTGTCTTCGTCTTTTGCCGGATGGGTCCAGACCACCTGTTCGCGCAGGTTCACCCGGTCGAGGATCGCCCCTTCGAAATCGAACACGTCGTACATTACCCGCTGTGAACAGGCGGCGATAATCAGGGTGTTTACGCCCTCGTTCGCAATGTCGTCCTTTATGACCTGCGCGCCTTCGGCGGAGCACAGGCACGCGTGGTTCCTGCACACCGCGGCGCCGCATTCGGATGTTGACAGATTGCTGAGCTGTCCAATGTCGAGGGCCTCCCCGATCCCGCAGCCCGCACAGATATATACACCGATCTTTTTGTCCATCGACTCTACCTCCTGACAACGGACTGGATGGCTTTAAGAGCTGCAGCCGTGCCGTCCTGAACTGATTCGGAAACGTTGATCGGGGTCCTCGTACAGCCTGCGGCGAAAAACCCCGGAGTCACTTCCTGAGCGGCGATGAACCCGTAGTCATCGCGCTGAGCGAAGCCAGGCTGAGGGGAGATCGAAGTGTTGGGCTGCATGCCCGTGGCGAGCACCGCCATGTCCACGGTGATCGTATTGAGGCTGCCCGCGGCGGTGTCCTCGACCCTCAGGACCAGGTTCTTCGTCGGGCCGTCCTGTTCGATCTTGGCGACTTTGCCCTTGAAGAAAGTCACGTTGGCGTCCTTCTTCAGATCGGCGTAGAAAGTCTCCAGCCGGTCCATTGCGCGAATGTCGATGAAGAAAATGTATATCTTGGCGTCAGGGTACTGCTCGCGCACATAGGTGGCCTGCTTCATGGAAGCCATGCAACAAATCGAGGAGCAGAAAGGAAGGTGGTTTTCGTCGCGCGAACCGGCGCACTGAACGAAGGCTACCGTCTGCGGCGCCTTCCCGTCCGAGGGACGGACGATCTGTCCTTTGGTTGGGCCGTTTCCGGAGGCGAGGCGCTCCATCATGACGTTGGTGACGACGTTCGGATAGGCTCCAAAACCCAGAGTATCGAGCTTTGCCGCATTGTAGGGGCTCCAGCCTGTCGCCCAGACAACCGCTCCCACTTTCAGCTCGACCGTTTTTTCCTGCATGTCGAGATCGATCGCGCCGTACGCACAGGCATCCTTCACCGTTTGCCCCTCGGCGCTCTTGGCAAGCGAGGGATCGATCACATATCGAAAAGGAAAAGCCATATCATGGGGCAGATATGCCGCCTTGATCTTGTCCATCCCGAAGTTGAACGGATTGTCGATTTCTTTGGTGCACACCTCTCCACATTTGCCGCAAACCGTGCACTTCTCGTTGACATAGCGCGGCTCGATCTTAATTTTCGCGTCCCAGGCGCCTTTGCTCCCCGAAACCGATTCGACCTGCGCCATCGTCAATACGTGAAGCTTACCGTTGGCCTTTACCCTTCGGAAATTGATCTCGAGACCGCAAGACGGGGGACACAGCTTCGGGAAATATTTATGAAGCTGGGCCACCCGGCCCCCCAAATAAGGATTTTTCTCCACGAGGTAGACCTCACGGCCCGCTTCTGCTGCTTCGATGGCGGCTGTCAGCCCGGTCATGCCGCCCCCGACCACCAGAATACTCTGTGTTTCTACTTCAGCCATGCTTACCCTCCTGAGCTGGTTGGGAAATATATTTGGAAATCAAACGCGCGTTCGGCGCAATCCCGCACTACGCAGGCGGGATCGCGAACCTTTTCACGAATGCCTGCACTGCCCTGGATGCTCCAAACCCTATAAAAACCTCGGGGATGGACAAGGCCATCAGGTGCTTAACGGCGCGCAGCCTTCAAAAACCGCAGGCTTCGGCCGTCGCATAATGTTATTTATCGGTGAACATTTTTTCAGGGGCTCGACGAAAGCTGTCCTCACATCAAGCCGACTGGCTATATCGCTAAATCGCCCTGATGTCAATATTTTCGTTCATTTGAATCAGTCATCCTCCGTTTCTGTTTTGAAACCGTCCCCGCCGATCAACGCCCGTGCTTCCACCGGGGGGAGTTCATGCACGTTGCCGAGCTTTTTCTCTATCGCGCGGGATCTCCTTGCCGCCTCATCCATCGTGTTTGCCGCCTGGTCCAGTTTTTTTCTCACGCCTTCGAGCACCGTGCCAAATTTGCCGAATTCGCTTTTGACCGCCCCGAGCAGCCTCTCGATCTGCTTTGCGCCCTTCTGGACGGCAAGCGTCCGAAAACCAAGCTGGAGGCTGTTAAGAAGCGCCGCCAGGGTGGTCGGCCCCGCCACCATGACCCGGAATTCCCGCTGAAGACACTCAACCAGGGAGTCCGTACCGGTTTTCATCCTGATTGCCTCGGCGTAAAGACCCTCCGAAGGAAGAAACATGATGCCGAAATCGGTTGTCGCCGGAGGGTTCAGGTACTTTTCGCAAATGGTCCTGGCGCAATTCTTTATCGTGTCGCACAACTCCTTTGCCGCCTGGTCGGCTGCCGCGCGGTCGCAATTCTCCTGGGCTTCGACAAGCCTTTGATAGTCGGCCGTTGGAAATTTTGCGTCGATTGGAAGCCAGACCACACTCCGTCCATCCTCCTCGTCCCTGCCCGGAAGCTTTATGGCAAATTCCACTACCACATCGGAATTCTCGTTTGTCCGTACATTTCGTTCATATTGCTCCGTAGACAGGACCTGTTCCAGAAGCGCTCCGAGCTGGATTTCACCCCAGGTGCCCCTGGTTTTGACGTTGGTCAACACCCGCCTGAGGTCTCCGACTCCCGTGGCCAGCGCCTGCATCTCCCCCAAGCCCTTGTGGACCTGTTCGAGCCTTTCGGACACCTGTTTGAAGGATTCCCCCAACCGCTTCTCAAGCGTTCCCTGAAGTTTTTCATCGACGGTTGCCCTCATCTGATCGAGCTGCCGTCCATTGGCCTCCTGGATCTCCTTTAGCTTTACCTCTATCGAGTTTCGAAGACTGTCCAGACGCAACTCGTTGGATTCCGTAAGCCTGCGAAGCAAATCGGCGAACGTTTCGAGCTGGTTTTTTTGAAGCCGGGCGATATTCGTCATGCTGGTTTGAAGGGAATCTCCAAAAGACCTCAGAGCGCTCCCGGTTTCCTCGCGTCCCTGCCGCGCAACGAGTGCGGCCTCCTGCCGGCCCCTGGCGATTTCATCCCGCAGGGCCCGCTCGCTTCGCTCAGAGTTTTTGTCCGCCGAATCCAACCGCGCGATCAGCGACGAAGTCCCCCCCCAATTTCTGCGAACCAGGATAATTATGAAGATCAAATTGAGACCCGACAAACCGGCTATAACTGCGATCAGCACCAACGGTAAAAGACCGGCCCCTCCGGATGGAAACTGCATTTGTCGCTCCGTCTCTATAAAAAATCCAGTGTTTACATCCTACTAACCTTATGCCCTCGCATGTGTCAACCGGCTTGCACCCGAACCGGGTGCCTCAACGTCGTCCAATCTTCCCTTGACTCTTACTGCCCGTTGACTATTTTCTTTCTCGGACACATTCATTTTCGAGCGAAGGGGAAAAAATGAGCCTGGAATGCAAATCACAAAACCCAGCCGCCGCGGAACCCGATGTCAAGGCTATCCTTGCCGGAGCGAAAACAATAGCCGTAGTCGGCATTTCTGCCAAAGAGGAAAGTGCCAGCAACCAGGTGGCAAAATACCTGATCGAGCACGGCTTCACAGTGATCGGGGTCAATCCCTCACGAAGCGAGATCCTGGGGGTGAAATGCTACCCTGACCTCAAGTCGATCCCGGTACACGTGGATGTGGTCGATATTTTCCGGCGGGTGGACGCTATCCCGGCCGTAGTCGATGAGGCCATCGAAATCGGGGCCGGCACGGTATGGATGCAACTCGGTCTGGAACATGAGGAATCCGCTCAAAAGGCTGGACGGGCAGGGTTGTGCGTGGTCATGAACAAGTGCACCAAAATTGAGCACACCCGTTATTTTGGCCGCCCAACTCTCTGATAGGTCCTCACTTCCGCATACACTCCACCTCTTTAGCACCAGAGGCGATTACCCGGCCCGGCGGGGCACTGACCTGCCGGGCCGCTTCGCGCCCTTTTTCCAGTCTGCCCTTAATTTAGACGCGACCTATGGTTATCTTCCAAATTATACATTCCGGTTGGCTGCTCAGCAGTGAACTGAGGCGGTCCGTCGGCATCTCTTAAAATTCGGTTTTGGAGGTTTAAATGACCAATGAGCTGGGAAAATTTGATTCGATATCCACTACCTCCCCTCTTGCCGGCGGTTATGTGGGCCAAAGTTCCATGGACCAGCGGACTGCGGAAAATCTCGGGCAGTACCCGCGGACTTTCGAGGACAGCTTTTCGGAGATAGATGGGGACAGTAAGGTTTCTGATGAAGAAAAGCTGATGAGAGAACGCGCCAGGAAGGCCAACAGGATCTACAGGCAGGTCTGCGAGGACCTTCAGTTGGACGCTTGTTTTTTCAGTAATTTTGGAGAATGGAGTGAATACGTCGAGGGCAGGATGAGCGATGACGAATTCCATGGCCGCACGATTACGCTTGCGCAAAAGATGGTGGCGGACCAGAACTGATGTGCGTCCATAATGAGCAAAAAAGCGCCCCTTTCCCGTCGATACAGCGGGAAAGGCAGTTTCCCTTTAAAAACACCCCCCCCGGGGAGGTGAACGGATATCTCGCCCGGGGGTTCGTTCACTCTTTTGGCCACTCCTTGACCGGCGCCGGCAAGCGGGTTATGCTTCCCTCCTGAGACACGGGCGCCTGGTTCCTCCTGAACGCAGTCCGCCGTAGCCCGAAGATTAACGGTTTGCCGATTTTACGACATGAGCCTCCAATCGAAAAAAACATTTGCAGTTGTGGATTACGGAAGGTGCGATCCGAGAGGATGCGATCCTGAAAAAGGAGCCTGCGCGTCGGCCTCCGCCTGCCCCCGTAAAGTAATCAAACAGATCGACGGCCTTTTTGAGCAGCCGATACTTTTTCAGGACCTGTGCATGGGATGCTGGGACTGCATCGAGCCCTGTCCTATGAGTGCGGTCCAGGCAATACATGTCATGTAGGAATCGGAATCACTCTCCACCCTTCGCAGTACCCTACACCCGCGCAAATCGAGATCGATACTCACTTGGTGACAGTCCGGTATACTTCTTAAATAATCGCCGGAACGAATTGCTGTCTTCGTATCCCACCTGGCAGGTAATTTCGTTGACTGTTTCTTGAGTGGTCTCGAGCTTTCGCTTCGCCGCCTCGATGCGAACCCGCTGAAGATAGGCGAGCGGCGAATCGCCCGTAGCGCTCTTAAATCGCCTCTTGAAATGGCGTGGACTGATACCCAGTTCCGATGCCGGCGAGTCCAGGGAAAAGGGTTCCATGAATTTATTCTCCATGAGCAACTGTGCTTGCAAGATTTGGTGGTCGGTATGATTTTTTTGAAAATCGAAGATAAAATAGGGAGATTGGCTTCGCCGGCCCGGCTCGAGCAAAAGAGATTTGGCACAACGTGAAGCCAGTTCATCGGATCCGAACTTTTCGATCAGGTAAAGACATAAGTCCATATAGGAAGTGGTCGCCCCCGAGCAAATCACCCCGCCATCCACGCAGAGCAGACGTTCCGGATTTAGCCTGACATTCGGGTAAAGTTTTCGAAAATAGCGGACAAAGGCCCAGTTGGTGGTGGCTTGCTTCCCGTCCAGGAGTCCGGTTTCGGCCAGAAGAAACGTGCCCGTGCAGGTAGCCCCTATCAGGGTATTTCTGGCGTGTCGGCCGGAAAGCCACTGCGCAAACTCCTCCGGCACGTTTCCAATAAAACTGAGCGGAGGCAAGAATGCGGGAACCAGGATGAAATCGGTTGCGTCGACATCGTGAATCGATCGGTGGGGTTGTATGGGAATTCCGCCCTGCCCGTGCACCGTCTGGCCGTCGAGACTCACAATATCCCAGGAAAACAAAGGTTCGCGATCGCCTTCGTCGCGTCCCTTGGCGCGATACCACAAATTGGCGATGGCAAAGGCATCCATGGGACCGAAAATGCTGGATAGAGAACAATTCGGGTAAGCGAGGAAGGTTATATGAGCCATGAGGATTCTCCAGAGTGTGATCAGCATGTCCTTTTTGACGTGTTTTTTGTCATATATGCCTCTTGCGTCTTTCGTCTGTCAACAAGTAAAGTAAGTCCAAAATATGACCGAAAAGAAAGGGGATGCAACATGGAAAGGTGGTCTAAAACCGGGTGTGTTCTGTGCGCTCAAAACTGCGGCCTTGAAGTACTCGTTAAAGAGGGCCGAATGGTAAAAGTGAGGCCGGATAAGGAGAACCCGCGCAGCAAGGGGTATGTCTGCCGCAAAGGGCTAAACGTCATCTATCACCAGTACCCCAAAGACCGCCTTACAACCCCTCTCAAGAGGATCGGAAATCGTTTCGAGCCCATCTCCTGGAACCAGGCGCTGGACGAAATCGCCGATAAAATGAAAAGCATCGTGCAAACCCACGGCCCCCGCAGCCTGGCCTATATGGGGGGGAGCGCCCAGGGCGGGCAGTTCGAGGCGGCTTTTGGCCTCCGCTGGCTCCGAGCGATGGGCTCACAGTATTATTATTCGTCGGCAGGCCAGGAATTCAGCGGGCACTGGTGGGTGATCGGGCGCCTCTTCGGAAAGCAGTACAACCTCAACGGTCCCGACGAGCATGAGTCCGAGGTGCTCGTAGCTTGGGGCTGGAACGGCATGATGAGCCACCAGATGCCCCGGGCCCGGAAGGTACTCATGGAGTTCAGCAAGGACCCCGACCGCCTGCTGATCTCGATCGACCCCAGGAAGAGCGAGACGGCAGCTATCGCCGATATGCATCTGCCCGTGCGTCCCGGAACCGACGCCCTGCTGATGAAGGCCATGATTGCCGTTATAGTCGCCGAGGGCTGGGAGGCGAGCCAATACATAGAGCAACACGTGGACGGCTGGCCAAAAGTCCGCCCCTGGTTCGAAGGCTTCGATGCCAGGGCCGCCATCGAAGTCTGCGGGCTCGATTACGGCCAGGTTCGCGAGCTTTGCGGGATCCTTACCACCAGGCGCTGGTCCAGCCACCCGGACCTCGGCCTCTACATGGGGCGCCGGAGCACACTCAACTCCTACTTTTTCCACATCCTGCTCGCAATCTGCGGCAGGTTCTGCGTACCCGGGGGCAACATCATTGCCGGGGTGATGATGCCTTTGGGATTTCACGCAGACGAACGCAACTCCAAGACCTGGCGTACAAGCGCCACAAAAATGCCCCCGGCCGCCGCAGGTTCATTCCCTCCCAACGTCGTACCCGAAGAGATTCTTACCGACGGCCCCGACCGGTTGCGAGCCATGTTCGTCAGCGCCTGTAATCCCCTTCGGTCATACGCGGACACCACCGCCTACGAGGAAGCCTTTGCTAAGCTGGACCTGCTGGTGGTAAACGACATCGCCATGAGTGAGACGGCTCGGCTGGCGCACTACGTGCTCCCCTGCCGGTCGTTTTTCGAATCCTGGGACTCCACTTTTTTTGCCTGGACTTATCCGGGAATATTTTTCCAGATGCGCCGGCCAATTGTCGACCCTCCCCCGCAGTGCCTGGAGGCGGCGCAGATTCACACAAAACTGGCCGACCGGCTGGGACTGATCCCCGAAATTCCAAACGAGCTGATGGAAGCGGCCAAAGGAGATCGTCTCGACTTCGGCGCCAAGCTGATGCAATGGGCGGCGACGGAGCCCGCGGGTGCTGCCCAATATGCCTTTCATTCTTACAAAAACTTTGGGCGAGGTATGGGACAGCGCCGCGTTGGCCTCGCTTTGGGGCATGTTGATGACCGCGCCCAAGACGTTGAAAGAACATATGGCCCGGGCCGATTTTAAGCCGGGCCCCGACCAGGGCGACCGCGTTTTTCAGGCCATCCTGGACAATGCCCAGGGGCTTTGGATCGGCAGGGCGGACGAAAATGACAACTTCTCCCATATCCACACGCCTTCGGGCAAGATAGAAATTTTCATCCCGGAACTGGAAACCGAAGCCATGAACCTGGAGGCGGCAGCGGAGGCTGAAGAGCTGAAAACGCCGGCCCGGTATCCTCTGATTCTCAATGCGGGCCGACACATGGACTATAACGCCAATTCTCTCATGAGAAACCCGGAATGGAACGAAGGCAAGCGAGCCTGCACGGTGGCCGTCAACCCCGTGGACGCCGAGGCCATCGGACTCGAGGACGGCCGGCAAGTGAAAGTGACGACCGAAGCGGCCTGCGTCACAGGCGAACTCCAGGTGAGCGATCAGGTACGTCCGGGGATGGTGTTGATTCCACACGGGTTTGGCCTGCTCCATGAAGGAGAGGCGTGCGGCATCAACGTAAACAGGTTGACCAAAAACACCCACCGCGATCCCCTGGGCACCCCGATTCACCGGTTTGTGCCCTGCCGATTGGAAGCGACGTAAGAGGCAACAACGATTACGACCGACAATAGCTTAAAAGTCGCGGGTGGCCCGGATACTTGCTATCCGGGCACGAAGCGCGGGAAGCTGCGAAAAACCAACAATTTCAATTCCAACCGTCCGTTCCACCGAGGTGGACAAAAGCGGTCAAGCCGCCATTCAATTTGACCCGTCCGGGTGGATTCATACCAGGTTGCGTTCAAGATGATATCAATGCGATGGCATGAGGCTTTCTCCTGCGTAGGGGCGGGGTTTATCCCCGCCCGATCTCGAACGCAACTTGGTATCAGGTGCAAAAAAAGAACTTGACAGCAGGTCGACAGCTGGGTAAGTATCACATACTTTTCGCAAAGGGAACACGACGTGGTGCCCGGCGACCCCGATTTTGGTTTTTAGCAATTCCAGCGCAGTGTGAACGATATCGATATGAACAAAACTACATCATTTGCCGCACAAATCGAGCCGCGCTCCATGCCTGCGGGCTACGACAAAATCGTAAGGGCACTCAAGCTGCTTCTCAAGGATAAGGAATTCGGCGCCATAACCTGGGCCGAAATCGCCGGAACCGCGGGCGTAAACGAGGCTTTGATCTACAAGTACTTCCGCAGCCGGCGCAACCTCCTTTACCAGGTCCTCCGCGAATACCTGGAAAAGTATATCGTCCAAATGGATGAAGACTTGAAAGGGACGGAGGGCGCTCTAAACAAACTTCGGAAACTTATCCGAACCCATTTCACCATTTACCGGGACGACCGGATTTTTGCTCGGATACTGCTCCTCGAAGTAAGGAATTATCAGGACTATTTCGAGAGCGACACCTACGAACTGGTCAAACTTTACGCCAACAAGATCCTTGAGATCGTCAAGGAAGGGATGAACAGCGGTGAGATTCGAGGCGATATATCTCCGCGTCATTTAAGGCAGATCATTATTGGAGGCATCGAGCACCTCTGCCTGCCGGCAATCGTGTTCGGTCACGACTTCTCGCCTGACCAGCTCGCGGAGGAACTTTGCAGTGCGATCCTGACAGGTATCATTGCGGAGACGACGAAAACTCAAGAGCCCGGCTAGGGGATGCCCTGCAACCACCCGAGAACGAAGAAGTTTGTACTGTGCCCAATCTAGTAAGTACTACATACCTACTCAGTGATGTTTCACCGTAACCATACCAGGAGGATGAGATGTACCAGGAAGAACACAATATCTTCGGGCAGGCGTTTCGCAAGTTCGTCCAACAGGAGATTTCCCCTCACCTGGACAAATGGGAGCAAGAAGGCATCATACCCAGGCAAATATGGCAAAAAATGGGAGACTCGGGCTTCTTGTGCCCCTGGCTCCCCGAGGAGTTCGGCGGAAGCGGCGCGGACTTTCTCTATTCGGTCATCATCACTGAGGAACTGTGCAGGGCGAGGGCCATCAGCTTCATGGCTCCGCTCCACAGTGACATCATTGCCCCCTACATCTATGAACTCGGAACCGGGGAACAAAAACAGCGCTGGCTTCCAGGGTGCGCCACAGGGGAATGCGTCCTTGCCGTCGCCATGACTGAACCCGACACGGGCTCGGACCTTGCGGCCATCCGGACACATGCCCGTCGTGACGACGACAGTTTTATAATCGATGGAGGCAAAACCTTCATCTCCAACGGCATCCATGCTGACCTCGTCATTGTCGCCTGCCGGACCGATCCGAGCGCGCAAGGATCGAAAGCCATCAGCCTGATTTGTGTGGAGCGCGGGGCGCCAGGCTTCCAGAGGGGAAGAAAGCTCAAGAAGATGGGACTTCTTGCCCAGGACACCGCCGAACTCATCTTCGAAGACTGCCGCGTTCCGGCCGCAAACCTTCTTGGCGAACTCAACAAAGGCTTTTACTACCTGATGCACCACCTTCAGCAGGAACGGCTGGTTTGCACCATAATGGCGCAGGCCATGGCCGAAACCATGCTGGGGATTACTCTCAGGTATTGCAGCGAGCGCACCGTTTTTGGAAAACCCGTTTCAAGCTTCCAACACAACGCTTTCAAGATCGTTGATATGGCAACCGAGGTAAAAATTGGCCGCGCCTTTCTGGATCGCCTCATCATGGACCATATGGGCGGAAAAGACGTCGTGACGGAGGTCTCGATGGCCAAGAGCTGGATCGGCGAAATGGCCAACCGGGTGGCGTATGCCTGCGTGCAACTCCATGGCGGCTATGGCTACATGGAGGAATATCCCATCTGCGGACTCGCCCGCGACGTGCGGCCCATTACCATCTTTGCGGGCACCACTGAAGTGATGAAGATGATTGTGGCAAAAAAAATGGGACTGGCGTGAGTTCCTGCTCTAACGAGAATGTTTCCCCGGACAAAAGGAGGCTTTATGGTCGGAATTTGCTCCTACAGCGGCTACGTGCCGCGCTACCGCCTGAATCGAGGCCTGATCTTCAAGGCCATGGGATGGATGAACGGTGCGACCATCGGCAGTGCAAAAGGCGAAAAAGCGGTGGCCAACTTTGATGAAGACAGCATCACCATGGCGGTAGCCGCGGGGATGGATGCCCTAAATGGTGTCCCCCGCTCGGCGGTCGATGGCCTCTATCTCTCTTCCACCACCTTGCCGTACAAGGAAAGACTCAATTCCGGGATCGTTGCGGCAGCTCTGGGCCTGGGCGACCGGATTCGGGCGGCGGATTTCACCGGAGGTCTCAAGGCTGGAACCACGGCGATCCTCTCCGGTCTTGAAGCTGTCGAGTCAAAACGGCTCAGCTCGGTTCTTGTGTGCGCTTCGGACTGCCGGCTGGGAAGACCCGCCTCCACCCAGGAAATGGTGCTGGGGGACGCATCGGCCTCCTTTGTTCTGGGCTCGGAAAACGTTGTGGCCGAATTCAAGGGCTCCTTTTCCACCACGCACGATTTCGTGGATCACTATCGTGGCGAGGCGGCCCTTTTCGATCGCCAGTGGGAAGACCGCTGGATCCGGGACCTTGGTTTCGAGCAGTTCATTCCCGAAGCGGTCCATGGGCTTTTGGACAGATGCGCCATGAAGATGACCGATTTTGCCAGGGTTGTTTATCCCTGTGCCTATCCGGCTGCCCGCAAAAAGTTGAACGAGCTCCTGGGAATCGGACCCCAAACCGAACAAAGCAACTTCCAGGCCGAGATCGGCGAATCGGGCGCCGCCCATGCTCCGCTCATGCTGGCCGCCGCTATCGAGCAATCAAAACCCGGCGACAGGATCCTTGTGATCAGCTTTGGCGGCGGCTGTGATGCCCTCTGCTTCGAAGTGACCTCCAATATCGGCCGCATGGGTGTTCGAAACTCCGTATCGGGACGATTGAACAACAAGGCGCCCCTCGACAATTACGCCAAATACCTCGTCTGGCGCAACATCGTTCCCGTTGATGCGGGCCTTCGAGCCGAGGAGGACGAAGCGACCCGCTGGTCCATCGTGTGGCGAAAAAGAAGGGAAGTCCTGGGGCTTTGGGGCTGCAAATGCAGAAACTGCTCCACGGTTCAATACCCTCAGCAGCGGATCTGTGTCAACCCCGAGTGCGGTGGGATAGACAGTATGGATGAGTACCTCCTTTCGGACAAAACGGGCCGTATTGCCAGCTTTACCGGCGATTTTCTGGCCGCCTCAGTGGACCCGCCGGCCGTTTACGGCAACATCGAATTCGACGGAGGAGGCAGGTATCTTATGGATTTGACGGATTGCAACCTGGAAGAAGTGAAAGCCGGCATGCCCGTAGCAATGAGCTTTCGCAAGAAATACTCAGACGATAGACGGGGAATTCGAGGCTACTTCTGGAAAGCCGTTCCCACAAGGGAGGTGAACAATGGCTGATGGAATCCGAGACAAAGTGGCCATTTTGGGCATGGGCTGCACCAGGTTTGGCGAGCGCTGGGAGTCGAGCGCGGAAGATTTGATCGTCGAAGCGTTCAGCGAGTGCATCGAGGATGCGGGCATCGATAAAAAAGAGATCGAGATGGCCTGGCTGGGCACCTGCTACCCCGGCCTTCATATGGGAAGTTCCGCCATCCCCCTGGGGATGACCCTGAAGCTGCCCTACATTCCCGTTACGAGGGTGGAAAACTTCTGCGGCACCGCCAGCGAAGCCCTGAAAGGCGCATGCTATGCCGTGGCTGCCGGGGTGTGTGACATTGCCCTGGCAATGGGCGTGGAAAAACTAAAAGACACGGGCTACGGCGGGCTGCCCATGGCAGGCGCGTTTGGCTACATGGATTTTCTGCGCGGCGCCAATTACACGGCTCCCGGTCTTTTCGCTCAACTGGCGACGGCTTACGCATCCAAATACGGCGTCGAAATGAGCAGGATAAAGGACGCCATTGCCCATGTTTCGGTCAAGAGCCACGCCAACGGGGCACTCAACCCGAAGGCGCATCTGCGGGCGGTGGTGACCGAAGATCAAGTCAAGGCCGCCCCGCTGATTGCATACCCGCTGGGACTCTACGATTGCTGTGGGGTAAGCGACGGCGCGGCCGCGGCAATAGTTACGACGCCCGCCATTGCAAGAAGCCTCAAGCCCAGCCGGCACATGGTAAAGGTCAAATCCATCCAGGCCGCGGTGAGTTCGGGCGAGGAGGCCCTGTTCGACACCTGGGACGGCGCGAGCTTTGTGACAACCCGCAGGGCGGCCGATAGGGCCTACATCGAAGCGGGAATCAAAAACCCCAGGGAAGAGCTCGGAATGATGGAAGTTCACGACTGTTTTTCCATAACAGAGTTCGTGACCATGGAAGATCTGCGTATTTCGCCGGCGGGCCGGGCATACGACGACGTCATGGACGGCTTCTTTGACCTCGGCGGCCCAATTGCCTGTCAGCCCGACGGGGGGTTGAAGTGCTTCGGCCATCCGGTTGGCGCTTCGGGGCTGCGAATGCTCTATTCCCTCTACGAACAGATCCTGGAAAGAGTTCCCGAGGAGCGAAAAGTAAAGAACGCCAGGCTGGGATTGACCCATAACCTGGGGGGCATGCCCCAGGCAAACGTGTGCATACTGACCATCATTGGAAAAGACTAGCTGATTGCCGGCAAGGAAAGGGGAATAAATCATGAAAAAGATGCTCGAAGAAAAAATCGCCATCATCACGGGAGCGGGAAGAGGCATAGGACGAGCCGCCGCGCTCTTATTCGCCAGTGAAGGAGCCAGGGTGGTCGTTAGTGACCTGGACCCCGTACCGGCGCAGGAGACTGTCGAAGAGATCAGGGAAAACGGTGGCGAGGCCATTGCCTTCGTTGGCGACGTCACCGCCACCGGGTTTGCCGAAGGACTCGTAAAGGCGGCCATGGATCAGTGGGGAGCGGTCCACATCATCGTCAACAATGCCGGCTTTACCTGGGACAACCTGATCCACAAGATGAGCGACGAACAGTGGGACAAGATCATGGACGTCCACGTGAAGGCGCCTTTCCGAATCCTTCGCGCCGCAACCCCCTGCTTTGTCGATGCAGCCAAAAAAGAGATGGAAAACACCGGCGGGGCCGTAGCCCGAAAAATCATCAACATTTCCTCCGTTGCGGGTGTCAGCGGCAACCTGGGGCAGGCCAACTACTCTTCGGCCAAAGCCGGCGTCATAGGGCTCACCAAGACCATGTGCAAGGAGTGGGCGCGCTATAACGTGCAGTCGAACTGCGTGGCCTTCGGCTTTATCGACACCCGGCTGACCCAGGACAAGGAGAAGGGGATCAGCGTGGAGGCCGCCGGCCAAAAGATCGCCGTAGGGGTGCCGGAGAAGGTGCGGCAGGGGTTCATTCAAATGATTCCCATGGGAAGACCCGGCACACCGGAGGAAGCGGCAAACGCCATACTCTTTTTTGCATCCCCTCTCTCGGATTATGTTTCCGGGCAGCTACTGGTCGTGGGAGGCGGTTTCTCAATGTAAAACGGGAGCGGCAAATGCCAATCAACCTGGATGTAATTGGAAAGAAAATGGATTCGGTTCCCTTCCGCTATGACGAGGATACGGTCATACTGTATGCCCTCGGGATCGGGGCCGGGGTCGATGAGCTCGATTTCGTCTATGAGAAAAAGCTGAAAGTTTTCCCGACCTTTGCCGTCGTCCCGCTCATGTCCGTGCTCCTCCCGTTCCTTTCCGTCGCCGGGATAAACTTGTACGCGCTGCTCCACGGCGAGCAGCGGATCGTCCTTCACAACCCCATCCCCACTTCGGGCATAATCTATACGACCGCCGTTTGTGAGTCCGTCTATGACAAAGGCGATAAGGGCGCAGTGGTCAATGTCGGTCTCGCGACAACAGATGATTCGGGAAAGCTGCTCTTTGAGAATAAGACGGTCCTGGTGGATCGCAGCGCCGGCAATTTCGGAGGGGACAAGGGACCCGGGGGGCAAAAGCTCGATCCGCCGACGGGAGCGAGCCCGGATTTTCGAGTGGAACAAATCATCCCGCGCAGCCAGGCGGCTCTCTACAGGCTGTGCGGAGATAAGAACCCGTTGCACATCGATCCCGCCTTTGCCAAAAAAAGCGGGTTCGACCGGCCGATTCTTCACGGTCTGTGCAGCTTCGGCTATGCCGGTAGAGCGATCCTGGAAAGCCTTTGCCAGGCGGATCCGGCTCGCCTCAAATCCTTCGGCGTGCGCTTCATGAACGTGGTCTATCCTGGAGATACCCTCATAACCGAAGGCTGGAAGGTGGACTCGGGCCGCTTCATCGTCCAAACCACCAACCACGAAGGAAAGACTGTTCTCGGAAACGGACTGGCCGAAACAGACATATGAACGGAGGCTATGCGGTTGCGGCGATCGGGCAACATTATTGCCCGGGGAAGAAACGTTGACATCCTTTTTGAGGAAGGGGACGTCCTATGAACATCGGCCATTATTTGGCATTGAACGCCCGGCGGCATCCGGACAAATTGGCCATAACCTGCGGCGACCGGACTTGCACTTACGACGAATTTAATCGCACGGTCAACAGGATGGCTAACGGGCTCATGGAGTTGGGGATTCAAAAAGGCGAAAAGGTCGCCCTGATGATGACCAATACGGATCTTTTCCCGCTTTGCTATTATGGACTGGCCAAAATCGGCGCAGTCATCGTCCCACTGAACTTCCGGCTCGTGGCCGGTGAGGTCGGCTATATTCTAAGACAATCCGATAGCGTTGCGGTCATTACCGACGACACCTTCGAACAGGTTATCGAGGAAGCCAAAAAGGACGCGCCCGCCGTGCGGCATGTTATCGCCGCGCCCGCCGCCAAAGTGGACGGCCATCTCTCCTCCGATGATTTATTGTCCGCCGATGAAGGTGAGCCGGGGATTACAATCTGTCCGGAAGACGATCTGCAGATTCTGTATACCTCTGGTACGACCGGCCGGCCCAAAGGGGCACTGTTCGATCACATGCGGGTTTTTAAAACAAACATCGCGATGACCGGATCGATGGGTTTTAGTTCAGATGACCGTTTTTTACACGTCGCACCGCTGTTTCATGCCGCCCAACTCAATATCTTTCTAAATCCGGGGATTTTCCTCGGCACATCCCATTTCATCGCTTGCGAGTTCAATCCCGTCAAGGTATTGGAACTGATCGAGGAATATAAAATCACTTTTTTCTTCGGCGTCCCGACCATGTACAACATGATGCTGCAGGTACCCAATGCCGCCGATTTCGATTTGTCCTCGGTTCGCAGTTGCGGCTATGGCGCGGCGCCTATGGCGGCGACGCTGGTCCGGCAAAGCATGGATTTGTTCAAAACCGATCAATTCTACAGCCTGGCAGGTCTTACTGAAGGCGGACCCTCCGGTGTTTATCTGTCTCCCCGTGACCACAAAACTAAAATCGGATGCTCCGGTAAACACCCGCTGCTTCTGACGGAAGTAAAAGTGGTCGACTTCGATGGCCGGGAGGTGGCGCCGGGGGTACACGGCGAGGTTTTGCTCCGGGGCGAGGTCATCATGAAGGAATATTACAAAAAGAGCGCGGAAACCGCACAAACCATCGTCGACGGCTGGCTGCATACGGGTGACGTCGCCGTAAAGGATGACGAGGGCTACATCACCCTCGTCGATAGAATAAAAGACATGATCATCTCCGGCGGGGAAAACGTCTACTCGGTGGAAGTCGAAAACGCCCTTTACAAGTGTCCCAAGGTTCTTGAGGCCGCCGTAGTGGGCACGCCGGATCCCAAATGGGGAGAAATGGTCAATGCGGTGGTGGTATTAAAGCCCGGGGAGACCGCCAATGGCCCGGAAATCATGGATTTCTGCCGACAACACCTGGCGGGCTATAAGATTCCCCGCAACTTCGTTTTTGTGAATTCGCTGCCCCGAAATGCATCCGGCAAGCTGCTGAAATTTAAGATTCGCGAGCAACTAAAAAGCCAATAAGCCTTGGCCGGCTGTGTAAACTGGAAGCTTGTGCTTTTTTCGACCGAAAGGAGCCGAACTTTGAAACAGACACTCACTTCGATCCAGAACTTTCTTTGGGACCTCTGCCCGATTTACAAACATATAGGGCTAACCGTCGAGTCCGCCGGCAGTGGTCTCTACCGCTGCCGGCTCCCCATGAGCGAACAAAATCAAAACCACGTCGGCACCATCCATGGGTGCATTCTGTGGGCTGGAGCTGAAGTGCTCGGAGGACTCGTTGTAGTATCCAATTTCGACCATTCATCATTGTTCTACGTGGTCCGGGCGGTCACCATCGGATTCCTCAAGCCGGCCCGAACCGATGTCACAGCGGAAACGTTTTTTGCGGATGAGCAGATAAGGGAACTCCAGGACAAACTGGTGCGAAACGGCGAGGCCGGCTTCGACCTTCGTGCCGTGATCCGGGACAATCACGGAACCATCGTAGCGGAAACCAGCTCCGAGTATTTGATTCGAAAAAGACGTGAGTAAAAAAAATGAGCTCAAAAGAGGGAAAATTTAAAGAGATATACATACCGGGGTTTGAGGCGCGTCATCAATACAAAGACTATTTCATAAGGAGACCATGATGGATTTTGAACTTCCCGAGGAGCTACGCATTCTCAGAAAAGAAGTCCGTAAGTTCGCGCTGCGCGAGTTGGCCCCCATAGCCAAGGAATGTGACAGAGAAGAGCATTTCCCCAGAGAAGTCTGGAAAAAGGCTTGCGAACAGGGCCTGGTGGGCGCCTGGATTCCGGAAGCGTATGGAGGACCGGGGGGCGGCTTTCTCGCTAATGCGCTCATCTCCGAGGAACTCAGCCGGGTCGATATGGGCATCGCTCTGTGCATAAGTGCCGCTACGTTTGGTGCGGAGAATATTTTCCTCTATGGGTCCGAAGACCAAAAGCAAGCATACCTGCCACGCCTGGTGAACGGGGAAATTATATTCGCCGGTGCATATACGGAGCCCGATGCGGGTACCGATGTGGCCGGCATCAGGACTAGAGTCGTACGCGACGGTGACCACTATGTGGTTAACGGCAACAAGATGTTCATAACGAACGGAACGGTTTGTGACTACATGGTGGTATTTTGCATCACCAACCCCAATGCTCCTCGCCATGAACGATTCAGTTTGCTGATTGTAGATGCGAATACTCCGGGGATTATCCGCACCAAGATCAAGGGAAAGATGGGAATACGGGCAAGCGACACAGCGGAACTGGCATTCGAAGATGTTCGAGTTCCGGTGGAAAACGTTGTCGGAAAAGAAGGCCGGGGGTTTTATCAACTGATGGATTTCTTCAACACCACCCGGACGATGGTGGCGGCCCAGGGCGTGGGACTGGCCCAGGGGGCGTTGGATAAAGCCGTTCAATACGTTCAGGAGCGAAGCGCATTTGGACACCCGCTCGCGGGATTTCAGGCGGTACAGATACAATTGGCCGAGATGGCCACGCGCATAGAGCTGACCCGGCAGCTTGCCTACAAGGCCGCATGGCAGGTAGACCTGGGGAAGATCGATCCCAAATTGAGCGCCATGGCCAAATACTATTCCGGGGAAATGGCCGTATGGGTCGCCGACAAGGCTGTTCAGATGCATGGTGGTTACGGCTACATAGACGAGTACGACGTGCAGCGATTCTACCGGGATGCCAAGATTTTGGAGATCTATGAGGGCACTAAGGAAGCTGAGAAATTGACAATCGCAAAGGCGCTGTTCAAAGAGTACGCTAAACAATCCTGAACAGCACCCGGCACCAAGTGCGGTTCCGAGTTCAAATGTCCCCCCTCTAAAGGGGAAAACTTAATTTCCCCCCTTTTCTAAAGGGGGGCAGGGGGGATTTTGGTATGTTAGTGTAATAAAGATAATACTCCATCCATATGTTTAAGAAAGTCGCGGTCGCAAAATCTGAGCACATTCAGGCCGAGATTGACCATGTACGCATCCCTGATATCGTTTTTGGGGGGTAGCCCGGATACTTGCTATCCGGGCGCTTGAACCACCGCCGGGAAACCAGGCAAAAAACAGAGAAGACGGTCATTCCACCAGGGAATCAATAGCCACCCCCCAATCCAGACCTCGTGGGGTGGGCATAGCACACTCGCCCGCGGCGCAGCCGCCATCAGGACGGTGTCGAGTGCTCTGCCATGCCGGCCTGATTTTTCCCTTTTATAGTCACGGTTAAAACGGCGTGTAGTTCTAACTATCCGCATTCAGGTGCTCAAGAAGTTTGTCAGCCGGGCCTTCCCATTCGAACTCTCCACGCCTTGCCGCTCTCATCGCCTCGATCGTTTCCTCATTGGGGATGAGGGGTTCAAAAGGCAACCTCTTTTCCTTTGCGATGCGCATCATCATTAGCCGGAAAGCATCGGACGCCGTAAGGCCGATGGAAGCAAGGACAGCCTCGGCTTCGGCTTTGATTTGTCCATCGATCCGTGCGCGAACGACAGAATTTGCAGCCATGTCGAATACCTCCTATGAGCCATATCGTAGCCCGCGAAGATGGGGAAGTCAATTTTGCGACTTCCAGCGTGCCATCATTTTTTGCATCCATTGCGGGAGTTCCGTAGGGTGGGCACAATACTGCCTGTGCCCACCCGTCACCGGGTGCGGCTCTCGTAGGGTGGGCAAAAGCGCAAGCGTTGCCCACCATGAGGTTTCCTCGCCCCCCCTCAGCTCAAGCCCGCCTTGTGCCGCAGGAGCTTCCAGTCCTCCTCCACCATTGCCTGTATCTGGTCGAGGTCTTCCTCGGTCAGGTGCTTGAATCGCCCCTGGAGTCTGAAATACTCCTTTACGAGATATCCTTTCGGAAAAAAATTTATTGTGTACCTGAACCCCTCTTCCACTTCATAGAGCGGGAAGATGTTGGTCTGAACCGCCATGCGCGCGATTTTCACCGAGATCTCGGATGGTATCCGCCAACCCGTCGGGCAGCTCGCAAAGATATGGATGAAACGGGACCCTTTTATAGCCTTGGCCTTGGCGACCTTCCGAAAAAGGTCTTCCGGGAAGGCGATGCTGGCCGTTGCCGCATAGGGAATGCGGTGAGCGGCCAGGGCTTCGACGATATTTTTCTTGCGCATTTTCTTCCAGTCCCGGCCGGGCGTCGTGGTCGTCCATGCGCCGTAAGGAGTCGACGAACTGCGCTGGATTCCCGTGTTCATATAAGCCTCGTTATCGTAGCAAACGTAGATGAAATCCTCGTTTCTTTCAACGGCCCCGCTCAAAGCCTGGAACCCGATATCGAATGTACCCCCGTCCCCCGCCCAGGTTACCACGGTGGTTTCGGTGTCGCCTTTCATGTCGAGGGCGGCGCGCACACCGCTTGCCGCCGCGCCCCCGGTTTCAAAAGCGGTGTGGAGGACCGGGATCTTGAGGGCCGATTGCGGGTAGGCCCCGGCAATGATGGACCAGCAGCAGGCGGGAATCACCATGACGGTCTTCTCGCCAAGAGCTTTCAGAACAAACCTCATCGCAATGGCCGCTCCACAGCCGGGACAACCGACGTGTCCCGGAAACATGTAGTCTCGATCAGTGGCCTCCAGTTGCATTATTCACCTCTTCAGGGCCGGCTCAAGTTCCGGCGGCCTCTCCACCAGTAGCGGATGAAGCCCCGTCCAGATGCTCTCCTGCTGCGGGACATCCCGGTTTTTCGTTTCCATGTAGATATTTTCAAGGTCGCCTACGGTCACATCCCGACCGCCTAGACCCGCTATAAAGCTGAAGAGGACCGGACGCTTCGCAAGGCCGCAGAGCGCCGCCTTGACTTCCTGGGCAAATATGCCGCCCGAGCCGAAAGAAAAATTGCGGTCTATTATCGCCACTTTTCGAACGTTTCCAAGATGTCTGCGGATGCTTTCGGATGGAAAGGGCCTGAAGAGTTTAATCTTTAGAATCCCTGCTTTTTCGCCCCGGCTTCGCAACTCCCTGACAAGCTGTCGGCTTGTGCTCGTAATCGTGCCCGATGTCACCAGGACGATTTCGGCATCCTCGCATCCGACGGGCTCGACGGCGCCATAACTGCGCCCGAAGATTTCCTTGAACTCATCCTCCATTTCCGGGAACCTGCCCAAGGCTTCCTCCATTCCGTCCTGGATGCTGCGGCGCATTTCCATGTAGACGTCGGGCGGGGCCATCTGGTTCCAAGCGCACGGCCTTTCGGTGGTCAGCCTGAACCTTGGCGTGAAGGGGGGCAAAAAGCGATCCACCTCTTCCTGGCTTGGAACGTCGACCTGCTCGTATGTGTGGGATAGAAAGAACGCATCGAGCACCACCATTGCGGGCAGACTGACATGTTCCGCCAGCCGGAAAGCCTGGAGGGTGGAGTCGAAGACTTCCTGGCCCGTCTCGCAGTAGAACTGAATCCATCCGGTGTCGCGCTGGGAGAGACTGTCGGTCTGGTCTGCCCATATATTCCAGCCTGGCGCAAGCGCCCGGTTCACTTCGGCCAGCACTATGGGGAGCCTGGCGCCGGAAGCCCAGTGCAGCAACTCGTGCATGAGAGCCAACCCCTGAGAGGAGGTGGCTGTAAATGTCCGAACTCCAACGCTCGACGCGCCTATCAGGGCGGCCATGGCCGAATGTTCGCTCTCGACGCGCAGATAGCGGGCTCTTAGTGAACCGTCGGCGCAAAAGTCCGAAAGCCTCTCGATAATATGGGTCTGCGGCGTGATGGGGTAAGCGGCGATCACCTCGGCTTTGGCCAGCCGCACAGCCTCCGCGACGCTATGGCTTCCTTCGAGGACCTTTTTCATGTCTTGCCTCCCCACAAGAATCTAGCTCTGCCCTTTACCCGTTAGTTGCGCCGGGGCGGTTTCAGTCGTTTCGGAGCGAAAATCCTTCGCACAGGAGCTGAAGGTACCCATAACCATGCCACATCAGCTGGTGCCCCGGGGGAGGATCGCTCTTGCGGCCGAGATACCCCCCCATTTGTGCTACCAAGCGCACCGCATCCCCAAGTGGGAGCGGCAGCTTGAGGGCTTTTTTTTAGCGTAAGCATTCAATACTTCGATTTCGAGATCCGAGAAGAGTACTTCCACAGGAAGCTCCGGAGTCTGTCTGCCTAAAAGGGTCATCAGCATTATGCGCCAGGCAATGACCAAATTGATTGCGATGGATCTTTTGAGACGCTCGGCGCTGTTGTGGGCTGCTTCTTCAATGCGGCATCCGGACTTCAACACCCTATGCCAGTCCTCGATGCGCCAACGCAGGCAATACCAATGCAGGCACCTTTGGGCATTTTCCACGGACTCGATCTTCATCGTTGTCAGGAGGTACCATTCAATTCCCTCCTCACCTTCAGGAGGATTGTCTTCGCTTACGTGCACCACCCACAGAACAATCGGGGGCTTGTCTTTATGGTAGTCGGGAGGGCGCAGCTCCACGAGCTTGTAGCGAAGCGATGTCTCCGCCGTACGTGCGCAACGTCCGGGCCGTGCTTTCTGTTTGCTTCGCTTCGGTCTGGCACTCTGTCTGTCCACGTTTATGCGCAGATTGGCGCGTACTTCGGTCTGTTTGACAGCTTCAAAGAGCTTTCCCTCCTCGGTGGTGGACCGATTGTGCTTGGCACGCACCAGGAGTTCGACGGACGGATTCCGGCGCTGCTCATCAAAGAGTTCAAAGAAATCCGCCTCCCGATCCAGGACCGATACCAGCCGGGTATGCGGCATTTCCTCGGCCACTTCCAAGCAGTCGCGAAGCCCGAGAATCCAGGCAAAACTCTCCTTTTCTTCAATAGGAATGTCGCAACTGCGCCGGGTGTCCGTTTCGCATTTCGAGATAGGAGCCAAGCACCGGGCGTTCAATACTCCCAATGGCAATCCGTCCGGAGTAACGGCCAGCGTGGAGTGCAAATGCAGCCCCATGCTCTTGGCCCCGGTTTGATTGGAGCCTATCACTCCCAGCCCCTCACAACGGTCCAGGCTGGAATAGTCCAGATCGCTGCCATCCTGGATGCACAGAACCGTCTGCTGTGCCTTCATGCGCCGAATGGTCCTCTCGCGGTGGGGCACGAGGATGTTTTCCATGTTCACAGCCGTTTCAT
The DNA here is from genome assembly GCA_963813125.1 of uncultured delta proteobacterium. Classification (GTDB taxonomy): domain Bacteria; phylum Desulfobacterota; class Syntrophobacteria; order Syntrophobacterales; family Syntrophobacteraceae; genus SbD1. The sequence continues at coordinate 37,700 of CAWEZA010000032.1, read as the reverse complement.
CCGGGTGGTCTATCAGCCTGTAATATCCCTTCACTGCCGCCCAGTCTCCTTTAGCTACGCCGCTAAAGGCGCGATCCGGTTTAGTTGCCTTTGCATCGGCACATTCCACAAGCCTTTCGCCCAATCTCTTGTCACCCAACGGAGCCCCTCCGAATTCCTTTTCCGCCCACTGGTCCGCACCAAGACCATCCGCAATCTCAAGACCACTCAAACCACTGTCTGGCGCAAGCCCCATCTTGAGGCGAAAGTCCCTCTCGACAGGATAGAGGTAAATATCTTTGAGCGTTTCGGCCATCTCCCAATGCCGATCCTGACGCCCTCGACCTTGGGTGCAACCCACTCGCACCCAATTGGCTGCCCGGTAGCAGGTGCCGGAAAAGCTGGTCGTGTCTACAAAGCTTTCCACCAACCATGGACGGAACCCGTATCGGTTTTCAAAATTGCCGGGCACTGCCCGCAGGATCGTTCCCAGAAGAAAGGAGGCCAGGTTGTGGCAATGTACAGCCGGGCGAATCAGAAACCGACTAAGTCCGATCACGCGGTGCAGATGAGAGCGTCGTGTTTCGCTGTCCCAACCGATCCATCGATCCCTGTCCTGAAGCTGAAGCGCCGCCGCTCCAAACCCCGCCGCTCCAAGCCAACCGTGCTCCGAGCCGATCAAGTATCGAATCTGGCGTCCCACGAGGGGACCTGCTCCCTTGGGATGTTCGCGGATCATCATCTCATTCCAAATCCGCATCCGGTTCTCAGTCTCTACCACAATCAGGCGCAGTCCGCATAAATCTCCGACTTGCGCGGGAACGCCTTGTGGAGGTGCAACCGGCTCAGAAAGGCGCCTGGGACTCCCGGGGGTCCATGACGCGACAGGTCGGGGCAACTCAATGTGGCCCTTGGATTCCAGTTCCCGAAGAGCCTTAAGGCAGCTGCTCGTCTGAGCACTACCCTGGGCATCGAAAAAACCATAGTGCTCACAGAGCAGTACCGCAACCATCGTTCGGTTCATATGGCCGTTCTCATCGAGCACCGACCGTATGTGCTCGATTACTTCAGGCTGTGACAGAGTCCGTTTGAGTTGGTTTTGTGTTTCCATACCGACATGCTACACGGCATGGCGCGGCTTGTCCAGTCACGATTTACGGGTAAAGGGCAGATCTAGCTCGGAGCCCTGTCGTTGACCGGGCTGGACGGTGGACCTTCCTTCTCGAAACTCATGGCGTTGCGGGGGCATTCCACCACGCAGATACCGCAGCCCTTGCAATAATCGTAGTCGATGCGGCGTGCTCCGGAATCGTTTTCGCCTGCGACCGCCAGGTCGGGGCAATAGAGTCGGCAGTTGTCGCACTGATTGCAAAGGCCGCAGTTAAAGCATCGCTCCGCCTCTTTTATCGCCAGGCCGGCCGAAATTCTCAGGTCGATTTCCGCAAAGCTCTGCGCCCTTTCCTCCCTTAGGAGCCGAGGCTGCACGACTTTGGCAGCGAACTGGAAATGGTCCGTGTTGATTTCGCTAAAAGCTACCACATGGCGGTTTCGCACGCTTCGCGGACCCTGCATGTACACTTCCATCGAAAGAGCCGGACCGTTTCCCACCCGGCAGGCTTCAAGCCCTGGCAAAACGTCGTCCGGGCCTTTCTGGAAAAGTATATCCAGGGCTATGGCCGCTTCCTTGCCGGAGGCTACCTCGTGCGCCACGCTCTTGATCTGGGAGACAAGTTCTCCCACGTGGACAAAAACAGGGGAACCCTGGACGATCACGGAATTGCTCAACCGAAGGCCCCCTGCCTGCGCTGAGGGGGGGTTGTGCCACTCCTCGTCAGCCTCGAACCCGACGGCTTTTATAACCTGCAATACCCGCAATTCCCGCGTCCTTTGAGAACCGATCGGCTCCATGGCCGATTTTCCCCCCGCATCTGCATCGACGCCCCTCACCTGCTGCAAAGTCAGCAGGTATTCCCCGCCTTCGCTTTCGATTCGAAAAGGGGTCCAATACTCAAGCAATTGCACCCCTTCCTCCAGGGCCAGGTCGATTTCCCCCGCGGAAGCCGGCATATTCTCGCGGCTCCCCTCGTAAATGAGCAGAGCCTTCCCCCCAAGGCGCAAAACCGTACGGGCCGAGTGTATCGCGGTGTTGCCGCCTCCTATGACCGCCACCTGCCCGTTAAGCTTTGATGGTGCTTCCCCCCGGCTTGCCTTTTGGAGGAACTCCAAGCCGTCCTCCACCCCCCCAGCCTCTTCTCCCTTTATATGGAGCTTAACGCCCCTTGAGCGGCCAAATGCAGGAACAACACCGTCATATTTGCCCTTTATCTCCTCCACGAAACCTTTTGTGACCGGTTTGCCGCAGTAAAGATTAAATCCTGCCCGGCGGATTTGTTCTATCTCGGCCCTCAGGACCGCTACAGGCAATCTATAGGCCGGGGTACCGTATCGCAGGTCCCCGCCAGGCTCGGCAGCGGACTCGAATACATCGCAGCCGTAACCCAGTCGGGCAAAAAAATAGGCCGCTGACAACCCGGCGGGACCGGCGCCCAGGATGGCTATCTTTGGATTCTTGGACGCAAGCCGCTCCAGGGAGGGTTTTAGCTCGCATCGAGCGCCATTGTCCCCCAGGAATCTTTCAATGATATGGATGCCGATCCCTTCATCGAATTCGCGCCGGTTGCATTTCTTCTCGCACGGGTGGAAACATAATCGCCCGCATACCGCCGGCAGGGGATTTTCCTTGAGGATCGTTTCCCACGCATCCTTGAAGAGCCCCCGAGCCGCCAGCATTTCTATGCGCCCGATGTCTTCTCCCGCCGGGCAGGCTGCGCCGCATGGGGCGGTCTTTTCATCGTAGCGCGGGCGCAGAAAGCGCCAGGACCCCGTTTTGTTGCCCTCGGTCGTGCAAAAGGATCGAGGAACCAAAAGGGGAATCGAATCCTTCATTTTCTTCTCCTCGCTCATACTGTTTTCGCGGCGAGTCGCCGCAGCCAAGACTGCCAGGCCCGAGGAGCCGCTGCCTTCGGCGGCGGGCGGCGTACCGCCGCATCTAATATCGCCAGTCCAGAGGATGCCACGGCCTTCCGCAGGCGAACCCGCCGCCACCGTAGGTAGCGGCATTAACGGCCTGGCAGACCCGTCAACGGCGACTCGCCGACTTCCGCAAGCGAATCCGCCGCCACCGCAGGTAGCGGCGTCAACGGCCTGGCAGACCCGGCAGCGGCGACTCGCCGCCGACTCGCCGCCAAGCCTCCCGGGCGGCTTCGATGTTTGCCTCCGGCGTCTCGGGAATCTCTTCTTCAATGGCGCCGGCTACCGCGGCCATCGGGGGCGCGCCCAGAACTCGTGCGAAAGCGCCCAGCATGGCAGTGTTGACTATAGGGTGAGTGCGCGTTCCAAGCTCATGCCTTAAAGCGATTTCGGTGGCATCGACATAGGCGAGGCGGTAGCTCGAAAATCTATCGGAATCGGCCGGTGGAGCGGCGGTATTTAGCAAAATCCAGCCCATCGGCTTAAGTCCCCGGGTGACATCGATTCCCTCTAGTAGAGTCGTGTCCAGGACCACTACATGGTCGGGCGTGTATGAGTTGGTCCTGATGAGGATTTCTTCCCGGTCCAGTCTCAGGTAGGCTTCAACCGGCGCACCCCGCCGCTCGACCCCGAAAAGAGGAAAGCTCTGGACGTGGTAGCCGGCGCGAAAGAAAGCCTTTGCGAGCATGATGCCGGCTACAACCACCCCCTGTCCCCCGCGTCCGTGAAAGCGAATCTCCAGCATGGCCGCTCCCTTTCCGAGTGTCCCCCGGCAGTTAAACCTTGTTCCAGACTACCACTATCGCTTTTGCAATCTTTTCTCCGAGGCACCTGAAGCTGTGGCTGATACTCGACAGGAAGTAGATGCTGTCACCGGGATCGAGCACTTCCACCCGGCTTGGCGTACGGAACTCGAGCTTTCCTTCGAGAAGGGTCAAAAACTCCTCTCCTTCGTGGCTCGCGAAAACCATCTCGCTCGTATCCAGGGGAGGAAATTCCACCAGGAAAGGCTCCATATGCTTATCGCTCTTTCTGGTTTCGAGCGCTTCGTATACGTAGTTGACCTCGCCCTTCTGGTGATGGGAACGGCGTGAGATTCTGACGCGTTCGGAAAGCCTTGTTACCGCGATCTCCTCGCTTTCGGATTTTTCCTGAAAAAAATAGCCAATCCCCACTTCCAGTGCGCCGGCGATCTTTAGAAGACTGGAAACCGGCGGCGCAAACTCGCAATCTTCTATTTGAGACAGCTCAATTTTGCTCAGGCCGGTCTTGGCGGACATGTCCTGCAGGGTGTAACGGAGCTTTTCGCGAAGCTCCCTCACCCTGGCGCCGATCCTCAGGGCCTCCGTTACCGCGCGATCACCTTCCCATTGCGCCATGCCATCTCCTCCCGCTCCAAAAGCTTCCCAGAATAAGCCCTGTTTATTTTATCATATTTTTGAGCCCAAACCACCAGTTGCTAAGAACTCCCCTCGGTACGGCCGTCTTTTCTCTTAATATTATGCCCTGTATTTAAAACTGGGTAACATCCTTTATTTGGGGAACGTAGAGGCATACCTTTAGAGCAGGTACGCAATGTCCTTGAGGGACCGGAACAGAGATCGACAGTCCGAACCGGTCGTGATGTGTTGCAGTCTCGCGTGTCGATTGAAGGAAGGCTTTATCTGATATGAAGGTGATCTATGACCCCGGGATCGATACTCTCAGCATCATTTTGAAAAAGGGCGCATCCATCGCGGAAAGCGACGAAGAAAAACCCGGTATAATCCTCGATTACGATGTCGAAGGTAATCTCGTCTCGCTTGAAATCCTCGATGCGTCCCTCCGGGTAAGTGATACCAGCAAAATGGAGTTTGAAATGACAGCCTGTGGGAAGCCTGTCCCCCGAGGAGGCCGGGAAGTCCTCTAGCCCTGCTCGCTCATCGCATAATCTCCTCGATAGGCCTGGCCAGTTCCCGAATCGCCCCCGTCTCGACCGCCTCCAGGAACTCTTCGCCAAGGCGCCTTCCGGTATCGATGACTCCATTCCAATAGGCAATACGCGCGCCATCACGCCCACGAAAAAGCTCGAAATCCTCCCTGTCCGGAATCTTTTTATAAGGCAGACTCTCAACAAACCGCCTGGAGGGACAAATCATGAGTATGCGCTCGACGTTTTCCGCCCCGGGATTGCGCCACGGCAGGTGCTTATCGAACCAGCCCGGTATGATGCGATCTGTATAGTGTGGGAAAAGAACCACTCCATCGGAAGTGTCGCCATCTCGCATGACCGGCAGGTCGAAATGGTAGTCAATTAGCCCTCCGTCCCGATACATACCCGGCGGAGCATCGGCAATATCTTTCACTCCCTGCATGACTAAGGGGATAGACCCCGAAGCCATCAAAACGTCTTTCAGGTTTCTGGCCGAAAGAAACACCTTTCTTGTCTCGATATCCGACGTTTCACCAAGTAGCAGGGAATTCCTGGGGTCGCAGAAAAGCACCCTGTCGAAAAAAAACCTCAAGCCGGTCCTGCGCACGGCGTTGTATACGGCCGCATCGATAAGCCCGAGGCTCAACAACACCTTGTTGTCGCTTGCTACCGGCCACTTACAGTGAACCGTGGAAACGCTCAGCCTCAGGAAGGGATGACGCAGGATCTCTTCGATTCCGCTGTCGCCCAGCATCGCGTCGCGTATTTTCGCGCATTCCATGGTTATTTCTTCGCGCCCGGGTTTGGGCGAATAACTCTGTGCCATATAGGCCGCGAGAAAACGATCGAGGGCCTCAGACGGGTCGTTTTGCGAAACCGCTCCAAATCGCCATGCGCCGATGGATGATCCTAACAGGAAAACCGGTTCGGTCCTCCCACTTAACCATGAAGCAAAAATGGCGCGGTCTAGGCTGTGGAGCACCAGCCACTTGGGACCGCCGGCCGCCCCGAGAACCGCTTTGACCATCGCGGGGCTGAGCCCGTTCCTGCCGATGGCCTCCATTGCTTTTTTCCCCGCATAAAAAACGAGATTACCCGGCATGTCGGAAGTCTCCCTGGCTGTCGAATCCTTAAATTTCCCCCATTATAGCTTAAGAAAGCTCGAGCCCGGTAGTTGCTTCAGCAGCTGAAGTGGAGTCATCACGATAATATCCCGCCGGAGCAGATGTCGCAGGCCGCAATGCGAGCTGTATACTCCAGCCTTGAATTCCTTGCTGAACAGGATCGTGGGCCTGATTTCCTGCGGTTGGCGAACGCGCTGTCTGCCCGACAGGCAGCGAGGAAAAGCGCTTGCTCGATGCAATGCTCCTGGCGGTGCCGAGGTGATGTTGCTATTCTGATATCAGTTAGTGATTATAGGCGGTAGCAAATTTATAATAATCTTAGCGATGATCCTTACTCCAATAGGGGTGCCGAAATGACCTTTAACGACCGTGTAGAGATAAATCCCAAGATCATGTTGGGCAAGCCTGTGATTCGTGGGACACGCATCCCGGTCGAACTGATCGTGAGAAAGCTGAGCGAGGGGGCCAGGGAACAGGATCTTACCGATGCATATCCCCACATCACAGTGGATGATATCCGTGCTGCGCTCGCCTACGCAGCCGACAGTTTGGCTCACGAAGAAGTTATCCTCCACAAAACCGGTGCGCCCAATGTTGAAGCAGGCGATTCTGTTCCTGGCAGATGAAAGCTGTGATTTTGCCGTAGTCCGTGCATTGCGGACCGCCGGGCACGATGTAAAAGCTATCGCGGAGGTCTGTCCGGGTGTGTCCGACGAGAAGGTCATGCGGATCGTTATCGAAGAAGGTCGTATCCTGTTGACAGAGGATAAGGAACTTGATCGCCATGAGCAGATTATTCGAACCGCTTAAAATTAGAGAAATCGAGTTTAGAAACCGCATCTTCGTTTCACCCATGTGCCAGTATTCCAGCGACGACGGGATGCCTTCGGACTGGCACCTGGTTCATCTTGGCAGTCGCGCCGTGGGCGGAGCCGCACTGGTCATGGTTGAAGCAACCGCGGTATCGCCCGAAGGGCGTATCTCGCCCTTTGACAGCGGCATCTGGTCGCAAGCCCACGCCCTGGCGTTCAAACGAATCACGGCATTTGTAAAGGGCCAGGGGGCCGTGCCGGCGATCCAGCTTGCCCACGCCGGGCGCAAAGCCTCGACCGACGCCCCATGGCGCGGAGGAAAACCCCTGTCTCACAGTCAGGGCGGATGGCTGCCGATCGGACCAAGCCCCATCCCGTTTGATGAAGAATCACAAACGCCCCGCGAGATGACACGCGAAGACCTCGAGGAAGTGAGCTCGCAATTCCTGGCGGCAGCCCGTTTTAGCTTGGAGGCAGGCTTTGAGGTAATCGAAATACACATGGCCCACGGCTATCTGCTCCATGAATTCCTCTCGCCTCTTTCCAACCGCCGAACCGACCAATACGGCGGCGCGCTCGAAAACCGTATTCGATTCCCTCTCGAGGTTGCCAGGGCGCTTAGGCAGGCATGGCCCGATCATTTGCCGGTTTTTGTCCGCATTTCCTGCACGGACTGGATTGAAGGCGGATGGGACTTGGCTCAATCCGTCGAATTCTGCCGCCGGCTAAAAAAACTGGGGATAGACCTGGTCGATTGTTCCAGCGGCGCCTTGGCGCCCCACGCCAAAATTCCCGCGGCTCCCGGGTTCCAGGTCCCCTTTGCGGCCGCTGTGAGGCGGGAGGCGCAGATAGCCACGGGGGCGGTGGGCTTGATTACCGATCCGGCGCAGGCCGAGCAGATAGTAGTCACGGGCTGCGCGGATGCCGTCATCATGGGACGCGAGTTCCTGCGCCAACCCTACTGGCCGCTCCATGCGGCAAAGGCTCTAAACGCCGACACGCCCTGGCCCCTGCAGTACCAGCGCGCCAAACCCGTATGATTCGCAGGAGGAAAAGTGAGAGCCGAGGTCCTTAAATCAACCGCAAAAGACGAATTCGAAACGCGGGAGCGCTGCGCTATTTTGGAGGTCGCAAACGATTCGGGAGACGAGTTCGTCTCCATAGCCCGCGCCAGGGTCGGGGCCGGCGGCGCCACGGCTTTGCACCGTCTGATGGGTGTGGCCGAAAGATACCTGATTGTCTCCGGAATAGGCCGGGTAGAGCTTGGAGGACATGACCCTATAGACGTCTTTGAAGGCGATGTCGTGAGAATTCCTCCGGGTGTTCCCCAACGCATTGCAAACATCGGGACGGGCGATCTTCTCTTCTACTGCATATGCACGCCCCCCTTCCGGCAGGATTGCTACCAGGCCCTGGAATGAAAGTATTCATATGCCTTTTTTCCTGACAAAGCCCCCTATCCGCTCATGCAGCAGGAAAATAAGGTCCATCTCCACACCGTTCGCCTCCTGGAGCTCAAAAAGCATTTCCCGCGGGATGGTTTTCTGCAGCTTGAGGCACATATAGTTTATGCATAAAATCTCCCGGGCCCTGAGAACACACCCGCACTCGCCCAGAAAGTGGCAGCTCCTTGGAAATTCCGCGGATTCGGGCAACGTTGCACCGAGCAGCAGATTTATAAGCAGCAGCTCAGGGCTGTAGCGATTCTCTATCCCTGCGCCGCAGCAGCTTCCCCCGTCCTCCTCCTCGCATACCTTGCATTCGCCCGAAACTCCCGAGCGCAAGCTCAACTCGCTCGAAGCCTTGATCAGGACCAGGAGTTCCTCGATCCGCGCCGATATCTCCGGGTCCCTTTTCAGCTCGTCACCCCAGTTGCCGTACAGACGCCTGGCGATCGATATTTTTTCGCTTATCGTTTCTTTGTTCCGGAAACTCATAACTTTTCACGCTTCATTTTCTGATATTTAGTTTTTTCATCCTCGAATCGAAAGTCGAACGGTTCACGCCCGCCTCCTTCGCCGCACGTGTTACGTGCCATCTATTCTTTTTGAGAAGATAAAGAACATACCTGCGCTCCAGTTCCTCCCAGGAACAGCCGTCAAAAAAGCTTTCGTCCCCGTCGCTTTTTTCCGCCCCTTCGCCCTGGACCGGCTTCTGTTCCTGCCGGCAGGGAACCGTGCGAATGAAATGATTGGCCAGGTCTTCCCGGGCTACGGTCTCCCCGGGAGTGATAACGATGATGTGCTTGACAAAATTTTCAAGCTCCCGAACGTTTCCGGGCCATTCGTATTCGAGCAGAAAATCGAGCGCCTCCCGCGAAAACCTCTTGCGTGCGCCCCCGAACCGCAGCGCCTCCCTGCTCAAAAAATGTTCGAGAAGAAGAGGTATATCCTCCTGCCTTTCGCGAAGAGGGGGAATGTGCAAAGGCAAAACGTTCAATCGGTAGAACAGGTCCTCCCTGAAATTCTCCCTGCCGATTTCACTTTGCAAGTCACGGTTGGTCGCCGAAATTATCCTTACGTCCACCTTCCTGGTCCGGGCGTTTCCAATCGGTTTTATCTCCCCGTCCTGGATCACGCGCAGAATCCTTGCCTGGAGCTGAAAGGGCATGTCGCCGATCTCGTCTAGAAAAACGCTCCCCCCATTGGCTGACTCGAAAAGCCCCGGCTTGGACTTCAATGCTCCCGTGAAAGCACCCTTTTCATAGCCGAAGAGCTCGCTTTCGAGCAAGGTGTCGGGGATGCAGCTGCAATTCTGGGCCAAAAACGGCCCGCCGCTCCTTCCGCTCAACCGGTGAATCTCTCTGGCAAGAAGCTCCTTGCCCGAACCGCTCTCGCCGGTGATCAGCACTGGGAAATCCGTTCTCGCATACTCCGCGGCCCGCTTCCTTGCAGCCAACAAAGCAGCGCTGGTTCCGACCATGACGTCCTGATCGCTGATCGCTTCCAGGGTCTGCCTCAGTTTCAGGTTTTCCTGCGCCTGCATGGAAAAAACCAGCGAATTGCTAAGAGCTATCGACCCGATGTCTATCAATTGCTGCAAAAGTTCGAGGTAGCTTCGTTCAATATTGAGATGGTTGCCGCCCGCGCTCGTATCGATTAACTGGATCGCCCCGTAGACCTCGCCGCTTTTCAGAAAAAGTGGAAAGCAAAGTATCAGTTTGCTCTTGATGTCGATTTTCTTTTCGGCCTGCCAAAAATGGCGCGAGTCCTTACCCGCTTCGGCCACGGTCATTTTGCCGTTTTCGATAACCCAGCCCACAATGCTGCTCTGGCCCAAACCGATGGTCATCGATTTGATGCTCTCGCTTTGCGCTCCCACAGCTTCGATGCACGTATAGCCCTCTTCGCTTCGGACCCATATCGACCCCCGCTCGACGTTTTGCATATCCAGCAGCGCGGACAAAAATTTTCGCTGCAATCTCTCAGGATCGAGTTCCCCGGAAATTGCCCGATAAAAATCGAACGGCTTATCCACCATTGACTCTCCACTGAAGAGGCTGGGCCGGCGGCGGTTTCTCCACTCAATTACTTCGAGAATATGCCCGGCTTATGCCGTCTCAAAAAATGATGGCTTAATCCATCGCATGTCTGCCGAGTGAGGTCAAGATGGAAAAAATTCGCGGCGGGTCGCCGCGGCCGAGTCTGCCAGGCCGTTAACGCCGCTACCTGCGGTGGCGGCGGGTTCGCTTTCGTAAGGCTGTGGTATGCTCGGGAATGACGATATTGGATGCGGCGGTACGCCGGTGGCGGCGGATTCGCTTGCGGGAGGCTGTGGTATGCTTGGGATTGGCGATATTGGATGCGGCGGCACGCCGCCCGCCGCCGAAGGCAGCGGCTCCTTGGGCCTGGCAGCATTGGGTGCAGCGGCACGCTGCCGGCGGCACGCTGCTTACATCGAGCACTACGCGCACTCGAACCGGGTTTGCCGCCTCATTTCCCCGAAGGTCTCGATCGACTCGGGACCTCCATTGTTATACTCCGCGACAATCCTGTAAACACTTGACTCCGAAAGGCCCGTGTGTCTGGCTATCTCGGTCAGCGGCCTTGGATCGACCAGGAGGTTGTATATTACGAGCCATTTTTGAAACTTCAGGAACCCCGAGGACATCCGCATCTTCGTTTTGATTTCGTCGACGGACAGATAACCGGTCACTTCCGATCCCTTTGCCTTCATATTTCCCTCCTCGTGCCCTTGAAAAATGTTGCCCTCAGACTGGATGCTTCTCACGCACACTTATATTGGAAAGGATAAACAACATGAATGGAGTGATTTACCTAAAGGCGGCTGCCCGGCGCGGTATTTTGGAACCCTGCGGTAGGAAGCTGGTATGGAAGGATGTAAGCAACCGGCGCATTCATTCAGGGGCGGGGCGCGCCTCGCCGTTTGCCCTCGTTGCTTGGCCCCTGTTCTGGAAGAAGGACTCTACAAAACCGGCTATCTCATCGCTTCCGGTGTTCCCCTTGGTGAAAAAGTGAGTTGCTCCGCTGCCAAAAGCCGCAGCCCGGTATTCGGGAATGTCGTGGCTGGTAAGAATCACCACCTGCGTCGTGGAATCCGCTTGCTTGATTCTGCGGGTCGTCTCCAGTCCGTTCATGCCCGGCAGCCTGATGTCCATAAAGATCAGCTCGGCGCTCGTCTTCTTCAATTTCCTCAGCGCTTCCTCACCGTTTGATGCTTCCTCTATCTCAATCTCCGGAAACCTGTGCTTCAACATTTCTTTTAGCGACTTTCGAAAAATCGCATTGTCCTCCACCAGCAGGATAGGACTCATTTCCTTGCGGCCTCCCTCGCTTCCCATGCGAAACAGCTATTTATCGATTTATTTTCGCTCGTGAATTGTACTGCATTTTCTACCAGCACCGTAGGACAGTAAATACACACTTTGCTGTAATCGCGAAGGTGGCGATACTGTATTTCCCTCAGGTCCAAACAACCTTTGTCTCCGGTTTGTAAAACACCTGGCAAATTTTGCCGATTTAAAGTAAAATAGAATTATAGGTGGTTGCGTGCTACGAACCGGCCACTCCGCATGCCCTTTTACATCGTTTGTCGGGCTTGCCGACAGGCGGGTCTTCGTCCGTTAGTATTGCCAGGCAAAGCCGGACCGGAATTTAAATCGGGGACAGACCGGGGAATCGGTCATTGCTCTCTATCTCAGGGAAGGTGTAGTACATGCCGGATATAAAAAAAATCGTAATTGCTGAAGATCACACAATCCTAAGAGAAGGATTGAGAATGCTTCTTTCGTCCAACCCCGGCTTCGAGGTGGTCGGCGAAGCCCAGGACGGGCTGGAAGCTATCCGCCTTGTGGATGCCATGAAACCCGACCTGATCCTGATGGACCTCTCCATGCCAAGGATGAATGGGGGGGGGCTATTCCGGAAATCAAGAAGCAAAGTCCTTCCACAAAAATCCTCGTCCTGACTGTCCACAAGACTGAAGAACATATCCTGACCGCTCTCAAAACCGGTGCGGACGGCTATATCCTCAAGGACGCAACCCATGGCGAATTGATGCTGGCCATCGACAATATTTTCTCGGGCAAAAGCTATCTCAGCCCGGGCATTTCAGAGAAGGTTATCGAAGGCTACCTCGAGGGAAGAAAGAACATCAAGGCCTCCAGCTCCTGGGACAGCCTCACTCAGCGCGAACGCGAAATCTTGAAGATGATCGCCGAAGGCTACAGAAACAAGGACATCGCCAATTATTTATGCATAAGCGCAAAGACCGTTGAAAAACACCGCGCCAACCTCATGAAAAAACTCGACCTCCACAGCGCTTCTTCACTTACCGCCTTTGCCATGGAAAAAGGACTTATAACGAAGTAATCGAATAAACCGAGCTCCCGCACGCCTGGAAAGTTATGTACAAAAGATATTTCGGCTTGAAAAGAGCTCCCTTTTCGATTGCACCCGATCCGCGCTACCTCTACATGAGCCCTCAGCACGAGGAAGCTATGGCGCATCTGCTCTACGGGATCAGAAGCGACGGCGGCTTCGTATTGCTTACCGGAGAAATAGGCGCGGGAAAGACGACCATCTGCCGGCGCATTCTCGAAACGCTCAGCAACAATATTGTCGTCGCCTTCATCATAAATCCGACCCTCTCGGTTGGGGATCTTCTCGCCGCCGTCTGCGACGACTTCGGCATTCGCTATCCTCGGAAAACGAGCGTCAAGGACTTGGTCGATCGCATAAACGGCTTCCTGCTGGAACTAAACGCCACGCGCAAAAAAGCCATTCTGGTAATCGACGAGGCGCAGAACCTCAAAGGCGAGGTCCTTGAGCAAATCCGGCTTCTGACCAATCTCGAAACCAACGAGCGCAAGCTCCTTCAGATAATCCTCATCGGCCAGCCCGAACTTCGCGACAGGCTCGCTCAGCCGGACATGAGGCAACTGTCCCAGCGCATCGTCGCACGGCACCATATCGATGCGCTCTCGAAACCCGAAGTTGCCCGCTACGTAAATCACAGGATCGCGGTAGCGCGTGGAGCGCGTTCTGCGGCGTCGCGAAGCGCTGCCGTGCCGACCATCGACAGCGGTCTTTTCACCAGGGATGCGCTAAACAGCCTGTATGCCTGTAGCCGAGGCATTCCCAGGCTGATCAACCTGATTTGCGACCGAGCGCTTCTTGGCGCTTTTGTCCGGAACAACCAAATCGTTGACAGGGCCACGATTATAAAGGCTGCCGGGGAGGTGCTTGGAAGCCTTCCGCCACAAGCGAAGGGGAGTTGGAAAATTGCGCTGACGGCCGGCCTTCTTATCTGTGCCTGCCTGGGTCTTCTCTACGTCCTCTTGAATGGATTTACACCGCATGGTGAGTTTCTCACCGGGGATGTCGGGCCGATGTGGCAGGTGCGGAGCACGCGGGACACCGCACAGGCAAAGCTGCGGGAAATTCCCCGGAAAATTGTGCGCCGCCCTTTGCCCGAATCTCCTGTGCCGCTCCGGGACGCCGGCGTCGGCAACACGACCGGGATCGATAGCATACCACAGGCAAAACCTCCGTCTCAGCCGTGATCCTGCGGCTCTTTAAGGCGGATGCAATTAATGACGGATTTTCGATATGTCCTACATTCTCGATGCACTGAAAAAATCGGAGCAGGCGCGCGGGGGCCGAAAAACCCGCAAAATGGACCAAGAACCTGCCCGGGAGCCTGGACTGGATCCCAAAAGTTCCGGACCCTCAAGGCGCATGCTCTATCTCATAGCCTTCATCCTGTCTTTGAACGCAGCTGTTTTGGTCCTCTGGATCGGCCCCCGGCGCAAAAGCGCCCCCCCGCCCCGCCCAAACCCGGCGGCGGAAAAGCCCGGAGCCGCCGGCCTGGACATTTCCAACCGCCAGTCCAACCACCCAGCCCTTCTCGCAGCCCTTAGACAACCCGGCAGGCGGTCCAACCGCCCCGAAGCCAAAGGCCCTGAACAACCAGGCAGGCCGTCCACCTCCCCGGCCCCTCTCATAGTCGCTCAAGGTCCAAAGCCCGGAGCCGCCGGCCTGGACATTTCCAACCACCCAGCCCCTCTCGTAGCCCTTAAGAGCCCACAGCCCGAAGCCGAAGGCCACGGGCAACCCGGCAGGCGGCCCAGCCGCCCGCCGGAGCCCTCCAACAGAGATCGATCCCCCCAAAACGCGGTAGGCCGGAAATCCGCGGACCTGCAAGCGCTGCTGGAAAAACAGGCCGAACGCGTGGAAAAATCCGCAAGGCCTGCTCCCAGCAGGAAAAATCTTGCGGATATCCGGGTTCCTAATGGCCCTGAGACATCGAATGAACCTGCTCGAGGAGTGCCCAGACTAAACCAGCTTCCTCCCCAAATCCGCGAAACCCTCCCCGATATATCGGTTTCAATGCTGGTTTACTCGAAACAGCCGGCGGCAAGATTCATCTATATAAACGGGTCAAAAAGGCATGAAGGAGACGAGATTTCCTCGGGGCTTAAACTGGTTGGCATCACCCACGAGGGCGCGATTTTCACCTACCTGGGGCATCGTTTTTACAAGAGTGTGCTTGGAGACTGATAACGGTAAGGGGTGCGGCTCTACAACCCCTTTATGTTGGCGTGCAGCTCCTTGGTCTTCTCCCGCCGGGCAAGGTCCCGGTCCTTGCCTATACGGTCCAGTTCAGCCTGTATTTCGGTCAAAGACGGGTCGTCAAAAGGTTTGCCTTCCCGGTGCGCGTCGATGAGCTGCCGGTAACAGGAAATCATCCGCTCCACAAGGCCGGTCGAGTATTCTCTGCCCTGCGCCTTGAGCGTGTGCAAACCAAGATCCATGATATCCCACAGTTCTTTTCCGTTTATGACAAACGCCACGTTCGGGTGAAGCCGGATACGTGAATTTATTTCCTCTATCTTCTCGTCTTTGACTAAACGATGCCTTAGCACTTTTTGCCGCTGCTCCTCGGTCAGCAGGCAAAATCGGAAACAACTCCCGCTTCGGTCGGGCGAGCCTTCGTATTCGACTATTTCGTTTCCGTCTTCATCCCGGTATGTGCGCTTAATGTAGCTGTCGCTTATCAATTCATGAAAGAGGCAGTTTCCAACTCCGCCCACGCATCTGTTGCCGTGTATCAGCACCTCGGTGGAAAGCCCCAGCCGGTCGGCGGATTCTTTGAAAATCTTGAGTTTTTCCGGTGTGTCGATTTCGGTCGACGCGACGACCTGGCTTGCGCCGGATCCTTTGTACCGTGCCATTTGTGCCGCGGTCTGTATATTGCACCCGACGCTCGCATGGATGGTGAGTCCCGGGAGCTTATCCCGGACAAGTTCCATAACTCCCGCTGTTTTGACAATGATTCCCTCGGCGCCCAGGGAAGCGTATTTTTCGATCTTGCCCAGCAGCAGCGTCCACTTTTCCGGCAGGATCTCGGCGTTTATGGCAATCCGGATTTTTCCTCCAAATTGGTGCGCTGTTTCGATAGCCTCGCCTATCTGCGAGTCTTCGAGTTCCCATGCGCACTTTCTTCTGCTAAACCCCTTCGAACCCACATAAACGGCTTCAGCTCCCGCGGCGAAAGCCTTTTCCACCATCGGCAAACTACCGCCCGGCGCCAACAGCTCGTTCATAGAAAGTCCTTTTCGCCCGTGGCTCTATCCCAAGAAAGACGACTGCCGTCTTCTATCTCAATCATTGTATACACCTGTTGAAAAAACGTCCACACCATGCCGGGACAAAATACGCTGCGGCTAATCCCAAATCGTCCGTACTATTTAGGGTCCATCCGCAAATCGGAGTCGTGACGGCGGTGGGCGCGATGATGCCTGCGCCTATCCTTCAACTGGTGCGGCTATAGGTAGGATGGGCAAAAGCTTTATCTTGCCCACCAGGAGGTTTCCGGATGAAACTATTTCCAATTCAAATTCGGATTCAGCCTGTGTGGCAGCCCACAAACCTATCAGACACAAATCAAAATGTCCCATAAATGATATCATGTTTGACAATCGCCAGCTCTAAAAGTATCGTTTCCACAAGCTAAAGTTATGAAACCAGAGCGCTATTCCTTCGCCACACCACCAGAAAGAGGGTCGCTTATGACGGTTACCGCGCCATTTAGCAGACGTGCCGCCGGAGCTAAAGCTTGGGTCCAAGGCGACTTTCCTCAGTCTGCACGCACTGCCCTCCTGCACCTGCTTTACGATCTCGTGCTTAGCGAGTACGTCGGGGGCTGGGTCGAGATAGACAAAGAAGTGCGAAGAATCGCACGAGAGACACCGCTAGAATATGAGCGTGAGAATTCAGAGACGTCACGCAATGCCCGCATTGATGCGGAAATAATCCTAAGCGGGTTGTCCTGGCCAAAGGTATTCGATTTTTGCGAACGACTGCAATCCCATTTAGCCACCGCAGTGCGCGGATGGCACGAGTACAGGGAAGCTTTCGTTGTGTTGACAGATCGCGAAGAAGTACAGCGCTACATAGCAGACGAACTACAGCGCATCTTTCAAGAAGAGAATCTCGGCTATTCCTTTGTTGAAGGTGAGGTCAGACGTCGCGGGAGATTTCACACCAGACAACTGATCGCCAAAGCAGAGTCCACCATCGGTGATCCTCGCCTTGATAATGCTCACGCTCACTTTACTAAAGCGCTCAGATATTTTGATCACCCATCGAAACCTGATTTTGAGAACTGCGTGAAAGAAGCAGTTTGCGCTGTGGAGGCAGCCGCACGGCGACTTTTCCCACATATTAAGGCTAACACCTTGGGCGACGTCATCAACCGTATTCAAGGTTCCAGCGAAGGCCAGTTACCCAAGCCCCTCGCCAACACCATAACAGGTCTATATGCATATCGCGGTGCGGGCGATGGAGTAAGTCATGGCGGGTCCGACGGGGGGAAAGCCACGCAGGCGATTGCTGAATACGCCTTAGGCCTTGCTGCATCACAAATAATCCTGCTTTACGAAGTAGCTTCTGAAGCGGAGGCCAACGTTCCTTTCTAGGGAACTCCCCCGACGTTGGGCTTGATCAACTTATCAAGACACGCTAACGTAGACGTTGCATGCCAAGCTCATCTCAGTCCCGAAGCGCCCGCGTGACCGTCAGCGCATACACTTCCGAAGACCCTTCCTTGTTTGTGAGGCAGTTACTATTTCCGACTCAGTTTTGAATTCACCGCCACACTCAGCACAACGCCTGATCGACATCTGTCCCCATGAGGCAGCCGTCCTCCGCATCCGGCCCATGTCAATCCCCCCCTGCGGCGGCGATGAGAACTGCAAGTATGATCCAAATATTGAAAAGTCCCGGTCGTCCCAACGCAGGACACCAGATAGGAGAGATGTGTGAACTTTTGGGGGCATGGTCATCGGCCCGAACGGCCTGTTCACCACGCGGCCGGCATGGAGTCTTTTTGCGGCACGAAATCTTCGCAGCCAGCCTGGTCTGCTGCAACGGCTGGTCCGACTCGATAATCTATCGATGTTCCGTTTTCCGTCCTCCTCACCTCAGACTTTTTTCCTCCCGGCTCATCGAGTGTGCCGATCGCTCACGGCTTTTCCTTCTCTTCAATGAACACGACCGAGCCTAATGGAACGTCTCCCCTGTGCAGCGCGGTCTTTATTCCGGCGTGGTCTCTTCCGTGGGCCTCGGCTACGGCATATTTATTGACCTGGATCGAATCAATCGGCTGAAGATGGTAGCGGTCTGGCAGACGCAGCACCAGCATATCGCCAGTGCGAATGCTTGCCGAAGGATCTAGAGCTACGCTCACAACTTGGAGTTTTTCATAGAAGTGGTTCACCGTCCCTACCCGTGTGCAACATGGAGGGCAAGCCCCCTGGCGACCGGGATCTGATAGGATGGCCCTGATCCGGCCACCATCCCATTTGTAAGAGTCCGAGGCAAGAACAAGAAGTAGGAGGTCAACGGTAGTTATGAGTGTTATTCCGCACAGAACGGCGGTCTGTACGACGTCATCCGGAATGGCCTTTTCAACTTCCCGCAACTGCCAAGCCAAACCATTCTGGTGATTTACCACGCAAAGCACCGAGGAGAAAGCGGTACCCTTCTGTTTGAGGGCCAGAACCCGCGTCGCTACGTGTTGAAGAAGAGCCTGACTCATTAGCTCACAGGTATCGAGGAGGAAAACAACGATCTTGTTGGCGCATGTTGTCTTGAGAATCAGCTACTTAGGTTTTTTCACATCATTAACGAGTTTCCCGAGTGCTTCCAGAAATTTTCCCGCTGGATCTCTAGGAGTATCGACTTGGTCAGATATATAATGCTTGATTACGATGGCATCGTCGGCTTTGGGATCGGCGTACGTAAGATGAATAGCAATAGCATATGCCGGACCACCACCGTCCCTATACTCACTTCCTACAATAAGAAAGTCGCCAAAAGCGTCATAAGTCATTTCCTGGTAAGTCAAATAGAGTCCAGAAAAGGGCTCTTCAGGAGGGTAATCTCTATTATTACGAATCGTGAATCCATCCTCGACAAGAACTCTTTTTACTCCCTTGAAATGCCTGCGATAAAGGAGATTATGCTTTACGAAAATATGCTCTGTAATAGCAGGTTGTTTTACTTTGATTAGCGCGAAAAGCCCTTTGGCGTCGGAAAACCCGTTGTGAATAACAGCAATGGGTTTGTTCTGTTCCTCAAAATAACCCTCCGCATCTGCCAGTGAATCCTTTTCAGTCAGATTAACCCCTACCGAGTAGTTGGCATAATGCTGTAGAAGATCGCTCTTAAAGACTTCTTCACAAAGAGCAGAATCGTTGTCTTTCAGTTCTCCCACACAGGGGTTGGCTATCAGGATGAAGCGACAATTGTTATCCACAAGCTCTGTGATTGCTCGTCTTAGTGCTGGAAAGTTCCCCCTTACAGGCTCAATAATCGGCACAAAACGCCATTTAAATATCCTCGGAGCCATATCGCGAAGCATCACCAGTTCAAACTGTTTTCCGCGAATAAATGGATAATACATGCGATCTCCGGTACGTGCCAAGTTAGGCAAAGGCAGATGCAATGTCCTTGCGAAGTAGGTCTAAAAAGCGGCTACAATCTTCGCGTGTTAGCCGGATTGACAGAGAAGCCGCTTTCAGGCTATGGGGAACATCGGTCACAAAATCTGCTACACGTCGAGTATTGCCACGGTGCTTCAGGGCTTCGACCATGGCATCATGAGCCATCTGAGGAGCTAGCTTCTCGAAATATCTCTTTGATTCAGCATAAATCTGGGTATTGGGAAGGTTACCCAGTGACGTCCCGAAGATCTCTTTGATGATCTTCAGGTATTCCTGCCGTTGCAATGAGTTAAAAATGACAACAGGGTCCACATTAGCCTTATTGCTGGTCGCCTCACGGCAAGGTTGCCTCCTGAATCGATACCCACCATCGGCAAGCACCATGAGACCAAATTCCCTCGGTATCCGCTGATCAACTGCTTCGAAGAGTCGTTCGGTGGTAATGACTGTTATATAATCGAACATCTTTCGATACGCGGCAAGCTGCCGAGCTAACCGATCAAAGCTGTCCATCTCTGATTTGATTTCATAGACATGAGAAGTGCCATTCAGTACGACCGCATCGGCCTTGCAGTCATCGGCACGAAATTCGGTCAGCATGAAAGCAGTATTAAGACTGTACCTGCCCAGAAGGATTTTTTCGGCAATGGCATTCTTGTAGACGTACTCGTGGCGGTACTCGCGAATCAATCGACTAAAAATTGCGTTGTAGAAATCCCCAACCGATATTTTAGGGCCAAACTGATCAATGAGGTGATGTTGCCTCGCCAAACGAGCCGCTGTGGAAGAATGGCCTTTATGTGCCAATTCCCTCAGGACCCCAGAGGAAAAGAAACGGGCATACACAGGGCCAACAAGGGGCCTCGGGGTGCCAACCGATCTTTTCGTTACTTTTGCTTTCATGAATCCATCCACCTGCTAGACGGTATCGGTGTTTATTCCGCCCACAGCATGGGCATGGCAATCCTCACTCGCCGGTTCGAGAACCATCAGACATCCTACTCTTGAGCGATAATCATAAATCGGCACCATGAGAATACGTCTGTATCTTAATCACGTCAATTATATAAATGCCTAATTTTGAACATTTTTTTGTGCGATGAGAAGGATTATCGGAACACTTTCAGGCAAAAAAGAAAAACCGGTGATTGTATCGACTGCTCCATGGCACTGTAGGTAACCAAGACGCTGGAATCTCCTTCCCCTCAGGGATTCCGGCGATCCACATTACTTGCCTTCGACAAATCCCGCTCCGCCCGGAGTACATAACGAAAACGATTGCAATATGACAACTCGGGTTTCCAGGAATATCAGCAAGGTGCGGATCTTCCTCTTCAGGTTAGTCCCGGCGGGTTAGTCCCGAAGCGCCCGTGTGACAGTCAGCGCATACACTTCCGAGGCGCCTCCCTTTCTTTTGAGGACCTTTGAACATTCGCTGAGCGTCGTGCCCGTGGTGAAAACATCGTCGATCAGAAGAATCCGGCGGCCCCGCACCTTCCTGTCATTAGAGATTTGGAACGCGCCTTTGACATTTTCGAGACGCTCACGACGTTTAAGGCGGGTTTGCGGCAAAGTCTGGTTTGCTCTTACCAGTGCGTCCGGCAATACCGGTGTCCTTAGCTTGCGCCCCAATTCGCGGGCAAGCAACCCGGCCTGGTTAAATCCTCTTTGACTGAGCCGTTGGGTATGAAGAGGCACTGGAACGATAAGGTCCGGGGCGGGCAGCACCCATTCGGAGTAGGCGGTCTCCAGAAGGTCCACCAGGCAGGGCGTCCATTTCAACTTGGCCCCGAATTTGAACTGGTGAACGAGCGTGCGAACCGTCCCCTCGTGAAGTGTTGCCGATCTTGCGGAATCGAAACGAAAATTTCGCTCGATGCAATCACCGCACAGGTGGTCCGGCGAGGCCGATGAATCGACGAAAGGTCTGCCGCATCCCGGGCAAAGAGGCGTGCCTATCAGCGGAATTTTTTCCCAGCACGCGCCGCGCCCCTCCTTTGATGCGGCTTACTATTTCCGATTCAGTTTTGAATTCACCGCGCCACCCCGGTCATGATGAACAAAGCTCCAATCCTTTCCGGTCAGTAATGTTTAAGTAACCTCGATCGTCTGGACCAGAATCCCACCACATCTTGAATTCTTTCAACTGGTCCGCCTGTTCCTCTTCCTGGCACTGGGTCAAAAAGTTATTATATGCCTCGTCAAATTCAGGGTAGGTAAACACGAGATGTTCGCGTTCCAAAATGGCGAGCATGTCCGCAGGCACGGCGGAAGAGTTCAGACGATTCCGTAAATCCGTGTCCCGCATCCCTCTGCGTATAAATGCCTTGGCCTCTCCGATGCTCATTCGGCCATCCTTCACATTTAGAAAAGCGATAAAGCTTTTATCGGCTTCATGCATCCCCGAAGCGTACCATGCGCTTGACGTTCAAGACGTGGATGAAGCTTGCCAATGGTAAGCACGTGGTCCTCCGGCCTATTCGCATGTAGTCTTCACGAATGACTCCAATTTCCGGGTTGTTTCAATCATCTTCAAAACGGCTGATTGATCAGGGACATTCCTCACGTAAGTGCTTAAAGAACAGATTTCCTGATAGCCTTGCAGTACCCTCAACTCCTCCTTCAACTCTTCCGGGACGGAAACCACAAGGCTCATAGCGGCTTCGAGATCGTAAAACGTGTGATTGTCCGGCATACTTTCTTTGTGATACAAAAGGGCCATGCAATACTTTTCAATGGCCATGCCTAGGATATTGTAAAGTATCTCCGGCGTGAACACCGACTCTCGCTTTAATCCTCCCACTGCAGTTTTCAGGTATTGATCTGCTTCTTTGACGGTGGCCTCATAATACTTTTTTATTGCCATGATGCTTCCGATCCGGATTTCTCCCGACATGATAGACGATCTTAGTTGCGTTCAAGTCCAGCCCGGGTTATCGAAGGGCGAACGAGCGGTCCGTCGATGCTTTGGCCCGCGACCCGTCTCTAACATCCATCTCCCGTCTCTAACATCCCGCTCCCGTCCCGCTGCAACCCGCTCCCTTCGCGTAGCCGCCTGCCCTTCGCACCTTGAACTCCCGCGCTCCCCGGCCCGAGTGGACGGCTTCGAGACCCAGTCCTATGAACCCGTTCATTTCCACGGCGTCGATTCCGGCCGTCGAGAGGATTCTTTGGGGATTATCGCCCACTCCGGCCACGAGTACGGCCCGGCAATCCCGGAGTATCTCAGCCAAGCTTTCCCATCTTTTGGGGCCGCCGCCGGGTTCCGGTCCGCCCGACTCCACGCGGATCATCTTGGCGAAGCCCATCTTGCGGATGTCGTCGAGTTCAACGTCTTCGCCTTCCGTGCGAAGCTTATCCAGAAACGTTTTATGAGACAGCCCGCCCAGGAGCGGCCTTGTCCGGTCGACCTTCGGATCGCAGCCAACCCCCATGACCGTACGTCCCATTTCAGCAAGCCCGGCCACTTTATTCTGTGTGGTCGTCGATTTGCCGATTCCTCCTTTGCCGTAAATGGCAATCTTTCTCATTAGAAACCTTCTGTCGGATGATAGTGAAATTGTGTTGCCCCTTTATAAAGCAGGGGCCATGCCAAGCGCGGATGGCATGAAGTAACATAACGATATTACACGGTGTTTATGACGTGTTGCGCGGGTCCAACGCAGGATGGGCAGGCTGGCGAACCTTACAATTGCGTGGGGAAACCTTACAATTTTGAAGGGGTCAGGTGAGAAGGCTAAACACGGTATTGCGACCGATCGGTTCTGTTTCTTGCCCTGAGACACTGCATAGGATAGCCCGGGGGCAGTCGTGCGCCACCCTGCGGAACCGGGACATAAAATCATTTATAATACCCTACTGCATTTCCCCAGGGTCGGGTAGCCGGAGGTAATCCTCCCCGCTCTCACTGACGATTCTTAAGAGATCGTCGCCGGCAGCCGCTTCATCAGGTATGATCTCATACTAAGATGCGCTCAAGATGATACCAATGCGATGGCATGAACCGTTCTCCTGCGTAGGGGCGGGGTTTATCCCAGCCCGCGCTTGAACGCAACTTGGTATCATATATCTTTCTCAAGATCAGAGAGGCTTCATTGTCGGTATTATCGACGCAGATTGCAAAATATCTCTAATACTCAGTCATCGACTCATTCCTACCCAGCGTTACCTCGGGAAAATAAGCAACTCAGAGGCGACCTCAACCGAACTTGCCTTATGACAAATCCCCCACCGCCCGGAGCGCATACCAAAAACGATTGCAATATGTCAACTCGGCTTTCTCAAACATCAGCAAGGCTCCGCCCTTCCTCTGCAGGTTGGTCCTCTTCATCTCAGTCCCGAAGCGCCCGCGTGACCGTCAGCGCATACACTTCCGAGGCCCCTCCCTTCCTTTTAAGGACCTTGGCGCATTCGCTGAGCGTCGTGCCCGTGGTGAATACATCGTCTATCAGAAGAATCCGGCAGCCTCGCACTTTCCTGTCATTGGAGATTTCGAACGCGCCTTTGACATTTTCGAGACGCTCGCGGCGTTTGAGGCGTGTTTGCGGCATAGTCTGGTTTTTTCTAACCAGAGCCTCAGCTGAAACCGGTATCCTTACCTTGCGCCCCAACTCGCGGGCAAGCAGCCCGGCCTGGTTGAATCCCCTTTGACTGAGCCGTTTGGTATGAAGAGGCACTGGAACGATAAGGTCCGGGGCGGGCAGCACCCATTCGGAGTAGGCGGTTTCCAGAAGGTCCACCAGGCAGGGCGTCCATTTCAACTGCGCCCCGAATTTGAACTGGTGGACGAGAGTGCGAACCGTCCCCTCGTGAAGTGTTGCCGATCTCGCGGAATCGAAACGAAAATTTCGCTCGATGCAATCGCCGCACAGGTGGTCCGGCGAGGCCGATGAATCGACGAAAGGTCTGCCGCATCCCGGGCAAAGAGGCGTGCCTATCAGCGGAATTTTTTCCCAGCACGCGCCGCACCAGGACTTTTGGGGGAGAGTCCCTATCCTCTGGCAGTCAACGCAGACCCGGGGAAGACACAAATCGACGATGGCCGAACCGGCGAATTTAAGCCACCAACCGATCGAACCGAGCATAGACCGGACAACGGCCCTTGCCTCGACACCCTCAATGGCCCCTGTCCCCGTTTCCGGCTCATCGGGCGCCCCATTTTCACCGTCTTCACCCTCCCGCTCTCCATTCATTCGACGTCCAATCGAGCTTATGAAAGGTTTTGATCCACCGGGCGATATTTTGATCCACCAGGGCAGTCAAAGCAAAATGTTTCATCAAAGCAAAATGTTTACTTTGCCTCCTCACCGACCTCAGCTTTGCCCGCCGACCGCTCACTCAGTTTCCGGTAAACTATGCTCAATTGCCGGTCGCATTCGGAAGGCGGCCCGCCGTTCTTCCTGGCCAGCTCCAGAGCCTTTTCCGCCTTTTTCAATTCCCCGATTCGAAGAAACATTACGCCAAGCCGCAGGTCGACTTCGCCCCCGGGGGGGTCGAGCTTCGCCGCCTTTTCGAGCAGCCCCGCCGCGCGCTCCGTATCGCCCGTGGAGATTAGAATATTTGCCGGGCGAAGGTATGCTTCCACATCGGATGGATCATAAATCGAGTCCCTGTCATAGTCTTTCAGCGCGCCCCTTTTGTCCCCTTTTGCCTCGGCGTTCAGCCCCAGGCCGAACCAGCCGTTGGCACAGCGGGAATCGCGCCTGAGAGACTTCTCAAAGACCCTCCCGGCTTCGTCGCTTCTTCCCTGTCTCAGGAGAAAAAAACCGAACTGGCAGGCCGAGGCGCAGCTTCCCCCGTCAGCCTTTATGGCGCGTCTATGGAGCTTTTCAGCCTTTTCGGCCAGCCCGCGCTTTTCCATTATGGATGCAAGGTTTGACCATGCCGGCGAAAACCCGGGGGCCTGCTTTATTATCTCCCGGTACAGCCTTTCGGCCTCCCCGAGGTTGCCTTCGTCCTGGTACAGTACCGCCAGGTTGAATTTAGGCCGCGGATCGGCGGGATGCAGCTCGATTGCCTTCCTGTAATCCTCGACGCTCAGGTCACGGTGACCGATTCCATATTGCTCGACCCCGCGGTTATATGGGCTCTCAGGTCCAGAGGCGCACGCACAAAGAACCATGAGACAAACTGCGATGAGCGCGCTATTCCTTACCATACGGCCCTATCCTGCCCTTTTGCCTCGACTCCGCCGCATTCGAACCATTGCCGGCCTTCCCGTCCGCTTTCCATACCACCTTCCAGGGATGAAGCCTCAAGTCTTCGCTCAGTGCATCGAGGTTCCGGGTAGTTTCGTCCAAATGCGCAAGTATGGAATCAATATTGTCCTTGTTCGAATCGACGACCGAACGGACCCCCTTCACTGTCTTTTGGACCTCCGCCAACCCCTTGTCCGCCTGTCCCATGGTCTTTGTGACCTGGTCGCCGACCGAACCCAGCCGGCTTTGCAATTCCAGGTTCGTCCTGCGCACTTCCTTGATGAGTGATGTAAGCTGCTCGCCGCCCTCTCCGGTTACCTTCCTCATGTTTTTCATTATAGGGCCCAGATCGGTTGTATTCTTTCTTAGTTGAACGAGCAGAGCGTTGGCGTTTTCGATCGTCTGCTTTATCTGGTAGTCGTTTCGCACCTCGGTTACTAGCAGCTTTGCCTGTTTGACCAGATCGACCAGGCCGGAGGCGACCTTGCCTCCCGTTTCTATTATTTCCGAGATTGAGGCCGGGCTTTTGCCGTTCATTGTGGCGCCCGCCGGCAACTCGGGAGACCCGGGAGACCCCGGGCTGATCTCCACGTATTTTGACCCCATCATGCCGAGGTCTCGTATTTGAGCGCTCGAATCCTTCCTCACCCGGGCTTTGGGGGAAATGCTTACCGTTACCGCAATGCGGTCGGACACCCCGGGGGCAATGCGTATCCGCTGCACCTGGCCAACCTCGAACCCTGCCCACCTCACCGGCGCTCCGGCCGCAATGCCGTCGGAATAGCGGAAAAGGATCGTGAGCGTCTTTTTGTCGCTCCACATCGAACGGATGTCGCTCACCACAAAGATCCCGGCAACAAAAAGAATGAACGAGATCAAAACAACCAACCCGACTCTTATATCTGATCGGAAAACCTGCATCTCACTATCTCTTTCGTTCTAGATGTCCAGCAAATCTTCGAGGTAATCCCGGCTGGACTGGCGAAGCGGTATGGGACCGTCCGGCCTTCCGTGGATGAACTGCTGGACCACCGGATCGGGGGATTGCCGGATTTGCTCGACCGTTCCTTCGACGACCACTTTCCCGCGGAACAAAACCACCATCTTGTCGGCTATGCTGAACGCGCTGCCGATATCGTGCGTGACCACAACCGAGGTTATGCCCATCCTTTTGCTCAAATCCGAAATGAGCTGGCTGATCACTCCGGTCACAACCGGGTCCAGCCCGGAAGTGGGTTCGTCGTAAAAGACGATTTCCGGATCGAGCGCCAGGGCCCGAGCCAGGGCAACCCTTTTTTGCATTCCCCCGCTCAGCTGGGAGGGCTTGAGAAGCTCGAAGTCGCGAAGCCCCACCAACTCGAGCTTCATCTTGACCATTACGCCGATGATCTTTTCGTCAAGCTGCGTGTGCTCCCGCAATGGGAGCGCAATATTGTCGTGAACGCTTAGCGAGTTAAGAAGAGCCCCCATCTGGAACAGCATCCCGAAGCGTTTTCGATACCCGTCCATCTGGTTGTCGTCAAAGCGGGTTATGTCCTGCCCGCCGACCAGGATTTCGCCGGAATCGGGACGAATCACCCCGATCAGGTTTCTAAGCAGGGTCGTCTTTCCGCAGCCGCTTCCGCCCATGATCGCAAACACGCTGCCCCGCTCCACCGTGAGGTTTATCCCTTCGAGCACGGCCCTGCCCTCGAAGCTCTTGTTCAGGTTCCTCACTTCTATTAAAGTTTCCAGATTAAACCTCACATAAACATGTAAAAGATCGCCGTAAAAAGACAGTCTGCAAGGATGATGCTGATAAGCGAGGTTACCACCGAAATCATCGTCGACTTCCCCACCCCCTCGGGGCCGCCTTTCACCGCGAACGCCGTGTAGCAGCCGACCATGGCGATGATTGCCGCAAAAACCACGCTCTTCAAAAGGCCGCTCATGATGTCTTTTACCAGCAGAGCATCGATTGTGTCGTGAATGTAGAGCGCCGGCCTTATGCCGATCGCCAGCGTCCCCACACAATAGCCCCCCGCCATGCCGATCACATCGGCTAGAACGGTCAGGCACGGCAGCATTACAATCATTGCCAGAAACCTGGGCACGACAAGATAGGCCACCGGAGATATGGCCATTACCTCCAGCGCCGTGATCTCTTCGGTGACCATCATGGTGCCGAGTTCGGCGGTAAACGCCGCGCTGACCCGTCCGGCCAAAACGATGGCCGTCAATAAAGGGGCCATCTCACGCGTGAGGGCAACCCCGGCCAGGCTCGCGGCATAATTGACCGCGCCGAACTTATCCAGCTGATACGCCGTCTGGAGCACCAGGATAACACCGATTACAAATGACACCAGAGCCACGATGGGGACCGATTTTACGCCCACTTCATCCATCTGGGCGATGGCCGACCTAAACCGAAGGGGCTTGCCCTGGAAGGGCTTTACAAACGTCCACTTCATCGCTTCTGCGAAAAAACAGGAAAAACTCGTCAAATGCCTGAGAAAAAGTACTATCCGGCCTTCCGAACGCACCGCCACTGAACTCACCTGGCCTTCTCTCCACCGATCAGTTCATTCGCATCGGGCGCCATCTCGAAAATGGACTTGAGATGGGCGAGATCGAAGATCGATTCGACCTTCCGGCTTGCGGCCGCCAGCGAGAACCGAATCTGGCTTTTGCGCGAAAGCTGGAGCGATTCCACAAAGGTGGCTATCCCTGAGCTGTCTATGTACGGAACATCTTTTAGGTCCACTATTATATGCGAAACATTCTTCCGGAAAAGAGGAAGCAGGACCTTTCTTACTTGCGGCGAGACGCTCATATCGAGGTCGCCTCCCAGTGAAACCACGAAAACTCCCGGCTTTCTTTCCTCAACTTGTATGTTCAACTCTATGCTCTCTCCTGTTTGGAAATGAATTTCACCATCTTCAAAACCATGCCCCCGCCAGGCGGCCGGTCATACTCCATTTTGTCCACCGCCGACTTGATGAAGTGCATTCCAAGTCCGCCGGGACGGACCTCATCAAATTCGCGTCCGCGAAAAGTCTCGGGGTCCGCGCCTTTGCCAAAATCCCGAATCGCTATCTCCAACCGGTCGACACTTGCGGTGAAGCTGATCGTTATTCTCCCGTCTGTCCGGCCGCCATAGGCGTGCCGGATCACATTCGTGCACGCTTCGTCCACGGCAAGCACCAGTTTGTCGGTCTTTTCGGCATCGAGCCCCGCCGCCAGCGAGATTTTCCCCGTCAGTGCCCTTACCGCCGACATCACCGCCGGGTCTGAAGGCACGTCCAGAATGACTGGGCCGTTAAAGCCCGCCGCACTCAACTACGCCCCCCTGAATTCGGAAAGCACCAGCGTAATGTCGTCGGCCTGTGGACACTCCCCGACAAACCGAGACAGCGAAGAGCCTATGCGCGACAGGGACGTCTCCGCCTCCGAGCTTCCAGCCCGCAGACACTTTTCGATTCCGCCCAGTCCGAAAAACTCCCCTCGGTCGTTTTTGGCCTCCATCAGCCCGTCGGTGCACAGAAGAACGCATGAACCGGGATCAAGTGTCATCCTGGCCGATGAGTAGTGCAGATCGGGAACTATCCCCAGAGGCGGGCCTCCCTCGCGGCTCAAAATAGCGAACCTTTCCGTCGTACTGTTCCAGATTACCGGCGGAAGATGCCCCGCATTCACATAGACAGCCTCGCCGCTGTTTTTTTCCACCACCATGTAGAAAACAGTCACGAACATTCCCCGGCAGCTCCGTTCGCAGACGTTTTCATTAATGCGGCGCATCAGCTTTTCAGGGTCCTTCTCCCGAATCGCGAGGAGGCGAAAGTCGGTGGTAAATCTGGCCATGAAAAGGGCGGCCGGCACGCCTTTTCCCGAAACATCCCCGATAAGGACCCCCATGCGCTCCTCATCTATTGGAATGAAATCGTAGAAATCCCCCCCGATTTCCCTGGCGGGCTGGTAATGGGCGCAAAACCGGAAACCCTCAAGCCTTGGCATTGCGTCCGGCAAAAAACTCGACTGGACGCTTTTCGCAAACGCCATGTCCTGCTCGATTTGCTGATTGTGAAGGATCTTTTGGTGCAGACGGGCATTTTCCACAGCAACCGCGGCGTTGGCGCAAAGCAGGCTGAGAGTCTCCCTGTCTTCCTCGGTGAAATCCGAACCATCGAGTTTGTTTATGACCTGCGATACCCCTATCACCCTCTCTTTTATCTTGAGAGGCACGCACAGGATCGACCGGGTGCGGTATCCGGTCAACCGGTCGAATTCCCGGTTAAACCGGCTGTCCGCGTAGGCGTTTGGAATCAAAACAGACTCGCCGCTCTCGAAGACACTCCCGGCTATCCCCTGGCCCCTTCCTATACGCATTCCCCCCTTTAGCTTATCGGCCACCGGCCCCTGCGCCACCTCGAACACCAACTCGTCGCTTTTCTCATCGACCAGCATGAGGCTGCATGCATCGGCCTTCAAAATCGACCGGGAAGTCGTCATGATGTTTTCGAGCACCTGGTCGAGCTCGAGGCTCGAATTTATGAGACCCGATATCCTGAAGCACTCCTTGAGGCTTTCGAGCCGCACGCGCATCTTTTCGATGCCCGCACACCCCCCCGCAACATCAGCCTCGCAACCATAGACCGGTTCGCCGGACCTCTTTTTTTCATTTTCCATGAAATCACGATTTTTTTTGAGATCGCAAAGCATTGCTTTTAACTTTGTTTCGGCATTATGAACGGTTGAAAAGGATCTGTCAAACGCGCCGCAAGCAACTGCAAGGCCCCGTAATTTGTCCCTAAACCCACCCGTGGCGGGCGACTCTAATCCCTGCCGCAAACCAGGGCTTATCGGAAGAAAATTTTAAGCGAACGAAATCGTATTTTAGCGAATATGTTTTTAAAATCGATGTTATTATTTTTTCGGAAGGACTGCCATGAGCGAACTCGCGAAAAAGAGTGCGATCTACCAGGACCTCTATGAGGTTCCCGAAAACATGGTCGGGGAGATCATTAACGGCGAACTGCTCGCTTCCCCGCGCCCCGCGCCCCGGCATGCGCACGCTACAACCGTTTTGAGCAATATAATCGGCGCCCGTTATGACCGCTCCGGCCGTGGTGGCGGCCCGGGTGGATGGGTCTTCCTCTACGAGGTCGAAGTCAAGCTCGGCGAAAATATCCTCGTCCCCGACCTTGCCGGCTGGAGGGAGGCAGTGTTTCCGACCAACCCCGAACATAACTGGATCCCCGTCGCCCCGGATTGGATATGCGAAATTCTTTCCCCGGCAACTCTTCGCACCGATAAGATAAAGAAAATGCCGATATATGCCCAATTCGGGGTTGCCCACGCATGGCTTATCGATCCAAGAGACAAAACCCTCGACACTTACAGGCTCGAATCCGGAAGATGGTCCCTTCTCGGCAGCTTTGTCGAAAACGACAGGGTTCGGGCCGAGCCTTTCCAGGAGATTGAAATAATCCTCGAAGACCTCTGGCTGGACAGTCCCCCTTCGTCAAATGCGTAAAATTCGTAGGGTGGGCAAAAGCGCAAGCGTTGCCCACCATGAAGTTTCCGGCATGGAACCCTGCACTAAACCCCGTCCCGCCAGGTTGCGATTTTTCCGCTAAAGCGGCTCGGATCGTTTTTTAATATGGATACCAGCGCGCGTGCCGGGACCTCCGGCCGAAGTATTTCCCCGGTTTTTTCAAAGGCCGAGAATACCTCGCGCAGCCCGGCCGCCGCTTTTCCCTCGGCGCGAAAAACGGCCTGGACCATCGGTGTATCGACCACTCCGGGACGATACACAAATGAGATCACCTGCGGAACTTCGGCGGCGATTTGCCTTACAAAATGCTCCTCGGCAGCTTTGGCCGCACAGTAGGCCCCCATGCCCGGCAGGACCTTCTCCGCGGCTCCGGAACCAAAAAAGACCGCAACCCCCCCTCCCGATTCTATCAACCTGGGAAAAGCCGCTTTTGCCATCTCGAAACTTGCGGTTACGCTTGCTTCAAATATTTCCCGGAACTTGTCCCCCGAAAGCTCATATGCTGCGGGCCCGGGGAAAAGGACCCCGGCCGCATGGATAAAGCCGTAAAATTTTCCCATCCCGAGCGCCTTTTCGACAAGTGCGCCCGCAACCTCGGACTCCGCGGCGGAGCCGGCCACATAGGAGACCCGAACCCCTGAGGTTTCGCATTCTTCCTTGACTTGCTCGAGAGCTTCGCTGCGCCTTCCATTCAATACCAGCCCGACGCCCTCGCCGGCAAACGCCAGCGCCAACACCCTTCCTATACCCCCGGAAGCCCCGGTGAGAATTAAGCTTTTCCCCGAAATCCAGCTCACTGATTTCTCCTTTCCCTGCTAATAAACTTATAAAGGCTTATTTACGGACAAACCCTAAGTTAATCAGGAAATATCTTCACTGCTTCGATAACAAAATCACCCCCATTCAATACACCCTCCTGTGTGAAAACAATAAACGGTTCGGCTCCTTTGCTTTTGCTTCCTGCTCTAAATTCCACGCTCCATTCTTCCAGCCTCTTTTTGTCGTTTGCATTCCAGCATGAAAGCCTTAAGATGGAATGCACTTTTAAAACCTGTACCTTATGACTTCCAAACCTTGATCGGCAAGGGGACAATAATGGGAAAACCAGTAGTCAGCCACGGCTTCAGTCTGCTAACCGAACATGACACCTACCTTTTCAAGGAAGGCAGTCAATTCCGGCTTTATGAAAAGTTGGGTTCTCACATCACAAGCGTTGACGGCAAGTCGGGCGTCTTTTTCGCGCTTTGGGCCCCAAACGCCGAAAAGGTTTCGGTCATCGGCGACTTCAATTTCTGGGACTGCGACGCCCATCCCCTCGCGCCGAGATGGGACGGCTCGGGTATATGGGAAGGGTTCATCACCGAGCTCGAACAGGGCGCCATATACAAATATCACATCCAGTCCAGGGAAAATGGCTACCGGGTCGATAAGGGCGACCCATTCGCCAACCACTGGGAAACCTCGCCCAAGACGGGCTCCATTGTCTGGAATATGGATTACGAATGGAACGACGGCCAATGGATGGCCGAGCGGGCAAAAACCAACGGCCTAAACGCCCCCCACTCCGTCTACGAGGTCCATCTGGGTTCGTGGAGGCGTGTGCCCGAAGATGGTAACCGGTCGATGACCTACCGCGAAATTGCCGATTGTCTGCCGGCATACGTGAAAGACCTGGGTTTCACCCATGTCGAGCTTCTTCCCGTTATGGAGCATCCCTTTTACGGTTCATGGGGGTACCAAACCACCGGCTACTTCGCTCCGACCTCGCGCTATGGCACGCCGCAGGATTTCATGTACCTGGTCGACGTCCTGCACCAAAACGGGATCGGCGTCATTCTGGACTGGGTGCCGTCGCATTTCCCAAGCGATGAGTTCGCACTCTCGTTTTTCGACGGCACATACCTGTTCGAACACCAGGACCCTAAGAAAGGCTACCATCCGGAGTGGAACAGCTACATCTTCAACCACGGACGCTATGAAGTGAGTGCCTTTCTCACGAGCAGTGCGCTCTTCTGGCTGGACAAGTATCACGCGGATGCGCTCCGGGTTGACGCCGTGGCGTCCATGCTATACCTCGACTACGCTAGAAATGAGGGCGAATGGATCCCCAACGTCCACGGAGGAAAAGAAAACCTCGATGCGATCCATTTCATAAAGCGCTTAAATGAAGCCGTCTACACGGAATATCCGGATGTACAGACCATAGCCGAAGAATCCACTTCGTGGACAATGGTTTCCAGGCCGGCATACCTGGGAGGCCTCGGTTTCGGCATGAAGTGGAATATGGGCTGGATGCACGATACCCTGGAATATTTCTCCAAAGAAACGATTTACAGAAAATTTCATCAAAACCTGCTGACTTTCAATATTTGGTACGCCTTCTTCGAAAATTTCGTCCTTCCGCTTTCCCATGATGAAGTCGTCTATGGAAAGGGGTCGCTGCTGCGCAAGATGCCGGGTGACGACTGGCAAAAATTTGCAAACCTCAGGCTGCTTTTCGGCTATATGTTCGGCCAGCCGGGCAAAAAGCTGATCTTCATGGGAGGCGAAATCGGAGACTGGGACGAATGGTATCATGAACGCGGCCTGGGTTGGCAACTCCTTGAGCATCCCGCCCACCAGGGAATCCAAAACTGGGTCCGTGACCTCAACCGCACCTATTGCGCGGAACCGGCAATGCATCAACTCGATTTCAGCTCTGAGGGCTTCGAGTGGGTCGACTTCCACGACGCGGACTCGAGCGTGATCGCTTTCCTCAGGAAATCGTCGACCGGCGGTCTCATACTGGGGGTGGCAAACTTCACCACGGTGCCAAGGGTGGGTTATCGGTTCGGCGTACCGGCCTCGGGCCACTGGCGCGAACTCCTGAACAGCGATTCAAAAATTTACGGCGGCTCCGGCTACGGCAACTTTGGCGGCCTGGACGCCGCGCCGGTCCCGAGCCACGGCCGCAACTTCTCTCTTTCTCTAACCCTGCCGCCTCTGGGGATCGTCTATCTTAAAAGCGAAAAAGCAGATGAGTGAGTGGACATGGCGATAGACTCGACCAATTCCGGCAAAAGCTCTTCCACGACGGAATTGGTTGGGTAACTCGCCACTGCGGGAACAAATTCGGAAGCGTTCGGACGATTTCTTTAACTTGCTCCGCATAGTGAGTCTATTTGTTTACAGTACGGTGTCGCCTATTCCAGCCAGAAAAGCCTTGCCTCACCTCCACCTCCCCTTACGTGCCCCAATCCAATGCAAAGTGAACTGCCGGTTGACCAGTATCCATCCGAAAACCTATTGGTGGGCAAGATGAAACTTTTGCCCACCCACAAGGATCCGCACCCGGGTGTGGGCAAAAGCGTATGCCCACCATCAAGTTTCCGATGGAAACCAGTGTAGGGTGGGCAAAAGCGTAGCGTTGCCCACTCTGAAGTTCCCGGATGGTAACCAAATAGTATGAAAATTGCTTACCAATCCCTTAAAGCTCTAGGTTTTCGACATGTACCCTGACAGACTGTCGTAAGGGAAGAGCCACAAAATGAACGAGACCTCCCGTCATTCGAAATTCGATCTTCTCCGCCACGGAGCCGAAAAGTATCTGAAAGAACGTGGCGGCGGCAAGCCGTCTGAAGACCGGGAACAGGACATTCTGGCAGCCATCGATGATCTGGAACTCCGGTATGCACAACTTCAGATGACCCTGGAAAGCATTGCCGACGGTTTTTTTGCCTGTGACGCGGACTGGAGGCTTATTTACGTAAACGGTGCCGCGGAGCGCATGCTTGGTATCAGCAAAACGGAAGTCCTCGGCAAAACCCACCGGGAGGTGTTCCCTGAGTCTCTCGCCGCCCGATTGGAAAGCGAGTATCCTCAGGCGGGAGAGGTGAGAGACTTTGAAGTTTTCTTCGAACCCCGGGGGTGCTGGTTCCGCACCAGGTGCTTTCCTCGCGGCGATGGCGGTATTTCCGTCTGCTTTGAGGATATCACCGAACGCGGGAAAACCCTAGAGACGCTGCGGGCAAGCGAAGAGCGGCTGCGGTTGTTCATCGAGCACGCACCCGTCGGGTTGGCGATGTTTGATCGTGAGATGCGCTACTTGAGCTTTAGCCGTGCATGGCTAAGCAACCATAATCTCGGTGACGTCGATCTTGAGGGGCGCTCACACTATGAATTGTTTCCCGAGATTTCGGAGGAGTGGAAAACGATTCACCGCCGTGCGCTGGCCGGCGAGGTTCTAAGAGCTGATGAAGACCGCTTTGTCAGGGCGGACGGCTCTGTGAAGTGGTTCAGGTGGGAGTTGAGGCCATGGCGTGATGCGGCCGGAGATGTCGGCGGCATAGTGATATTTAGTGAGGATATCACCGGGAGCAAGCTGATCGAAGAAGACCTGCACGAGAGCAGGACGAAACTCGAGGCGGCTTTGGCCGGCATGACCGATGCGGTGTCCATTTCGGATGCCGAAGGTCGGCTAATCGACTTTAACGATGCCTTCGTGAAGTTCTACAGGTTCAGGAAAAAAGACGAGTGCCTCAAGACCTTGGTCGAATACACTGACATCCTGGATGTTTTTACCGACGACAGGCAACCGGCGCCTCTTGATCGCTGGGTCGTTCCCAGGGCATTGCGGGGTGAGACAGCCACTAATGCCCAATATTGCCTCCGACGAAAGGATACCGGCGAGACCTGGGTTGGGAGTTACAGTTTTGCCCCGATTCGTGACAAAGACGGTGTGATCGTGGGGGCGGTGGTTTCGGCTCGAGACATCACCGAATTAAAGCTGGCCGAAGAAACACTTAGAAAAAGTGAGGAGAGGTTTCGCGAACTCGCGGAAAACATAAGGGAAGTCTTCTGGATTTATAGCCCCGAGGAGATGATTTATGTCAGTCCCGCCTATGAGGAGGTCTGGGGAAAGAGTCGTAAAAGTCTCTATCGGAAACCCTCCTCGTTTTTGAGGCCGGTGCACCCGGAGGATAAAGTTCGGGTGCGCAAAGCCTATGACGCCGACCTCAGGGGAACAGCTCCTTTTCATGAGGAGTTTAGAATCCTTCGCCCCGATGGAACTCTGCGGTGGATCCGGGCTCGTTCTTTTCCTGTATCCGTGCAAGGCAGGATAGCGCGAGCGGTGGGTATTGCCGAGGATATCACCTCTATCAAGGAGGCTGAAAAATTCCTTTCCATCGAAAGAGACCTTGCTTTTGGGATTGGATCGTCCGCAAGCCTGGCGGAAGGAATGGCATACCTCCTCAACGCATGCCTCAACTTTGATGGGTTGGACTCGGGAGCAATCTATATGGTGGACCCAAAATCGGGGGCGCTCAACCTCATCTGTCACAGCGGAGTATCGGATAGTTTTTCGAAGGCGACTTCATTCTATGAGGCCGCCTCTCCCCAATCACGTTTTGCCATGAAGGCTAAACCCCGCTTTTGGTCCAAACCGTTCGCAATTCCCGAACTAAACGATCTCTTCGAACGGGAAGGGTTTTTGGCTTTTTTTGCCATCCCGGTCGTCTATGAAGGAGAAGTTGTTGCCCTCTTGTGCCTTGCATCACATACGGCGGAAATTCCCGAAAATGTCCAATTGGCATTTGAAATTATGGCAAATCACATCGGGGGGATTATTTCCCGTGTCAGGCTCGTCGATACTGTAAAAGCACAGGGAGAGCGTCTCCAGGAAGCCAATGCCGCCCTGAGGGTGCTCCTCAAACAAAGAGATGAAGATCGAACCGAACTCGAAGAATCGCTCCTTAGAAACGTTAAACACCTCATAGCACCCTATCTGGACAAACTGAAGAAAAGCCGCCTGGCAGTCGAACAGCTCCGCTTTGTTGAAATAATGGAATCTCACCTCCGGGAAATTACCTCCCCGTTTGTACATAAACTCTCTGCGCCCATGCTCGGACTGACCCCGACCGAAATCCGCGTGGCCGAACTGATACGGCAGGGGAAAAGCTCCAAAGAAATAGGAGAACTCCTGGGAATAACAGAAAACTCGGTCATTTTTCATCGACAGGGCATCCGCAGGAAACTCGACCTGACTGGAAAAAAACTCAACCTGCAAACCTACCTGGGGACCCTGCTGTAGTTATAGGTTTTCCCTACCATTAATCCACAAGTCTTTTATCTAACACCATCCGGTTCACCGCATTATAGTACGTAAACAGAAACAGCTTAAGGCCGCGAAGCCGGGTACAAGGGCCTTCAACTAAACTGTAACGGCGTCCCGGAGCTTAAAATTATTTTTTGATCGGCAATTTTAATGGCTGCAACAGGTGTCGTTAATGGAGGGATCATCAGTATGTCGGAAGGTCGGGTAAAATGGTTCAATGACAAAAAGGGATACGGATTCATCGAATCAGAGGGACATGGAGACGTATTTGTTCATTACACTGCAATCGCTTCCGAGGGATTTCGCTCTCTCGGTGAAGGTGATAGGGTATCCTTTGAAGTTGAAAGCGGCCCCAAAGGACCCCAGGCCACCAATGTTAAAAAATTGGCTTAATGTTGTTTTCGACCCGTCGCGGGAGCAACAAAAGCTCTATCACAGCCAGAGTTAGTCTTGCCGAGGCAAGATAAACACCTTCGTAAACTGCTTTCCATCGAGTTATATGAACAGGGCCAACAATAAGATGTAAACTAGTCAAGCACAAGGAAACATA
>CAWEZA010000031.1:0-38324 GCA_963813125.1 uncultured delta proteobacterium | reverse complement strand
CGCCCCCGAGGCCGGTACGAATTTGGTGAACCGGCGCCGGTGTGCCGCGGAACCGTGGAGGCTCATGTACCCATCGAGGTCGGCCTCGCCAATTTTTCGAATGCCGTCGAAGAGGGTGCACGGTTTTTTGAGCCGGACGAAAAACTCGGACCGCCGGAACGTGTCGATCTGATCCAGCACAAAGTCGGCGGTGATGCCCAGGGATTTCATCCGCCTATGGTCTGCGTCGGTAAATCTCAATGTCATCGACCGACCCCTGTCAGTAAAACTCTACGGGCGACTAACCGGACGCCTGTGGGGAAATCCGTGAAACCGGAGCGCGGTCCCCGGCGCCGCCGGCTTCACGGAGTTATGTGGACAACTTGAATTATCACTCGACAAGGCGTTTTGCCTCAGTAACCTTAAGCCTTCACAAAAACCTCTATCTTTGCCTTTGATTTGAGCGCATCGATGTACTCGGGCAGAACTTTTTGCATCTTTTGAGCCTTTAGATGCTGTTCTATCCGATCCTTGATTTTGTCGAACGGCACCGTTCCCGCCGGTTTTTTGGCGGTCACCTTAATCAGGTGATAGCCGAACCTGGTTGTAATAACGTCGCTGAGTTGTCCGACCTTCAGTGAGAAAGCGGCTTTCTCGAAGGAGGGCACCATCTGACCTCTCGCGAAAAAGTTGAGGTCTCCTCCATTGGCCTTCGTGCCGGTGTCGTCCGATACTTCCTTGGCGATCTTGGCGAAATCCTCGCCCTTGAGGATGCGCTTGCGAATGGCCTTTATTTTTGCCAGCGCCGCCGCTTTTTGTTTCGCGGAAGCATTCTTATCCACTTTTATGAGAATGTGGCTTGCTCTGACCATTTCGGGAGTCTTGAAAAGTTGCGGGTTGCCGTCGTAGAAAGCTTTCACTTCCTGGGGGCTAACCGCCGCCTTGGACGCCAGATCACTTTCTATCAGCTTTTTGATGGTGAATTCCGAGCTTAGATAATCCCTGAAAGTCGCTTCGGTCATATTCATCTGCTTGAGGGAAGCAGCGAAATTCCCGGGAGTGGTGGATTTTTTAAGAGTCTCCATTTGGGAGTTGACCATGGCCTGGTCAGCCTTGATTCCTCTTTTTGCCGCTTCCTGTTTTAGAACCTCGCGTGCGATGAGGCTGTCGAGAACTCTCTTTTTGAGGGTGGAGGTCTGTTTGTCGTCAAGTTTTTTCCCGGCCATGGAAAACTGGTGGAGCAGACGATCGACCTGTGCGTTATATACGGACATCGGGATAGGTTTCCCATTGACCGTGGCTGCATTTTGTTGTGTATTCGAGGCGCAAGCGAGGTCGGCGGAAAAACCGAAGCCGAGTAAAAGTGCGAAACAAACGAGCGTGGGGAAAATGATCAGCCCAAATTTCTTCATCTAAGTCTCCTCATTGGAAGATTACCTGCAAAGAGGTAGTCTGACGGCGAGAGCGGTGATCCATGAAACAGCCGATAAAAACATTAAACACTTCTCTATTCTCATGAAAGTGCTTTAGAGTCAAGTTACCTTGTCAATAGATATCCGGTCAGCGGTGGCCAGGTCCAGGGAGGCGCCGGTCCCGGGTTTTGGCGTGGAAAAAATAATGTGATCCTCTATTATATATACTCTGGTGATGTTAAACCTGGAAGACAGGAGATACAAGGTGCTGGTCAGGGAAATCGGAGAGTTCGGACTGATTGATCGTATATCGGCCATGCTCCAGGAAAAGGCTTCCGGGGTGATAAAAGGGATAGGCGACGATGTTGCGGTGCTCGATACATCGGGGCCCGAATATCTGCTGGCAACATGCGACATACAGGTCGAGGGCGTACATTTCACGCGGGATGCGGTTTCGGCCTACCAGTTGGGCCGACGGGCGGCGGCCATAAATATCAGCGACATTGCCGCGGTGGGGGGTGACCCTCGCTGGGCGCTCGTTTCTCTCGCGATTCCGGGGGACATTGAAGTCGAATATATCGAAGAGTTGTATCGTGGAATGCGCGAAGAAATGGCGTTGGCCGGAGCCTCGATAGCCGGGGGGAATTTGAGCCGGATGGAATCTATTGTCGTGGTGGATTTCACACTCCTTGGGCTTGTCGCGCCGCAAAGGCTCGTGTTGAGGAGTACGGCGGGCGTCGGAGACGCCATTCTTCTTACGGGCTTCCCGGGCGAGTCCAGGGCGGGGCTCGAATTGATCCGGCGCCCGGATCTGGCGCTGAGTGGCTCTGCCGGAAAAAGGCTTATCGAAAACCACCTGTGCCCTCGGCCGCGCCTTGCCGAAGGGCGGCTTCTCGCGCGCTCAGGTCTTGTCACTTCGATGATCGACGTGAGCGACGGGGTAATGGGGGACCTTTTGCATATTTGTAAATCAAGCGGCAAGGGGGCGGAAATCGATGGTGCCGGAGTTCGGATAAGCCCGGATCTTTCGGAAGCCGCCCTGGCGGCGGGGGCTGATCCCCTGGAGTGGGCCCTTTCGGGGGGGAGGATTACGAACTGATCTTTACTGCCGCCCCGGAAGCTGTTGAGACCCTCAAGAAAATGTTGATCGACCAGACCGGGACTTCGTGCGAGCGGATAGGAAGCATTACGGCTGGAACGGACATAAGCCTGAGGCTTTCCGACGGAACTCGGACGGTTCCGGCGGCAAAGGGCTGGGACCATTTTGGAGGATGAGTGTGAAAATACCGAGGGCACTGA
Organism: uncultured delta proteobacterium; assembly: GCA_963813125.1. Taxonomy (GTDB): domain Bacteria; phylum Desulfobacterota; class Syntrophobacteria; order Syntrophobacterales; family Syntrophobacteraceae; genus SbD1. The sequence goes on along the minus strand of CAWEZA010000031.1, from coordinate 35,634 downwards.
CTATTGCCGGCTCGGATTCGAGCGGGGGGCGGGGATTCAGGCTGACTTGAAGACTTTTTCGGCCCTCGGGGTTTACGCTCTTTGCGCCGTTACGGCCCTCACCGCCCAAAACACCCTCGGAGTGAACGGAATTGTCGAAATAGATCCCGATTTTGTGTCCTCCCAGATCCGCTCGGTTGTCCTGGATATGGGGGTTGATGCCGTAAAGACGGGCATGCTTTGCAATGGGGCGATCATTTCGAGGGTTGCCGCCGATGTGGAGTCCCTTCGCATCAACAACCTCATCGTAGATCCGGTAATGATCTCGACCAGCGGACACCGGCTGCTCGATGAAAACGCAATGGAGACGCTTGTCTCAAGGTTGTTCCCGTTGGCCCTGGTAGTGACGCCGAACCTGCATGAGGCCGGGCTGCTGACGGGCACGAGCGTCGAGAGCGAAGAGGATATGAGGCGCGCCGCCGTTGAGCTTTGGCGCCTGGGGTGCCGATACGTTGTCATAAAAGGGGGGGCATCTCCAGGCAGAGCCAATCGACTTGCTCTACGACGGCAGAAGTTTTCGCGAGTTTCCCGGTACGCGCCTTGGGACGATCCACACTCACGGCACCGGCTGCACTTTCGCTTCGGCCATAGCGGCGTTCATTGCGCGCGGATTTTCGGTCGAAGACGCGGTGAGAGGGGCAAAAACCTACGTGGAGGCGGCAATTGCGCAAGGACTGCCTCTCGGGCGCGGCTTTGGGCCCGTCCATCACTTTCATGAGTTTTACAGGTTCGAATAACTCGAGAGCCTGTCAATATCCAGCGGCTTCCGACTCCGCGTCGGGAGTTTGGCGCCCGGGAGATCCAGATGGCTGACCGAATTCGCGTGTTGCTGGTCGATGATGACCAGGATGATTTTCTCATAGTCTCGGATATGCTTTCGGAAGCCGAGGACACCAGGTTCGAGCTGGATTGGGTTCAGACATACGAGGCTGGGCTTGAGGCGATCTCCAGGCGGGAGCACGACGTCTATCTGCTCGATTACTTCATGGGAGAAAAGGACGGTCTTCGAGCTTCTAACGATTGCCATAGAACATGGCTGCAAGGCGCCCGTCATTTTTCTTACAGCTCATGGAAACTATTTGGTCGATTTGAAGGCCATGAAGGCTGGTGCGTCCGATTACCTGGTGAAGGGCCAATTTAGCGCGCCCATTCTCGAGCGTTCCATACGCTACTCTATAATGAGCAAGCGAATAGAGGAAGAGCTCAAGCTGCGCACGCTCGAACTTGGGCAGACTCTGGCCGAGCTCGAAGAATCCAAAGAAGAGCTGAAGCTGCTGGCCTCCCAGCTTATCAGCGCGCAGGAAGACGAGCGCAAAAGGCTGACCCGGGAGATCCACGACAGCATCGGCTCGTCTCTTAGCGCCGTCAAGTTCTGTATAGAAAATGTCGCCGCGCGGCTTAACCGGGACCCTGAGGTCGGCGAGGCTCTTGCGATGCTCTCAAGGGCGATGGGCCACGCCATAGACGAGTCCAGGCGCATAATGAGCGATCTTCGACCCTCGATGCTCGACGACCTCGGGATACTCTCCACCATAAGGTGGTTTTGCAGGGAATTTGAAAGCATCTACTCGGGGTTCGGAGTGGAAAAAGACATACGCATCGAAGAGACACAGGTTCCGGAAAACCTTAAGATCATCATCTTTCGAATTATTCAGGAAGCGATGAACAATGCGGCGAAGTACAGCGGGGTAAAGGAAATATCTCTTAGCCTCTCGTTCGAAAATGGATCGATCGTCTTGTGCGTAAGCGACGTGGGGAAAGGATTCGACCGGGCTTCGGCAGGCTCGAAAGGCCGCGGCTCCGGGTTTGGCCTTACCTCGATGCGCGAGCGCGCAGAACTGTCCGGCGGGAAATTCGAAATCGATTCCAGCCCGGGAGCCGGAACCACGATTACTGCCTGCTGGGAGATCGAGCCGCTCTGCCGGCCCTTGTATTAACCGTTCCCGGCTTTTTCACACCTATTCTTTTGGTTCCCGTTGACTCCTGCCCCGGAACACGAGCTTTAGCGGCGACTTGTCGAGCGCGAAGCTCTCCCTGAATTGGTTTATCAGGAAACGTTCGTAGGAAAAATGAATGCTTTCCGGGTAGTTGCAAAAAATAACGAATGTAGGGGGGCGGGTAGAGGCCTGCGTGGCGTAGAAGAATTTGAGCCTGCGGCCGCGCACCATGGGCGGTTCATGATGGTCGATGGATTCCCTTAGCGCCCTGTTGAGGATGCCCGTCGAGATGCGGCTGTTGTACTGGGCGAAAACATCGCGCACTGCGGGGAGCACCTTCCCGGTTCCTTTGCCCGTCAGGGCGGAAAAGTTGAGGACCGGAGCAAAGGGCATGAAGCGGAAGCGGTAGTTGAGGTCTTCCAGGAAGTTTTTTCTGGTCTTCGGGTCCGGGTCGAACTCGTCCCACTTGTTTACCCCGACAACCAATGCGCGGGACCGGTCCTGGATATAGCCGGCGATGTGGAGGTCCTGGTCCGCTACGCCTTCGGCGGGATCGACCAGGATGATGCAGACGTGGCTTTTGTCTATGCTCTGAAGCGCTTTGATAATGCTTAATTTCTCAAGTTTTTCCCGTGTCTTTCCCTTCCTTCTTATCCCCGCGGTATCGATCAGCAGGAACTTTTGTCCGTCGCGCTCGAAGGCCGTGTCCACAGCGTCCCGGGTCGTTCCGGCTACCGGGCTTACAATTACGCGCTCCTCTCCCAGGATCCGGTTCACCAGGGTCGACTTCCCCACATTGGGGCGCCCAAGGATGGACACGCGGATTTCCGGGGTCTCGGAGTCGTCTTCCGCGGGTTCGGCGGGTTGGTCTATAAGTTTTACGATATCGGAGACAAGATCTCCCACCCCGAAGCCGTGCGCCGCACTGACGGGGTAGATGTCCTGGACACCCAGGGCGTAAAAATCGGCCAGGCGCCCCTGTTGTTCCGGCCCGTCGATCTTGTTGACGGAAAAGAAAAGCGGCTTTGAGGCGCGGCGCAAGATATCGAAAAGGGATGAGTCCTCGGGTTGCAGGCCGGCTCTGCCGTCCGCCACGAAAAGGAGAATATCGGCTTGCTCGACGGCGTGGAATATTTGCTCGCGCGCTCCCTTGTCAAAGGTGGAAAAGTCGCTGCTGACGAACCCGCCCGTATCGACGAGGGTAAAACTCTTCTCATCCCACGAGGTGCGCGCATAATTCCTGTCCCGGGTGACCCCGGGCAGATCGTCTACGAGTGCGCGGCTGCTTTTGCTTATCCTGTTGAAAAGACTCGACTTGCCCACATTGGGCCTTCCAACGATTGCGATTATAGCCATTTACAGTTAGCCTTATGGAGTAATTAATGTGGGCGGTGCGGGACTTCGCATGGCTCGTTTGTGATGGATAAGGCGGAGAGGTTGCCCATGTGAGCGTTCAAGGTCTTGGAAAATACCTGCGAATTGGGAAAAGGGCGGATTGCGCCTCAACAATCCCGCTTGCTCCAAAGGCACCGGGTATCAGATGCCGGCGGCGCGTTTTTCCCGATATCCGACATCTGACATCCGCCGCCCGATCTCGGTGCTCAGTTGGCCAGAGCGGTTTCCATCTTATCGAGTATTCTTTTGGGAACGGGATTGGCGTCTTTTATGAGGTAGAGGCCAAGTATCTTCGGATCGAACGAAATGGCTTCGGCTACCTGCTCAACGCTCATTCCTTTTTCTTCCATTTTCTCCATCAGCTTCAGCTTTTGTTCCATTTCCGGCTCCTGTTTGGTGGAAAAGTCAAGGTCATGGGCAATATTGCACAATTCGGGTAAAGAAGGCAAGAGCCGACGAACAATATGGGCGGGCAGGGGATGGGGAATGGGCGTTTTCTCTGGAAAAAGCCTCCACGGGGCCCTTGCGTTAAAAAGAAAAGGCCATAAGGGGGTTCCTTATGGCCTTTCAAACTGTGGAGACTCATTGTGTCAATTGGAAAAGGAGCGGTTAGCGCTGAATGTGACCCCTCACCGGGATCGAATCTCACGGGAGCTTGAGCACTGAGGCGAATTTGAGCACGAATAATTTACGAGAGTGATTCTGAACGGTAACTTATCTGTTTTCACCTTGAGCATGCGTTTTGACCAGGGAAATTCCAGATCAACGAGAGTCGAGTCTCCTCACACTTTTGCCGGATTCCAAACAGGCGGAACACAGGGCAGCTTCGAAGTCAACAAGGTCAAAGGGCTTTTGCAGGAACGTTTGGATATTCACTCGATCGAGATTGCAGGCTACAGCTTGAAAGTCGAATTCAGACAGAACTATCGCGATGATTCCAGGGACAACGAGGTCGAGTTTCTTGAGAAGGGAGCATCCGTTTGCATCTGGAAGATGATATTCAAGTATCACGACACGAGGATTTGCTGCTTGAGCGAGAGCAAGAGCTTGAGCGGCGGTTGAGCAGCTTTGAAAAGGATATCCGGCCGTATTGAGAAATTTTTCCAAAGAGCGTTTTAACGGGGCATCGTCTTCGACGAGAAGCACAAGATTTTCACTACTCACTGACGCCTCCGTTGCCCAACTCTAGGAGCAAAGAGCGTGCCAGGATGGCGAAAGGCCGAAAAACCGCCTCGGGAGCGCTCCCTCGGAATAAGCCTTTTTGAGGGAAGCCAACACAATTGAATACTATTCTACGTTTATGGTCGCCCTAAAAGGGGGAAGCGGGCAGGAAAGGGTTGCTGCTAAAGGGTTTTAACAGGATATGGAGGATATTGTCCAATGTGCATGGCGATTGGAGGATTTTGTTCAATATGGCGACTCGCATCCATTTCGGCCCCCCGGGGAGACCATGAAAAGTTCATGACAAATCATTTGCCTTCCAGCTCTATGCCATATTTTTTCAGCCGATACAAAAGCACGTGCCGCGGAAGCCTCAAAAACCGGGCCATTTTGGATTTATTGGCGCCGCATTGTTGGTGGGCCTGAACGATGACCTGTTTTTCGATCTCCTCGAGGCTCATTCCCCCATCGGGCAACACTATATTAAATGACTTCGGCGGGGGCGCGCTTTGCTCCATAGGGTCATGATCCAGAAAATAGAGATGGCGCGCGTAAATCATGTCGTCGTTTTCCAGCAGAACGACTCGCTCTATGCTGTTTCGCAGCTCGCGAACGTTTCCGGGCCACGATCGGCTCACCAGGACCTGTTCGGCCTTGGGGTTGACCCCCCGGAATTTTTTACCGTATTTGTCGTTGAACTCCTCGATGAACACCCGGGCAAGGGGGAGGATGTCCTCGCGCCGCTCGCGAAGGGCCGGCAGGTTGATTTTGATCGTCGAGAGCCTGAAATAGAGATCTTTTCGAAACCCACCCTCCTCGGCGACATGCCACAGGTCCTTGTTGCAGGCCGAGACAACGCGGATATCCACCTTTTTTTTGCGGGTTCCGCCGATGGGGAAAAATTCCCTTTCCTCCAGCACCCGGAGCAGTTTGGCCTGGATTTCGTGATTGAGGTCCACGATTTCGTCCAAAAAGAGGGTGCCGCCATCGGCGACCTTGAGCAGACCCTCTTTTCCTTCGAGCTTTGCACCGGTAAAGGCGCCCTTTTCATAGCCGAAGAGCTCGCTTTCGATGATTTCGGTCGAAAACGCGGCGCAGTTGAGCGCAACGAAGGGATACTGAGCCCTGGGGCTTTTCGTGTGAATGAGCCGGGCGAAAAGTTCTTTGCCCGCCCCTGTTTCGCCCTGGATAAGAACTCCCGCATCGCGGCTCTGCGCGCTTTTTACGGCAAGCATCTGCGCTTCGAGAAACGATTTTTCTTTTCCTATCAGCTGCCCCACCCCCTGGAGTCTTTCGACTTCCTGCCGCAACCTGGCGACTTCGTTTTTTAAGCCGGCATGTTCGAGGGCGTTTTGGATTGTCACCTCGAATTCATCCAGGTCGACCGGTTTGACCAGGTAGTCGAAGGCGCCTTGCTTTATGGCAAGGACCACGTCTTTTACCCTGTCAAAAGCGGTGATCATGACCACGGCAGGGGAGGGGCGGATTTCCTTGAAGCGGGGCAGCAATTCGAGGCCGCTTGCGTCGGGCAGCCCGATATCGAGCAAAACGAGGTCGGGTTCTTCGCTTTGGGCGAGCTTTAGCCCGGTTGCTCCGTCGCCGGCCTCGAGGACTATGTGAGTCTTTTCCAGAAACCGGCGCAATGCGGAGCGAAAGAGGTCTTCGTCGTCGACCAGGAGGATCTTGTGTTTTTCGCGCATGTTACTCCCGTTTGCCCAAGAGGCGTTGACACTTTGGTTTAAATTCTAATTCTAAACGGGAATTGAAAAGAATTGGATAAAATTCTACACTTCGACCTTTTCGCGCCTTTTCTTGCAACCGACCTTCTAAAATGATAAACGGAGTCGGCGCCCAACTTTTACGGGCGGGCCTGATGAAAACTTGATCCAAACTGGATTGGAGACTTTTTATTTATGCAGAGGTTGAATCCCCAGTCTTTTGGGCTGGCTCTTATTTGCATACTGCTGGCGGTAATCGGGCAGACGCTGCTGAAACTGGCTATTGTCCGCTCAGGGGGCATGCCCGTGCTGGACCTGGGAATCGGCGGCCTGCTGAGAAAGTGTATCGAGGTCCCCTACATATTCCTGGGGTTTGGGGCCTACGGCGTGAGCGCTATTCTTTGGCTGGAGGTACTGACTGAGCTCGATTTTAGCGTTGCGTTTCCGCTGGTAAGCATTTCGTATGTCCTGGCCCTGTTTGTCGGGCGTTATCTTTTTGGTGAAAACGTAAATTCTTGCAGGATCCTCGGCGTGCTGCTGATTTGCTCGGGGGTTTTCTTTGTCATTAGGAGCCAGTGAGTAGCGCGATGAAGTCTTATCCCACCAATATCGAAGGGCTTTCCAAACTGGAGCCGCGCATCTTTGTCGACGAGCGAGGGTTTTTCTTTGAAAGCTATAACAGTAAAACGCTTTCCGAGCTTGGCATCGATGTGCGCTTTGTGCAGGACAACCACTCCCTTTCCAGGATTGGGACTTTGAGGGGCATCCACTACCAGGTGGTGAACCCACAGGCGAAACTGGTTCGCGTGGTGAGCGGGGAAGTATTCGACGTGGCTGTCGATCTGCGCAGGTCCTCGCCTACTTTCGGACGCTGGTTCGGATTGGTCCTTTCGGCTTCAAACAAGCGGCAACTCTTTATCCCCGCCGGTTTTGGCCACGGGTTCCTGGCCCTTTCGGACGCGGCGGAGGTGCTCTATAAAGCAAGCGATTTCTATGCGCCGGAGCATGAGAGATGTATCCGGTGGGATGATCCCGATCTTGCCATTGAATGGCCCGGCGAAGGCGGGAGGATAATCTCCGCCAAGGACGCGGCCGGCAGCTTTCTGCGCGAGGCGGATTTGGAGTAGACATCTCCGGGGGGGAGGTGTGGCAATTACTGAACCCGGGTAAATTGGAGGTTTTGTGCGTGAGATTCGCAGCGTCGTTGTCATAGGAAGCGGCGGGATGCTTGGAGCCGATCTGCTGGAGGCATTGGAGGGCGCAGGTCTAAAAACCGTTGCCCGGGCAAGGGCCGATATTGACATAACCAGGGCGGAAAGCGTGCGGTCTGCATTGGGCGGGATTTCCGATCCGGGCTTGGTCATAAATTGTGCGGCCTACACCGCGGTGGATAAAGCCGAATCGGAGCCCGAGGCCGCATTTGCGGTAAATCGCGACGGGTCGGCAAATCTTGCCGATGAGTGCCGCAGGATTGGAATACCGCTCGTTCACATCTCGACCGACTATGTTTTTGACGGCAAATCCGCGCGCCCTTATAAAGAAGAGGATGCGGTCGCTCCGATAAACGTCTACGGCCTTAGCAAGCAGCAGGGCGAAGAGGCCGTGAGGTCAAGGATTTCCGAACACGTAATAGTTCGGACTTCATGGCTCTACGGCGTAAGGGGCCAAAATTTCGTGAAAACGATCCTAAAGCTTGGCCGGGAGCGGGATGAGCTTACGGTTGTCTGCGACCAGCACGGATGTCCCACCTGGACAGTAGATCTTGCCCGCTGCCTTGTCAGGGTAGCCGTACGCGTTCTTGCCGATTGCCGGGATGTCCCCTGGGGCACATATCATTTTTGCGGAAAAGGGGCCACGACATGGTTTGACTTCGCATCGGCCATCCTGGATGAGGCAGAGCTGAGAAGACCTCGCCCGGGAGGGCCGGCCAAGGTGTCGCCTGTTCCATGCAGCGCCTACCCGACCGTTGCGGCAAGACCCATCTATTCGGTACTTGACTGCGGCAAGATCGAGGCGGCCTTCTCCGTTTTACCCCCCGCATGGAAGGAAAGTCTGGCTCGTTGTGTCGATCGACTGTTCGGGGCTGCCCCTGGTGAGTCCGGAAAATAGGGGCAAATTTTTTTATCCGGCATCACCCCGCGATAACGCTCACCATTTTCCCACCTCTTTTTTCATGCGGTGAGCGGTGCGTGGTGTTCTTTTGAAAACTGGTGGAACTGCAACTGGTAGAGCCTGCGGTATTCACCGTCGATGGTCATAAGATCGGAGTGGCGGCCCTTTTCCACGATCCTCCCGTCAGCCAGGGCCAAAATGCAGTCGGCATTCTGGACGGTGGAAAGGCGGTGAGCGATAACGAGGGTCGTCCTGCCCGCCATGAGGTTTTCGAGAGCCTTCTGGACTTCGAGTTCGGAGTCGCTGTCAAGCGAGGAAGTGGCCTCGTCGAGTATGAGGATCGGGGCGTCCTTTAGCAGGGCGCGGGCTATACAGACCCTCTGACGCTCTCCCCCGGAAAGCCTTACTCCCTGCTCACCGACGACAGTGTCGAACTGTTTTGGCAGTTTTATTATGAAATCGTAGGCATTAGCGGCCTTTGCCGCGGCGATTATATCCTCCTCGCTTTTGCGGATGTCGCCGTATGCGATATTGTTTTTGAAAGTGTCGTTGAAAAGAATGGACTGCTGGGTGACAACGGCGATTTGGGAGCGAAGTGAGGCAAGGGTTACCTCCCGGATGTCTTTTCCGTCAATGAGGATCTCTCCCCCGGTAACTTCATAAAACCTGGGGATGAGGTTTACGAGGGTGGTCTTGCCCGCCCCGCTCATACCGACCAGCGCCATGACCTGGCCGGCTTCCACCCTGAAGTTTATGTCGGAGAGCACCGGCTTTTCCGCGTAGCCGAAGGAGACGTCCCGGAATTCCAGAGATTGCCTGATGGGAGCCAGAGGCTTTGCCCCGGGTTGCTCGACTACTTCCACGGGTTGATCGAGAATATCGTAGACCCTCTCGGCCGCGGCCAACCCCTGCTGGATGGAAGCATAATAGGACGCCAACCGTTTTACGGGAGTGTAGAGGCTGATCATGGCCGCAAGAAAGGAAAAAAGGCTCCCTCCGGTCATCTTCCCGTCAATAATCCGGTAGCCGCCATAGAGCATGATGGCCACTATCCCCACGCCCCCCAAAAACTCCATCGATGCGCTGTTTATGGCGCTAATCAGCACCGATTTCATGGCGAAGCGCAAAAGTCTTTCATTTTCGCCTCGAAACCTGGCTTCTTCATGGGCTTCCATTCCGAAAGCCTTGACTATGCGATTGCCCCCTATCGTCTCGTGCATTATGACCGAGATGTCGGCGGTGGCTTGCTGGGTCCTTGAGCTAATCTTTCTCAACATCTTGCCGACCTTGAAGATCGGCATGAAGGCGAGGGGCACGATGGTCATGGAAATGGTTGCGAGCCGCCAATCCATGTAAAACATGATGAATATACAGCCGACAAAGGTAAACGATTCCATCACCACGCCCGTAACCGACGAAGAAAGCGTGTTCTGCAAAGCGCCTACATCGCCGGTAATACGGGACATGAGGTTGCCGGTTTCCATTTTGTCAAGGTCCGGAACGGGCAGGTGCTGTATGTGCTTGTATACGTCTCCCCTTAAAACGGTTATTATCTTCTGGCTGACGTAGTTCATGAGATAGGCGTTGCCGCACAGGCACGCGCCTTTGACCGCGTACACGATCAGCACCGCGATACACAGCATATCAAGCATCTGCTTGTCTTTATTGACAATCAGTTCATTGAAAACAGGCTTGATGAGGTAGAGGCTTGCCGTGGCGCAGCCCGCGGCCACCGCCATGCACAACATCGCCAGCAGGATCTTTTTCCGGTATGGAAGGACGAGCCTTAGCTGCCTTTGGTAGAGACCTTTCAAAATTAATCCTTTCAGTAGCGCTTCCTTAAAACAGTCTTTCCCCGAGTCGGGCCGGAGTATAAAATGATATGGGCATGGTTTAAAGGGAAAAATCCTCTGCCCGGGGTTCGGGCGGCCCTGGCGCCGGATAGAACTTGACTGAAACGGATTTTTTTTGTAAATTTTTAGATTGATTTGCCCGTATCTCTCACATGAGGCCGGGACAATACCGGGTTGCCCATGCGCGCCGGCGGGGGAAGCGGGCGCGGGGCCGGTGGTTTTAGGTATTTTAAGAGCGAAGAAGCAACATGCGCATCATCAGTGAGCTTGGCGAGATGCAGCAGGCGCAGGAAAAAAGTTGGGAAAACTCAAATGGCGAACCTCGCGGCAAAAAGGCGCCTATCTTCAGTCATCCGGCTTTTAGGACAACTGCTGTTACGGGTCTCTACCTGCTCAAGTTTAATTTAAACTTACATTTGCCGGGAGAAGGGCCATGCAAAGGACGTTGCTCAAGTCCAAAATCCATCGTGCGTGCATAACCGACGCGAATCTCAACTACGAAGGCAGCCTGACCATTGACGCGGAGCTCATGGAGGCCGCGGACATTCTGCCCTATGAACAAATAAAGATTTACAATATCAACAATGGGGCCCGGTTCGATACGTACGCCATCACCGGTCCGGCCGGCCAGGGCGATATCTGCCTCAATGGGGCGGCTGCCAGGATGGGGGCGCCGGGCGACCTGATAATAATCGCTACTTACGCCAATTTCGAACAGTCTGAAATCGCCGGGCATAAGCCCGTGGTGGTGCTGGTTGACGCGAGGAACAGGAAGCGCGCCGATAAGGCCCCCGCCGGTCTGTCCATGGTCGGGTGAGTTGATTTTATAATCCCCCGTCCGGAATATTTCAGCCTTTGCTTAAAGGAGATATTTGCAGATGTCGATGAGAAGTTATCTGTTTACTTCCGAATCCGTGACGGAGGGGCATCCCGACAAGGTGGCCGATCAAATCTCGGACGCCGTTCTCGATGCGATCATAATCGAAGACAAGACGGCCCGCGTGGCTTGCGAAACCCTGGTTACCACCGGGCTTGCGTTTGTGGCAGGCGAGATCACCACATCCACTTATGTGGATATCCCTCACATCGTAAGGGATACTATCAAGGATATCGGCTATAACGATTCTTCCATGGGCTTCGATTGGGAGACTTGCGCCGTTGTAAGCAGCATTGACAAGCAGTCGGTCGATATAGCCATGGGCGTTAATGCCGGCGAGGGTCTTTTCGAGGAGCAGGGCGCCGGGGACCAGGGGTTGATGTTTGGCTTTGCCTCCAATGAAACCCCGGTTCTAATGCCCATGCCTATCTATTATGCCCACCGCATTTCCAGGAAGCTGGCCGAGATCCGGAAAAACGGCGTGGTGGATTTCCTACGGCCCGATGGGAAAAGCCAAGTGACGGTCGAATACCTCGATCACAAGCCCAAGCGGGTGGACACCGTGGTCGTTGCCGCCCAGCACGCGCCTCATGTAAGTCACTCCACGTTGTGCGAGGCAATAATAGAAGAGGTGGTAAAAAAGGTAATACCCGAGACGTTGATCGATGCAAAAACGAAATTTCATATCAATACCACGGGCCGGTTTGTGATCGGGGGACCGCTTGGCGACTGCGGCCTTACGGGTAGAAAGATTATCGCCGACACATACGGGGGCCAGGGCAGTCACGGCGGTGGGGGCTTTTCGGGCAAGGACCCCTCCAAGGTCGACCGGACCGCCTCTTACATGGCCAGGTATGTCGCCAAGAACATCGTTGCCGCCGAGCTTGCCGAGCGGGTCGAGGTCCAGGTCGCCTACAGCATCGGCATAGCCGAACCGGTTTCGCTGATGATCGATACTTTCGGCACGGGGTGCATTGACGACGAAAAAATCCAGAAACTCGTCCTCGAGCTTTTCAGCTTTAAGCCTGCGAATATGATCAAGTATTTGAAGCTGCAGAGGCCAATATTCAGAAAAACAGCGTGTGGGGGCCATTTCGGGAGGACCGATCCCGACTTTACCTGGGAAAAAACGGACATGGTCGACACACTCAGGGAAAGAGCGGGCTTGACCCAGATCGGCACTACGTGCAAATGCTAAAGGGTTTCCTTTAAACTGATTATATGGACTCTGCAAACGGGGAGTATGAATGAATTTTGATGTAAAAGACAGTGGGTTGGCCGAAAAGGGGCGTTTGAGGGTGGAATGGGCCACGAAGTCGATGCCGGTGCTGCGCTCGATCCGGGACCGGTTTGCTTCCGAAAAGCCTCTGGCTGGACTGAGGATGGCCGCATGCCTTCACGTGACTACCGAAACGGCTGCCCTGGCGCTGACGCTAAAGGCGGGAGGGGCCGATTTGCGCATTTGCGCCTCAAACCCCTTGAGCACCCAGGATGACGTGGCCGCGTTCCTTGCAGTCTCAGAGCAGATTCCTGTCTTTGCAATAAAGGGCGAAGATAAGGACACCTATTACCGCCACATCCACAGCTCTTTGGAACATTCGCCTCAGCTTACGATGGATGACGGCGCAGATCTTGTGAGCATACTTCATTCCGACCGCAGGGAACTCCTCGACGGTGTGATAGGCGGTACGGAAGAAACCACCACGGGTGTCATACGGCTTCGCAGCATGGCGGAAAAGGGCGTTTTGCGCTATCCGATCGTTGCCGTAAACGACGCCGATACCAAGCACCTTTTCGACAACCGCTATGGGACGGGCCAAAGCACCGTGGACGGGATAATCCGGGCGACCAACCGGTTGCTGGCCGGGTCCAGTTTCGTGGTGAGCGGCTACGGATGGTGCGGCCGTGGGGTTGCCAGGCGCGCCGCGGGAATGGGGGCCAAGGTCATAGTGACCGAGATAGACCCGCTGAGGGCGCTCGAGGCCGTTATGGACGGCTACCAGGTAATGCCCATGAACAGGGCCGCCGAGATCGGCGAATTTTTCTGCACGGTCACCGGCGATATCCACGTATTGCGCAAAGAGCATTTCGAGAAGATGAAAGACGGCGCGATCATCTGCAACTCGGGCCATTTCAACGTGGAGATAAACCTCGAGGAGTTGCGTGCAATGTCCTCATCGGTTCGAACGATCCGGGACTTTGTCGAAGAATTCGACCTCGGGAATGGCAGGAGGCTCTACGTGCTGGGCGAAGGCCGCCTGATCAATCTGGCTGCCGCCGAGGGGCATCCTTCGAGCGTTATGGACATGAGCTTTGCTAATCAGGCGCTTAGCACCGAATACATCGTAAAGAACCATTCTTCTCTCGAAAAGAAGGTCTACGGGGTGCCGCTGGATATCGACCGTGAAATCGCCAGGCTAAAACTCGAGAGCATGGGTGTGGTGATCGACTCGCTCACCAAGGAGCAGGACACGTACCTGCATTCGTGGGAGATGGGTACCTAGCGCGGTAAAATGATATTTTGTACTCGTGCTCGCGCGCATCCTTTCTAACGAGCTGCCGTAATTGGAAACAGATATAATTTCCCTGGAATTCCGCCGGGAGGCCAATTTTTCAAAAGGTCTTTCCGGCGCGATTGTTTTAGCCGGCTGTAAACAATTCCTGCGCTTCCCTGATGTAGACCATTGCAAAGAATCTTTGTGCTGATTAATAGAAACCCATTGCCTTAGCCATATTTGTGCCGTGGGCTGTTTGTTTGGGACTGTCCCGAACATCGGTGTCCGTGAGCATTGGAAGACTCTGTGGCGCCTTGTATTCAGGCCAGGTTGCGTTCGAGACGATACCAATGCGAGGGCATGAGGCTTTCTCCTGCGTAGGGGCGGGGTTTATCCTCGCCCGATCTCTTATGAAACTCGAAGTTTCATTCCCGTTCAAACCGCGTCCGAGGACGTGGCGGCTGGGCTTGAACGCAACTTGGTATCAGGCCTGCTGCCGATGATTTTCAAAGAGGAAATGGAAAAGAATCCGCATCTCGTCGAAAGCCCGGAAAAGAGCAGTCACAGCCATGCGGCCGGTAGCGTCTGCCAGCAATTCGGGCGATGACAGTATTGCGGCCTGAGCGGAGCGGAAGCGGTCGGCGGCATCTTCTGCGAGTGCCATCAACTGTGGCGGGATATCTTCAGGGGGGCTTTCTGAAACAAGTTTTTCCAGACTTCGATATTTTTCATCGTATTCGCGGGAAAGTTGTTCTATAATGAGTAGTTGCGGGGGATCATCTTTCACTGAAGGCTTCTCCTTTTGGGGAATACGTAAATCCTTATAGCACTTTCCGTTGAGTGTGCCGTATAATTAATCGCACTTCCAGCGGACAGTGGCAGCATTTCGAAGGTTACGCTCACCGAGAACCAAACGTCAGGTACGCGGCGAGATATTATGGTCCTACGCCAGGCAGGCGGTGTTGTGCCTTTCCGGCTTCCAGGCCCCGTTTCCAGCTTTTTCCTGTCCTGGGATTTTATCGCGCATGGGACTGAACGCCTGATATCGGGCACTTGGCCCTGTGTTCCATTTATTGTTGTCAAGGGGCGGTTACTCATGGGGGTTGAGCGCCGGGCGGAGGGTTTATAGGATGTTCGCCAAAAATATAAATATCGTGCTTGCCGAGTGGATCAAAGTGCCTTCTGACGGCCTGCCTCCCATACTCGAAAAAAAATTGCACGAGCGGCTTGTTTTTACAAATCCCGAATATGAAATGCGGCACAATCGCGGCGAGTGGATCGGCAACATTCCTCCCCAGATCAGCTGTCTTAAGCAGAAGGGCAGAAATTATCTCATCCCGAGAGGGTTTTTCGATCAGTTTGTCGATCTGTGCAAAAGATACCAGCTCTCCTATCGTCTGGTCGACCGCAGGCGGCATTTCGACCCGATAGACATCGAGTTCCACGGTGAACTGAAAAACTACCAGCAGGAGGCCGCCGAAGCCGTCCTCGAACACGATTGCGCCACCATGATCGGAGGTCACAAGAGCGGCAAGACCGTAATCGCTCTTTATACCGTTGCACAGAGGCGCCAACCCACCCTGATCGTAGTTCCCAAGACGGACCTTTTTGACGGTTGGCTAAGAAAAATAGAAGGCTTTCTCCAGATTCCCGCATCGGAAGTCGGAATTTTTTCGAGCGGGACTCAGCAGGTCGGCACACGTATCACGCTCGGGCACATAGGCGAAGTCATGCGCCATTGGCGAAAAATTTTCGACAAGGTGGGATATATTATCTTCGACGAGTCCCAGCGCTCTCCCTCAAAGATCCTGACCAACCTGCTTCCGAATTTCGACTGCCGCTACATTCTGGGTTTGTCCAACACCCCGCAGCGCAAAGACCGGCTCTTGAAGCTGATTCATTTCTATCTCGGCGATGTGGTTTACTCCATCGATGAAAAGGATGCCAGAGAAGGGCGTGGGATAATACCGGGAACAGTGATAGCCCGCCGAACCGATTTCGATTACCCCTATAATTCCAGGGCCGATTATCCGTCGATGTTAAAAGAGCTCATGCTGGACCCCGAAAGAAACAGCAAGATCGCAGACGATGTGGAGACCGAACTCGGGAAAGGCGCAGAGCGGGTCCTGGTGGTTTCGGGGGGCGAAGAGCATGACCTGGCGCTGGGCGCCGAATTGAGCCGGCGTGGAATAACCGTGTTTCCCTACAGTCAACTCGGCGCCGGTCCCGGGACCGGTGGCGACATGGACGGCGGGCGGGATGATGTTTCAAATGGCGGAGCACCCCGGGCCAGAGTACTTCTGGTCTCTGCCGGAGCCATTGCTCAGTGCTCGCGCACGATGAGGTATCACGTCGTTTTTCTGGCTGTCCCCGTATTCTTCCAAAAGAACCTTTCCAACGCGATCCGGGACATATCCCAGGATGGAGAAACCGCGGATAACCGCCTGACCATCTATGATTATGTCGATTATCGAGTCGGAATTCTCGACAATTATTTTCGTATGCGAAGCTACAATTATGGCGTTCACCCCGATCTTCTGCTGAACAGCCAGGCGGAAGCCCGTGAGTCGATGCGGTGAACCGGGTCCGGACATCGAAAAAAACGAGATTTGTGATCCCTTGCCCGTTCAGGATACTTCGAATTATTAGGAGTTATTTCGGCTTGTTTGCATCCATCGCCGCCAGCCGCTCCCATGGTTCGGGGGAGATGCTCCCCCGCTCTTCTCATCCAGTTATGGTTAAATCTTGAACACGACCCCGTATGTAATGCTGGTTGGCCCTCGGGGTGCAATATTGACTTCGCATTTACAATAAGCGAGCCTTCCTGGAGATTCACTAAAAGTCATCCGAAAGGAATGAGTTAATGCGAAAAAAGACCCTTTTGGCATCTTTTCTGGTCGCAGTCGTTTGCGTGGGGCTTCCCGGCGCCGCTCTTTCGTCTGAAGGCGGGCAGTGTCCATTCATCCCACCCCAGTCGCGGTCTTTCGTTGAGCGGGCACTTGTTTCCAAGCCCGGCGATCTTTTCGTGGTGCTAAAGAACGGCTTGACCTTGCTCGTTCATCCAATGCCCGGATCGGGGGTCGTCTCCACGCAGGTTTTCGTTCGGAGCGGCTCAGTACTTGAAGGTGAATACATGAAAGCCGGTCTTTCTCATTACCTCGAACACATCGTTGCGTCCGGATCAAGCCGTTCGATAACCGAGGAGCAGGCCAAGCAACGCATCGAAGCGATAGGCGGTTCGATGGACGCCTACACGAGCTACGACAGGACTGTCTTCTACATAAACACGGGGGCCGATCACTGGAGGGATGGACTCGACATCCTGCTGTCGAAGGTAACCGAAAATCTTATCTCCCCCAAAGATATCGCCAGGGAGAAAAACGTAATTCAGCAGGAAATGAGAATGCACGACAGCAACCCGAGTACGGCGTTGTGGGACCTGTTTGTCCAAACCGCATACCAGAAAAGTCCTGTTAGATACCCGGTGATCGGGTATCCGGATATTTTTGTAAAGCAGGGTCGCGATGCGCTTCTTAACTATTATCTCCACCGCTATCAGCCGCAGAACATTATAGTGGCTGTGGCGGGCAATGTTCCGGCCCAGGAAGTCCTCCGGTTCGTGGCGAAAAAGACAAGCGACTTTGTTGCGCAAAACTCGGCTCCGACGGTCGTACCGCGGGAACCCCGGCAGGCGAGCCCCAGGTGGGCGGAAAAAGTCGTTCCCATCACCCGGCTGGTTGAGGCGATGATCGGGTTTCCATCGGTGGACGCTTATAGCCGCGACCTCTACGCCCTGGACGTCCTTGCCCAGGTGATGGGGCAGGGCGAGACCTGCCGCCTCAATTGCAGCATGAAAGAAGATCACAACAGGGTTTTCAGCATAGAGGCCACCAACTGGACGCCGGCTTTTGTGCGCGGCCAGTTCATGATCTCCGCCTCCATGTCCCCTTCCCAGTGGCCGTCGGCCCTACAATGCATCGAGAGTGAAATCAAGGGGATAAAAGACAGTCCAATCAGCGCGGCGGAGCTGGGTAAAGCCAAAAAGACGGCCGTCGCGCAGCACATTTTCGAAAAAGAGTCCGTCGAGGCCATGGCCTCTTCTTTTGCTTCCTCTTACCTGCTGACGGGCAATCCTTACTTCGACGATGAGTATGTCGAAAGGATCCGCGCGGTGAGCGCGCAGGAGGTCCAGTCGGCGGCCAGGCGGTACCTGGTGAGCGACCGCATGAACGTTGCGGTCATAAAGCCTCCGTCGACTGAAGTCGGGGCCGCAGCCGCGGCGAGATGCCTGCCTCCTGAAGTTCACGGGGTTCAATACAGCCGGATGGGCAACGGGCTTAAGCTGCTGATAAAGAAAAACGCGCAACTGCCAATCGTTACCTTGCAGCTCTGGGGCAAGGGCGGCCTCGCGCTGGAATCCGGCAAACACCCGGGCATATCGGCCTTTACCGCGTCGTTATTGACCGCCGGGACGAAGAGCACCGGAAAAATCGATTTGATGAAAAAGGTCGAGGATGTCGGGGGCGAAATCAGCTCCGATTCCGACAACAACAGCTACCATATTGCAATAGAGGTCCTGAAGGAGGATATGACCACCGGTTTGCGTCTTCTGGCCGATATCGCCCGGAATGCAAGCTTTCCTCCCGACCAGATAGAAAAACAGAAGCAGGACACGCTGACCGCGATAAAAATGCGCGATCAAAACTGGCGGGGCGAGGTAGTGCGCCTGTTTATGAGCAATTATTTTCACAAAAGTCCCTATGCGAACTACAAGCTGGGGACGCTTGCTTCCGTCAACTCTTTTACTCGTGAACAAATCATCGATTTTTACCATAAAATGGTAAACCCCACTCACTCCGTCCTGGCAATTTACGGAGATGTGGACCCGGGGGAGGCACAACGTCTGGCCAACCAGGAATTCGGAAAATGGACCGGCAAGCCTGTGACGGTGAACCTGCCCGATGAGACCCATCCTCTCAACGCAAACCGCATCGTCGAGGTAAAGAATGAAAAGAGCAGTTCGGCTCTTTTCATCGGCACAAACGGTCTTGGCATAAATGACTCCGAGCGGCCCGTGCTCGACGTGCTAAACGAGGTCTTGTCCGGGGGAGGGTCGCTGTCGGGGAGGATGTTCGACTCTCTTAGAGGCGGCAACAAGGACCTTGTCTATATCGTAAGCTCTTTCCCGTTCTATGGCGAAAATGGTGGATTTTTCGGCGTGCTCACACAGACGACGATGGCCAACCTGCCCGGGGTGCAGGAGATAATCCAACAAAATCTTAATCGTCTAAAAGGCGAACTCGTTTCGGAAGGCGAACTGGAAAGGGCCAAAGAGGCACTGCTGGTGGGGCTGAAGTTCGAAACGGAGAAAATCGAGAACCAGGCTGCGGAACAGGCGCTCGAAGAGGTGCTGGGTATGGGCTGGGACTACAGCGAGCGTTATCCCGCCCGGGTCCGGGCCGTTACCGCCCAACAGGTGAAAGACCTTGCCCGCAGGCTTTTCACCTACACCCTGGTGGCAAGGACCCTGCCCAGGAATCCGGCCAAAATACTCAAGGCTCCGCCGGCAACCGGAAGCGACTTGAGGACTGGCGGATAGCGATTATTTGCCAGTGACCAGGAACGACTTTCCACCAAAAGTCCGCCTGGTCAGTCTGCCCTGTTTCTGGAGCCTGTTTGATTCCAGCAGCACCCGTTCGGGTGGGACCCCCAGAGAGGCGGCCAGTTCTTCCAGGGTGCAGGGCCTCCTTGCGACGGTATCCATTATTCTCTGAGCGATGTCTTCTTCGCTGCTGTTTTGCTCGCACGATTTGAACGTGCCGATTATTTCAACATCGAGTGAGCTGAAAAACGCGGCGGCCCGGGCCATGCGCTCATCGTTCAGGCCCTTTGTGCCGGCGTGCGCCGGAGGGCGGGCGACAGTGTTCAGTTCGACCTTGTCGGGCATTATGGAAGATATTGCCCCGGCAATCGCACGGAGTTCCTCCGGGCTGTCGTTGACTCCCTGGACAAGCAGCGCCTCTATGTGAAGCTGTCCTTTGTATTCTTTGCGAAATGCGCGGATACCCTCTATGATCATGCCTGGTTCCAGCAAGGGGTGCGGTCTGTTGACCTTGCGGAAAACCGACTCTGTCACGGCGTCCAAAGATGGCACGACCCGGTCGGCTTTAAGGAGGCCGCGCCTCACCTCCGGCTTCCACAAAAGGGAACCGTTTGTTAGGACGATCAGGGGAGTCTGCGGGTAAGCCTTCTTTACGGCCGCGATCAGCTCTCCCATGGGTTCATAGAGGGTAGGCTCGCCACCGCTCGAAAACGTGAAGACATCGGCGCCGTGTGGGTTAAGGCGGCAAAAAGCGCGCAACTCCTCCAGCACCTCGGCACAGTCGACAAAATTTTGCGTGGCTACGCTCAAAGACGTGGTGGGACCGGACTCGCAGTAAATGCAATCGAAGGAACAGGTCTTCTGCGGGATGACGTCTATTCCGAGCGATCTACCAAAGCGACGTGAGGGCACGGGGCCAAATATGGATTTCACAAAGAAATTATATTGGCATGAATACGGATTGTCAACTTTTGAGACCAGGGTGTTTTTGCTTCCAAAACGTCGGGAAATATTTTAATTATTATATGTTTAGAGTCAGGATGCGTTGACCTTCGACTTGGGATGGCGACAGCAGGCCGCTGGAGGGACAAGATTAAATGCGTAGCGATTTGATGAAACACGGCGTCGAGAAGGCTCCCCATCGCTCACTTTTTAAAGCCATGGGCTACACTCAATCGGAAATAGACCGGCCAATCATAGGGGTGGTCAATTCGGCAAATGAAATCATTCCCGGCCACATTCACCTGGATAAGATAGCCGAGGGGGTGAAGGCGGGCATCAGGATGGCCGGCGGAACTCCCGTCGAATTCAGCACGATAGGCGTCTGCGACGGCATCGCCATGAATCACGCCGGAATGCGCTACTCGCTTGCCAGCCGCGAGCTGATAGCCGATTCCATCGAAATAATGGCGATGGCCCACCCTTTCGACGCACTGGTGCTGATTCCGAACTGCGACAAGATAATACCGGGGATGATGATGGCGGCTCTAAGGCTTGACATCCCTTCGATTCTTATAAGCGGGGGGCCGATGCTGGCCGGCCACGTGGGTGGGAAGCCGATCGACCTCATAGCGGTTTTCGAAGGTGTCGGGGCGCTGAAGGCCGGACAGATAACCAGTGCCGAACTGGAGGAACTCGAAGAGCAGGCCTGCCCCGGATGCGGCTCCTGCGCCGGCATGTTTACCGCCAATTCGATGAATTGCCTGGCTGAGGCCATCGGGCTCGCGCTGCCGGGAAATGGGACGATCCCGGCGGTGACCGCGGCCAGGGTCCGGTTGGCCAAGGAAGCGGGCATGAAGATCATGGAGCTTTTGTCCATGAATCTCAAGCCGCGCGAAATAGCAAACATGACGGCTTTCCGTAACGCGATAGCCGTGGACATGGCCCTTGGCTGCTCGACGAACACGGTCCTTCATGTGCCGGCGATTGCAAACGAGGCGGGAATCCGTCTCGATCTGGATGTTTTTAACGAAATCAGCGCGAAGACGCCTCACTTGTGCAGCCTGCGGCCCGGGGGAGCCCATTTTCTCGAGGACCTAAACAGTGCGGGCGGCGTGCAGGCGGTGATGAAAGAACTCCTGCGCCGTGAGCTGGTGGACCCCGCGCCTATGACCGTAACCGGAAAGCCGGTTGGCGATAACCTGGAAAATGCACGCATCCTTCGGCCCGATGTTATCCGCTCCCTCGAAAATCCTTATCATAATATAGGCGGCATTGCCGTCCTCTACGGAAACATTGCGCCGGAAGGCGCCGTGGTAAAGCAGTCGGCGGTTGCCCCGGAGATGCTCGTCCGCAAGGGCAGGGCCCGGGTCTTCGAAAGCGAGTCGGAAGCTGCCGGCGCCATTCTGGACGGCAAGATCGTTGCCGGCGACGTGGTGGTCATCCGCTACGAGGGGCCCAAAGGCGGCCCGGGAATGCAGGAGATGCTGACGCCGACCGCGGCGATCATGGGCTTGGGGCTCGGGCTGGACGTGGCGCTCATAACGGATGGCCGGTTCAGCGGAGGCACGCAAGGGGCGGCCATAGGGCATATTTCGCCTGAGGCTGCGGTAGGCGGCCCGATCGCGCTGATCGAGGAAGGCGATGAAATCCTGGTGGATATCCCTGGCAAAAGGCTGGAACTGCTTGTCGAAGAAGATGTCCTGGCAAAGCGAAGGGAAGCGTGGAAGCCGCGCGAGCCTAAAATCAGGAGCGGCTATCTTGCGAGGTACGCGCGCATGGTTACTTCGGGTGCGCGAGGCGCTGTTTTGCAAAACGAATAGGATTCAACGTCGCGGGCAGCGGGGCTTACCACCTGTTTGCCCGCCTTGACGGTGTTTCCATGTAAAGGTTTGATGTGGGCTATATTTTCAGCCTGGCCGATGCCGAGCGCTATGAGCGATGGTTTGGTTCCGATCAAGGAAGAAGGGCGCTGGAGTTGGAACAGGGGCTTTTCATGAAGGTGTGGAAGCCCGTTTCTCCGCAGCGAGTCCTCGAGGTCGGCTGTGGGACCGGCGTTTTCCTGGAATGGTTCAGGTCGCAGGGCCACATGGTGGCCGGGGTCGAACCTTCGGGTGAATGCCTCGAGCTTGCGCGACATAGGCTGGGCCATAAAGCCCGGCTGAGCTTGGGGTTTGCCGAAAACCTGCCGTACGAGGACAATGAATTCGATACGGTGGCTCTCATAACCACGCTCGAATTCGTGGACGAACCGCACCTGGCTTTGAAAGAGGCCTTCCGGGTGGCGCGCAGAAACGTTTTGCTCGGAACCCTCAACCGGTTTTCCATCGGCGGGCTCAACTACCGCCTCGAAAGAATCTGGAAGGATTCGATTTACAGCCGGGCCAGGTTCTTTAGCGTTTTTCAGTTGCGCAGGATGTGCGACAGGATTCTTTACGGCGCCGTTCCCACCGAATGGCGGACGGGTTTATCCTTCCCACTGCCGATGCTTGCCTACCTTCAGTTCCTGGAGCGAGTCCCCATTATACAGCGCAGCCCGTTCGGACTTTTTATCGCTATGCGGGTTGACATGCAATGCCGCGTTCGCATGTTACAGACGCCTGTTTTTGATGAAATCCCGGCGGGGGCCAATGCGTCCGCCCATTCCCTGGGGTGCTGGCGTTCTTCCGTGCGCCCCCCGGAAAGCTCGATGGACGCATAGGAGAGGGGCGCGCGCCCCGCGGGTCTTTTGCCGCCGGGCGACACCGCCAACTCGCGCTTTAGAGGAAGCAACATGAAAGAGGCGATGTTCTACAAGCGGCTGGATAAAGACCGGGTGCACTGTTTTCTTTGCTCGCAGCATTGCCGCATCGAGCCTGGTGGGATTGGAAAATGCGGCGTGCGTGAGAACCGGGGCGGCAAGCTCTTTAGCCTGGTCTATGGAAAACTCATCGCAAGTCATGTGGATCCGGTTGAAAAGAAACCGCTGTTTCATTTCCTGCCAGGTTCGACAAGTTATTCGATCGCCACGGCGGGGTGCAACTTCGAATGCGCGTTTTGCCAGAACGCCGACATATCGCAGTCGCCTCGAATCTCGGGCGAGATTTACGGCCGGAGCGCATCGGCCAAAGAGGTCGCGGATCAGGCGAAAAAAGAGGGATGCGCATCGATTTCCTACACGTACACAGAGCCCACCATTTTTATGGAATATGCCCTCGATGTGGCTGCTCTTGCAAAAGAGCGGGGCCTTGAAAACGTCTTCGTAACCAACGGCTACATGAGCAGGGAGGCCCTCGATGAAGCCGCCCCGTTGCTTGCGGCGGCCAATGTTGACCTCAAATCATTTGATGACGCGTTTTACCGGGAAAAATGCGGCGCAAGCCTGAAGCCCGTTCTCATGACGCTGGAAAGAATGAAAGAGCTTGGCATCTGGGTCGAAGTGACGACGCTTGTCATCCCCGGCTTAAACGACAGCGAGGCCGAGTTAAAACAAATCGCCCGATTCCTGGTCTCGATTGGCGCCGAAACCCCCTGGCACGTAAGCCGTTTTCACCCCGCATTCAACATGATGGACGCTCGTCCCACGCCCGTTGAGACGATCAGAAGGGCGAGGCGAATCGGCCTTGAGGCGGGCCTTCGTTATGTTTACGCAGGCAACGTTCCCGGAGACGAAGGAGAAAATACCTTCTGCCACTCCTGCGGAGCCTTGCTGATAGGACGCATCGGCTACTCCATCAAAAAACATAACCTTAAGGGCGGCGTGTGCGTTAAATGCGGAACTCCGCCTGCCGGGGTCGGACTGGGTTGAGAGTGCGCAGAAAAGAATTATTGCTGGAGATTTACGAGACGCTCACAGCGGCTTTGGGCCCCCAGCACTGGTGGCCCGCCCAGACCCCGTTCGAAGTCATGCTGGGCGCGATACTGACGCAGAATACCGCGTGGAAAAACGTTGCCGCGGCGATCGGAAACCTTCGGCAAAATGATTTATTGAGCTTCGATCGCATTTGTGGGCTTGGCTCACAGGAGCTCGAAGCGTTGATTCGCCCGTCGGGTTTCTACAGGCAAAAGGCGAAAAGGATCAAGGCCTTCTGCGATCATATTGCAACGAACTGGAACGGATCGGTCGAAGAATTTCTCACCCTGGACATGGAATCCCTGCGGACCGAGTTGCTCTCGGTCCGGGGCATCGGCCGGGAAACCGCGGACAGCATGGTTCTGTATGCGGCGTTTCAGCCCTCTTTTGTCGTGGACACTTATACCCATCGTATTTTCTCCAGGCATGGGTGGGTCGAAGAATCGATTTCCTACGACGACCTGCGGGATTATTTCATGGAAGCCATGGACCCCGACGTGCGGCTTTTTCAGGAATTTCACGCTCTCCTGGTTAGAGTCGGCAACCTCTACTGCCGCAAGACCCCGCTTTGCCGGCTGTGCCCTCTCCGGGTCTTTTTGGACGCATAGGGTGTTTTACCTGCCTGAATAGGGTGTTTCCCCCATTTAAATTTCCAGACGATGAAGCATAATAGAAAATAGAGTTCTAGTTTCTCCGCAATGGCAGAAAGGGAGCAATCATGGACCTCTACGAATGCGATGTCTGCGGGTGGGAGTTAAACAACCCCGACCCCGAGCTTTTCGATCTCCAGGTGGTCGAAAATCTCGGCAGTTGCGTCGAGTGTTTGTATTGCGAGGAATGCGGCATGCCGGCTGAATCGGTGCGGCGCCTCGCGCCCAAAGAGGGCAGGATCCTCGGATTGGGCCATGAGTTGGAGGGCGAAAAACAAACGATGAGCTACTTCGCTTTGCTGGTAGGAGACGAGGTGAAGTTCATCAGGTTGTTTTCGCCGGAAAGCTACTGGGCCACCGCGAGTTGCATACCCGACGAACACGTTCCCGCATGGGCTCTTTCGAGATTATACCGGGAAAAACATCTTCCTGTCTGAAGAGCTAAGACGACCTGCGTGGGGGCGGGGTCTATCCCCGCCCTTCTAACTTTCCCCGCGCTTCTCACTCCCCCTTTGCCCTTCTTTTACTCAAACCATCCTATACTTCCGTGGGAGTAGTGGTTTTCTCGGGCCGCTTCCGCCCCGGCTTTGCTCGGCCGGTTTTGGTCTTCCCCGCACCTTTTCCGGCTTTAGTCCCGGCAGACAAAAGCAGTTTGGGGCCGTCCCCGGCTTCGAGGAGCAGGGGAGGTGAGGGCTGGGTTTGTTCTTCGCCCTCTTTTGGACTTTCCCGCGGTTTTGTGGCTTCATCCAGGTCTATCTGGAAGCAGACCGGTCCCCGGCATGTCCTGCAATATTCCATGGCCGGGGCTGCGGCCGGGTGAAAGTGAAGATGAAGCGCGCATTGCGAGGTCGGAATCGTCCAGGAGGTCGCAATCGAGGCATGGCCTTTGGGAAACACGCACACTTCGATCTGGGATTCTATGTGGTCCAGCGCGGCCAGGGAGGCTTCTCTGTCCACGAGGTCGTCTCCGTCGGCGATACAGGTCAGCCACGGGATTTTCTTTTCCTCGATCCGGTTCAAATTGAGTCTTCGCCCGAAGAGGGTCACCGGCAGGTTCCCTTCCTTGTCTATGGGAACGGTATAAGAGTCGAAACTCATTTTGGTGATGTTATAGGGTACGTCCGTTCGGTCGTAGGTCAGCCACTGGCTGATTGCCGCGGCGCTCTTTCCGATTTTTGGGTGGGGCGTCGCCTGTTTGTCGAACATGTCTATATCGCGATGGAACGATGCGATCGGTGACTCGGTCTGCAGTTTTCGCAGCCTGTAGACCCAGGATAAAATCGGCCCGTCAACCACCGCGTTGCCGTTTGGCAGCACTTTTTCGGAATACTTGAGATCCCTGAACCTGGGAGGAAGAGCGTTCATGAACGATGTAAGGGACTTGCTCCTGGTGCCGTCGATCGGGGTGACGCAGGTTATGAGGGCGTCGACCAGGCCGTCGAGTTCGCCCGAAAGGAGTGCCGCGAGGGTAAGGTAGCCGCCCTGGCAAAAACCATTGAGAGTAACCGCTCTTTTGTGTTTTGCCGTCAATTCCCGGCAAAAGTATTGCGTGTCGAGCGCGTCGTCTTCCCCTGTCATCGTTTGTACGGCCACATTCGTCCGTATATCCTTGATCAGGCGGATATAGGTGGGGATTCCCTGGTTGGCGTAAAAATGAACGTAGCTCCTTTGTTCTCCGGGCAGAAAGGCCAAAATGTTGGCGCCAAGCACGTAGGGGGGGACGATGAGGATGGGTTTTTCTCTAAGAGGTGCATCTTTTTTGTTCGGGAGCACCTGGTAGAGATAGAATCGGTCGGTTTCGGCGGTTTTCACATACCCTGGCTCGCCGAGGTGGAAACCATATTCGGCTTTGATGGCGTCTATGGCTTTCGGGTATTCCAAAACGGTGAGCTTTAAGACCTCTTCTAGCCTGGAAGCAAATTCGCACAGGCTGTCTTCGTCTTCGAAGGATTTGATCCAGGCGGACACCCCACTGCTTAGCCATCCGTGGAAGAAGTCGTTCACGGCCTTGAGGCTGCCCGTGAGGGCCGCTCCGGCAAGCTCGACGTTTACATCGAATAACCGGCTGTAGTCTTGCCAGTTCTCCGCGGGAGACTTTTCGACAAGCTTTTTTCTTTCGATATTCGTGAAGGCGCTAAGAGCGTTGACCGATGGAGCCATGAACGCCGCCGTGTACTTTAGCACTCCGTACCAATAATACTGTGCCGCCCTGGTCTGGGCCAGGGCCGCCAGGCTGGCTTTAGGTCCAATTTGCATCGATCTTTTCACCAGGGAAGCGGTTTCGTTAATGATTTCGAAAGGCTTGCCGGAAATTTTCTGCATCCTTGTCTCCCTGCTGCCCGGAGGAGTCCGCCTCGGGGATGTGGTGGGTTTCTAGTGACTGTTGTTTTAAAAACAATGAAAAGGTAAGTTTCTATTTACCAAAAGAGAAGATGAAGCGGAACATTTAGCCCTTCGGAAACGGTCGATTTGGCCGCATAATACGAAAAATCTTCTGGCAGGTCAAAAAATCTTTGCAATTTTAATTCGAGTCTGTTAAATTATGTGGCAATCTTAAATGGAGACTGTTGTAAATGGATAACTTTGTCAATAGACCTAACTTCTGGTGCTGGTGGTGCAGCTGTGGAGGCGCTTGCCTGACGGGATAGCCATCAGTTCTGAATAGCGATAACTGGTTGGACCGTGGGCCGCGCAAAGGCCCGCGGTCCTTTTTTTTTAAAGGGACCGTGGATTAGAATCCGCGGTCCCTTTCTTTTTTTCAATGGAACAGGAGGCCCGAGGTGCTTGTCGTGATGAAAAAGGGCGCTGCTGCCGAGCAGATCGAGGCGGCAGTCTCAGCTATCGAGCGGAAGGGGTTCACCGCCAGGCCGATTCCGGGCGGTGAGCGGGTGGCGATCTGCGTTCTTCATAATAAAGGCGCGGTGGATGCCTCGCTGTTTATGCAGCTTCCGGCGGTAAAAGAGGTAATTCCGGTGACAAGGCCGTTTAAGCTCGTAAGCAGGGAGTCCCGGCCAGGCGACACAATTGTGGATGTTGGCGGTGTTCTTGTCGGCAACGGTCACCTCACCATCATGGCCGGACCTTGCGCGGTCGAAAGCGAAGCAGGGGCGCTAACAATCGCCCGAATTGTAAAGGAGCGGGGCGCCCATATTTTTCGGGGAGGCGCCTACAAGCCCAGGACGTCTCCTTACGCTTTCCAGGGGCTGGGCGAAGAGGGGCTGAAAATCCTGGCCAAGGTTCGCGCTGAGACCGCAATGCCCGTGGTAACCGAGGCGATCGACCACGAAGTCTTCGACCTGGTCGAGCACTACGCGGACATCGTCCAGATCGGGGCAAGGAACATGCAAAACTTCAGCCTTCTTGCGGAGGGCCGGAAAATCGAACAGGGCCGTTCTTTTGAAGCGCGGCATGGCGGCAACGATAGACGAGTGGCTGATGGCCGCCGAGTACATCATGGAGGGCGGAAACGAGAAGGTCATTCTCTGCGAGCGCGGGGTCCGCACGTTTGCAAGCCACAGCCGAAACACCCTGGACCTTTCGGCCATACCGGTGGTGAAACAGGAGAGCCATTTGCCCATAATCGTGGACCCCAGCCATGCGGCAGGCTTCAGGGACCAGGTGGTCCCGCTTGGCCGGGCAGCGGTTGCCGTGGGTTGTCACGGCCTGATAGTGGAGGTTCACGACGCCCCGGAAAAGGCCCTGAGCGACGGGGCGCAGTCGCTTTATCCCGAGCAGTTCTCCGGTCTGTGCCGGACAGGTAGAGGCTATTTCGAGCCTGTATAAAACGGCTCAAAACTGATCGAAACCAACAGGGTGCTGCTCGAGGCCAGGGAAGGAGGCGGTTATGCAATTGGGTTTTTACCCGGAAAGAACTGAATTTCGGGCTATGGCTGAAAAGGGAAACCTTATACCGGTGTGCATGGAAGTGCTTGCCGATACGGAGACGCCTGTTTCGGCGCTTGCAAAAATTTACGACGGCCACGGCCCGTTTTTCCTCCTGGAAAGCATGGAAGGCGGGGAGAGGTGGGGAAGGTACAGCTTCCTTGGAAATTCCGCCACAACGGTTGTGAGGGTTTATCGAGACGAAGTGGAAATCGAGAGTTCCACGGGCAAAGAGCGGATTGGACACCAGGGCGACCCGCTAAAAGTCCTGCGTTCCCTCATGGCCAGGTACAAGCCGGTAAAGCTTGCGAGACTTCCAAGGTTCTGGGGCGGCATGGTCGGGTTTTTCGCCTATGAGTTCATCTCTTTTTTCGAAGCGATCGAAAACCGGATGGACGAGGGGGAGGTGCTCGCACATTTCATCCTGCCGGGGCAACTGTTCATATTCGATAACGTGCGGCATACGCTTAGCCTGGTGGCTTACGCACTGGTGGAAAACGGAGGGGTCGACGAAGCCTACGACCGGGCCGTGGAAACTTTGAAGGTAATGCAAAAAAAGCTCGAAGGACCCCAAAAGCCCTTTCCACGACAAGGGGAAAACGATTTTCCACTGAGCCCCGAGGCCGAACCGGAAAAATTTCGAGCGGATGTCGCCAGGATAAGGGATTACATCAGGGAGGGAGACATCATCCAGGCGGTATACTCGCAACAGTTCAGCTGCCCGACCCCGCCCGACCCCGGATCTCTCTACCGCGCTCAACGCTTTATAAACCCCTCCCCGTACCTCTATTTTCTCCATCTCGACGACACCATCCTCGTAGGCTCGTCTCCGGAAACCATGGTGCGGCTGGAAAACGGGGTGGCGACTCTTCGCCCCATAGCAGGAACCCGCCCGCGCGGAAAAACCGAACGGCAGGACCGCGAGTTCGCAGACGAACTGCTAAAGGATGAAAAGGAAAGGGCCGAGCATTTGATGCTGGTCGACCTTGGCAGAAACGACCTCGGCAGAGTCGCGGAGATCGGCTCGGTCCAGGTGACCGACCTGATGGTCGTGGAAAGATACTCGCACGTCATGCACCTGGTCTCCAACATAAATTGCGATCTGCGCGAGGGCTTGGACGCCTTCGACCTCTTCAGGGCCACTTTCCCGGCCGGGACGCTTTCGGGCGCCCCCAAGGTGAGGGCCATGGAAATAATAGCCGAGCTCGAAGACGAGCCTCGGGGGCCCTATGGGGGGGCGATCGGATATTTTTCCTATAACGGCAACATGGACCTTGCGATCACCATCCGGACCGCCTGCATCAAGAACGGCAAGCTGACGGTCCGGGCGGGGGCGGGGATAGTTGCGGACTCCGACCCGGAGCGTGAAAGGCAGGAGACGATCAACAAGGCCAAGTCGATACACAGGGCGCTGCAGTTGCTCGAAGGCAAAGGCGCTGGTCTTTAGCAGCGAACGCGCGCCGCATACAGGGAGCATAAACCCATGATCTTCATGATCGATAACTATGATTCCTTCACCTACAATCTCTACCAGTATTTTGGGATGCTCGGCGCGGAGGTCGAGGTGGCCAGAAACGACGAGATTTCCATCGACGATATAGAGAGGCTCGCACCCTCGGCCGTGGTGATTTCGCCCGGCCCGTGCCGCCCCGAGGACGCGGGGGTCTCGATGGAGGCCATCCGGAGGTTTTCCGGTAAAGTTCCCATACTGGGAATCTGCCTCGGGCACCAGGCGATCGCGGCGGCTTTCGGGGCCGAGGTGGTCCACGCAAAAAGGCTTATGCACGGGAAGGTCTCGACGGTGAGCAGTGACGGCAAGTCGATCTTCTCCGGCATAGCCGGCCCCTTCCAGGCCATGCGCTACCATTCTCTTGCCGTGGCGCAGGAAAGCCTGCCCGAATGCCTCGAAGTAACAGCCCGCTCCGAAGACGGAGAAATTATGGGGATCCGCCACAAAGAACACCTGACAGAGGGTGTGCAGTTTCATCCCGAATCCATCATGACCCCGGTTGGAAAACGGCTTTTGAAAAACTTTCTATCCCTTGCCGGCGCGCAAGGTTCCGTACGGGAGGAACAGGCATGATACAGGAAAGCCTGAAGAGTCTGATTGGAAGACAGGACCTTGGCGAAGAGGAAATGGCCGGCCTGGTGTTGGAGATAATGTCCGGCAGGGTCACCGACGCTCAAATCGGGGCAGTCCTGGCCGCTCTTGCCACTAAAGGCGAGACTTTTGAAGAACTCGTCGGGGCGGCCCGCGCGATGCGGCGAAAAGCCATAAGGATCCAGACAAACGCCGACACTGTGGTCGATACCGTCGGAACCGGCGGTGACTGCTCGGGCACCTTCAACATCTCGACCACCTCGGCCTTTGTCGTGGCGGGTTGCGGGGTCACGGTGGCCAAGCACGGCAACCGCTCGATCACCAGCAAATGCGGAAGCGCCGATGTGCTGGAAGCGCTTGGGGTAAACCTCGAGGTTGGCCCGGAGGTGGTCGAAGAGGCTATAAGGCAGATCGGCATCGGGTTTCTTTTCGCACCGCTCTTTCATGGCGCCACGCGCCATGCCGCCAGGGCGCGAAAGGAGATGGGGGTGCGCTCGATTTTTAATATGCTGGGGCCATTGACAAACCCTGCGGGAGCCAACTGCCAGCTGATCGGCGTCTATGCCCCGGAGCTTACCGAGATGTTTGCGCGCGCGCTGAAGCGGCTTGGCTCGAGGCGGGCTTTCGTCGTGCACGGACACGAGGGGCTCGATGAAATCAGCGTCTGCGCCCCGACCAGGGTGTCCGAGTTAAACGACGGCCTGATCCGCACCTATGACGTAACGCCTGAGCAGTTGCTCGGCCGGACTGCCGACCAGGCGGACATGGCGGGGGGCTCCCCGGCTGAAAACGCCCAAATCACCTCGAAGATCCTCGCGGGTGAAAAGGGCCCCAAACGCGATGTGGTTTTGGTAAATGCAGGCGCGGCCCTGGTTGCCGCGGGTGTGGCCCGCGATTTTTCCGCCGGCATCGAAATGGCCCGGGCCTCTATCGACGAGGGAAGGGCCGGGGAAAAGCTCGAAGCGCTCGTGCGGTTTACTAACTGATACACATACAGGGATGAGCGCAATGAGCGATTTTCTTTCCAGGATTATCGAGCGAAAAAAGGAAGAAGTCAGGGCGGCGGTAAAACTCGTGCCGGAGAACTCGCTTCGGCTCGAGGCGGAGAAGTCGAGCGGGCGAAGGGGCTTTGCGGCAAGGCTTGCCGAGCGCGGGGCCAACGGGATGAACGTGATCGCCGAAGTTAAGCGTGCTTCTCCTTCGAAGGGGAGAATAAGGGAGAGCGTCGATCCCGCCCAATACGCGCGAATGTACGAAGAGGGCGGCGCAGCGGCTGTTTCGGTTCTGACCGACCGGGATTACTTCGCGGGAAGCCCGGACGATTTGAAAAAGGCAAGGGCTGCGTCCAGCCTGCCGGTTCTAAGAAAAGACTTCATAATAAGTCCTTACCAGGTCTACGAATCGGCGGTCATGGGCGCGGATGCTCTACTGCTGATAGTCCGGGCGCTTTCGCCCGAAATTCTAAAAGACCTTTTGTCCTTGTGCGCGGGAATAGGGCTGGACGCGCTCGTCGAGACGCACAACGAGCCGGAATTCGAGATCGCCTCGAAGGCCGGGGCAAGCCTTATCGGCGTAAACAACCGCGACCTTGCGACCTTTGAGACCGATATTTCGACTTCCATCCGCGTTTCGGCCAGGGCCGCCCCGGGCCAGGTGCTGGTGGCCGAAAGCGGGATTCATGCCCGCTGCGATGTCGAGCGGCTTCTCGATGCGGGGATCCGGAACTTTCTGATCGGCGAGAGTCTAATGAGGGCGGAGGACCCGGCAATGTTGCTGCGGGTGTTGCATGGAGCCGGGAAATGAAAAAAAACGATAGTATCGATTGTCCGGGCTCTCCGCAGGTAAAGGTGTGCGGCCTGACCGTGGTGGATGAAGCTGTGGAGTGCGCCCAGTTGGGTGCCGACGCCATAGGCCTGGTTTTTTACCCGCCGAGCCCACGCTTTGTCACTCGCTCCACTGCGCGTGAAATCAGTGCGAGCCTCCCTCGGAGGGTCTCCAAAATCGGAGTCTTTGTCGACGCCCCATTCCTTGAGATCATGAAAATGGCCGAATCGTGCGGGCTGGACTTTGTGCAGCTGCACGGCTGCGAGCCCCCCGCAACGGTTGAGGCGCTCGAATCGGTCGGGATATCCGTAATCAAGGCCCTTTTTACCGGGAAGAAGCCCTTTATATCTGAGGCGCAAAATTATCCCGCGTCCGCCTTCCTTGTCGAAAGCGGGGCAGGGTCGCTGCCCGGCGGGGAAGGGCTCAGCTGGGAGTGGAGCGAGGCGAGGTCTTTTGCCGGCAAGATCCCCTGTATCCTGGCCGGGGGGCTTAACCCTGAAAACGTTTCCGAGGCCATCCGGCAATTCGGGCCGGACGCGGTTGACGTAAGCTCCGGCGTGGAGTCCGCGCCGGGAAGAAAGGACGGGAATAAAGTGCGTGCTTTTATCGAGGAGGTCCGGAAGGCGAAACCGCGTTCCGTGCCGGGGAGGGTATTCAAATGAAACCGGCTGAAAACGATTCCAAAATGATTTCACACCTTGCGAAGGGCTTGGTCTTGCCCGATGCCGGGGGCCATTTTGGCCCCTACGGCGGACGCTACGTGGCCGAAACGCTCATGCCCGCCCTGATAGAACTTGAGCGGGCGTATGTGTCCATATGCGATGAACCGGCTTTTCAGGCCGAATTGAACCTGCTTTTGAAAGACTATGCCGGGAGGCCCACCCCGCTTTTTTGCGCAAGGCGGCTAAGCGCTCATGCCGGCGGGGCCCGAATCTATCTCAAAAGGGAAGACCTCGCCCACACCGGCGCTCACAAGATCAATAACACCCTTGGCCAGGCGCTTCTTGCCAGGTGGATGGGGAAGGCCAAGGTGATCGCCGAGACCGGCGCCGGTCAGCACGGAGTCGCAACGGCGACCGCCGCGGCGCTCTTTGGCATGGAGTGCAAGATTTTCATGGGGGTGGAAGACATCTCCAGGCAGGCCCCAAACGTCCAGCGGATGAAACTGCTGGGAGCGGAAGTGGTTCCTGTGGATTCGGGGACAGGGACCCTCAAGGACGCCATGAACGAGGCCATGCGCTACTGGGTGGGATCGGTTCGCGACACCTTCTACGTCATCGGCTCTGTTGCCGGTCCGCACCCCTACCCGGTGATGGTGCGGGACTTCCAGCGGGTGATAGGCGATGAGGCAAAGGCGCAGATAATGGAAGCCGAAGGCGCAATGGCGGACATGCTGGTGGCATGTGTTGGAGGAGGGAGCAACGCGATGGGGCTTTTCCACCCTTTCATCGAAGAAAAGTGCGAGATGGTGGGGGTCGAGGCCGCGGGGCGCGGAATCGGTACCGGAAAGCATGCCGCAACCCTCGGGGCAGGCTCGGTCGGAGTTCTGCACGGCTCCAAGTCCTACGTGCTCCAGGACGAAAACGGGCAGATAAAGGAGGCTCACTCGATATCGGCCGGTCTTGACTATCCGGGTGTCGGGCCGGAGCATTCCTGGCTGAAGGACACCGGGCGCGTTCGCTACGAAAGCGTCCTGGACGAAGAGGCGCTTCATGCCTTCCACCTGCTGAGTTTGCTCGAAGGGATAATCCCGGCCTTGGAGAGCTCTCACGCGGTCGCCCGCGCCCTGGTCGAAGCAGCGCGCATGCCGGCGGAAAAAATCGTCATCGTGAACCTGTCCGGGACGAGGAGATAAGGACCTGGGGATAGTGGAAAGGCTAAAAGCGGGGAGCGAAGAGTCCGGCGCCCCGGTTGAGGGCCACGGAAAGCGGGGTGAGAAAAGCATATGAGCAGGATAGAAGAAACATTTGGCAAGTTGAGGGCGAAGGGAGAAAAAGCGCTCGTGGGCTTCATTACCGCGGGAGACCCCGACTTTGCCCTCTCCCTGGAGATAACCCGGCAAATGTGCCTCTCGGGAGTCGACCTTCTCGAACTTGGCGTTCCCTTTTCCGACCCGACCGCGGACGGGCCGGTCATACAGCGTTCATCGGCGCGCGCCATCGGCGCTGGAATGAACATGAGAAACGCGATTGAGATGGTCCGGCGGGTAAGAGAGTTCAGCTCCATCCCGATAGTTCTTTTCAGCTACTATAACCCCATCCTTGCCTACGGGGCCGAAAAGTTCTACGCCGACGCGGTCGCCGCCGGCGCCGACGGGACGCTGGTGGTCGATCTTCCGCCGGAAGAATCCGATGAACTGACCGGCGTATGGGGACATGACCTCGACTTTATCCGGCTGGTCGCGCCGACTACCCCGCCCGACCGGATGGCCGGGATAGCTTCGAAGGCCTCCGGTTTTATCTACCTGGTTTCCATGACCGGCATCACGGGCAGCGGCGGGCTTAACAGCGAAGAAGCATCCCTTGTGGCGCGGGATTTGAAAAATAACTGCAAAGGTCTCCCGGTCTGTGTGGGGTTTGGGATCTCCACTCCCGAGGACGCGGCGAAAATGTCGGAATTCGCCGACGGAGTGGTTGTGGGAAGCGCTTTCGAAAGGCTAATAGAATCGGGCCTGGGGGATAAGGACATAGCCTTGAAAATCGGGGAATTTGCGGCCGGCCTCAAAAAGGCGGTGAGTTCTTATACCAGGATGCGTTCAAGATGATGCCAGTGCGATGGCATGAGGCTTTCTCCTGCGTAGGGGCGGGGTTTATCCCCGCCCGACCTCTTATGAAACTCGACTGCAAGGTCCAAGTTTCATTATCGTTCAAACCGCGTTCGAGGACGTGGCGGCTGGGCTTGAGCGCAACTTGGTATTAGGTGGCGGAAAAAAAGAGCCGGGCGAGCCGGCTAAAAGGCCGGCTCGCCCGAGATTTGTTAATACCCCCTGTCCGAATGAAGGAGGGCAGGGGGATTTTCCCGTCAAGGGGTTAATGCTGCTCTTTCTTTTCTTGCTTCTGACCGTGCCCTTGCGGTTGATTATGCTGAGGAGCCTTCATCTGGGTGTGCTGAGGTTGCATGTGCTGCTGGGGCCGCATCTGTCCATGTTGCATCTGTCCATGTTGCATCTGTCCATGCTGCGGTTGAACCTGCCGATGATTCATGGGATGCACATGCG
>CAWEZA010000030.1:0-37944 GCA_963813125.1 uncultured delta proteobacterium | reverse complement strand
CCCCAAAAGCTTTATCCTTTGGTCGGCATCGAGAGACCACAAAAGGCGGGACTCAACTTTCGATTTTGAAACGTAGAAGTTTTAGGATTTGAAATCGGGAAAGGGTTTCCGCAAAAAAAAAGGGAAGGCGGCGGGGACCGCCCTCCCTGCCAGCCAGGAAAAAAGGATAACCCGGCCGGTAACTGTTTAAACCTTGAAAATATGCTCCAGGCTCAAAAGCGCCTCGCGGATTTTTGCGAGCTCGACTTTAATTTGCAGATCGCCGCCAAGTGGGCCGTTTTGGAAATGGCCGGTCGATGTGGGCGGACCGAAGCCAAGAGCC
Source organism: uncultured delta proteobacterium (assembly GCA_963813125.1). GTDB lineage: Bacteria > Desulfobacterota > Syntrophobacteria > Syntrophobacterales > Syntrophobacteraceae > SbD1. The sequence goes on along the minus strand of CAWEZA010000030.1, from coordinate 37,622 downwards.
GAGAGCTCCTTTTCTCGTTTTGCCCGGTCCTTCGGAACTTCGTTTTTGAAATGGCTGGACGTGCTGCCCGCGCCGTCAAAACCCAGTCGATGCAAACTTTCTTTTCTGCCCATTTTTAAATCCTCTCTAAAAAATTAATACAACGAGGTTCGTCGCGGTAAAAGCTCCGCAACTCGCGCCGGGTCGAGCGGTTGGAACCTAACTTCCTCGGAAGCCATCAAAACGCACGCCTGCCGCTGTTTGAGCCAGCCGTCCAAGATGCTTTCACATCCGCGCTCGGCCAGGAGGTCCAAGAACGCCTGTTTTGCCGCCTTCTCGGTCACTGCCGAGTTGTAGGCGGTTATCGCCGCGTCTTCGCCGTCGCCCCGAAGTACGGCCCGGCAAATGGCGTCTTTTAGGCCGACCAGGCCCGCGTCCAAAGCGGAAATACGGGATTCAAGTGTCGCCCGGGTGAAATACAGTCGCATCTTGGCCTCATCGTGCATCGTTTGAAGGGCCGCCGCCGTTTCGGCCATGCTCGGTATTGCATTCGCTTCTTTTTTACTCATGGGTCACATCCTTTCTTTGGGTGAAATTTTGAATTTTCCGCTCGTGCTCATCAATCCCGGCCCGCAAACACTCAAGGCCTTTGGCCGCCCGTTCGTCGCCGGTTATCGGTGGCTTCCGTAGTTCGTCGGCTATCTCCTGGTCGTACTTCCCGGCCCGGAGGTCCGCGATTTCCTGCGTCAATTCTTCACGCTCTTCGAGTAAAGCCGCCCGCTCCGCCTCCTCGCTTGCCGGGTCCGATGAAAGTGCATTCCCATTGCCTAAAAGTTGCTCCGTTGCGCTCAGCGCCAATTCGGCCAGGTTAATTTGTGTCCTGCGTAGCTGCCCAACATCCAGACAGCCCGACGTCGAACTTTCCAAATTTTGCAGTCGAGCCTCAATGCCCATTTTTAAGCCTTTCTTCGAGACGGCTTATCCTCGCCTCGATGTCACTGTCCTTTACCGCACCCAGCAACAAATTCGCCAAATAGCCCAGCCTTCCGGCAAGCGCCGCGTCGAGTCGCCCGCCTGACTGATCTTCGAGGCGAACTATTAGGCTCGCCAAGTAGCGCCGGATGTCTGTTATCGTCTTTAATCGCCTCGCCAATACCCCCCCCCCTTTCTTTGTGGCCGTAAGGGCCGCCGGTCGAAATTGCATACAAAAAACGCTCACAATGAGGCCCCTTCCGATACAAAAAACTGCTGTTCTTCGGGCGTCCTCGGCGCACACGGCGTTTTGCAGGTCCGGCATTTGCCGTCGCAGTCGTCCACAGTAAGCAGCAACATGATTTCTGACTTGTGGTCCCTGATAGCCTGCCGCAGCTCGTCAGTAAGAAGCTCTTTGGGCTTCACCGTCAGCCGGTCGCCCTCGCACTCCACGGCCAGGCCAGCGCTTTGGAGTTGTTCGAGGATGCTTGGGGCACTCATCAGAACACCTCCACATCATCGGGTGACACCGCAGTGTCACCCGGTGACACCGGGTGACACTGCGGTGACGGGTGAGGTGACACTGCAAGGCGGCTCTGTGATTGACTCTGCGGGGCTGGTGACGGACTTTGGGCGTTTTTTGAAAATACTTCTGCATTAAAACCGGACTGAGAAGAAAAATGTTCATCATGTGAACTATGCCGGGGGGCATCTTTTCCAATATTTTTTACATTCTGTGTTTTTATAACAGACTTTTTATTTGAAAAGTCCGTCACCTTAGTCACTGCAACGTTTTGCGGTGTCATTCCACCCGTCACCGCAGTGTCACCCGGTGTCACCTTTTCCCCCACAACGGCGTTCAAGCCTTCGTCGGCCCCGCGTCCAAAATATGCCTCAAGCGGGCTCAGTTCGCCCTCACCCCCACATTCAACCCGTATGCCTATGCCCGCGAAGTAACCGCCTTTTTTGTCCCGGCTGTGTTTTGTCCCATCAAGCTTGAGTTGGTTCATAAACAAATCTCTTGCGTCGTTCACGAAGCGGTTCACCGCGCATTGCCGCCGCCCCGTCTGTTCGGCCCATTCGTAATAATTCGGGTAAAGGTGCTGGTAGGTATCTAAGATTTCCCGCGTGTGTTCGTCCCGCTTTATGAACCCGACTTGGCTTCGGGTTCCCGGTTTGTAAATTAGTTTTTGGTGCGCCCAAGCCGCAAAGGGGTTTGTATCCATTAGCGTCCGCATGGACACCCCGTTCAATGCTTTTACGTGGTGGTCAGTGTCCCGTACCAGTTCGTCAACGCGGCTTTTGGGCATACTGAGCGCCCAATTTATGACGCCCGGAAGGCATGGCCTAAACTCTCCATCGAGGTCGCGCCGGTCTTTAGACCTCACAACATTTTCAAACCGCACGGTTATCCGCCGTCGCTGCAAGCCGCTGGTGTAGTCCGAACTGCAAATATCCTGGTTTGCGGCGAGAAGAACCATTCCTGGAAATCTGAAAGCCCGCCCCTCCTGTTTGTGCTTTTCTTCAAAGGGTAGGGTATCGCCGCCCGTCATACCCTTAAGCATCGTTACATCACCGCTGTATTTTTCGGCGTCCGTGATCGTACAAAGCCGTTTGCCGTAAAGCTTAGCCGTCTCGAACCGGTTGTTTTCCAGCCGCTTGAGTTCGGTGACGTGGACGTTCGATTTCCCAACTATGGCCTCTGCGAGCCGGATAAACGTGCCTTTGCCGCTGCCGCCAGGCCCAATGAGCTCAAGATATCGGTGAAGGTCGGCCCTGCCCGTCAGGATTGCGTTTAGATATGCCCTGAGTAACTCGACTTGCATGGGATCTTTAACTCTGTCGAGTAGCCAGCCCGTAACGGGTCCGCATGTCGCGGCGGGCTGATAATCAAACGGAAGCTGCCAAGTGAGGAAGTTGTCAGGCGAGTGAGGTTTTAGCCGCATACCGTCGAGGAAAAGGACACCGTTAGCGAACGGGATTGTGTCAGGAGGCGGTTCGGTGTTAGCCCAGGTGAGGGAGAAAGAAAGAAAAGTGGCAACGCCCTTTAAGAAAGCGACATCATAGTCCGCCGTGGGTTCTACCTTTGTTACGGCCCGCCCGACTGCCGCGTGCGCCTCTTGGTCCGTGATCGGCACCCAGCAGTTTTTTTTGTACAACAGCCATATCGATCTTGCGCCGTCATACCTCATGCTCGGGATGAACGGCTTGAGAATATCCGCCGCTTTTTTGTGCTTCCGCAGCTTCCGTTGCCCCTTTTCCCAATAGTAGAGCGTCGGGCGTTCATCGGTTCCCGCCTCCGATGATTTAGCGGGTTTGGAGAGGAAATATTTTATGCCGCCGTGGGCGTAACTGTGGATGCAGGGCTTCCCGTCATTCGCGTAGAATTTGGCCGTGCTTCGCCCGTAACTTGGCCCCTCGAAAGGGTCCGGCAAGGGTTTCCCGTCATATTTCTTTGGCGCTTTAAGAACCTCGGCAACGCTTGCTTCCGTCCCGTCCTCAAACTCCAAAATAAAGTCCGGCCCCAGGTCGAACCTTGCTCCGTCCGTTGCAATACTGTCGATTGTTGTCCGTGCCCGCTCTTCAGAGACGCCTTTTCCAACCATCCGCCCGGTTTGCTTTTCAGCCCAAACCGCTCGGATCGCGGCCCGCTCGGGTTCGGCGGCCGCCTTCGCATCGGCAATCATGCGCTGATACTGCGCCTCCTGCTCTTCGGTGAGATTGGGTAATAAATGGGTGTCGAGGTATGCGCCGGGGCGGTAGACGGCTTCCTGCGGTGTCCAGAGTAAACCGTCCCCAACTCTTGGCGGGGCGATGAAGTCCAGCCGTTCGGGACTGGCGACAGAACCGTCAAAAAGGGCACGCACAAGGCATATCCCCGCGCCGGAAATGTCGAGGAAACCGAATCCGGCAAGCCATAGCAGTTTGAAAAGGATCGTGCAGAAGCGCTGGATGTCCGCAGCATCGAGGACAGCGAACCAGACATGAAAAGACTTTGCGGGTTTGGGTTCTTCACCGGCCAGGTGGACGCCCGCCGACACCGAACCTCTGCACCAATAAGCCGCATCTGCAAAGGGCGCGTAGCTGTCGGCCAAGATGGAAACAAACTCTTCCGGGGTGAAGCTTCGCCCGCGTAAATTGAAATCGTGATCGAACATACAGAGCGCCGGTACGCCGGGCGGGTATTTGAAATGCTTTAAGCTCCGCGATATGGCGGAGCCTTTTTCCTTGGCTTTGGTGACTATTCGGACACGTTCCCCGCGAACGGCATCGAACAGCCCGTATCCCCAGGCTGTTTTTTCGTCGGCGTCCTTGAGCCCCTTTCCGATATTGCTAAAGTCCGTTGTTATGCGGTCCGCCCAACCACGGGTCATCTGTGCGGACGGCGTCTTCACTATGATGTTGTCTTCGCTTTTCGTGTAACGCTTCGTCAGAATATCGTTGTCCGATTTGAAAAGCGTAAAGCTTACAGGCTGATCAATTTTCCAGCTATTGGGAAATAAGGAAACGGGCGCATCGAGGAACGAGGCTTGCTTTTCCGTGGGGGATGCGGTATCATTGATCTCGGTTATTTGAACGTCTGTTTTTAGGTTGCCCGCTGTCTCCCCTGACTGCGGGTTTTCTTTTTCGGGTCCCGCGCTCATGCAGCGCCGCCTTTATTTCGTTTGCGTCTACGCGCCGCTCTCATCCGGTCGATGCTGGCGACCGGATTCCGGGCTTCCAGCCATCGCACAAGGGCGTGGACTTCATAGGCCACTTTACGGCCCACTCGAACCTTCCCTTCAGGCCCCAAGCCTTTCGAATCCAGATTTGCCATAGTTCCGGCGCTCAACATTCCGCCCGAGAACTTCCCGATTTCGGGTCGGGCGACAAAAGCACTCGGCCACTTTTCAATGAGTTTTGAAAGGTTTTGGTTCTCTTGCATCACGTCTATAACCTCCACGTTATATTGTTTAACGTGTGCAAGAATAATTTGGGGGGCGGGATAGAAAAATGTAGTTTCGAGAGATTTTTAGAGGGGAAATTACACTATTGACCGATTCCGCAATTGTTGGACTACAAAGGGCATATCAATCTGATCGTTATCTAATGTGCGACGCGCAACTACTGCCAGTTGCTCAGGGTGGCGCTTTCCATCTAATTTCGATTCAAAAAAATCGGCCATGTATCGCACAAAGAAAGTTTCTTTTGGTTGGAGTTTGTTCGGATAAGGAAGGATTGGAATTCCATTCTTTTGTTTTGCGAGTTCGCTCTCAATTTGAGAAGAGAAGATTCTAAGCAGGTCCGATACTGAAGCAGGACGGCGATTAAACTTTGACATTACAAACTCTATTCGTAAATCGTCGGGCAGGGTGTAAAGGTGGATCGGAATAGAATTGATTGTAGGAAGGCCCTCTATCTTAACTTTCAGTTCCTTTGCAAGACTCGATATATCTTCCATCTTCTTAACAGATTCGCCTGGTGTAAGATATGTCTGCCGGGCCATCATCACCGCGGACTGAACATAGTGGAAGAAATAAAGCGGTCCGGGCCTAAAGCCGGGTTCGCCGGGATTACATTTTTCAACCAACTTCCACACCTTATCCATGCTGTCGAGTCGCCCCGGACTTTCACCCGTCCCTGCAGAACGTGGTTCAAGCAAACGCTTTAAAAGGCCGTTTTCGACGGGGTGCTGCTCATAAAGTTCCACGAGGTCTTTCGGTGCCCATTCTGGAAATTTCATCTTATTCCCCCCTTGCCATATCAAGCACAGTCCCAGGTCTCTTATTCAAAAGCGCAACGGCCGCCCTCAGACTGTGCGGGGATAAGTGGCTATATCGTTCGGTCATAGATAAGCTTTTATGCCCCAGGAGGTCTTTCAATGTGCTCATGGACACCCCTTCCATGGCCAGCCATGAACAAAACGTATGCCTCAGAGTATGAAAGCAAACGGCCTGGCGGGGGTCTTCTACACCTTCATTAAGTCCAAGCTCGTCTATGGTCCTGAAAAAGACTTTAGACACCTGCTTAATTTGGTCTTTCTTCCGGCTCGGGAATACCAGTCCATTCCGGGGTGTGTCCATTGCCTCGAACACTTCACGCACTCCGTCAGGCATGAAAGCCGTTCTGCTCGTTTTGTTCTTCGGATCGCTTATAAAGAGGGTCCCCTGTTCCAGGCCTATATCGTTCCACGTAAGATTTGTGATCTCCCCGAAGCGAAGGCCGCAATAGAGACTTATCGCCGCCAGGCTGTAGAGTTGCTCGCTTTTTGCTCGGAGCGCATCGAGTAACCCGGTTGCCTCTTCCTGTGAAAGGAACCGCACACGCCGGTTATTCGGGTGTGGCTTTTTGATTTTCGATACCGGGTTGTCTCCGTGATACAGGTCGCGGGCCTTGGCGAAATTGAAGATATGGCGGATTACCGCAAGGGCGTATTCGATGGTTCGCGGGGATTTCCGCGCGTCGAGCATGGCTTTCTTTATTCGCTCCAGGTCAAAAGCTGATATGTCGGAAAGCTTTTTTCCGCCGATAGTCGGGCGAATCCAGTCCCGGAATAGTTGCGCGTCCCTGTTCCAGCTTGTCTTGTCGGTCTTTGCCTGTGGAAGATAGCTGTCATGGAAAAGCCGCTCCAGGGTGAGACTTTCCCTTTCCGCCCGCTGCCTTGCTTCCTCTTCCAGTCGGCGCTTTTCCTCTTCGGCCCGCTGCTCTTCTTTGAGCGTTACCGGCCCGGCGCTCGTTTGGGCTGCTTTCTTGAACTCGGCAAGCTTGGCTATGCACTCGGTAGGCGTCCAGCCCTCGGACTCCCATCCGAAAGCTACAGTGACGGTTTTTCCGTTCAATGTGTAGCGTCCTCGAAAGTACTTGTCGAAGCGAACTCCGTGCTTTCTGGTAGGGTGCTTTCTTGCCTCGATTCCGTGCCCCAGAGTTTCCCACTTGTTCATGGTCCGGGCCTCCTTTTGCCTCAATTCCGCCGGTCTAAAGTTTGGTACAAGATTGGTACAAGATTTTGAATTAACCGGCCTGATTTTGTGTGAAACAAAGTGAAAGCAGAATATCATGAAATGCTTGATGCTGCAAGGCTTTGATGAAATATTTTGAAGCAAAATGAAGGTATTATCCAGGGACTTCTAATCCGTAGGTCGAGCGTTCGAATCGCCCCAGGCGTACTAAGAAAATCAAGGACTTGGCGGGATTACCGTTAGGTCCTTTTTCTTTCCTGTCCACGAGCGCGTTTTGAAGCCGCCTCTAGCCGGTCAATCGGATAATAAATCATCTTCTCCGCCCCCCCCCTGGATCGCCCCCGGCGATCAAAGCTCATGGTGGATTCCCGGATGATGGGGCCTGGGATGAGGGGCGGCATGATGAACAGGGGCCGTGGGCCTATTGTCACTCCTGAACGTTTCAGGCCGGGCGGCTTTTCAATGCAAATTGCAGATAGATAAATTCTGCGGCCTCACTTGAACGACGCTCTGGACGCCCTTAGATTTTCAGATATTTATCGTTCGGCTCTTTCGAGCGTTTCGATTTGGATAAAATATGGAATGGTAGCTCCGCACTTCCCACCTCACAGCGTGGTTTAAAGATGGACTTCATATTTGGATGATTATTTATGAGGAATTATATTACGAGTCAATACGTTGCGGCTATTGAATCCATCAGAAACGATGGCATTAAATCATTTATTAAAAAAATAATATACTTGAATAGAGAAATATATATTATAGTAAAAGAACTTCACGAGGTCGATGATCACTCAGATTCTATACACAGACTAAATATGGATGTAATTGAATTAAACCACTCCACTTTTCTGAATATCAAAACCAACTTTGCTCTAGACTATAGAGCTCGCAGGGCATCATATTATTTGAGTATGGGTTATGAAGGTTATGCCCTTACAAACACAAGCCAAGTTGTTGTAGGTGATACCTGGTATTTCGATCCATACAAATCGACCAATATTTCTTCACATATAGATGTAAAATGGTTAGGACTTCAACTTACTGAAGGATCCGTATACAATTTTGACATATTTGTTATGCCTGGCGCAAGAGGACGAAACGCATCTTCATTATTTCAAAACAATGTATTGTATTCATTGCGCATGAAGAACTATACGAAGGCGTATGGCTACGTTTTCGCCGATAATGTACCAGGCATGTGGAATGCAGTAGCGGTTAACGGATTTAGGAAGGAGAGACTTTTGGAGGTCCGCCGTCTGGTCTGGTACAAAGGAGTTGTTGCGAAATCCAAGGATAACGTGCATGGATAATTCAGTCGAACAGTGCATTAAGAACTACATTCTCAGTGAGTTTCTTGCCGGTGAAAACCCTGATTGTCTGACGGCCGTTACTCCTCTGATCACCACGGGCATTCTTGATTCGATGGCCGTTGTCAAACTCCTGCTCTTTATCGAAGAGCGGTTCGGTGTGACGATTCCGCCCCATGAGGTCACCCCCGAACATCTGGGAAATATCGAGAGCATGGGCAAGTTGGTGCGCTCGAAGAACTGAGCCCTTACAGGAGTTCTAATGGCCCTGCATCATCTATTGGACGCGTCTGTAAATAGTTGGCCCTCCAATATTGCCGTAATAGAAGGAAACGTCGAGGGCCAAATCGATTACCGAGGCCTCGGCAGACTCTCCGACCGCGTCCGTGACCGTCTGGTTGCTATGGGCATACGCCGGGGAGACAGGGTTGGTATTTATCTTCGAAAAAGCATCGAAGGCGTTGCCGCGATATTCGGCATTCTGAAAGCCGGAGCCGCATATGTCCCCGCCGATCCCGGCTCCCCACCTTCCCGCGTTGCTTATTGCTTTCATAACTGCGCCGTAAGGGTTGTCATAGTGGCAAAAGAATTCGAAAGCGGTTTTGTCGAGGAAATTGCCAGGCTCGGTTCAAACCCCGAATTAGTTGTCTCGAGCAATACCGGCGGCGGTGGTCATCTTTTTGCGGCGCTCGATGCGCTCGACGAGCAGTCCGCTGCCCGGACAGCGCCCACCGTTGATTCGGCACCCGGTGATCTCGCCTATATTCTCTACACCTCCGGCTCTACCGGAACCCCCAAAGGGGTCATGCTCTCTCATCGTAACGCCGAAACGTTCATCGACTGGTGCTCTCAAAGTTTTGAGCCGCGCCCCTCGGATATCTTCTCATCCCTTGCCCCGTTTCATTTTGATCTATCAATCTTCGATATCTATGCGTCCCTCAAGCATGGGGCAAGCCTGGTGCTGTTTGGCGAAGAACTGGGAAAAAGTCCCCAGGGACTGGCTGAATTGATAGAAAGGCGCCGGATAAGCATTTGGTACTCGGCGCCATCGACTTTGAGCCTTCTTGCGCAGTTCGGCAAAATCCCCGAACGCGACTTTTCCAGCCTTCGCACAGTGCTTTTCGCAGGGGAAGTTTTCCCGATTGTGCATCTGCGTTCGTTTAGGCTACAGGTCCCCGATGCCCGGCTGTTCAATCTTTATGGGCCAACTGAAACCAACGTCTGCACCTGGTTTGAAATACCACCGGTGGTTTCTGAGGATCGTGTCGAACCCTATCCGATAGGCAAAACCTGTTCGAATCTGGAAAGTGTCGTGGCCGACCCTTACGGCCTGCCCGTCGAGCGTGGCGCCGAAGGCGAGCTGTGCATTGCCGGCCCTCAAGTCATGCAAGGTTATTGGAACTTGCCCGAGCAAACGGCAAGATCATTTTTTTCCGACCGGAGCGGCAAGCGGTGGTACAGGACCGGCGATATTGTCGTGGAAGCTCCGGACGGCAACTACCATTACCTCGGCCGCAAAGATCGGATGATCAAAAAGCATGGTTACCGCATCGAGCCAGGAGAAATCGAGGCATGCCTCTATCGGCATCCCCTGGTGAGCGAAGCGGCGGTTGTCGCGATAATCGATTCCGGATCAGACGTAAAGATCAAAGCGCATCTCACCATTTACGGGGACAAACGTCCGTCGATCATCGAGTTAAAGACGTTTTGCTCCGAGCGCCTCCCACTCTACATGGTTCCCGACTCTTTCCAGTTTCACGGCTGCCCGTTGCCCAGGACATCCACGGACAAAGCTGACTATCAGCGTCTAAAAGATATGAATTAAATGCCAATCGACGAATGCACCACGGCTCCTGCCATCCCTCAAAGGCAAGGTTCCGGCGGATTTACTAACTTTGCGCGCGCTGTTCCTCTGTGAAAGGAGGCTATTATGGATTTTTCGTGGTCGAAAGAACAGGAGGCTCTCTTTGAAACGATCTCCGAGTTTGCTTCCAGGGAGCTCAACCAGAATCTGATTGAAAACGACCGAAACGCAACATTCAATCGGGAAGGCTGGATAAAGTGCGGCAAATTTGGCATTCAGGGCCTGGCTTTACCCGAAGCCTACGGGGGAAGCGGTAAGGACGCCCTGACTACAGCCGGGGCCATGGAGAGTCTCGGTTATGCCTGTTGGGACAACGGCCTGGTCTTTTCGCTTAGCGCCCAGGTGCTGGTCTGCATGCCCCTGATTGCGTTTGGAACCGAGGAGCAGAAGCGCAGATTCCTGCCCGGCATGTGCACCGGCGAACTGGTCGGGGCCCTGGCGATGAGCGAACAATTAAGCGGCTCCGACGCCTATGCTCTGCGCACTGCTGCCACCAAAAAAGGTGATCGCTACCTTCTCAACGGCCAAAAGATATTTGTAACTAACGGACCGATTGCCGACGTCGTTATCACCTTTGCCACCATTGACGAGTCGAAGGGAGCGTCCGGAATCAGCGCCTTTTTGGTGGAAAAGTCCTTCTCCGGGTTTTCCGCAGGTCCTGATTCAGATAAGATGGGCCTGCGCTCGAGTCCGATGGCGGAGTTATTCTTCAATGACTGCGAAGTCCCCGAATCCAACCTTCTGGGCGCCGAGGGCGCCGGTTCCGGGATCTTCTCCCATGCCATGATGTTTGAGAGGGGCTCCATACTTGCCGGCGCCGTCGGCTCGATGCATCGCCTTTTGGAAACATGCATACGCTACGCCAAAATTCGCAAGCAGTTCGGTCAACCCATCGGTAAGTTTCAACTCGTAGGCACCAAGATCGTGGACATGAAGCTGCGCCTGGAAATTGCGCGCAATTTACTCTATCAGTGTGCTTACCAACTCTCCAGGGGCCGCAGGGCCATAATAGAGGGGGCTCTTGCCAAGCTGGAAATAAGCGACGCATGGGTCAAGTCCTGTGAAGACGCCATCCAGATACACGGGGGCTATGGTTATATGACCGAACTCCAGATAGAAAGGGAACTGCGGGATGCCATAGCCAGCCGCATTTATGCCGGCACAAACGAAATTCAGCGCAACCTTGTCGCCTCTTTGCTGATTTGACACAAGAGTCTGGAGACCCGGAAGGTGTAAAGAAAATGCATGCTGAGGTCCTCAAAGCCGAGCCATATGCCCACAGCCCGAGCCCGGCAGGTTTGCAACTTTTTGAGAGCAAAAAGATGGAAAATCTGCAAAATGAGGGAAATTCAAATTGACTCATTTCCATGACTTATCTACAAGTGAGGAGTTCGCTTACGCAACTAACAGGAGTAGTCAGATGGCTCAGGACCCCGGCATAGGTTACAAGGTAGTCGCAACCGTTACAGAATCCAAAGGCCATTGCAGCGCCGGCCACAAGGCGGGGGAGTCCTTCGAGATCAGCTGCCACAACCCGGCCGGGCTGTGCGGTTTTTTCTACCATGACATTTTTCCCACACTGCAGACCTTCCAGTTCGGAGGCCATCTCCCATGGTGGGGGGGTGACACGATCCAGGTTGGGTGTCCCGATCAAAAAAACCTCGTGACCCTCAAGCTGGAAAGGTGCAAGAGGACGACCTGATCGCAGGGGTGTTTCACCCCAGGACCACCTCGACCCATGGAATTTCCCAGAACTCGCCGCGGCAGGAATCCCGGTAGTCTCCCTGCTCATCGTCTTTCCTGCGCCGGATCATTGCGAGAACGCTAATCGATCGGATCTTACCTGCGCGCGCGGCCCATAAATCCTTTGCTTTTCTGGATAGCTTTGCAACCGGCCGCGACTCGGAATCGCAAAGAAAAACCTGGTTGCCATCGTGTCCAATGAAAAGCGGGGCTCCTGGCCCCAGCCCTTTTAGCCGGCAGTGGATGAAGTGATCCGGGGGAAAACGCCCGGCAAAACCCAAATCCAAATCCTTCATTCCCAAAGTCTCATAGCGCATCCCCAAAGAATCGCAAACCTCCCCCGAGGACCGCTCGGCCTTAAATCTCATCGCGAACTCGCCTCTTAGTCCGCTAAGGTGAGGATTCGTGCCGCCCTGGCGGGAAAAGATGCAAAGGGTCTCTTTAGCCCTTGTCATGGCGACGTAAAAGAGCCTGCGTTCCTCTTCCAATTCCTTTGTGGACCACCGTTTTTCCCAGTTTCCGTCGAGGATGAAAACATGGGGAAATTCCAACCCCTTTGCCCCGTGAGCCGTACTGAGGAACAACCCGCCGCCAACCCGCTGGTCGCGCCGGACCTCCGCCAGTTCTTCGTAAATACGGTTGATGAAGGTAGAAACGGGAAGTTCGGAATCGGCGGTCTCTTCCCTCCACGAGGTGAGAATCGTGCGAAGGAACTGCCACCAATGGTTTTTTTCATCACCCCCCGTCATCTCTTCCAGGATCGTTTCAAGATCGGTCGCCTTCGCGAAATCGGAGCGGCGGGATTTGCACGCATCTATAAAGGATACGATTTCCCTTATCCTGGAAAGATTTGGAAGATGCTCCGCGCCCAGAGCCCAGCTTACCGGAACACCGCTTCGCTCACAGACAGTCCTCACATCGTGCAGACTGTCCCGGGTCCTGGAGAGGACGGCGACATCGGACCAATCGCCAAAACTTTTAAGCGCCGCCCTTCGATTCAGTTCGGAAATGAGTGCGGCCGCCTGATGACCACTGCCTGAAAACTCGACGATCTGTACTTTTCCCCTGCATACAGGGTCGAGTTCTTCCCACTTCCCGCCCGTCGGCAGGTTTTTCCGGGATGAGTCGATTAAGCCGGGACGGCCTGTTTTCATGCGGTCGTTATTGCCGGCGATGAGTGCATTGGCGGCGGCGATAATGTTTCGGGTGGACCTGTAATTTTCCGCCAGGTAGTGGACCCTGGCATCGTAATCTTCCTTGAATTTAAGGATAAACTTAATGTTTGAGCCCCGAAAAGCGTAAATATTCTGGTCGTCATCGCCGACCGCGCAAATCATTAGCCTGGCATCGGGGTCTCTTTCGGTTCGGCCGGCCAAGGCCGACACCAGGTCATACTGCATCTGGTCGATGTCCTGGTATTCATCGACAAGAATGTGGCGAAACCTGCCAAGCAGCCTTTCGCGGACAACATCGGGCTCCCTTCCCGGCAGCTCTTCTTCTCCCTTGAGCAGCCCGATGGCTTCTGTGATTATCGAATCGAACGCCGCCTGCTGGTCCTTCCCCTTTCCCATGAGATCGGAAAAAGAGGTCCCGGTAAGGCGCATCGCGATGGAGTGGTAAGTCTGGACTGTCACGCCCCTGGCATCTTCGCCTATGAGGTCGACGAGCTTTCGCCTCAGCTCGACTGCCGCCGAGTGGTTGAAGCAGACTATCAGGATGGACCCCGGGTCGGCCCTTTGCACTCTCACGAGGTAGGCGCACCGGTGTACGATGACCTTTGTTTTCCCGGACCCGGGACCCGCCAGGATGAGGGTATTGGTGTGTTCATCCCCGGATACGATCTGAATTTGGGAAGGGTTGGCCAGAACTTCCACGATTTTGCGATAGGATTCCTGGCTCGTCGCCCGTTCGAGCATTTCCCGCTTCCCGGGAAAATAACGCCGGAGAAAATCGATTTTGCTCAAGGTGAAATAGGATATTACCAGCTCCAAAGCTCTTCCGATCTCCCGCGCCCCGAGCCTGGCATATTCATTCATCCCGTGGACCTGGAAAATCTTTTCCCGGTAATGATGGGCAAGCGGCTCATAGTCGCTTTTCGAAAATTTGCGCCTGCTCTCATCGGGCAGGATTCGAATCGACATGGCCTGCCGGAAGACGGCCAACCCCCGCTGCAAAACGATTGCTCTTTGTTCGTGGAGAAACAGAAGCCCCCTGTCGATTTCCGCCAGGGGATCGTCGGAGGAGAAAAACAGGTTGGATTTCAAGCTGTTGGCCAGCTCTTCGCTGGAAAAACCGACAAGAAGATCCGCGCTTGGCGCCGCACCGGGGGGAATTTTCGCAAAAACCGCGTCCAGGATGGTCTTGGCTATCTTCTGCCGTTTCCTGACCGTGGCGATAAGAGACTCCCAATCGCTATTGAGCTTCACCTTGTAGAAATCCTGGTAGACGTGCCGGTATTGAAGACTTGCCCTTCGGCCGCCAAACCCGCTTCCGTCCGTGCCAAGGCTTTTCAGTATCGACCGCAGAAGCTCGATGGCGCACTCCGGGTTTCGCCCCTTGAGACGGCTGTTCATTTTACCGAGAAACAGGTCGAGCCACCCAAGACCCGCCGCATCCGGGCTCTCCTCCCTCATGGCCTTTAGCATTTCATTTTCGATATGGCAGGCCCTCTCTAAAATCTGGTGCGAGGGGCTTTTTACCTTGTAGCGAACGTATGCGCTTAAGACGAGGCCCTTTTCGATAAGCCCGGCCACCGCCATGTCGTGGAGGCTCCGCAGTACTCTCTGCGATGGGGTTTCATCCTTCGATTTGTCCACCCCGCCGCCCTCGATTCCTACTTCGGCGAGTTCGGCCAGGGAATCCGCGCTTACCCCCCGGTCTTCACGGGCGTTGATGATTTGGCCCAGAATGGCGAGCCACCATGCCTTCCGTCGAGCTGAAAGCTTTAGCCGGTCGATCTTGTCTTCGGCCTCTTTCATGTTTTGTACAAGGACCCTGCCCTGGAAGACCCGGGTGTGGTTTTCGTTTCGCTCGAGGAAATTGGCCCGCTCAAGCCAGGCTATCGCCGCTCTGACTTTTGTTTCAGCCATGGAGTCGCCGGCATCGAACGCCTGAACATCCTCACTGCGAAGGATTTCTCCCGCCGTAAGCACCACGTCCTCGGAGCCTTCCTTTTTGGCCATCCTGATCGAGCGAAGGATCTGGGCAAGGTCCTTTCGGCTGAGCCGCGATCTTGCCCCCAGCTTGAATTGAGTCTCGATATCCTGCTCATCGTAGAGGAGCACGCAGTTCGAATCGCGGAGGTCCCGCCCCGCCCTGCCCGCTTCCTGAACGTAGCTTTCAAGAGAACCCGGAATGTCCGCGTGCAGAACGAGGCGCACATCGCCCTTATCCACGCCCATCCCGAAGGCGTTTGTCGCCGCGATCACCTGGATGGCGCCTGCTAAAAACTGTTCCTGGACAAGGTTTTTTGCCGAAGGGTCGAGTCCCGCGTGAAACGGTGCGACCCGCCAGCCCTGCGACGACAGGAACCGGGCGGTGAGATCCGCGCCGTTCCTTGTGGCGACATAGACTATCGCACCTCCCGACAGGTTTTCGGGCAGGTATTCGCCAAGAACCGAATGGATCATCGAGAGCTTTTCTCCGCGGGTGCAGGTCCGCACTTCGAAGTGAAGGTTTTCCCGCTCAAGTCCGCCTTCGAAAAGTTCGAGTTCCTGGCCGGTTTCGCGCCTGAAAAATTCCGTTATTTCTTCGATCACATCCCTTTTTGCGGTTGCCGTAAAGCAGCAAACGGGGGCTATAGGGACGCTTTGCTCTGCCGAATATTCCCTGATGAACCTTCCCGCATACAGGTAATCGGGCCGGAAATCGTGGCCCCATTTCGACAGGCAATGAGCCTCGTCAAAGACCCACGCGCCTATTTCACGCAGGCTTATCGCCTTTCGAAACGAAGCGTTTCGGAACTGCTCGGGCGCAACATAAAGTATTGCCACATCTCCACGGGCCGTTCGCTCGAGACAATCTCCCCTTTCAGGTGGAGTCAGCAGGCCGTTTAACGCCGCCGCATAGGGTGTGCCCGTCCTCGCCGCGAGGTTATCCACCTGGTCTTTCATAAGGGCCTGCAGTGGGGAGATGACCACAGTGAGCGCTCCGCTCCGGTAATGTCTCACAAGGGCCGGCAGCTGGTAGCAGAGCGACTTTCCGCCCCCGGTCGGGAAGATGGCAAGAAGAGGTCTGCCTTCCATGCCTCTGCCTGCCACCGCTCTCTGGAGGCTTTCGCCATTAGCGCCTCGAGGTTTCTCCCTGAATGCCGAAAACGCGAAAAATCGCCTCAGCTGTTCGTCAAGATCATGAGTAACCCGGCACCAGCCGCAGTCGCCGTCGCCACAGTGGACGTCACGGAGCCGGCCGATTATCGCTGTGACCGCCGGAAAACGCTTTCTCACCCACGGGGGCAAAACGGAATTCCCGCCTGCAACCCTTAGCCACGCAAAGACATACGGCAAGGCCAGGACTTCTTCGCCGGGACCCAGCGCATCCGGGAAAAGCTCACCCAGGCCCGTGCGGCATACCAGCCCCGAAGCATGCTTTGCGAATACGGACAGGGCCTCGCCCGAGCTCAAATCCTCCGCGCCCAGTATCTTAAGGAGTTCGCAGATTCCCAAAAACCCGGGCCTTCCGGCCTTTACCCCCGACATGAAACAATAGTGATAAAAAGATAGAATAGAGTAATGGTCTTCGACCGCTATTTTTGAAAACTTGTCCCACTGGTCCCGGAAAAGTGATATTGCGAGCCGCGAGTCGGCGACCGGATCGCTCATGGCGTCTTTTACCAGCTTGTAGTCTTTGACAAGGCGGTGGTAGGGATTTTCGGGAAACGCGAGGGGGGAGAGAAAAAGCGTATCGATAACCGGTTTGTTATGGATGGCAAGAGTCGGGCAACCTCTTTTCAGGATGGGAAGGTCGTGCTCGAGTATATTGTGGCCAAGAAGGAACCTGGCAGGTCCGGCGAACCGATCCAGTCCTTCTAAAGCCGCCCTTGCGTCGAATTTTTCTTTCCTTTCGAAAACCGCATCCCCGAAAATCGCACCGATCTTGAAAATCCTGTCGCCTCCGGTCTCCAGGTCCAAAACAGCGCATTGGGATATAAAATCATTTAATTCCATTGCAGACCGACGCCGTATCGATGCGTCCCCCTCCAGTAACTGCTTCGAGCAGACGCCGGTAGTAGGCGTAATCTTCGAACGAGACGTCCTCGCGAACCCTTCCGTCGGCGAGTGGAACGTATCCGCCGCCCGCAAGAAGCGGTGGGACTTTTTCTTCGATCTCCCTTTTTACCGCTTCCTTGCCGGCTCTCAGCGCATCGAGATCGATGCCGCCGATGAGCCTCAAATCTCGCCCGAACTCTTTTCGAATATCGCGGTAGTCCATGGCGGCGATATTGACCTCGCAGGCCCACAGGCAGTTGAAGCCGCGTTTTAATACGGAGGGGATCAGCAGGCGGGCGTTGGCATAGGTGCGAAATATTATTGTCTTGACCCCATATTGCCTGACTACAGCAAGAACCGGGTCATAGCTTTTTAACACGAACTCCTCGTACATCCGCGGCGAAATCAGCGGCCTGTCGTTTCCGCCGATCGGCTCGTTGAACACGACCGCGTCCACCTCGACCTTCTTAAGTACCCGTTCGGCCAGTCTTGCCGCAAACTCGCCCCGAATCGCCATGCTTTCGCAAACGAGTTCCGGGTTGGTCACGAGCGCCTCGATCACCTCGGCAAACCTGCTCCATCCGCGAACGCCCATCGAGAGGAAAAAGCCGCGGTGAACGCGCATAAACAGGGTGTAATCCCGCTTGGAGCCGGCTTTTACGTGATCTTTGAAATCCTTCGGAAGGCGGCTTTCATCGCCCGGGTCCAACCGATCTTTCAACACATCCAGCCGGGAGACGGAGGTAGGCCAGTTGTCGATCGCCGGAATGGGATCGACGTCTAGCTCCATCTCCTCGAGTCGATCCGTTGGGAAAAGCGTCCCAATATCTACCCCGCTCGGAAGCCCCTGCTTTCTCCAGACCTCCAAAACCTCGTCCCTTATCCCTTCCTCGAAATAAGGCACGCGATCCGGGTTTCCAAACTGCATGACTTCAAGAAATCTTGTGCGGCTGTTCATCGCCCGATCCTTGCATGGGGTTCGGTTAAAACATAGCGGTAAAACCGGCAGGGGTCAATGAAAGGAACGCAGTAGAAGCGTGGGGCGAGAGAAGACAGAAGCGCTCGTCGGCCCGATCAAATCCGCCATGATTTATCGGTCGACATGCCAACCTGACGCACAAAAGCTCTGAGTCCTTTATCGCGGGCTGCAAGCCCGCGATAAAGGACTCCTGTGGGGGTGTGGGGGGCACAGCTCCCCGCGCTTTTATCTTTTGACTTTTATCTTTTATCTTTATGTCTTTTGACTTCTATCTATCTTTCGGAGGAAAGCCACCGGTCGAGGGCCGCCGCAATCTGCGCCATGGTGAAAGGCTTCGAAATATAGTCGTCCATTCCCGCGGCGAGGCATTTTTCCGGCGTCCCTTTGAAAGCGTGAGCGGTCAGGGCCACAATAGGCGTTCTGGAGTCCTCCGCCGCTTTGGTTTCGATTTCTCTAAACCTTCTCGCCGCCTCATACCCGTCCATTTCCGGCATCTGGCAGTCCATAAATACCAGCCCGTACCTGGCGAGTGAGAGGGCCTCGAGGGCCTCCCGACCGTTTGAGACGATATCTACCCGCTTGCAGCCAAGTTTTTCGAGCATTTCCATGCACACGCCCTGGTTGGTGAGGTTGTCTTCGGCGAGCAGAACGGGCGTAAAGAAAGGTTCTGCCACCGCCGGGCTCGCGGAAACGGCGCTTCTTTCCAGGCAGCGGCCCTTCGTCGAATCCATTATCGCTTTGCAGAGTTGATCGACCATCACGGGCTTTGTCAGGTACGTCGCAACGGATGGGGGACAAGGTTCCCTTACATCCCCGCTGACCATGATCAGGGCTGTTGATGCTATGGCAGGGTCCTCCTTTATTCTTTTCGCCAGTTCGGCCCCGTTCATGCCCGGCATCCACTTGTCCAAAACGGCCGCCTGAAACGGAGCCCCGCGGTTTGCCGCCTCCCGCAGAATCCCAAGGGCCTGGTCTCCGTTTTCCGCTGCCTCGCTCGACATCTTCCAAGTATCCAGCATGGCCTGAAAAAGTTCCCGGTTTTCCGAATTGTCATCGACGACCAGGACACGCAGGCCATCGGCATTTAAGAGCACACTGTCCGCAGAAGATTCTCGAGGCAGCTGTTTCTTGAATCTTGCCGTAAAAAGAAAGTTGCTCCCCTTCCCCGGCATGCTTTTCATCTCGATCCGGCCGCCCATCATTTCGCAAAGCTGCTTGGAGATGGATAGTCCCAGTCCGGTGCCGCCAAACCCTCGCCTATTGGACCGATCCAGCTGGGTGAAGGGCTCGAAGATTTTCGACTGGGCATCGAGTGAAATGCCGATTCCGGTGTCCTTGACCTCAAAGGTGACGAGCACATCATCCCGCGTCTCATTTTGAAAAGAAACCCGAACACCTATCTCACCCCGGTCTGTGAATTTGACCGCGTTTCCGACAAGATTACTCAGCACCTGGCTCAATCTGCCGGGGTCGCCGTTCACCGCGGAGGGGACATCGCAATCGATCCGGCAGATAAATTCGAGCCCCTTCCCGTGCGCGTTGACGGCAAGGAGTTCCATCAGTTTCTCCACATGGTCCCTCAAGTCGAAATCGACCTGTTCCACCTCTAGCTTGCCTGCTTCGATTTTCGAAAAGTCCAGGATGTCGTTCAGTATCCTCAGCAGCGACTCGCCGGAGTGGAAAACCGTTTCGGCGAACTTGCGCTGCCGGGTGTCCAGTTCGGTCCCGAGCAGAAGTTCGGCCATTCCCAGCACCCCGTTCATCGGGGTGCGGATTTCGTGGCTCATATTGGCCAGAAACTCGGATTTTGCGCGGTTGGCCGCAACGGCTCTTTCCACCGTCATTTTTTCGGTAATGTCTTCATGCGCTCCGAGGACCCCCATGAAGTTCCCTCGGGAATCGAACATCGGAATTCGCCTGATTTCGAAAAAAAGGCCGTCGGCTTCTTTACTGAGCGAACGCAAAACGGGCGAAAGAGTCCTGATCGCCTCCTCGTCGCACTCGCGGAAAAGGCACGCCTCCTCATCGCTCCACGCCAACTGCTCGTCAGTCTTGCCTATGACCTCGAAGACGCCTTCTTTGCCCGCCTCCACGGCGAAGTTCCGATTGCAGCCCAGGTAGCGAAGATCGGGGCTTTTCCAGAAAAGTGAATGCGGAAGACTTTCTATCACCCGTTTGAGCATTTCCCTCGACCGCTGAAGCGCCTCGGAGGCCTTTTGCCGATCGCCGATTTCGTCCTCGAGTCTGCCGGTTAGCCTCGTCAACTGCTCCCGGCGCCTCTGTTCGAGCACCGCCAGGGTCTTCGAGCATCTTTGGCACGGCTACCACCCCAACCAGCAGATCTTCGCGGGTAACGATGACGTGGTCGAAAACCTTGCTGCTCGGGCGCTGCATGGCGAGGCCTGCGCCAACCTCTATGGAAACCCCGGCATCGATGATGAGCGGCTTGTCGTCCATAATCCTGAATGCCGGCTTGTCATAAAAAAGAGCCACCCCATACTGCCTGCTGAGCAACCTCTCCAGGTGGAGACTGCTGATCAGCCCCACGGGCCGGTCTTCTACAACCACCACAACGGCGCTTATAGGCTCGTCTCCCAGGAACATCTCCAAAGCGTCCCGAACAGTCGCCCCCGGCTCGATGCAGACAGCGGACTCGACCATGCTCGCCATGTCGACCGAGCAGCCTTTCGAGACTATCTTTTCGATCCTTTCAGGCGCCCGAAAAACTAAAGAGGCGTCTATCCTGGAATGGGTTCTCGTGGACTCGGCAAATTGGGGCGTCATAAATCACTCCGGAGCTATTTACGGTAATAATTGAGGCAAATTCCTACTAAAACAATACTCGTAAATAATCCTCTCTTCTTGACTTCAAACAGGTTACGTTCCGGTTACTTTTTTAAGGCCCTGCCTTTCTGGCTCCCAGCCTCGTGCTTTCGTAAACCGATTGTAGGCAGGTGATGAAAAATAGCAAAACTACCATTGACACGCGGGTGGTAAACTTTTACTTGTATGGATGCTTATTATTTTTACATTGAGGAGAAAAATATGCCGCTCATCGAGGATGGACTAAAAGTCGGAACCCCCATTCTTATCGGCATCGGGGCGCTGCTTCTCGCCCCGGTGGTCCTTCCCGCCGCAGGCTCCGTCGTAAGGCCTTTGATCAAGGCGACGCTCAAAAGCGGGCTACTTTTGGCCAGCAAGGGAAGAGAACTGATATCGGAAGCCATGGAATCGCTAGAAGACATCACCGCCGAGGTTAAAGCGGAGATGATAGCCGAACGCAAAGGCCCCGCTCCGAATCCGCAACCTGTTGAAGTGGAAGTTTAACCTGATGACCGATCAGGACTCAGGCTCCCGGCAGACCATCCTGGCTGACCAGTTCCTCTATTTTTTCCTCCGCCTCCGCAAGGATCGCATCCGCAAAGTGGTGAATGCGGTAAACGAGCGCTATCCGGACGAAGACCTGGAACAAAAAGCCCGGAGGCTTATATCCGCCCAGACGCCCCTGTCATTTCTCGGCGGCACTCTCATGCACCTCCCGAGGCTGCTTCCCGGGGTGGGGTATGCACTGGATGTCATTGGCGTTGTGGGGGGAACTTCGGCCCTTAGCCGCATGCACCTCTATCTCATCCTCGAAATTGCCCACTTGTACGGAAAAGACTTGGAAGACGAGGCGCGAGTTTCCGAAATGCTTGCCGTCGTTGCCGCCACCGGCCTAGCCGCCGGTGTCTCGCTTCTTTCCGCCGCACTCGACATTCACGCGCTCCTGCCACTGCCTGTCGGGGGAATAACCGCGGCGGCGGCCGCCAGCATGATTGGCGCAGAAGCTATCCGCCTTTATTCCGCCCCGGCACTGGAAGTTCCAGCTATTTGACAGTCATTTTCGGGTCGGGGCTTTCGTAACGCGATTGTCACTAACCCGATTTAAGGCTGTAACGACTTGCCTGTATCTTTCGGACGTTGCTTGTTGAAAAGCTGCGGACCAAAGCCTGCTATTTGCTTTGAAAACGCGGCCCCAAGCCCGAAAAGAACCGTCTTAGCCAAAAACTTTCGATCAGGAAGTCATAATGAGCCTGGACCTGCATGTTGACAAAGCGCCACTTAGATGCCCGCGATGCGATTCTGAAGCCCTTTACAGGTATGGGAAGACAAGGCACGGAAAGCAGCGCTTCCGCTGCCTGATGTGCGGCCGGCAATTTGGAGATGGGGCAAAAGACGAATTGAAAATCAGGCCTGCATGCCCGGTGTGCGGCAAAAAGATGCATATCTACAGGAAAGGGCACGCTGAGGTCAGGTTCAGATGCTCGGCCTACCCGGCATGCAAGACATTTGAAAAGATCGAAACCGGTGAATGCGAACCGTTGCTTTCGATCGTTCCAATGAAAAGCGCGGCCGACGCTTAAAACCACTCTCCCTGAATTTTTTGCCCCCCCCCCGCTCCGTCCTTTCCCGTCTTAACGGGAAAACATGATAGACTCACCCGCAGGCATAGTAATGAATTAATAAAGTGAAAAGGTGAGTTACATTCTTAGATTAGGGTTTTGAACATCTTTCAAGTAACCAGCGTCGGTTCACCCTAAGGCGGGAAAAGGAGCCGAGCGACCCAACAAGAAGGAGTCTATGAAATGGGGTCTGAAGAAACGCGCGAAGAAACATCCCGGGAAATTGCTTCTTCCACTGCCAGGACAGGGGCCGCGGTGAAGGAAGGAATAATCAGCAGCCTCAAGGGCATTAGCGAGATCGAAGCCCAGATGGTGAGCCTGGTAAGAAACGTTGTCTCCGATACCCTCAAAGCCACCGGCGCCGTTGCCGATGAAACCGTCAACGTCACAAAAGACGTCCTCGGAGGGACCTTCAAAGCCGCCGAGGAGGTGAGCAACGGTCTTTTGCTCAGCGCCAAAAGCGTCGCCAAGGGAATCATTATGGGAGTTAGCGACGTGGGCGGCGACTTGCTGGGGGTTGCCAGGCAGGTAGCCCGAGGAACGGTCGGGGAGGGTGCCGCGATCGGGGCCGACATCGGGCAGATTGCCCGCAAAACCCTGGACGGAGTGATCGAAGCGGCAAAAGAGACCGGCGCAAATGTCGAAGAACTGGCGAAGGTAACCGTTAATGGCGCTGTCGACGCGGCGGGAAGCATCGGCAATAACGCGGTAAAAACTGTCAGGGAAGTGCTGACAAATGCGGTTGAAGGCGTAAAAGGGGTTGCTGGCGCGGCCCTTCCGAAGACGACAAAGAAGGAAGACTGGTAGAACAAAAACGGCGTCCGCGCACAGGAATCGGTAATGTTGATATGCGCCGGCTGTGGGTCGCGCTCAGCGACTCCACAGACCCGGCGCATCAGTTTTTCCGCTCGAACGACGATCCGGCGGCGATGATTTGAACGCCCCGGTCTTCTTTTCAAAGGCTAGTGTCAATTCTAAAAATTCCGTTCAGTGCTGACGTCGATTTTTCCAATCGTACAGGCCTAAAGTAAAGAACGGTATCGGGAGTTATCCTGATCTGCATGGGCATCGTGAACGGCGAGTGAGAGTTGGAATGCCGGTGTGCACCCATTGAGCGGAAAAACCGGGCTCTCAGGCCGCAATTCCACGGCGCCTTGAGCCGGCAAACCTGCGTTTTGCGCTTTCCAACGCCTCCTGGCAGCGTATGCAAAGCATGGCTGTGGGGCGCGCCTGCAACCTGCCCATTCCAATTGAATCGGAACAAAGGCAGCAGACCCCGAACTCCCCTTCATCGATCCGCTGAATGGCGGACCTGATTTCATGCAGAAGCTGCTGGCTGCGGTAATGAATGGAGTTAACAAGCGTCTGGTCGCAATGATGAGACGCCATATCCGCCGTGTCCATCGGGTCGATCACCGCGTGGTCGGCAATTCTTGCCCATGGAGCGTAACCGCCATCCAGAAGTCCTTTCATGTGGCCTTCTAAAAGCTCCCTGAAATCTCTCAAAGTGCGTTCGTCCATCACTATCCTCTCCTGCTTTGGAAGATTTTCACTTAGCCTTTTCCATAACCAGCATGCCTTGTTTTTGTTACGCCAGTATGTCGGCAAAGTGGCTGTTTGACTCTTTTATGACTGGAAAAGTGAGCGGCCGTGGCACAATGATTGCTCAAAGCTACTCAACACGAAGAAGTAAACAACTGTTTCCAACGTTTGCGGATAGCAAATTGAAACCTTGCCCAGTCACATACGAAGACTTGGCGGAAGTCGTTCCGTCAAAACCCGGCGCCCCTTATCCGGACGCAGGTCAAAGCTTTGACAAAACCCTGCAAACCGCCATGATGTCCACTCCCGCCCCTCAGTCACTGATGCAGCCGGAAAAGGGTCCAAACGATGCGGTGGTGTCGGCATCCCCTGCCCTTTTGTCTTCCAAATCCACAGGCAACGCGCCAAATTCGGGAACCCGGGCCTCGGCGGCTTACAGGAAGAGCCTTGCGTCAAAACCGCCCGACTCCGTTCAGATGAGCGGCTGGCAAAAGTATAAGGATGATCAGCTGCTTCGAAATCCGGGGGGCGGGTATTATTCAGATCAAGGAAAAGTCGTCGAAAATACCGGAAAAAAATCCATTCCGTGGCTTATCGGCAGGGACATTTCAGGAGTCGCGGGAAACATCGGGAATTTTTTCGCCAACGTATTCATGGGCAGCAAGATCCGCTACAGGGATGAGAAAAATCAGATTCGCAAGACACAGCAGACGGGTCTTTTGGGGACCGTCGGGAATTTTTTCCGGGACTTGGCGGGCGCATTGAGCTTTGGCGCCTATCACCCCGGTTCGCAACAACAGCCCCATGGTTTCAAAAACCGGCTTCTCTATTCCGTGTCGAAGCTCCAGGACGCTTTTGTCGGCGACATGATTAACGGGGTCCCCGCGAGCGTCAACCATATGGCGCAAAACGCGATCCTTGCCGGCTGGCGCCTGGTCGAGGTGCTGCCCGATGCCGCCCTGGGGTCTTTCGAGCCTGGCCGAAAGCTTACCACTACCGTTTTCGACAACGGACAGGTCGCGGTCGAATACCTTACAGATATTGTACCGTCGGGCGACGCATGGCTAAGGGTCCATGGGGCCGACTGGAAAAAACTCAAACTTCCCGTTATCTATAATCTCAAGATGCCCGAGCATTTCGACGGGGACACGCGATGGAGCCACGTGAGGAACACCCCGTTTCGAAAGACTATCGAAACCATCGGCTCCCTTGTGGCTGACGGCCTGACCATCGGTTTTCTCGGGCAAACCGGGGGCACGAGCGCCCGCCGCAACCCTGCGGAATATTGAACACGTATGATGGGTATTTCCGCCCTTTCCCCCGGTGCATCCACTGTTCTTTCCTGGTTTACGGCAATGCGGGGGACATGCTATACTCGCCGATATTTGTCCTGTAACGGACTGCACCGCTGAGGGAAATGAACTTTTAAAAGAAGAGCGGACCACGGTCGAGATCGCTTTTGCGGAAAAGCCCTTGTTTTCCCTTGACCCGGTTGCAGGCCATCCGGTACAATATTTAATTACGGCTCTTTTGCGGGTGTAGCTCAGCTGGTAGAGCACAAGCTTCCCAAGCTTGGGGTCGCGGGTTCGAATCCCGTCGCCCGCTCCAGGTCGCAACGTTCCCTTCTTTTAGGAGGGTTTCCCTTTTTGAGGGGGCTTAAGGCCTGCTTCGATCAGTGGATGACAACTATTCTGGATTCTGAGTTAAAGTTGGTTCCTAACTGGAATTTGAACATTGTCGGTCTGCTGGGAGAAGTGGGTTGAGTAACCCCACTTTTTTTTTTGCGCGCGCACTTGGCGTGGATAGGCTTCAAATTGGCTCAGGAACTCAAACAGGAGGAAGGCGAACTGATCGGCCGGATATGGAATCTGGTCGAACCGCTAATCGCCGACCGGGCCATGGAGGTCCTGGACATCGAATATCGCCGTGAGTCGATCGGGTGGGTGCTGCGCATCTATCTCGACAGCGAACGGGGAATAACGGTGGACGACTGTGCCGGGATCAGCCGGGTTGTGGGTGATGTGCTCGATTCAGCCGATTTGATCCAGGTTGCCTACAACCTGGAGGTTTCCTCGCCGGGTATTGATCGGCCGCTACGAAAGATTGAACACTTTCGAAAGCACATTGGCGATATAATTGAAGTCCGGACGATATCTCCGGTGCAAAACCGCCGGAATTTCAGAGGCTCGCTAAAGGAGGCTTCCCCCGAGGGGTTGACAGTGCAGTGCGATTCCGGGGACTACGCCATAGGGCTGGAACTCATCGAGCGGGCCAGATTGCTATATTTCGAATCCTTGGAGCGAAAATCGCACTGACCGGCGGCGTCACATAAGGATTATCTTGAATTGATGGAGGTATTTTCTATTTATGGCCAGTGAACTCAAACGGTTGATCGAGCAGGTCAGCAGAGAAAAGGGCATTGACCGGCTAACCCTGATTCAAACTCTTGAAGAGGCCATTAAGTCGGCCATCAGGAAACGGTACGGCGCCAAACTTGACCTGGATGTCACCTTTAACGAGGAATACGGCGAAATAGAGGCCTTTCAGTTCAAAGAAGTCGTCGAAGAGTTGAGCGATCCCGATAAGCAGGTCATCCTTGAAGAGGCGAAAAAGCTCGACAGCGAATGCGAGGTCGGCGACGAACTGGGTATCCGGATGGAAACCGAAATGCTGGGCAGGATTGCGGCGCAGTCGGCCAAGCAGGTCATCATCCAGAAGATGAAGGATGCCGAGCGGGAAGTGGTCTATGAGGAGTTCAAGAGCCGCAAGGGCGAGGTCGTAAACGGTATCGTCCAGAGGGTGGACAAGGGCGCCATACTGGTGAATGTGGGCCAGGCCGAAGCCGTTTTGCCGCAGAAAGAGCAGATTCCAAGGGAGATTTTTCGGCAGGGAGACCGCATCAGGACGTATGTACTGGAGGTAAAAAAGATCAGCAAAGGCCCCCAGATCGTCCTTAGCCGGACTCATCCCCATTTTTTGATACAGCTCTTCCATGCCGAGGTGCCGGAGATAAGCGAGGGCATCGTAAGTATTATCAGCGCGGCCCGTGAACCTGGCTCCAGGGCAAAGATCGCCGTCATATCCAAAGACTCCGACGTCGACCCTGTGGGCGCCTGCGTGGGAATGAAGGGGACCAGGGTCCAGAACGTGGTCCAGGAACTTCGCGGCGAAAAAATAGATATCATCCCCTGGAACATGGACCCAGCCAAATTCGTGGTAAATGGTCTGGCTCCGGCAATTATTTCCAAAGTTATCGTCGACCAGGCCAACCGGAGCATGGAGGTCATCGTGCCCGACGATCAACTCTCTCTTGCCATTGGCAAAAGAGGGCAGAACGTGAGGCTTGCCTCCAAGCTGACCAACTGGCGCATAGACGTGAAGAGCGAAAGCCGCTACGAACGGCAAAAGCAGGCCGGCTATCAGGCGCTTCTGCGAATCCCCGGGCTTTCCTCCGAGATGGCCGATAAGCTCTATGAATCGGGGATCGGTTCTCTTGAAGAGTTTCTCGATGCATCTTTGCTCGAACTGGAGGACACCACCCGATTGTCGGCTTCCACACTGGAAACCATGAAGACACAGGCCCGAGAGTTGCTCGGCGGAACCTATTCGGAGCGGCCCACGGCCCAAAGCCCGCAGGAAGCCGAAGAGCAGGCCGATTCGGACACTGAGGAACCGGTCGAGCAGGAAGCCGAAGAGCAACCGGTGATGGAAACCGGCTCGGACAGTGCAGAACCCGTCGACCAGGATGCCGCGGAGCACCAGGACATGCATGCCGACTCCGACCAGGCCCGCGAAGGGTAGGCTGCGGCGTTGAAGCGGGGCCACATACCTGTTCGCACCTGCCTTGTCTGCATGCGCAAAAGGCCCAAGGCAGAACTGGCGCGACTTGGCCTGGATGCGGAGAGCGGTCGGATTTTGGAGGATACCCTCGGAACGATCAAAGGAAGGGGCGGTTATGCCTGCCGAGAGTGTCTGCCCGGTCTGCGTTTGGACAGGCGGATGCAGCGCGCCTTCCGAAACAGGGCAAAAGAGCTTTGTGTGCCGGGAGTTCGGCTTTCGAAAAAACAAATTTAAACCGGGGCCGCTCGCTGTCGGCCCGGAGGGTCAATGAATACCGAAGAAAGAAGCGTTTCAGAGGGGGAATCTTTGATGACGAAACTTAGGGTGCATGAACTCGCAAAAGAGTTAAACATTGACAACAAAGGCCTGATAGAGCGAATCGAAAAATTGGGCTTCACGGTGAAAAACCACATGAGCCCGCTAAGCGATAGCGCCGTGCTCAAGATCAGGCAGCAATTCTCCGAGGCGAGGCTCGGTGCCGAAAAAGTTGAAGAAAAACGCATCGGCAGGGAAGTAATCCGAAGACGAAAGAAAATTGATGCGCAGCCCGAGCCTGAAGCACCCCAGGCGGAGACAGCTGAAGAGATCCCTTTTGAAACTGTGGCCGAAGTCGTAGAGACGCCGCCCGTTGAAGTTCCTCCCCAGTTTGATGTCCAATCCGGCGTTCCCGCTGAGCCTCCGGAACTACCCTCTGAAACTGGTCCGCCTCTGGCTGAGCCCGTCGAGGCGGTCGAGGCAAAAGAAGTCATCGTGGACAAGGCGAAAACGGCGGCTCACCCCGAGCGCAAATACGAACCGGCAAGGATCGTCAGGCCGGCCCCCGTTAAGCCCGAACCCGTAGTCGCACAGCCCGCGGTGGCCGAAGAGCTCAAACCGGCGGCCAAGGCCCAACCGGGCCGGCCCGTTCAGGCGCCCCCCGTTGCGCCAAAGCCTGTCGGGACCCGGCCGGCCGAAACGGTCCCCGATACGGCGACGTCCCAGGAGGCCTTGCCTAAAACCTCGGCTGCCACCGAGGAAGAAGAGGAAGATGACGACAAGCGGAAAAAAGGCAAGAAAAGACGGCGCAAGAAGGCCAAAAGGGAAGAGCCCGCAAGGATCATCAAGCTTCCGGAATTGATGGGCGAGGAAACCGAAGAGGAGCCCGAGCCGGATTTACGGAACTGGCCGCCCGTTTTATCGCCAAGGGTACCGAAATTGTCGATACGGCTCTCAAGGAGCAGAAACGCAAAAAACCCGAAGAGGCGGAAAAAGCCAAACCGGGCCGACGCAAGGAAGTCTTTCAGAAAGAGGACCTTTACACGAAAAAAGAGCTTGCCGCCCAGGACGACCGGGGCAGGGGCAGGTCGGGCAGACAGGTTGTCAAAGAGCCGCCAAAACCTGAGCCGGCGGCCCCCAAGGTTGGCCGCAAGCGCATAAAGATCGACGAGGCCATTACGGTTGCCAACCTTGCCCGGCAGATGGGCATGAAGGCAGGCGAGGTTATAAAGAAACTGCTGATGCTGGGCGTCCAGGCCAACATCAACCAGGCCCTCGACTTCGACACGGCGGCCCTCGTTGTCTCCGATTTCGACTTTGAAGTGGAAAAGACCGCTTTCGAAGAAGAAGAAGTGCTGCAGATAAAGGAAGACCGCGCCGAGGAATTGCTCCTGAGGCCCCCGGTGGTTACCGTCATGGGCCATGTCGATCACGGCAAGACCTCACTGCTCGATGCGATCCGGGATACCAAGGTTATCGAAGGTGAAGCCGGAGGCATCACCCAGCACATAGGGGCCTACCATGTTAGACTGGCTAAAGGCGACATCATATTTCTCGACACCCCCGGCCATGAGGCCTTTACTTCGATGCGGGCCAGGGGCGCCAAGGTCACCGATACGGTCATCCTCGTGGTCGCCGCCGACGACGGTGTCATGCAGCAGACCGTTGAAGCCATAAATCACGCCAAGGCCGCCGAGGTCCCGATCATTGTTGCCATAAACAAGATCGACAAGCCTAACGCCAACGTCGACAGGGTCAAGCGCGAACTCTCCGATCATGGACTGGTGCCCGAAGAATGGGGCGGTCCGACCACCATGGTCGAAATATCCGCAAAAAAACGCATCGGGATAGAAGATCTGCTCGAAATGGTGCTGCTCCAGGCCGAACTGCTCGAACTCAAGGCCAACCCGAACAAGCTGGCCAGGGGAAGAGTCATCGAGGCCAAGCTCGACAAGGGCCGCGGTCCGGTCGCCACTGTCCTGGTCCAGGATGGAACCCTTAAAGCCGGCGACGCTTACGTCTGCGGAATTTATTCGGGCCGGGTCCGAAATATGTTCGATGGCCGCGGCCACCGCGTGGAAGCCGCCTCGCCGTCGATTCCGGTCGAAGTTCTCGGTTTTTCCGGCGTTCCCAATGCCGGAGACGACTTTATCGTTCTGGCCGATGAAAAGCAGGCCAGGGTCGTTGCCGAACACAGGCTCCTCAAGCTCAGGGAATTAGAGCTGTCGCGCTCGAGCAAGATAACCCTCGAAAACCTGTTCAATCAGATTCAGGAAGGCGAGGTCAAGGAGCTCAAACTCATTGTCAAAACCGACGTGCAGGGCTCCCTCGAAGCTATCATCGATTCGCTGCTCAAGCTTTCGACCTCCGAGGTCAAGATCAACATCATCCACAACGGCACAGGGGCGATAACCGAGACCGACGTCATGCTCGCCTCGGCCTCCAATGCGATCATCATCGGCTTCAACATCAGGTCGGACAGCAAGGTGCAGGAGTTGGCCGACCAGGAAAAGGTCGATATGCGCTACTACGATGTCATCTACCAGCTTCTCGATGACATCAGAAGCGCCATATTCGGAATGCTCAAGCCCATCTACAAGGAAAACGTGACTTGGCAGGGCGGAAGTGACGGCAGACTTTCCACGTTCCCAAACTCGGAATGATCGCCGGCTGTTCGGTCCTCGACGGTCACGTGGAAAGAAACGCCAGGGCTAGAGTTATAAGAGACAATGTGGTCGTCTATGACGGAAAGATCGGTTCGCTTAGACGGTTTAAAGACGACGTCAAGGAAGTCAAGTCAGGGTTCGAATGCGGCATCGGAATCGAAAACTTTAGTGACATCAAGGAAAAGGATATCCTCGAAGCCTACGAGATCCAGGAAATAAAGCAGGTCTATGAACCCGAGCATGATCGCCGGGGTGGTTCGTGAGGCGATTATGACCGTAGTGTGGCCCTGGGTCGTTTTCAGACTTCATGAATCCACTCTCTCAAGGACAAGCGGAGAATTGTCAAAAGCCTTGTGGAAAAGAGCCGCACCCGCTTCAATGTGACCGTTGCCGAAGTATCGGACCAGGACGTCTATCGGCAGACCTCCATAGGTATTGCCGTTGTCGGAAACGACGGGCGCGTCTCAATTCGCTGCTCGACCGGATAATCGATTTCATGGACTCGCTGGGCCTGGCCGAGCTGATAAGCCGGGAGATGGAATTGATAAACATATGAAACCGCAAGGCTTTCAGTTCCTTAAAATAGGCGCCGGGGATTTATGATAAAGGAATATAAACGCTCCGACAGAGTGGCTGACCTGCTTCACAGGGAAATCGCCGAACTCGTGTTCCGCCGAGTGAAAGACCCTCGCGTCCAAAACATCACCATTAGCGGAGTCAGAGTTACGGATGATCTGAGAAATGCCAGGGTTTTCTTTTGCATCACGGGCCGGGATGCCGACGAAGCGGCAAGAAAGAACGCTCTTTCGGGCCTGGATAAAGCCAAAGGTTTCATGCGGCAGGAACTCGGCAGCAGGCTCAGCCTCAGATATGTTCCCCAGCTTTCGTTCGAATACGACACGTCTTTCGAATACGGAGATAAAATGGAAAGACTGCTAAAAGAGCTTCACAAAGATGAGTGAGCTTAAAACGCTTAAAATCAGGGAAATGATCTCGGCTATCCGGAACCACGAACGATTCATGATCGCTACCCATGTTCATCCGGACGGAGACGCGATGGGCGCGCTTCTTGGGATGCAGCTCATTCTCAGAAGGCTTGGCAAAAGAGCCGACACATACACCCCGGACCCCTGCCCCCAGGAATACGGTTTTTTGCCAAACGTGCGGGAAATCAAAAACAAGCCCCCCGAATCCATGGAATATGAAGCGGCGGTTCTCGTTGACTGCGGAGATATGGAAAGAGTGGGAGAAAAACTGCTTGAGACCGTCAAGGGTTCGCCTTTCCTCATAAATATCGATCACCACTTGGTGAGCAAGCCGTTTGGAAACGCAAACTGGGTGGAAACGGGGGCAAGCAGCACATGCGAGATGCTCTTCGACCTTTGCATGGGCCTGTCTCTTGCCCCTGACAAACACCTGGCGACCGCGCTCTACACGGGGATTCTTACCGACACCGGCTCGTTTAGATACTCAAACACCAACGCGCGCGTCTTTGAGATAATCACCGCGCTGGTGGGCTTCGGGGCCGACCCCGCCGGTATAGCCGAAAACGTATACGATTCGGCGAGCCCGGAAAAACTAAGGCTCCTGGCCATGGTGCTTGGAACGATCGAACTGCATGCCTCATCGAGGATTGTGACTGCGCAGCTCAGCCGGTCGATGCTGTCTAACTCCTCGTCTTCCTACATGGAAAGCGAGGGGTTCATCAATCACCTGCGTTCGGTCAAATCGGCCGAAATGGCGATACTTTTCAGGGAAACCGGTGACGGACTGATACACGTCAGCATGAGGTCGAGGGGAAACATCAATGTCGCCAGGCTTGCGCAACGCTATGGGGGAGGCGGGCACAAGCAGGCGGCGGCGTGCAGGATTCGCGGGCGACCTGGGTTCGGTCCGCTCGATGTTTATCGGGGAGGCGGTCAGCTATATCAATGGATGACGCAAAGCTTTTGGCGAAAACTAAGAACCTCATGACCGGAGAAGCAATCGGCGGCGACACCGCCGCCGTTTGCGCTTCAGACCTCCGGCATCCGGCTCCGGTTGGCGGCGTTCTGGTTTTGGACAAGCCGGAGGGAATAACCTCGGCCAAGGCGGCCGCCAAGGTCAAAAAGCTGCTAAAACCCCGCAAGATCGGCCATACCGGCACTCTCGACCCGTTTGCGACGGGCGTGCTCGTTTTGTGCCTGGATGAGGCGACCCGCGCATCCGATCAGATTGTAGGGCTCGACAAGGTCTATAGGGCGACCCTTTGTTTCGGGGTTGAAACCGACACCCAGGATAAGACCGGGCAAGTCATCGGCCGAAGTGATGTCGTTTTTTGCGAAAATGATTTGCTCGAGGTGCTGGGCGACTTTCTCCGGCGTGTGCCGGCAGACCGTTCCCAGGTTTTCGGCGGTAAGGGTCGATGGCCGAAGGCTCTATGAGCTTAGCCGCAGGGGAATCGAGGTCGATCTGCCCGAACGCGAGATATGCATTCACTCGATAGCGCTGCAATCTTTCCAGTGGCCGGAGGCCGTAGTGGAAGTCTGCTGCTCGAAGGGCACCTACATCAGGCAGCTTGCCTCCGATATCGGGGCGAGGCTTGGGAGCGGAGCGCACCTTTCCGCCCTAAGACGCACCAGGGTTGGCTCTTTTACTCTGGATCGCGCGCTGCGCTTGGAGGAGGGTTTTTCCGCCGCATCCGCCGGGGGATCGATTATCCCCCTCAATGAGGCACTTTTGCATCTGCCCGCCGTTTCCATGGCCGATGGCAGGTCGATCGCTCTTTTGAGAAACGGCCAGCTCGATCCCGAATGGGAAACAAAACAGAAGGAGAATTTATTACGCTTGTCCCGACGCCGTGCGGATCGTGACCGGCACAATCGTCTGGCGGCTTTGTGGTGGCCGGGTTCTTTACCCGGCGAAACCCGCCGCCTGCGTGTATTCCCTTTCTGAGCTCCTTTACCGCGCCGCCGGGAAGGGCAAGGGGAATTTCCGGGACGACAACGCGAATAACAAACTTGGAACTAACAGGTAAAACATCAAGGAGGAATACTGCCGTGGTAATGACCCCAGAGAAGAAAAAAGAAATTATTGACGGTTTTAGAGTGCACCCGACCGATACGGGTTCTCCCGAAGTGCAGATCGCCCTTCTCAGCGAGAGAATCTCTTATTTGACCGAGCACTTCAAAAGCCACCAGAAAGATCATCATTCGCGAAGGGGGCTTTTGAAGCTGGTCGGACAGCGCAGGCAGCTGCTAAATTA
Organism: uncultured delta proteobacterium; assembly: GCA_963813125.1. GTDB lineage: Bacteria > Desulfobacterota > Syntrophobacteria > Syntrophobacterales > Syntrophobacteraceae > SbD1. The sequence continues at coordinate 3,640 of CAWEZA010000030.1, read as the reverse complement.
TCTGAAGCGAAAAAACGTCGAGCGCTATAATACCGTGATAGAACGGCTCGGATTGCGCCGGTAATCGCCGTGGCCCCGAGTGCCCGCTTGCCTCGCGATGGATCGGGCAAATGTCTCTCGATATAAAGGAAAATAGATGAAACATACAGTAGAAGTTGGGTTGGCGGACGTCCTCTCAGGTTCGAGACCGGGGAGGTGGCCAGGCAGGCCGGCGGCTCCGTCCTGATGAGATACGGCGATACGGTTGTGATTGTCACTGCGACAAAGGAAGACCGGATAAGGGAAGGGAATCGATTTTGTCCCGCTTTCGGTCGATTACCAGGAGATGAGCTATGCCTCGGGCAGGATTCCGGGGGGTTTTTCCGCACGGGAAGTCGGTCGCCCGAGTGAAAAGGAGACCTTGACCTCCCGCCTGATCGACCGGCCGATTCGTCCCCTTTTCCCCAAAAAATGGGGGTTCGAGACCCAGGTGATCGCCACCGTCATGTCGGTGGACATTCAAAATGAACCCGATGTGGTAGCCCTTACCGGCGCATCGGCGGCCTTGCAGATCTCGTCGATCCCCTTCGGAGGGCCCGTTGCCGCCGTGCGGGTGGGCAGAGTTGACGGGGAATTCGTGATAAATCCCTCCGCGGCCCTCCTGGCGCAAAGCGACATGAATATCGTCGTGGCTGGGAGCAGGGAAGCCGTCGTCATGGTCGAGGGCGGCGCGGACTTTGTGCCCGAAGAAGACATTGCCGATGCCATCATGTGCGCCCACCAGGCCATAGTGCCGCTGATCGACGCCCAGGTGGAACTCCAAAGGCTTGTTGCAAAAGAAAAACAGGCCCCGCCCGAGGTGGTTGTCGACCTGGCCCTGGCTGACAGGGTCTCCGACCTGGCCAGAGCCGAGATGGGCGAAGTCATGACAACGGCCGATAAAATCGCAAGGCGCGACCGTAAAAAGGCCCTGAAGGCCCGCGTAAGAACAGAGCTTGCCGCCGACTACGAAGGCAGGGAAAAAGAAATCGAGGGCTTCCTCGACGAACTCGAGAAAAAAGTCGTGCGCGCCATGATGGTCAAGGAGCGCCGAAGGATCGACGGACGTGCTTTCGATGAGGTCCGGCCCATTTCGATCGAAGTTTCAAAGCTGCCCCGAGCCCACGGTTCGGCCCTCTTTACCCGTGGCGAAACGCAGGTTATCGCCGTTGTAACCCTTGGCTCATCCTCCGACGAGCAGAAAATCGAGACCCTTGCCGGCGAAACCTTCAAGTCCTTTATGCTCCATTACAACTTTCCACCCTTTTCCGTCGGGGAAGTAAAACCCTTAAGGGGCCCGGGCCGAAGGGAAATAGGCCATGGCGCACTTGCCGAGCGGGCCATTAAGCCTTCCCTGCCTAAAAACGGAGAGTTCCCTTACACCATTCGGGTCGTTTCCGAAGTGCTCGAATCAAACGGCTCCAGTTCCATGGCCACGGTTTGTGGTGCTTCCCTGGCTCTCATGGACGCGGGAGTCCCGGTTTTAAGTCCGGTGGCGGGCATCGCCATGGGTCTCGTGAAAGAAGGCGAGGAGTTTATAGTTCTCTCGGACATTCTCGGTGACGAGGATCACCTCGGAGACATGGACTTCAAAGTCACCGGAAACGAACGCGGCATCACCGCCTTCCAGATGGACGTTAAAATTGCCGGTGTAAACCGGGAAATCTTGAAAAAGGCCCTCTATCAGGCCAGAAGCGGCAGGCTTCACATCCTGGGAAAAATGCAGACTGCCATCGAAACTCCCAGGCAGCAACTTTCCCCCTATGCCCCAAGGGTTGTCACCATTCAAATCAACCCGGATAAAATTCGCGACGTTATCGGTCCGGAGGAAAAGTCATCCGCTCCATCGTCGCTGAGACCGGGGCTAAAATCGATATTGACGACAGTGGTCGAGTCGTTGTAATGAGCCCTGACGGAGAGGCGTGCGACAAGGCTATCGCGAAGATCAGAAGTATCACCACGGAGCCTGAAATCGGCCAGCTCTATATGGCCAAAATAGTCCGGGTGACCGATTTCGGAGCGTTTGCCGAGATACTGCCAAATACCGAAGGCCTGATTCACATCTCGCAGCTTGAACACCACCGTGTGCGCAAAGTCACCGACGTCGTAAACGAAGGCGACGAGGTACTGGTGAAAGTGATCGATATAGACAAGGACGGCAGGATTAGACTCAGCCGCAAAGCCGCCCTCCCCCCGGAGGAGAAGGAATCCGAGTGATCTTGCGTTTGCTTTGGGGAGTTGTGAAAAGGGGCGGTCCACCATGGAGTCATGCGTCCGTCCATTCTCGGCGCTGAGTGGACTTTGTCGGTTACCAGCTCTATCGGCTACGGCGGGGAAGCCCGGTACTCCTTCGGGATAATCGGGTGTTTCACCCCTGCCTGTGCCGGGATGGCGTTTGCTGTCCCTTTTCTCGTGAGGCCGTGGGGTACGGCGCGAAAAATCGCTGTCGATCTCCGCGCTTCACCCCTTGACCGGCGGGAAATTGCTCCTGTCTCAATCACTAAACAAGTTTGACCCTAAGCCGGCGGGGGAGCCCTCAAATCCCGCGGCTTTGCACGAGGGGGGAAATTGTACCGGAAAACGGTTCTAGGCAATGGGATCAGGGTTGTTACGGAAAAAATTCCATATGCCCATTCGGTTTCCACCGGAATATGGGTAAATACCGGCTCGCGCGATGAAGGACCGCACGAGCGGGGACTCACCCATTTCATCGAACATATGCTCTTCAAGGGAACCAAACGCAGGAGCGCTTTGGACATCGCCAAGGAATTCGATTCCGTGGGCGGTTTTGCCAACGCTTTTACTTCCAAGGAGCATATCTGTTTTCACGCCAAAGTACTGGCCGCCCATCTTCCCTTGCTCACCGACCTTTTATCGGACCTTTTCCTCGAGTCGGTCTTCGATCCGGCGGAAATCGAGCGCGAACAAAGTGTTATCGTGCAGGAAATCCGCATGGTCGAGGATACCCCCGATGAATTCGTCCACGTTCTTTTCCAGGAAGAGTTCTGGAAACAAAACCCTCTTGGCCTGCCCATCTACGGGGCGGTTGAAATTGTCGAAAAGGCAGACCGGAAAGGTATGATCGGCTTTGTTGCCGACCATTTCAGCCCTTCGGGAATCGTGATATCCGCCGCGGGAAACCTCGAACATCAGCAATTCCTCGACCTGATAGGCCCGGCGATGGAAAGGGTCCCCAATTCTAACAACCCGGCCCGGCGCTCGCCTGCGGATCCCCATTTTTTCTGCAGGACCGTGAAAAAAGACCTCGAGCAGGTCCATGTGCTCTTCGGGATGCACGGCGCATCGCAAAAAGATGAAACGCGCTTTGCTTCCCACCTGCTAAACGTCATTCTGGGCAGCAGCATGAGCAGCCGCCTCTTTCAGGAAATAAGAGAAAAGCGCGGTCTTGCCTACTCTGTCTACTCCTTTTCCCACAGCCATGAAGATTCCGGGATGACCGGCATCTACGCCGGGGTATCGCCCAAAACGTGCGGGAAGTCCTGGGGCTCGTGTGCGAACAGCTCTCCAGGCTCTCCGTGGAACTCATCCCGGAAGCCGAACTCAATGCCGCCAGGGAATACGTCAAGGGCAACATGTACATTAGCGCGGAAAGCAACGATTA